>CAWALW010000023.1:0-85169 GCA_963782855.1 uncultured Alphaproteobacteria bacterium | reverse complement strand
GATGTGGCGCAGGCGGTCGTGACAGCATCGGACCTTCTGAAATGAAGCGTAGTAGAGAAGCTCCGCATCGGGTTCATCCCGCTCGCCGACGCGGCCGCCCTGATCGTGGCGGTGGACAAGGGCTTCACGGCCCAGGAAGGCTTGGATGTCGAGCTGGTGCGCGAGGTGTCGTGGTCGAACGTGCGCGACAAGCTCAACATCGGATCTGTTCGATGCGGCTCACCTCATCGCGCCGGTCGCAATCGCTTCCAGCCTCGGCATCGGCCATGTGAAGGTCCCGATCGTTGCGCCGTTCTGCCTGGGCATCAACGGCAACGCCATAACGGTCACGCCCGTCGCTGCATGCAGCGATCGCCGAGGCGGCCGATGGCGATCTCTCAGATCCGATGGTCTCGGCGCGCGCGCTCGGCCGCGTGGTGGCGGCGCGCAAGGCGCGAGGGCAGGACCCGCTGACCTTCGGCATGACCTTCCCGTTCTCCACGCACAACTATCACATCAGGTTCTGGATGGCCGCGGGCGGCGTCGACCCGGACGAGGACGTGCGCCTGGTGGTGCTGCCGCCGCCGTACATGGTGGAGAGCCTTGCGAACGGTCACGTCGACGGCTTCTGCGTCGGCGCGCCATGGAACTCGGTGGCAGTCGACCTCGGCATCGGCGTCATCCTGCACTTCGTCTCCGAGATCCTCGCGCGCGCAAGCGAGAAGCTGCTCGCCGTCCGCCAGTCCTGGTCGGAGGAAAACCCGGAAGCCCTGCTTCGTCTCGTGCGCGCACACCAGCAGGCGGCGACCTTCATCGAGGATACGCGCAACCGCGACGAGGTCGCCGAAATCCTGGCGGCGCCCGGCCGCATCGGCGTCGCAGCCGAGGTGGTACGCCGCACGCTGGATGGCAACCTCAAGGTGACGCCCTCGGGATCGATGCGGGCGAGCGACCGCTACCTGCTGGTGGGCCGCCACGGCGCGGCCCGCCCCGACCCGCTGCAGGCGGCATGGCTGTACGCCCAGATGGTGCGCTGGGGACAGGCACCACTGTCGCCCGAGCACCTGGCCGCTGCGACAGGCGGTCCTGCGGCCCGACCTCTACGATGCGGCCCTCGGCACGGTCGGAGCGCGCATCATACGCAGGCGAACCGGCCGACGGCATCGGCGCCTTCACGGGGCCCGTCCTTCGATCCGGCTGACATCGCCGGTCATCTGTCCGCCTGGAGCATCAAGCGCGGCGGCTGACGCACGGACTCTGCTGCACTGCACAAAATGCTGGCAGGTTGCGGGCGGAGAAGGCAATGCGCGGCGGCCCGATGCCGTGAGCACGCCGCCCGCCAAATCAAGTATTTACGAGGCAATTTTCCGGACCTCGGTCCATCTGGCACGAAGTCTTGAAATTATCCAGCTGAATGGATGCCAGCGCCGGCATCCACGGTCCAACGACGGACCAAGAGGCAACGCCGCTCACCCAGGAGGACACGCGTTTCAGCGGTCCTGGGGATGCGGCTTTTTTGTTGGCCGAAGGCGCGCACGAGAGGGCGACCGTCGGACCACGGGGAAAGGACGACGATCGCAATGAAGAGAATGAGCAAATCGACCGCGACGACCGCCGGCGCTCAGCCGCCGCGATCTCATGAAGTCGGCATCCGCCACCGCGGCGACGGCGGCGCTGATGTCGGCAGTGAAGGTCGCATTTCCCGCGGGCGCGTTCGCGCAGGGAGCCGGGCCGGAAGTGAAAGGCACCAAGCTCGGCTACATCGCGCTGACCGATGCCTCGCCGCTCATCATCGCCAAGGAGAAGGGCTTCTACGCCAAGCACGGCCTGCCGGACATGGAGATCCTCAAGCAGGCCTCCTGGGGCGCCACGCGGGACAACATGGCGCTCGGCACCAAGGCCAACGGCATCGACGGCGCGCATCTGCTGCGTCCCAAGGTGCACCTCTACACGACCGGCAAGGTGATCCAGAACAATCAGCCGCTGCCGATGTACACGCTGCATGAACCTCAACTTCGACTGCCAAGGCCTCTCGGTTTCCAACGAGTACAAGGCCCTCAACGTCGGCACCGACTGTTCCGCGCTCAAGGATGCGTTCGCCGCCAAGAAGGCGGCCGGGCAAGGAAGTGAAGGTCGCCATGACCTTCCCCGGCGGCACGCACGATCTGTGGATTCGCTACTGGCTGGCGGCCGGCGGCATCGACCCGGACCGGGACGTCTCGACCATCGTGGTGCCGCCCGCGCAGATGGTTGCGAACATGAAGGTCGGCAACATGGACGCGTTCTGCGTCGGCGAGCCGTGGAACGAGCAGCTCGTCAACCAGGACATCGGCTTCACCGCCGGCCACCACCGGCGAGATCTGGTTCAAGCATCCCGAGAAGGTGCTGGGCATGCGCGCCGACTGGGTCGACGCCAATCCCAAGGCGGCGCTTGCCATCATGGCTGCGACGATGGAAGCGCAGCAGTGGTGCGAGAAGATGGAGAACAAGCAGGAGATGGCCGAGATCATCGGCCGTCGCCAGTGGTTCAACGTTCCGGTGCCCGACATCATCGGCCGCATCAGGGGCGACATCAACTACGGCCGCGGCCGCGTCGAGAAGGCCACCAACCTTCTGATGAAGTTCTGGGGCGAGAACGGCGACGTCTCCTATCCCTGGAAGAGCCTGGATCGGTGGTTCGTCACCGAGAACATCCGCTGGGGCAAGTTCGAACCGGACATCGACGTCCGTGCGCTGGTCGACCGCACGAACCGCTCCGACCTCTGGATCGAGGCCGCCAAGGTGATCGGCGTCGCCAATCATCCCACCGGCGACAGCCGCGGCGTGGAGAAGTTCTTCGACGGCAAGACCTTCGATCCTGCCGATCACATGGCGTACCTGAAATCGCTGTCGATCAAGCGCGCCACCGTGTGACGCGCAACGGCACCGCATACCCCCATTTCACGGAGAGAGCGCCGATGAACATGCCCATGCTCAAGGCCCAGGCTGCAACGGCCATTCCGGTACTGGTCCCGAGAGCCGATGTCGTTCGCCTGAAGCCGCGCAACGCGAGTTTCTGCAAAGCCCGCCTGTTGCCGCGCCTGTCGGCGTTCGCGGCAGCGGTGCTGCCGCCGCTGGTAACACTCTCGCTGATCCTGCTGGTGTGGGAGCTGCTGTGCAACCGGCCCGGCGCCACGCTGCCGGCACCCACCAAGATCTGGACCGAGGCCAAGGACCTGATCGTCGATCCGTTCTTCGTCACGGGTCCGCAGGACATCGGGCTCGGCTGGCGCGTGCTGACCTCGCTGCAGCGCGTCGCCATCGGCTATGGCCTGGCCGGCCTCATCGGCATCGCGCTCGGCACCATCATCGGCCAGTCGGTGTGGGCCATGCGCGGGCTCGACCCGATCTTCCAGGTGTTGCGCACCATCTCGCCGCTGGCCTGGCTGCCGATCTCGCTGGCGGCCTTCCGCGACAGCCAGCCGTCGGCGATCTTCGTGATCTTCATCACGTCGGTCTGGCCGATCATCATCAACACCGCGGTCGGCATCCGCAACATCCCGCAGGACTACCGCAACGTGGCGCTGGTGCTGCGGCTGAACCCGCTCGAGTTCTTCACCAAGATCATGATCCCGTCGGCGGCGCCCTACATCTTCACGGGCCTGCGCATCGGCATCGGCCTCTCGTGGCTCGCGATCGTGGCGGCCGAGATGCTCACGGGCGGTGTCGGCATCGGGTTCTTCATCTGGGATGCGTGGAACTCGTCCAGGCTCGCCGACATCGTCGTGGCGCTCGTCTACATCGGCGCCATCGGCTTCGTGCTCGACCGGGTCGTGGCCATGATCGCCAACATCGTCACACGCGGCACCGCTGCCAGCTGAAGGAGCCGCACATGTCCTACCTGAAGATCGACCACGTCGACAAAACCTTCACCCGCGGCGCGCAGGAGACGGAGGTGCTGAGCGGCATCACCGTCAGCATCGAGAAGGGTGAGTACGTCTCCATCATCGGCCACTCCGGCTGCGGCAAGTCCACCCTGCTCAACATCGTTGCGGGCCTCACGCGCGCCACGGTGGGTGGCGTGCTGCTGGAGAACAAGGAAGTGAACGAGCCCGGGCCGGATCGCGCCGTCGTCTTCCAGAACCACTCGCTGCTGCCGTGGCTCACCGTCTACGACAACGTGCGGCTTGCCGTGGACAAGGTGTTCTCGGCCGCCAAGTCGCGCAAGGAGCGGCACGACTGGACCATGCACAACCTCGAGCTGGTCCAGATGGCGCATGCCAAGGACAAGCGCCCGGCGGAAATCTCCGGCGGCATGAAGCAGCGCGTCGGCATCGCCCGCGCGCTGGCCATGGAACCCAAGGTGCTGCTGCTCGACGAGCCGTTCGGTGCGCTCGATGCGCTGACGCGCGCGCACCTGCAGGACTCGGTGATGGTGATCCACTCCCAACTCAAGAACACCGTGCTGATGATCACGCACGACGTCGACGAGGCCGTGCTGCTGTCGGACCGCATCGTCATGATGACCAACGGCCCGGCCGCCCGCATCGGCGAGGTGCTGGACGTGCCGATGCCGCGTCCGCGCAAGCGGCTCGAGCTGGTGGCCGACCAGACCTACATCCGGTGCCGCCAGCGCGTGATCGAGTTCCTGTATGCGCGCCACAAGGCGCCGGCCCTGCAAGCGGCGGAGTAGGTCGATGATTGCGCACGTGCTTGTCATCCCGGCCGAGGATGTCAGCCCGAGAGCCGGGACCCAGGACAACGGATCGATCGCGTGCGCACTCGGCCCCTGGGTCGCGGATATTTCGCTGACGCGCAATTCCAGGATGACAGACGGCGATCGGAGGTAGCCCATGGTTGCGGTGCGCCTGGAGGGGCGACGACCCGAGCGGCTGGTGGTCGTTGGCGGCGGGATGGCGGCCCTCAAGCTGGTCGAGGAACTCGTCGAGCAGTGCCCTGGCCGCTACGACATCGTGATGGCGGCCAAGGAGCCGCATCCGCCCTACAACCGCGTGCTGCTGTCGAGCCTGCTGGCCGGCGAGGCGCAGGACGCGGATATCGAGCTGCGGCCGGCCGCCTGGTACGGCGAGAAGGGCGTGCAGCCTGCTCGGCGGCGTCGAGGCGTCCGGCTCTGCGTCCGGCGCGGCAGGAGGTGGTGCTCTCCAACGGTACGCGGCTCGGCTACGACCGCCTGGTGCTGGCGACGGGCTCGAAAGCCATCCGCCTGCCAGTACCGGGGCACGTGCTGCCTGGTGTTCATCACCTTCCGCGATCTCGATGATGTCGACGTCACTGCAGCAGGCTCGACCAGGATCGCGCGCCGTCGTGATTGGCGGCGGTCTGCTCGGCGTCGAAGCCGCGTGCGGGCTTGCCAAACGCGGGCTCGCGGTGACGCTCATCCACATCATGCCGCGCCTGATGGAGCGGCAGCTCGATGCCCGCGCGGCGGCAGCTGCTCAAGGCGGCCGTGGAGAGCAAGGGCATCGAGGTCGTTCTGGAGGCACAGACCGCAGCGATCGAAGGCAACGGCAAAGCCGAGCGCGTGGTGCTGAAGGACGGCCGCAGCTTTCCCGCCGACCTCGTCGTGATGGCGGCCGGCATCCGGCCCGAGACGGCGCTGGCCGAGAGCGGCGGCATCGAGATCGGCCGCGGCATCAAGGTCGACGACAAGCTCGAGACCAACTGGCCCGGCGTCTACGCCATCGGCGAGTGCGCCGAGCATCGCGGCACCTGCTACGGCATCGTCGAGCCGGTCTACGAGCAGGCCAAGGCGCTCGCCCGCTATCTCGTCGGGCCGCCCCGCGCGCTACGAGGGCTCGCTGATGGCGACGAGCCTCAAGGTGTCCGGCGTGCCCGTCTATTCCATGGGCGACTTCGAGGGCGACGGGCGCCGAAACCATCGTGCTGGAAGACGAGGGCGCCGGCTACCTATCGCAAGCTCGTGGTGCGCGACAATCGCCTCGCCGGCGTCGTGCTGTTCGGCGATACCTCGGATGCCTTCTGGTATCGCGATCTCATCGGCCAGGCGCTGCCGCTCTCCCGCTTCCGGCCCTTGCTGGCGTTCGGCAAGGCGCACGCGGAGGCCGCCTGAGCCATGAGCGCGCAGGACTTCACCGAAGACCAGCGCCGCTATCTCGAAGGCTTCGTCTCGGGCGTGCAGGCGCGCCGCGCCGCGCAAGGGCTCAAGCCGCTGGGCGCCGAAGGTGGCGCGGCTGCGCCATCGGGGCCCGACAAGGAGCACCTCGCCGCCATGGCGCGCTTCGAGGCCGCCGGCAAGAAGCTGTCGCCCGAAGAGAAGGCCAAGCGCGACGAGCATCCCTTCGATGCCTACGCGCGCTTCAAGGCCGAGAGCGCGAAGGGCCAGTTCCCCAAGGGCGTCGACAACTTCCGCTGGCGCTTCCACGGCCTGTTCTACGTGGCGCCGGCGCAGAACTCCTACATGTGCCGCCTGCGTATTCCCGAACGGCATCCTCTCGCACTGGCAGTTCGCGGGCGTCGCAGACCTGGCCGAGCGCTACGGCGGCGGCTACGCGCACGTCACCACGCGCGCCAACCTGCAAATTCGCGAAATCATGCCCGAGGGCGCAGTGCCCCTCATCGAGGGCCTGACGAGCCTCGGGCTATCGACCAAAGGGACGGGCGCCGACAACATCCGCAATGTCACCGGCTCGCCCACAGCCGGCATCGACGCGCAGGAGCTGATCGACACCCGTCCCTTTGCCTCAGGCTGGCATCACCACATCCTCAACGACCGCTCGCTCTACGGCCTGCCGCGCAAGTTCAACGTGGCCTTCGACGGCGGCGGCATCATTCCCGTGCTGGAGGATACCAACGACATCGCCTTCACGGCGGTGACGGTGCACGAAGGCGCCGGTGTCGATGCCGGCGTGTGGTTCCGGCTCGGCCTCGGCGGCATCACGGGCCACGAGGACTTCGCGAAATACGGCGAAGTCTACGTCAAGCCGGACGAGGCGATAGCGGTGGCCGATGCCATCGTGCGCGTGTTCATCGATCACGGCGACCGCACCGATCGCAAGAAGGCGCGCCTCAAGTACGTGCTCGACGCCTGGGGGCACGACAAGTTTCTGGCCGAGGTGGAAGCCAAGCTCGGCCGCCAACTCGTGCGGCTACCGGCCCGCGTGGTTTCGGCGCCCAACCGCCAGGATCGCAAGGCGCACGTCGGGATTCATGCGCAAAGCCAAGCCGGCAAAGTCTGGGCCGGTGTCGTTCTGCCCGTCGGCAAAATGACGGTCGAGCAGATGCGCGGGCTCGCCAAGATCGCGCGCGAGCTCGGCGACGGCGATATCCGCCTGACGGTCTGGCAGAACCTGCTGATCTCCGGCATTGCAGAAGAGAACGCGGAACTCGCCGAGATTTGCCTGCGCGAGATCGGCCTCACCTCCAAGGCCTCCAGCGTGCGCGCGGGTCTGATTGCCTGCACGGGCAACACCGGCTGCAAATTCGCCTCGTCCAACACCAAGGACACGGCGATGGCGATTGCCGACTGGGTCGAGCCGAGGGTGGCGCTCGATACACCCGATCAACATTCATCTCACGGGCTGCCCGCATTCCTGCGCCCAGCACTACATCGGCGACATCGGCATGCTGGCCTGCCGCGTGCCGGTCGACGACTCCGGCGAGGACACCGTCGAGGGCTTCCACATCTATGTCGGCGGCGGCTTCGGCCCCGATGCCGGTATCGCCCGCGAGCTCTATCGCGACGTGAAGGTCGAAGACTGCCCCCAGAGTGTCGAGCGTATCCTGCGGGCCTACCTGGCCGGCCGCAGCGGCGAGGAGACATTTCTGGCTTTCACGCGACGCCATGAGATCGGCGCGCTGAAGGCAATGGCCGATGCTGTTCCGATCGAGGGAGCAGCATGACGGTTCAGACGAAGATCCCCGCACCTTCCGAAGTGATGATCCCGGAAACTGCGCCCTTCTCCATCGAGCAGCGCGCCTGGCTCAACGGGTTCTTCGCCGGGTTGCTGTCGCTCGATGTAAAGCCGGCTGCCACCGCACTCGATGGCGCGATGCCGGATGCCGCCGCCAAGGCGCTCGGCGAGGACGACGGCGCGCCCTGGCACGATGCCGCGATGGCTATCGACGAGCGCATGATACTCGCCGATGGCAAGCCACTGCCGCGCCGCCTGTTCGCGGCCATGGCGCAGCAGGACTGCGGTCAGTGCGGCTACCTGTGCGAGACCTATTCGAAGGCGATTGCGGACGGGAAGGAAGCCAAGCTCAACCTCTGCGCACCCGGCGGCAAGGAAACGAGCCGCATGCTGAAGCGGCTGCTGGAAGCGGCGCCGGCGGCGCTCGCCGACGCCGAACCGGCGACAGCGCCATCACCCGCCGAGGCCATGCCTCCCGAAGCAGGCACGCGGGACGCACCCGTCGAAGCGAGGTTCGTTTCCACGACGCGGCTGAATGGCGACGGTTCCGAGAAGGATACGCGCCACATCGTGTTCGACCTTGCCGGCACCGGGTTGCGCTATGCGCCCGGCGACAGCTTCGGGCTGTTCCCCAGGAACGATCCGGCGCTGGCGGATGCGATCCTCGCCGCCCTGCGCGTGCCTGCCGATTTCCCGGTCGGCGGCAAGCCGATCCGCGACGCGCTGATCGAGGACTATTCGCTCGGTCTCGCGCCCGACATGCTGTTCGAGCTGATGAGCTACCTTGTCGGCGGCGAGCGGCGCCAGAAAGCGAAGCTGCTGGCCAAAGGCGAGGACCCCGACGGCGATGCGGCGAGCCTCGATGTGCTGGCCGTGCTGGAGAAGTTCGCACCTGTCCATCCCGACCCGGAAGCGTTCGTGGAATGCCTGGAGCCGCTACAGCCGAGGCTCTATTCCATCGCCTCGTGTCCGCTCTCGACACCTGACCAGCTCCATCTCACGGTCGACGGTGTGCGCTACGACATCGGCGGGCGGCAGCGTCTCGGAGTTGCCTCGACGTTCCTGGCGGATCGCGTCGAGCTGAACGCTCGGGTCAAGGTGTACATCCAGAAAGCGCACGGCTTCGCGCTGCCGAAGGATGGCGCGGTGCCGATCATCATGGTCGGTCCCGGCACCGGCATCGCCCCGTTCCGCTCGTTCCTCTGGCATCGCAAGGCGACCAAGGCGTCGGGCCGCGCCTGGCTGTTCTTCGGACATCAGCACGAAGCGACCGACTTCTTCTATCGCGACGAGCTTACGGAGATGCTCGCCGGCAAGACGCTGACACGGCTGTCGACCGCCTGGTCGCGCGACGGCGCTGCCAAGGTCTACGTACAGGACCGCATGCGCGAAGCCGGGCCGGAGCTGTGGTCATGGCTCAAGGACGGCGCCCACGTCTACGTCTGCGGCGATGCCAAGCGCATGGCCAAGGACGTCGAGGATGCGCTCGTGGAGATCTCCGCCAAGGCCGGCCAGATGAACGAAGCGGCAGCCAGGGACTTCGTCGCCGAGCTGAAGGTCGCCGGCCGCTACCAGGCGGATGTCTACTGATGACCGTGGAATTCAAGCCGTCCGATTGGACGCAGCCCACGGCGAGCGCGACGGTTCGCACCACCTGCCCGTACTGCGGCGTCGGCTGCGGCGTGCTTGCCACGCCTGACGGCAAGGGCGGCGCCGCGATCAAAGGCGACCCGGACCATCCGGCAAACGCCGGGCGGCTTTGCTCGAAGGGTTCGGCACTTGGCGAGACGCTGGGTCTGGACACCCGGCTGCTGCACCCGATCGTCGATGGCTCGCGCACCAATTGGGGCCACGCCCTCGACCAGGTTGCGCGGCGCTTGCAGGCCGTGCGATCCGCGCACGGGCCGGAGGCCATCGCCTTCTATCTTTCCGGCCAGCTTCTCACCGAGGACTACTACGTCGCCAACAAGCTGGCGAAAGGCTTCATCGGCACGCCGCACGTCGACACCAACTCGCGCCTGTGCATGGCCTCGTCCGTTGCCGGACACCGCCGCGCCTTCGGCGCCGACGTCGTGCCGCAGTGCTACGACGATCTGGAACTGACCGACCTCATCGTGCTGGCGGGCTCCAACGCGGCCTGGTGCCATCCGGTGCTCTATCAGCGCATGCAGACCGCGCGTGCCGAACGCGGCGTGCGGCTCGTCAACATCGATCCACGCCGCACGGCGACCTGCGAGGGCGCCGACTTGCATCTGCCGATCAAGCCCGGCACCGACGGCTATCTGTGGAGCGGCCTGCTGGTCTGGCTCGCCGAGCGGCGCCTGATCGATATTCCTTTCGTCGAGGATCATACGCGCGGCTTCGCGTGGGCCCTGCGCCGCGCTTGCCAGCTCGCGCCGTCTCTCGATGCGGTTGCCAGCGCAACGGGTCTCGACCGCCAGGCGATTGCGGTCTTCTACGGCTGGTTCGCGGGAACCCCGCGCGTCGTCTCCTGCTACAGCCAGGGCATCAACCAGTCGGCGCAGGGGACCGACAAGGTCAACGCGATCATCAACTGCCACCTCGCCACCGGCCGCATCGGCAAGCCGGGCTCCGGTCCGCTGTCGCTCACCGGGCAGCCGAACGCGATGGGCGGACGGGAGGTCGGCGGCCTCGCCAACATGCTTGCGGCGCACATGGGCTTCTCGGACGCCGAGCGCGACTGCGTCCGCCGGTTCTGGAATGCGCCAAACCTCGTCAGCGGCCAGGGCCTGAAAGCCGTCGACATGTTCGATGCGATCGCCGACGGACGCATCAAGGCGCTGTGGGTGATGGGCACGAACCCGGCGGTGTCCCTGCCGCGGGCCGATGCCGTGCGGGAGGCGCTGGCCAAGCTCGACCTCCTCGTCGTGTCCGAGAACGTCGCCGGCAACGACACGGTGACGCGTGCGCACGTCCGGCTGCCCGCGGCCGCCTGGGGCGAGAAGGACGGGACGGTGACGAACTCCGAGCGATGCATCTCGCGCCAGCGGGCGTTTCTGCCCCTGCCCGGCAGCGCCCGGCCGGACTGGTGGATCATGTGCGAGGTCGCCCGCCGGCTCGGTCACGGCAGTGCGTTTGCCTATCAGGCCGTTGATGAAATCTTTGCAGAGCACGCGCGGCTTTCCGGCTTCGAGAACGGCGGACGGCGCGCGTTCGACATCTCCGGCGCCGTGCCGGACGGCAAGGCCGCGTTCGACACGCTGGAGCCCTTCCAGTGGCCGCAGCGCGAGGGCGCGGCGCCGACGGCTCGGCTGTTTGCCAACGGCAGCTTCTTCACGGCGGACGGCAAGGCGCGCTTCGTTGCGATTTCGCCCCCGCGCCTGCGCAACGCCGTTTCACAGGAATGGCCGCTCGTCCTCAACACCGGCCGCATTCGCGACCAGTGGCACACGATGACCCGAACAGGGTTGTCGCCGCGCCTCTCCACCCACATCACGGAGCCGTTCGTCGAAGTTCATCCCGACGATGCCGTCCGGCTGAGCCTCGAGCAGGGGACGCTGGCGAAGGTCGAGACGCGGCACGGCGCCGCGGTCCTGCGGGTCCTGGTCAACAAGGGCCAGCAGCCCGGAACGATCTTCGTGCCCATGCACTGGTCGGCCGAGAACAGCTCGGCGGGCCGCGTCGGCGCGCTCGTGCAGGCGGACACCGATCCCTTCTCCGGGCAGCCCGAGGCGAAGGCGACACCGGCGCGTATCGCATCGCAGCCGGCCACCCACTATGGGTTCCTGTTATCGCGCCAGGCGCTCCGCCCGGATGCGCTCGCCTATTGGGCGCAGGCACGCGCGACCTTCGGGCATATCCTCAACTTCGCGCTGGATCGGACCGCCCGAAGGATGGGCCGCGTGGCTGCGCGCCATCCTGCCGGCGGGCGAACTGATGACGTTCCACGATGCCGGCGCCGGCACGCATCGCGCGGCGGTACTCCAGGATGGACGCCTTCTTGCGCTCGCTTTCGTCGGAGCCAGGCCCGAAGCTCCCCTCGCCCGAATGGCTGAAGTCGCGCTTCGACGCTCCGTCCATTGCCCCGAGTGAACGGCGTGACCTGCTCGCTGGCAGTCCCGCCGAAGGCGCGGTCGATGACGGAGCAACGGTGTGCGTGTGCTTTCAGGTGGGCGCAAAACGGATCGAGGCGGCGGCGCACGCAGGCCACCGCAGCGTGGAAAAGATCGGCCGCCACCTCGGCGCCGGCACCAACTGCGGCTCATGCATTCCCGAGATCCGCCGCCTGATCGCCGTCAAGGAGACCGTGCGTGAGCTTGCTTGAAGACCAGCCCGCGCGCGTTCCCACGCCCAAGCGGCCGCGCCGGATGGAGCGCCTGGCGACGCTCCCGCTGTTCTTCCCGCTCGAGGGACGGCGCACCGTCGTCATCGGCGGCACCGAGGCTGCAGCGTGGAAGGCCGAGTTGCTATCGGCCGCCGGCGCGAGCGTCGAGGTCTGGGCTCGCGACACCTGTTCGGAGATGGAAGCGCTTGCGGCTGATCCGCCGGGTGGCGCCGTGACGATCATGCGATACCACCTGGTCAGGCGCGTGCCTCGGAGGCGCTGCTGTGGTTGTCGCCGCCGCGGCGGACGAGGCAGAGGCCGCGCGCATCTTTGCCGCTGCTCGCGAGGCCGGCGTACCCGTCAACGTCATCGACCGTCCCGAGTTCTGCACCTTTCAGTTCGGCTCCATCGTCAACCGCTCGCCATTGGTCGTGGGCATCTCGACGGGGGGCGCCGCGCCGGTCTTTGGCCAGGCCATACGTTCGCGTATCGAAGCCCTGCTGCCGGCCGGCTTCGCGCGCTGGGCAGCGGCAGCGCGCCAATGGCGCGGCGAGATCGGAAAACTTGGCCTCTCCCCCGCGCTGCGCCGCCGCTTCTGGGAGCGCTTCACCGACGTCGCACTGCGTGCGCCAGACCGTGCACCCTCCAGCACGGACCGTGATGCCCTGATGGAGATCGCGGCAGGCCAGCTCGATGATGCCGCTTCGACCGGCCACGTCACCCTTGTCGGAGCCGGTCCGGGAAATCCTGAATTGCTGACGCTCAAGGCGGTCCGCGCGCTGCGTGCCGCCGACGTGATCCTGTTCGACGACCTTGTCGCACCCGAGATTCTCGACTTCGCGCGCCGTGAAGCCAAGCGCATGCTCGTCGGCAAGACCGGCTACAGTCCATCCTGCAAGCAGGACGACATCAATGCGCTCATGGTCGGGCTGGCAAAGGCGGGCAAGCGCGTCGTGCGGCTCAAGGCCGGCGATCCGTTGATCTTCGGCCGCGCCGGCGAGGAGGTCGCCGCGCTGGAGCGTGCTGGCATCGCCATCGAGATCGTGCCCGGCATCACAGCCGCGCAAGGCGCCGCGGCAAGCCTCAAGCAGTCGTTGACGCAGCGTTCGGGCGCCCGGCGCGTCCAGTTCATTACCGGGCACGCGCACGGCAGCCGGCTGCCTGAGGACATCGACATGGCCAGCCTGGCGGACCCGCACACCACGACCGCGGTCTACATGCCGCTCGGAACCCTAGAGCAGCTCGTGCTTCGGCTTCGAAGCGCAGGTGCCGATCTGAGCAGGCCGGTGAGTGCCGTTTTCAACGCCACGCGCGATGACGAACTCAAAATCTCGGGCACGCTCGAAAGCATAGGCGCGCAAGTCCAGGATCTTAGAGGCAGAGGCCCCTGCCTGCTGCTCATAGGAACAAGCGGCCGCAGTACGGACGCGATCTCGCTACCCCACGCCTCGGCGACCGCCTGAACTCCCTGCGTCAGTTCCGCTTCTTGCCCTTTGGGGCAGGCTCATCATCGGCACTAAACGCCGAGAACAGGGAGGATAGGGGGGCGGATGTGCTCACGCCGCCCGAATAGTTCGAGACCACGCGCACGGTTGTGCCGATGCGCGCAAGGTTCGCGAGGTGAGTGACGTGCTCGTTCGTCAAGCGGAAGCAGCCCGATGACGATGCGCGGCCGATCGACCGCTTATTGTTCGTTCCGTGAATGCGGTAAATCGAATTGCCGAGATAGAGCGCCTTGGCCCCCAGAGGGTTGATCACGCCACCGGACACCGTGATGGGCAGGCCCGGCTCGCGCAGGCGCATCTCAGGCGGCGGCGACCAGGACGGCCAGGAAGCGACTCGGCTGATCTTCTCGGTTCCGGTCCATGTGAAACCGTCCCGGCCAACCGAGATCGGGTAGGCATACGCGCGGTTGCCGGGAAGCACGTAGTAGAGCTTCCGGCCATTCGTATCGACGATGATCGTGCCCGGCCGCTCGGCGTTGTCGAGGTACACAACTGGAGGCTCCTCCGGTGCGATCTCGGGTTTGTCGCCTCCATCCATGTATTTGGGATAGGTAACGGGGTGCATCTTACGGCGCTCCGCGCGCTGCGCATCGAGCTGCCGTTCACGTTTCTCAGTGTCGCTCTGGAACGAAGGCGCACCGTTGACCCAGCCGTCCTGCGCAAGCGCCTGAAACGGCACGCACGCCGCAGGGATACCCACGACGAAGAGGCAGAACCGCGCGGCGCGGGCAAGCTTCATTGCACCCCCCCAATCCGGTTGCTGTCCGGCACTCTTATTAAATGTGCCGGTGCGAGGCAACGCAAGTGTGGCAGGTCCCGGCGGATTTACGCGTGTGTGAGACTGTCGAGCAGCCGCCCGGCTCGCAAGCGGCGCACGTTCCAAAGCTCGATAGCCTGATCCCAGGGATGGTGGCCCGTTACGAGACGTGCAAACGTCCCGCCATCCGCCCCGACCGTCTGGAGGCCGACATGAACGCGCGCACGATCCGCATGACCTTCGCCGGCAGTCTCGGTCATGAGCTGGCGGCGCGCTTGGACCTGCCGTCGGCAAATGTTCGCGCCTATGCCCTGTTTGCCCACTGCTTCACGTGCACAAAAGACATCTTTGCGGCCCGCCGCATTGCCGCCAAGCTCGCGTCTCTCGGCGTTGCCGTCTTGCGGTTCGACTTCACGGGGCTCGGGTCGTCTGAGGGAGAGTTCCAGAACACCAATTTTTCCTCGAATATCGAGGACCTCGTCCGCGCCGCCGACCACTTGCGCGAACACTACCGTGCGCCCGCCCTTCTCATTGGCCATTCGCTGGGCGGTGCCGCCGTGCTGGCAGCGGCGCAGCGCATTCCAGAAGCAACGGCGGTTGTTACCATCGGCGCCCCATCCGATGTCACCCACGTGCTGCACCAATTCCAGGCGCATCTCGATGACATCGAGCGTGACGGCGTCGCCAACGTCACGCTTGCCGGTCGCACCTTCCCGATCAGCCGGGGCCTGGTGGAGGATGCCAAGGGCCAGGCAATCGAGCGCCACGTTGCCAATCTGCGCAAGGCGCTGCTCGTCATGCACGCGCCTCGGGATCAGACCGTCAGTGTTGAGCACGCCGCGGCCATCTTCACGGCGGCGAAGCACCCCAAGAGTTTCATCTCTCTCGACAACGCCGACCATCTGCTCTCGAAAAGCCCGGATGCCGCCTATGCCGCCGAGGTGCTGGCCGCCTGGGCCTCGCGATATCTGCCGCAGGAGGAAGCAAGCGACGACGATCGCCACGATGGCGTCGTGGTGACGGAAACGGGCGCCGGAAAATTCCAGAACGCAATTGTTGCAGGCCGTCATCGTCTCCTGGCCGACGAGCCTGCCTCGGTCGGCGGCCTCGATAGCGGGCCGAGCCCCTACGACTATCTGGCGGCCGCCCTGGGCGCGTGCACGTCGATGACGCTGCGGCTCTACGCGGAGCACAAGAAGCTCGCGCTTGGCCGTGTCAGCTGTCAGCGTGAGGCACGGCAAGCTGCCGGC
This sequence comes from uncultured Alphaproteobacteria bacterium, assembly GCA_963782855.1. Lineage (GTDB taxonomy): Bacteria > Pseudomonadota > Alphaproteobacteria > Rhizobiales > Hyphomicrobiaceae > AWTP1-13. The sequence goes on along the minus strand of CAWALW010000023.1, from coordinate 69,522 downwards.
CGAACACTGCGAGGATTGCGGTGAAGCTGCCGAGGGCCGGACCGGCAAGGTCGATCGCTTCGAGCGCGTGATCAGCGTCGAGGGCGGGGTCGATGCCTGCGATGGCGGAAAAGCTAATCGAAATTGCGGGCAAATGTCCGGTGCATCGCACGTTGGAGGCACTTTCCGCCGTGGTGACAAAGGTCGCCGAGGACCAGCCGCCCGCCTAACGCGCGACGGCGGTCTCGGACTGCACCAGATCCCGAAGCTCAGGGCAGCCCGCTCAATTCATGCGGAAACCGCTTTTCCTGACGAAGTCCTGCCAGAAGGCGGTTTCCTTCACCATGAACTGGCGCAGCGCATCGCCGCGCATGCGCACGGGCTCGACCTGCATGATCTCGATGCGCGAGCGCGTATCATCTGAGGCAAGGGCCTTGTCGATTTCGTCACCGATCTTCTGCAGAACGGGCTGCGGCGTCGCCGCCGGCGCCATCACGGCCCACCACGCATAGATCTCGAGCCCGGCGAGGCCCTGCTCGGCGAAGGTCATGACGTCGGGAAGGCCCTTCAGGCGATGCGTTCCCGTCACGGCGAGCGGCCGCAGCGAGTTGTTCTGCAGGAAGGGCACCACAGCCGCGGCACTGTCGATCGCAAAGGCGACTTCGCCACGCAGGACATCCGTCAGCGACTGGCTGCTGCCGCGATAGGCGACGTGACCGGCCTTGAGTTGGGTTGCGAGCAGAAAGAGCTCGGAGGAGAGGTGGCCGATGGTCCCCGCGCCGGTGCTTGCGTAGGTGAGGTCTGCGCTGCGCAGCTTGGCGATCAGTTCGTCCAGCGTCTTGGCACCCTTCTCGCTCGACACCACGAGCACCATGTTCGTGCGGCCCACCATGGAGATCGGGGCGAGGTCGCGCTCCGCGACGTAGGGCGTGTTGGTGCTCAGCGTCGGCCCGACGATGAGGGTGGCGTTCGTGCCGAGCGCCAGGGTATGACCATCCGGTTCGGCGTCGATTACCTGCTTGGTGGCGATCCTCCCACCTGCCCCGGGACGGTTCTCGGCAATGACGCCCGGCGGCAGCGCGCCGGTGAGCTTGTCGGCAAGAATGCGTCCCAGGATGTCGCTGCCGGTCCCGGGCGCGAAACCCGAGCACAAGCTTGATGTATGTCTTTGGAAAATCAGCTCACCTGGGCCTGGGCACCCGCCAGCAGGCACATCGCCGCCAAGCCACCTGCAACCGCAGCCATACGCCGCTTCAACATCGCTCTGCCGCTCCACTTTGTCCTGGCGCAAAAACGTTTACGCAGAGCGTATAGCCCGCTCAATCCAGTTGTGCGAGCAAAACATATAATCTCCTACGCCGCCCTCGACCGGAGGTTGCGCAGGTCGCTAGATTTGCGTAAACGTTTTTAGAGTTCGCACTCTTGATGGAGTGGACATGGATCAGCTGCGTTTGATCGCCATCAACGGCATGCTGGGGTACGGCTACCCGGTCGCTAGCCTGGAACGCGGGATGCAGCAGGCACCGCACCTGCTCGGCGTCGATGCCGGCTCGACTGATGCAGGCCCCTACTATCTCGGTCACGGGGTTCCTCTGACAGCGCCGAGGCAGATCGAGCGCGATCTGCGCCCCGCCATGCGCGCCGCGCGCGAGGGGAAAGTACCCCTGGTTGTGGGGTCGGCCGGTTTCGGCGGCGCCCGCCCGCATGTCGAATTTTTTCTGTCGATCGCCGACCGCATCGCGCGGGAAGAGGGCTTGCGCCTGCGCACGGCGGTGATCTACGCCGACCTCGACCGCGGGGTGGTTGAGACAGCGCTGGCGCAAGGTCGCGTGCGCCCTCTTGCGGGTGCGCCGCACCTGACAAAGGAAGACATTCGCGGCTCGCGACAACTTGTCGGCCAGATGGGAACGGAGCCGCTGATCGCCGCACTCGACGGCGGGTTCGACATGATCGTGGCAGGCCGGTGCTGCGATACCTCGATCTATGCGGCGCTCCCGATCATGCACGGGTTCGACCCGGGCCTTGCCATCCACATGGCAAAGATCATGGAATGCGGCGCGCAATGCGGATTGCCGCTCGCACCCAACGACTGCCTGATGGGCGTCATCCATCGCGATCATTTCCTCATCAAGACCCTGCATCCGGGGCGGCGCGTCACACCGCAATCCGTGGCGGCTCACACGCTTTACGAGCAGCCCGACCCCTACGAGATCCACGAGCCCGAGGGCACCGTGGACATGAAGAACGCGGTGTTCGAGCAGGTCGACCCGCACACGGTGAAAGTATCGGGCTCGCGCCTGCTGCCGCACGCCGGACGCCACACGGTCAAGGTCGAGGGCGCGCGTCTCATCGGCTACCGCGCCGCGGTGATCGCCGGCATCCGCGATCCCAACGTCATATCCAACATCGACGTCGTGACGAAGCGAGCCGAGGAAATGGCCTTCGCGAACCTGGACGGAATCGATCCCGGCAAGGTTTCCGTGACCTGGCGGGCCTACGGGCGCGACGCGGTGCTCGGCGAGCGCGACCCCGACCGCCGCAAGGCCCCGCACGAGATCGGGCTCATGATCGACGTCGTGGCCGAATCCCAGGATCTTGCGAATACGGTGCTGGCGATGATGCGCTCCTCCGCTTTGCATTGCCCCTTCGAGGGACGCACGACGACGGCCGGCAATCTGGCTTTCCCCTTCTCGCCCTCGGATCTCGCAGGCGGACCCGTCTACGAGTTCTCCGCCTACCATCTCATGGAGGTGGAGGACCAGGTGAAGCTCTTCCCCTATGATGTCGTAACGCTGGGAGCGCGCTCTTGAGCACGCTGGGTGAACTCGCACAGGTCTTCCGCAGCAAGAATGCCGGACCGTTTCTTATCACCATCGACGTGATGTTCGAATCCCTGGCCGCTCTTCGAGCGGGTCGCGGCCAGCGGCGCCATCACGCCCGCGGTCGTGGCGGCGCGCTACGGCGTGAAGGCAGAGGATGTCCGGGTGATGGACTACCCTCGCGCCAAGGCGATCAAGATCACCATGCCCCGGCTCTGGGGCACGCGCGGCGCGGGCTCCATCGGAGACCGTGACGTCTACGGCGCGCAACAGCACGCGCCGTTGCTCAGCGTGGCCATACCCTGATCGGCTCAACAAGTAAGCAAGGATAGTCGAGATGCTGGAAAGCGTCCTTTCAACGGCCCAGGCCGATTTCGACCGCCATGTCGAGCGGCTGCAGCGCTACATCCGCCACAAGTCCGTATCGGCGGAGAATGCCGGCAATGAGGAGATGGCCGCCATGCTGGCGGCCGACATCAATGCGCTCGGCGGCACGGGCCGCGTCGTACCAGGTGTCGACTTCCCCATCGTCTACGGCCGGTTCGACGTCGGCGCACCGCGCACCGTGCTCATCCACAGCATGTACGACACGACGCCGGCCGATGAGCCCACTTGGGTCGTGCCGCCCTTCGAGGCGAGGCGAATGAACTTCGAAGTCCTTCGGCGAATGCATCGTCGGACGTGGCGCGGAGGACACCAAGGGGCCCGCCGCCGCCATCTTCAACATGATCGAAAGCTACAAGCGGGCCAACGTTCCCCTTCCCGTGAACCTCATCGTGCTGTTTGAAGCCTCCGAGCTCGGCAGCAAGTCGCTCCCGCCCTTCGTGAAGGCTCACGCGGCCGAGTTGAAGGACGCAAGCGTCGCCTACTGGCCGTGGCTGACACAGAGTGCCGACGGCAGGGCCACGATCTGGCTCGGGGCCAAGGGCCTGACCACCCTCAAGCTGCGCGTCAAAGCCGGCGAATGGGGCGGCCCGGCCCGCTCGGATATTCACGGGTTGCACTCCACGTGGGTCGCAAGCCCGGCGCAGCGGCTGGTTGCGGCGCTGGCCTCGCTGAAAACGCCGGGCGACCTCGACGTGGCCATCGAGGGCTACTACGGCGACGGCGACCCGGTCACGGCAGAAGACGAGGAACTCGTGCAGGCGCTGGCACGCCGCGTCGACGAGGGTGCCTTGCGCAAGGAGCTCGGTATTGCCCGGTTCAAGCAGGACAAGTTTGCAGATGCCATCCGCGCGCATTGCTTCCAGTCGGAGCTCAACATCTCCGGGCTGCAATCCGGCTACGTGATCGAGAACGGCCACAAGGTCGTGCTCTCGCGCGAGGCGACGGCGAGCCTCGATCTGCGGCCGCTCGACGGCATGACCGTGGAGCAGGCGATCGCGGCGCTGCGTCGGCACCTCGACAAGCACGGCTTCCCCGAGGTGGAAATAGAGCTGCTGAACGGCTATGTCGGCGGCAGGATGCCGGTCAGCAACTGGGCTGTGCGCGAGCTGATCGGCGCCTATCGCGACGGCGGCCACGACCCCGACATCTGGCCGCGCACGGCCGCGGCAATTGCGGTCGAACTGTTCAAGGACCTCGGCATGCCCTGGATCGCGACCTGCCCCGGCCACGCCGCCCGCAAGCATTCGGCCAATGAATACGTGCAGTTAAGCAGCTATCGCGATACCGTGCCCTTCATGTGCCGATTGATGTGGAGACTCGCCCACTGCAAGGAGGGGGCGCGTCGCTAGGGAGGCGGACAACCGCTGCACGCATGCCTGCGGACGAGAACAAGTCCACGCGCGCCACCATCCACGACGTCGCCCGGGAAGCCGGCGTGTCGATCGGCACCGTATCGCGCGTCATCAACGGCCACGGTCGCACCGGCGCGGCCACCCGGGAGCGGGTGCAAGTCGCGGTCGAGCGCCTCGGATACCGCGTCAACACGGTGGCGCAAAGCATGCGCCGCCAGGCGACGCGCACCGTCGCCCTGCTGGTCCACGACATCGGCAATCCGGTCTTCGCCACAGCGGCTCGAGCGGCGCAGAGCGTGCTCGAGGAAGCGGGCTACATGCTCGTTCTGGCCAGCTCGGACGCGGCCGGCAGCGAGGCGGCGTCCATCAGGCTGCTGGGTCAGCGCAGGATGGACGGCATCATCGGCTTTCCGCGCAGCGAAAACGATCCGGCCACGATTGCGGCCTTGCGCGAGTTCGACGGCGCCCTGGTGCTGTTCGACCGCACCATCGATGTTCAAGCCGACATGGTGCTCACCGACCACGCCGGTGGCGTAGCGCGCGCCACCACGCTGCTCTTGGATCTCGGCCACCGTTGGATTGCGCTGGTTGGCGGCGCAGCCAATCTTTACCCTGGACGAGAGCGCATTCGCGGCTTCCTCAGCGCGTTCCGTGCCTACGGCCTCGAGCCGCCGCCCTGCAGTTTCGTCCGCGCCGACGGCCTCGACAGTGACTATGCCTTCCGCGAGACCTCGAACCTGCTGTTCGGCTCTCCGCGGCCCACGGCGATGATCGCGGGCGGCAACCAAAGCCTCGAGGGAGTGATCAACGCCATCAAGGCCGCTCAGCTCACGGTGCCCGACGAGATATCACTGGTGAGCTTCGACGACTCCGCTGTCGCCCGCACCTCGGTTCCGCCGATCACCGTGGTCGTTCGCGACGTCCCGCAGATGGGCCGGATGGGTGCCAAGATACTGCTCGAGCGGTTGCGTCTCGGGCGCGATCACCCTCTGCAGAAGATCGTCCTGCCGACGCAGGTTGCGCTCCGCAAATCCTGCGCGCGTCCCCAGGCTCGCTAACCGCAAGCATCTGTCCCGCCCATAGAGGCGCCGACAACGAGGTGGTTGGGGAGCTTTGCGTGGGATGCGGGTACGCCCTTACGTCCGGGACTTCCTGCGCGAGGCTTGTGCCGAGAGAAGGGACGAGGGCCGAAAAACATAGTTACCCTATCATATTAGCCTATGCGCGGGGCGCGCATTGTGTGATACGCACGCTCTGGCAGAGGCCAAGCCGTCCGGCGAAGAAAAAACGTTTCACGGCAGCCTCGGGAGGAAAGACTGGTGTCAGCGGACGCCGTGATCGTCGGCAGCGCGAGAAGCGCGGATGCGGCAGTAGCTGCGTCGCGAAGCTCCCGAGCACTTCTCGGATGGCTGTGGTCGGCCGGGTTGATGGTCGTCCTGGCGTTCCTCGTTATCTATCCAGTCATGATGCTGCTGCTTGGCGCGCTCACCAACACCAACCCGGTGGTGGATGGGTTCGGCGTCTTCAATCTTTCGCTGAAGCAACTTCGGTGAGGTGCTCGCCAACCCGAACGTGCATGCCGCGCTGATCAACTCGCTGGTGGCGTGCACGGGCGGCACGGCGCTCGCGGTGGTCATCGGCCTCACATTCTCCTGGGTCGTCGTACGCACCGATACGCCCGGCAAGGGCTTCATCGCAGCGACGAGCATGCTGCCACTGTTCGTACCCCCGCTGGTGGCGGCTGTGGCGTGGTCGATCCTCGCCTCGCCGAAGACCGGTCTGCTGAACACGACGCTGAACGACCATAGGCATCGACTGGCGCTTCAACGCCTATACGATGCCTGGGCTGATCGTGATCTTCGGCATCTACTACGCGCCGTATGTCTACATGTTCACAGCGTCTGCGCTGCGCAACATGGACCCGTCACTCGAAGAGGCAGCCGAGGTCAGCGGCGCAAGTGCAGTGCGCACCATGTTCACCGTCACGTTTCCCCTGATCGCGCCTGCCATCCTTTCCGGCATGCTGCTGTCGTTCATCGTCATGCTGGGCATCTACGGCATTCCGGCGGTGCTCGGAACGCCCGGCGATATCGCGGTGCTCACCACCTACATCTTCAAGCTGACCGCGTGGTCGCCGCCGCTCTACAATACGGCAGCGGCAGTGGCGATCATCCTCATGATGGTCACTGGAATTCTCGTATATCTGCAGCACAAGATCACCTCGCGCCGCAGCTACACGACGGTGGCGGGCAAGGCGTTCCGGCCGGCGCAACTGAAGCTCGGCCGGTGGCGCTACGTGACGCTCGGATTGGCCATCATCTACCTGCTGGTGGTGGTCGTGCTTCCGACCCTGGCACTGATCGTGGCGGCCTTCCGACGCTTCCTGTTCATTCGCGACATGGCGAGCCTCTTCGACATGCGCCAGTACGGGCTGATGCATTTCGAGCGGCTGTTTGCCAACCCGCTTGCCGTACGCTCGATCTGGAACACGATGGAAGTCGGGCTCATCACGGCGTTGGTCGGCGGCGTGATGGCGTTCGCCATCGGGTATACGATCAACCGCACGAACCTGCCCGGCCGCAAAAGCATCGACGTCATCTCGACACTTCCGGTGGCAATCCCCGGCCTCGTGATCGGCGTGGCGTACCTGTGGGCCTGGATCGGATTGCCGGGCGGCCTCTACGGTACGATATGGATTCTGGCGCTCGCATTCATTGCGCGCTTCATGCCGGATACCGTGAAGGCGCTGTCCACCTCGCTCCTGCAGATTCATCGCGAGCTGGAAGAGGCGGCGTGGATCTGCGGCAGGGGATTGCTCGGGACGATCCGTTCGATCGTGCTGCCGCTCGCGCGGCCGGGTTTGATTGCCGCCATGACGCTCCTTTTCATTCTCGCCATCCGCGAACTTGGCTCCTCGCTGTTTCTCTACACCAGCAACAGCATGGTGATGGCCGTCCTGCTGCTCGACTACTACGAAGGCGGCAACCTTGGAATCACGGCAGCCTTTAGCCTCGTGCAGACCGTGCTGCTGGGCGTCATCATCAGTGTCGCGCATCTGCTCTCCCGCGGCACTGGCGACAGCAGCGGCATTGGCCGAGCCGGATAGCGACGCGGATTAGACATCGACAAACTGGAAGGAGGAAACTCATGAAGAACCTACTGGGCCGTACTGTAATGGCGGGTGCTCTCGCGCTCGGCCTGGCGGTGAGCTGCGCGTCCGTTGCGACGGCGCAGGAGTTCGGACCGCCGGAGCTGATCGAGGCCGCCAAGAAAGAGGGCAAGCTCGTCCTCTACACGGCGAACTTCACCGAACCCGAGCAGGAGACGATCGCGGCGTTCAACAAGCGCTTCCCGTTCATCAAGGTGGAAATGCTGCGCGCGCCGGGCGGCCAGCTGATAACGCGCGTGAAGACCGAGTCGGCAGCGGGCAAGCTCAATGCCGACATCGTCGACCATTCCGATCGTGGCGACATGCTGGCGCTCAAGGACCTGTTTCAGGACTACGCGCCGCCGAACGCCGCGAACTACCTGCCAGACGCGATGGTGGCGCCCAATCTATGGCCCCGCGTAACGCTGGTGTGGGCGATCGCCTACAACCCTGCCTTGGTGAAGAATCCACCCAAGAGCTGGGCCGACCTGACCAAGCCTGAGTATGGCAACAAACAGATCGGGCAGGTGTTCGCGCCTGCCGGCGGGCACGACCTGGACGCGCGCCATGTTCGAGCGCAAGGTGCTCGGTGAGGACTATTGGTCCAAACAGGCGGCAACCAAGCCCGCGCTCTATCCATCGGGCGCTCCGCTGTCGGATGCGCTGGTGCGCGGCGAGGTGTCTATCGCGCCGCTGCTATACAACGTCATCTATACGAAGCAGCGGGACGGCGCGCCGATCGAAATCTTCTTTGCTCCCGAAGGAGCGCCGGCAATTCCCTACGCCACCGGAATCCCGAAGACCGCCAAAAATCCCAACGCCGCGAGGCTCTATATGAACTGGTGCCTTTCGAAGGAGGGCCAGTCGTTCATGATCTCGACGCAGGGCAACCTCACCTCTCTGAAGACACCGCCCGGTCTACCCGAAGAACTATGATCCAAAGGTCGTGAAGGTGTGGCTGCCGAAGTTCGACGAGTTCGAGAGCCTGCGCAACGGCTGGGTCGATGAGTGGAACAAACTCTACGGCCATCGCCAGTAGATCGAGGACCAAAGGGGCGGCCGCGCGAGGCCTCCCCTGACCGTTCGGAGAGGAAATGTCTGCAGATCTGAAAGTCGACCGCCTGCGCAAGGTGTTCGCCACCGGCATCGCCGCGGTCGACGACGTGAGCTTTCGCATTCCTGCCGGGCGAGATCGTGGTCCTGCTCGGACCGTCCGGCTGCGGCAAGACGACGACGCTGCGCTGCGTGGCGGGTCTGGAGCATCCGACCTCGGGCGAGATTGCGATCGGGCCCGACACGGTTTCGGCGCCCGAGCGCGGCATCCTGGTGCCGCCCCGGCAGCGCAACCTCGGCATGGTGTTCCAGTCGTACGCGGTGTGGCCGCACATGACCGTGCATCAGAACGTGTCCTATCCGCTGAAAACGCGCGGCACGCCACGGGGCGAACGCAACAAGAAGGTCGGCGAAGCGCTCGAGCTCGTGGGCCTGAGCGAGTACGCCAGCCGTCCGGTGACCCAGCTCTCGGGCGGCCAGATGCAGCGCGTGGCCCTCGCGCGCAGCCTCGTCTATCAGCCCCAGTTGCTGCTGCTTGATGAGCCGCTTTCCAATCTCGACGCCAAGCTGCGCCTGCGCCTGCGCGACGATCTGCGGCGCATCATCAAGCAGACCGGGGTGACCGCGCTCTACGTCACGCACGACCAGGCCGAGGCCGTCGTGCTGGGTGACCGTATCGGCGTCATGCGCGACGGCAAACTGCTGCAGATGGCGCCGGCCGATGAGCTCTACAATCGGCCGGCCGACTTGTTCGTCGCGAACTTCACAGGCGCTTCGAACCTGATCGAAGGTCGGGTGGTCGCGCGTAACGGTGAGTTCGGTGATGTCGAGGTGCGGCAGGGCCAGACGACGATATCGGTGTGGTTGCCGCCGGGCGTGAAGGCCGGCGAGGCGGTGCGCGTCGCTGTGCGGCCGGAAAATGTCCGGCTCGGCGGCAATGGCGAAGAACCGAATTCGTTGGGCGCCAAGGTCGCCGGAACGCGCTACCAGGGAACGCAGACTGTCTACGAACTCGATGTGCTCGGAGCCAGGGTCGATGCACTCGAACTCGGCACGCGCGTGCGGTTCCCGGTGGGCAGCGACGTGACCGTCGTGCTGCCGCCCGCCCTCTGCTGGGCCTATCCGGCGCAGCAGACGATGGCCGAGTGACCGCGCGCCCGCGGGCGGCGAGTTGCCGTGAGATCGGCGGCCGATGCGACGGAACGTACGCAACCGTCGCTTGCACCACGCCGTTGAATTTGAAAACAGGGCGCAGCTGAGCCCAAGAATTGCGGCGGCTTCAGTTTTGCGACGCGGTAAGTTCAGCGAGGCCTTGTTCGAAATCTATCCGCGGCAACCAATCGAGCTCTCGCTTGAGCCGGGTTGAATCGGCCGTGATGTGCCGGACATCGCCCAACCGGTATTGTCCCGTCACGATCGGAACTGGGCCCGTTCATTACCCTGGCAAGCGCGCGTGCCATGTCGCCAACGGTGCGCGGCGTGCCGGAGCCGACGTTGAAGGCGCGCACACCCGAGGTATGCCTTTCGCAGGCCTGCACAGTGGCGGCGGCAACATCGCGGACGTGGACAAAATCGCGACGCTGCCCGCCGTCCTCGAATACCTTGGGAGCCTCGCCCCGCCGCAGCGCGGAGGTGAAGATGGCGGCAACACCTGCATAGGGCGTATCGCGGGGCATGCCGGGACCGTAGACATTGTGGTAGCGCATGGCGGCCACCGATCCGCCGGTCGCGCGCGCCCAATTGGACGCATAGAACTCCTGCGCGACCTTGCTGCTCGCGTAGGCATTGCGCGGATCGAAGGGCGTCTCCTCGCTGACCAGCGCCGTCTCGAGCGGCCTGGTCGCATCGCGGACAGGGTGGCTCAAATTGCCCGTCTGCCAGTGCCGCTTCGCTGCGCGGCCCAGGTACGGTGGCGCCGTGCTCGGCGCATTTGCCGAGGCCTTCGCCATAGACGACCATCGAACTCGCCAACGTCAGGCGCTTGACGTTCGCCCGTGCCATGGCCGCGAGAAGCTCGGCGGTGCCCACATCGTTGGAGGACGCATAGTCCGGCAAGTCCTGAACATCGACGCCAAGGCCGACTTTCGCCGCCAGATGCGCCACGGCGTCCATGCCGGCGAGCGCCCGATCGAGCGCACCAGCGTCACGCACATCGGCGTCGACGACCTCAACGTCCGTCGGCGTGCGACCATGACCGGCCCGCGTGAACATCGGCGCGAAGGGAATCCATCACCCGGACCTCGTGGCCGCGGGCGAGGAATTCACGCACAACATGCTGGCCGATGAAGCCGGCGCCTCCAGTGACGAGAACTCTCATGCGTGCGGCCTTCCTTTTCACTGTCGCGGGCGGACTAGATGCCGCTGAACCAGTTGAAGCCGCGATCCTCCCAGTAGCCGCCCCGGTAGGTGTTGGTGACCTCCATCGCGGTGATCCACTTGGGATTCTTGAACCCGAGCTTGACGGCGGTGCGCAGGCGCAGAGGGAAACCCGAACGGGTCCGTAATGCGGCTCGCCCGCATACTTGGTGGCGAGCAGCGTCTGCGGGTGCAGCGCGGACGGCATGTCGATGCTGCCGTAGTAGTCGTCGGCACATCGGAACGACACGTATTTCGCCGTCAGGTCGGCGCCGATGCGCTCGAGAAATTGGCGCAGGTTCACGCCGGACCATTGGCCGATGTAGTCCCATCCCTCCACGCAGATGTGGCGGACGATGATCTCCTGCTCGGGCAGCTCGTAGATCTGGCTGGCCGTCCAGGGACGCTTGTCCTCGATCAGGCCTGCCAGCTCCAGCTTCCAGGTGGCCGCATCGACCGGCGCGACGTCCTCGACATCGTAGTAGGCGTTGAAGCGCGGCGGCTTGACGACCTGCGAGGGTGAGAACGTCGGCGCAAGATGGTTGGGCCTGAACAGCGCCGCTTGCGCGCGATCGTTCCATTGCGACACGGTTTTCAGCACGCTTTGGACAGAACTGCGGCTGGTGACGTCGCAGCCGGTCAGCATCGACAGGGCACCGAGGCTCACGCGCACCGCGCAGCACCTTGCGCCGGTTGATCGTCTCGACCAGCGCTTGTTTTCCTCGAGCACGCTCTGATCGATGCCGCGCTTGGGGCGAAAGATAGACGAAGAAGGTGTGCGAAGTGACATGGCCTACCGTGCCGATCCTGATTTGAGATTTGCGGACGCATCCGCTTCCAGGCGCTGCCTCTGGCGGGTCCTTGGGAACCTGGGGACCACCTTTCAACATCGCGACCAGTGTCTGGGGCACGATGAGCGCCAGCGCGACATGCACCAGAACGAACCCGACGATCGCGACCATGCCGATGAAATGCGCGAGTCGTGCGCCCTGGAAATCGTAGAAGAGAAACGACAGCTCGGAGAACTGGACCGGCTTCCAGATGATGAGGCCGGACAGAACCTGCACGATGATGACGGCAATGATGCCGATATAGAGGAGGCGCTGCACGGCGTTGTATTGCGTGAGGTCGTCGTGCTTGAGATCAAGGCGCAGTGCCTTGCGTATCTCCAGCAGCACCTCGGGGGCGCGGATCGGCAGCAGCATGCGTCGAAAGCGGCCGGTCTCGCAGGCCATACGCGAGATAGGCGAGGCCGTTGATCACCAGGATCCACATGGCGAAGAAATGCCACTGCAAGGCACCCTCGGCTCCGCCGCCGATCGTGATCCAACTGGGAAAATGCAGCCAGCCGAACAAGACCTCGTCGTTGTAGATCTGCCAGCCGCTGCGCGATCATGATGATCATCGCGACGGCATTGGTCCAATGCATGATGCGCAGCGGCAGGGGATGCAGAGGGCGCGTTTGCGGATCGGCCGGCTCACCTTCATCTTTCAACATTTGAGTGTTCCTGTCGGTTTTGCCGTCCGCCGTCCGGGTTGCGACGCTCGTTTCCATCAGCGCTTGTACAAGGCTATGCGAATGACATCGTCCGGAGCGACCGGCGTCGTCAGAGCTTCGTTCCAGGCTGGCGCTGCATCGAACTCAGCCCTGGTCATGTCGAGAGCGGCGAGCTGACGCCCGGCAATGGCGACGACCTCGATCGGAACCGCCATCAGGCGCTGACGCCATCCCAGAAAGCCGCCGTACGTCACGATGAGCTGGAGCTTTCCGGCTTGCGTCCTCACCACGTGTCTGATGTGGCCGATGGTGCGGTCGTCGTCATCGAGCACGGGCAAGCCGATGAGGTCGCCGGCTCGGGCCGGCTGCGGAAACCGCCTTTGCATCTTTTCTTCTGGCGACAGCTGGCGTTGTTCTTGCGTGGCGCTCTCGCCCGCCGGCTTGTCGCTGCTGGCGGCAATGACGATGCGCGCCCCGTCGGGGTGCTGCTGAGCCAGAACCGGCCCGGCGACCACGCCCAGCAGGATGGTCAGTGCGGCCGCCTTCGTGCGCTCTAGACATGCATGGCTCCGGATTTTTCCTGTCTGCTGGCGACGCATCGGTGGGCTGACCCTGAGACTTTCTGCGCAAGGTCCCGGCGAGCCGGAGAAACGTGGTCGTGATCTTCCATGCGGCACTCAGGCCGGCGGTCAGGTTGCCTGAAACCTTGGAGACACCGCCGCGGCGGCACCGGTGGTCTACAGGCACCTCGAGGATGCGCAAGGCCGGCCGCGGTGGCACGCATCTGCATTTCGAGATTCCAGCCGTAGGTGGTCTCGCTCATGCCGAGGCGCCGCAGATCGTCGACGTGCATGGCCCGGAACGGCGACATGTCCGTGAAGCGCACGCCCCAGACGAGCCGCATGAGCGCTCCGGCCACGTGCCCCGCAACGATCTGCTGCGGCGTCATGCTGCCGGGCTCGCGCTTGCCCGCGCAGGCGCGAGCCCATGACGAAGTCGGCTTCTCCGCGCGCGATCGGGGACACGATCGGCGCCGAGAAAGCTCGGCACGTCGCTGCCGTCGCCATCGAGGAAGCACACGATCTCGGCATCGGCGCGGACGGCGGCCACGCCAGCGGCGCACGCCAAGCCATAGCCGCGGCGGGGTTCCGAGACGACGCGGGCGCCTGCTTCCCGAGCGCGAACCGCAGTCGCATCGCGCGAGCCGTTGTCGACGACAATGACCTCGTCGACGCCCTGCGCCAGCACCTCGCGGACGACGCCGGCGATGGGCTCCTCCTCGTCGAGGCAGGGAATGACGACCGATACGATGGCGTCGCACGGCTCCAAGGCTGCATGAGTTAGCCCCTCCGGCGCCGAGCCGGGTTCGTCGTTGTCGAACGCGCGCCACGATCGAAGCGCCCGGCGAAGCAGGCGCACCGCGACGGCGACGACAAACGGAAGCGTGGCGATGGTTTTCCAGGCCAGATCGTTGGCCGGCAGCATGCGCCGGCTTGTAGAGCAGGATCGCTCCCAGCGTCATGGCCCAGGCGGGCGCGCCGCCGCCAAGGACGATGAACGGCACGACGCGCGAGGACATACCAGGGGTAGTTGGGCGACAGGATGAAGAGCGCCGCCATCAGCAGCGCGCCGATGTGCACGAGAATTTCTTGCGGTGTCTCATGCGCGCGCGACAGCGCGCGCAGCGCGAGCCACGCCATGACGGCGAGCACCGACGAGCATATAGGCAATGGTCAGTCCTGGAAGGTCGCCGACTGCGGCCCGCACAAGCGCGACCAGCCAGTATCCGCCGCCATCGGTGAAGCCTTCCTCCGACGAGATAGCCGCTCGTCGTCACGAAGCCGAGGACACCGCTGCCGGCGCCGGCATAGGGCAGGTAGCAGAGTATCGCCGTGGCAATCGCCGCGGCGGGCGCCCGCCAATCCCACGGACGCCAGAACGCAGGCAGAGCGACGACGGCGTACGGCTTCACCAAGGCTGCAAGCGCGACGGCGACGGCGCCCGCGACCCTGCGGCTGCGAACCAGCAGCCAGACACCGATCATCAGCAGCGCCACCATCAGCGCATCGGCATGCCCGTTGTTGGCAATCTCCCAGATCACGAGCGGATGCCAGGCCCAGGCCACGACGGCGGTCACGGGAAGGCGCAAGCGACGCAGCAAATCGATGAGAACGGCAACGACGGCGATCTCGCAGCCACCATCGCCAGACGCATTGCCGTCAGGGTCTCCGAGATGCGCGTCACGGCGAAGAAGAACATCTGCGCGACCGGCGGATAGGCAGTGACGGCATAGTCCGCGCGATTGATGTTGGGATAGATCGCGCTGTCCCGCAGCGACTTCAGCGCCTCGTCGGCCGGGACGAAGGCATAGGGATTGATGCCTGCGGCCTGCACCCGGCCATCCCACACGTAGCGATAGATATCCGTGGACAGAAGCGGGTCTTCGCCGACGACGAGCAGCCGCATGGCGACGGCCATTGCAAGGATCAGGATCAGCCCGCCTCGCTCGGGCACGGAAGGCGCGAGCGCCGTCGCCGCGATCGTCAATAGCGCCTGAGAGAGCGATCGCCGGTACGAAGACGGCGTAATCGTAGGTGCGCAAGATCCAGGGCGCGGTGGCCACGAATGCCAGCATCAGCAGCCCGAGGCCGCCGAGAGCAAGCAACGACACTGCCCACGGCGATGGTTCGCCACCATCGGAGTTTGAGCGGCGATCACCACGACGCCTCGACCTCCAGTGGCGCAAGTCGGTGGGCGAGGAACCGGCGCGTCGCAGGCGCGTCCGCTCCCTTCAAGCCTGGCGCGGCGAACGGAAGGCGCTCGCCCGCGAGTTCGGCTTGCAGCAGCTGCAAAGTCTGCGCGTCATCGACGTCATACCAGCCGGGGATATTGATGACAGGAACATCGATCTCGGCAGCACGCTGCATCGTCAGGCGATGGACGTGCGGCGTGCTCCAGGGAATGTCGGCAAACACTTGCGGATGCGGCCGGGACAATCCGATCAAGGTATAGCCGCCGTCGAACGAGGGGCTCAGGACAACGGCATCCTCGCGTCAGCAGTGCGTCGACGGCCGCCTGCAGGATCGATGCGGGAAGCGTGGGGCTGTCGGCATTGACCAGGATTGCGCCCGCATGACCGGCGCGCAGCAGGCTCCGCGACGGCATGCGACAGGCGCGTGCCAAACTCGCCGTCACACTGCGGCATCAGGCGAAAGCTCGGAGGCAGCAACGCACGCAGCGCGGGCTCGGTGCCGACCGGCGTATAGACCGCGTAAGGCGCCACATTGCCGCCCAGCGAATGGATGGTGCTGGCGAGATCGCGGATGAAGCACGCCGAAAGGGCGCTGCAGTCCTCCGGGCGCGAGCGGCGGCGACAGCCGCGTCTTGGAAAAGCCCGCAGCCGGCGTCTTGCAGAAAATCCCTACTGCGACGGAGCCCATGGCCTCATCCCTCTGCTCTTTTCATGATGATCAGTCGCCGAGCGCCTGCTCGATGTCGGCAATCAGGTCATCGATGTTCTCGAGGCCGACCGAGAAGCGCAGCAGGTCGGGCGGGCATGGACTGCCCGCGCCCTCGATGCTCGACCGGTGCTCGACCAGGCTTTCGACGCCGCCCAGAGATGTCGCGCGCTTCCACACGCGCATGCGCGCGGCGGCGGCGATCGGCAGCGGTCTCACCGCCGCGCAGCCGCATCGAGAACATCCCGCCAAATCCGCCCTGCATCTGGCGGGCGGCCACGGCATGGCCGGGATGGGACGGAAGCCCCGGATACAAGAGCTGCGTGATCTGCGCGTGACTGGCGAAATGGCGCGCAATCGTCATTGCCGCCGCGCTTTGGTGGCGGACGCGCACGTGCAGCGTCCGCAATCCCCGCAACAGTTGCGACGCCTCGAAGGGCCCGAGGACGCCGCCGAGCATGCCGCGCAGCTTGGCGCAGGCCTCGAACTCGCGCGGCCATCCGGCCGAACACGATGGCCCCGGCGACGACATCGGAATGGCCGTTGAGGTACTTCGTTGCCGAATGCAGGATCAGGTCCGCGCCCATGGAGAGCGGCCGCGTGAGCACCGGCGTCGACACCGTGGAATCGACAGCCAGGAGTGCGCCGCCGTCATGGGCTATTCGCGCCGCGGCGACGATATCAGTGATGGTCCATAGGGGATTGGAAGGCGTTTCGATCCAGACCAGTCGGGTACGGCCAGGCCGGATCGCGGCCTTCAATGCGGCGGGAGATCCGGCATCGACAAACGTCGACCTGCAGCCCGTGACGTGGCGCCTCATCCACCAGCCATTGCCGCAACCCCCAGTACATGACCGTCGGCGCGATCACGTGGGCTGGCTGCCCCAGCGCAAGGAATGCGGTCGTGGCAGCGGCCATGCCGGACCCGAAAAGGAGGGTGGCTGCGCCTCCCTCCAAGTCCGTCAGCACGCTTTCGACCTGGCGAACGGTGGCATTGTCAGCCCGGCCGTAGCAGTAGCCGCGCCGGTATTGGTTGTCGGCGTCGCGCACGAACGTGCTCGCCACGTGGATCGGAGGGACGAGGCCGCCCGTGGCGTCGTCGGCAATGCCGCCCGCCTGGGCGGCGATCGTGTCAGGGTGGAGGCGTTCAACCCGACCGTGAGCTGTAGCGCTGTCCCGCACCGGCGCGAGATGGCCCGGGGCTTTGACATGGGATGGCATCGCCTGGCGGCGCGCCCTGTTCGCAGAGCGGTCGAGATTCGCTGCTACTCTGCTGGGGTTGGCCTCGTCGAATGTGCGAAAGCTCACGCAAATCCCCCATGACAGGTTGCAACGACACGAGGGAATTCGCGGGAACCGGCCTCCGCGTTACACTGTTCACGCTATTGTGCATGGTTAGGAATTTTTCGTGAGCGCTGTAACGGCAGCACCGTCATGTCCGAATAGGGATGGGAACGTGAGGCTTCGGGAGGGGGACCTTGCTGAGCTGATGCGGGCTGCCAACCGCGGCGACGCGGAGGCGTACCGCAAGCTGCTTCGGGAGATCAGCCCGGTGCTGCGCGGGTTCGCGCGGCGCGCACCTTCCAGCTACCGCCTTTCGGTCGAGGATGTCGAGGACATCGTACAAGAGACACTGCTGGCCATGCACCTGAAGCGGCATACGTGGGTCGAGAGCAAGCCGTTGCTGCCGTGGGTTCGGGCCATGGCCCACAACAAGCTGGTCGATCATCTGCGGCGCTCGGGTCGGGGCGAACAACTTCCCATCGACGAGTTCAGCGACTTGCTCGTTGCCGATGCGCCCGCATCCATCGCCAGCGCACTGGATGCCGAGACGCGCAATCGGGAAGCTCAAAGGGCGGCAGCGCGATGTCGTGGTGGCCATATCCGTCAACGGCAAGAGCGCCCGCGAGGTGGCGGAGGAACTCCGCATGACGGAGGGGGCCGTCCGCGTTGTGCTTCATCGCGCGCTGCGCTCTCTCTCCAAGGCGTTGCGAAGCGACCGGCCATGAAAACGGACGACCTCATCGAAGCTCTCGTTCTGGATGCTTCCCGGCCGCGGCATTCGCTGGCGCAGCGCGTTCTTGGAGCGACTTTGCTGGGTGCCCTTGTCGCCGGAGTGCTGTTTGCGATTGTTCTTGGCGTCCGCCCCGACATCAGCGACTGCCTTTGAAACGTGGCGCTTCGTCTTCAAGTTTGCGCTGGCCTTGATTTGCATGGCATGCGCCTGGTGGGCATGTCTCGAATTGGCCCGGCCGGAGGTGCGCTTGAAGGATGTTGCGGGTTGGATTGCAATCGGCCCCGCGCTTTTGGCCGTTGCCGTACTCTACGAGCTGGTGGCCATACCGCCGGCGCAGTGGTCCGAACGAACTGTCGGGAATTACGCCGGCACGTGCTTGCTCGCGATCCCGCTACTTTCGATCGTGCCGCTGGTGGCGTTGCTGATTGCCCTGCGGGCCGGTGCGCCGCGGTTCCGGCATCGGCCGGTGCGGTCGCCGGGCTGCTGGCCGGCTGCCTGTCGGCCGCGCTTTACGCCACCCATTGCCCTGATGATTCACCCTTGTTTGTGGCCGTGTGGTACACGCTGGCCGTGACGCTGGTGACGTTGACCGGGCGCATTGGCGGGGCACCGTGTTCTCAGATGGTAGGTGATCGAAGGTCGCCACCGCCACAAGAGGATGGATTGCGCGCGAGACGGCGCCCCCTCCTGACCGCGGTTGGCAGGGTTTGACTGGTGCTCTGTTAGCTCCGAACTCCCCCGCTTAGCGACAGCACCGAAGAACTGGCTCGGCTCCGGCCGAGCCGGCAATGCCTCGCTCGAACATCGGCGGGTTATTTTAGCTGTGAGTAAGCTCACGCCGATTATCAAATCACACGGACAGCGTCACCACTGCGCTGCTACCCTTCGCCTTTCACCCCGCGTAGCCGAGCATGAGTTAGTCCGCGTGAACGCGACATTGCAATCGAAGGCGTTAGAGCAGCTTCGGCAGCAACTCGCCATGATGGGCCTTCACGGTACTCAAGCGTCTTATCTGCAGCCCACGCCTCACGAGCAATCGAAGGCGTTGGAGCAGCTTCAGCAGCAACGCGCC
This sequence comes from uncultured Alphaproteobacteria bacterium, assembly GCA_963782855.1. Lineage (GTDB taxonomy): Bacteria > Pseudomonadota > Alphaproteobacteria > Rhizobiales > Hyphomicrobiaceae > AWTP1-13. The sequence goes on along the minus strand of CAWALW010000023.1, from coordinate 50,384 downwards.
ATGATGCGCCTTCAGGACACTCAGGCGTCTCATCTGCGGCCCACGCCGCACGAGCAGTGGCGACGTGCTGAAACGGCCGAGCATCGCGTTCAACAGCAGCACAAGAGCAACCAGTAGATTAGGAAGAGCCCCGGCTCCGTTTCGCCGAGAGCCTCCCTGTGGCGTGCCCTTGGAAGCTGAGGTCTCCGACCACAGACGGAGTGCTGCACCACCGCAGTCAGTGCTAGTTGCGGACGTATCCTTTTCGCGACGATGTCTGTCAGTGACACGGAGCTGAGACGATCTACCGACCAAAACCTGGAAGGATTTCAGGCCCGCCTCTTTGAGCTATCGCTCTATGACGAGTGAGGCATCCACGAACTGGTGCGCGAACATGCGCAGGTAGAAGAGCGGCTGGTCGTTGAGCGTGAAGGCACGCACGTCCATGACGAACCCGGTGCCGCTGTTCAGGGGGCCGAGCGCGGAGGTGACGCGCTCCGGCCAGTCCTGGAAATCGATCTCCTGCTCGACGCGCACGGTGGGCAGCATGAGGCGATCGGCGATCGCCTGCCGCACGTTGCGGGACAGGCTTTCGGGCGCGTCCTTGGCAAGCCTGTCGTAGTCCTCTCCAGAAAGCACGAACTCACTGAAGACATCGAAGCGTCCGCCCACGTTGATGATGCGGTCGATACGGGCGAGCTTGCGGCGGCGGCCGAAGAACCGGAATTGCCGTTCGTCGGCAACAATACGGCGCACCGACAGCAGGTGGATATAAAGCGCCAATGCCTCGCCGTCCCGGTCGTGGAAGCGCACGAAGCGGGAGTCGATGGTCTTGTTCTCCTGGGTGACGAACGTGCCGCGCCCGTGCTCGCGCACGACGATGCCGCGGTGTTCCAGGTCGGTCAGCGCCTTCTGCACGGTGCCGACGCTGACGCCGAACTTGGCCGTGAGGTTGCGCTCCAACTCAATGCGGTCGCCCGGCTGAAGCTTGCCGGTGACGATGCTGTCGATGATCTCGTCGGCGATGGCTTCCGTCTTGGTTCGGCGCCCGTTGCGGTCGTCGTTGTTTGCCATGCCGCGCCCGTGAAACATCCTCGCTGCCATCATCATTCTGAAGCTAGGCCAGCCAGCCGTCGCAGAACAAGTGAACTGCTTGCGCTAACTGCTATATAGCACTTGCGCCACAGACGGAGTAGTTCTAGCCTACAAATAAGCAATAAACAGGGGGAAGCGTCGCATATGGCTGTATCTGCTATAGAGCAGATAGCTCAGGACGGCTTGCAAGGCTGCCGCCTGCGAACACGGCTGCGCTGCGATGTCTAAGTTGCAGCGACCCTCGGAAATGTCGCGCTACGCTGTGCCCAAGGTCACCGCCTGGTGCTCGGACATACTCGGGCACGCCGGTGTCCCCAAGCGGGAAGCGGACGTGACCGCCGGCGTCCTCGTTCGCACCGACGCGCGCGGGTTTCGCACCCACGGCCTGATGCGCCTGCGCAGCTACCTGGAGAAGCTCGGCTCTGGCGAGGTCTCGCCGGCCGCAGAACTCAAGACCGAGATCAACGGCAGCTACGGCGTGGTCGAGGCGAATGCGGCGCTCGGCCAGGTCGCCGGCACTTTCGCAGTCGACCGGGCGGTAGAAGCGACGGCCTCGCAGCCGCTCGTCGGCCTCATGTTGCGCGATACGGGACACCTGGGCGCACTTGGGATCCTCGTGCTGCGCGCGGCCGAGGCCGGGCGCGTCGCCTTCGTCCTGCAGGCAACGCCGCCGATCATCGCCATGCCCGGTGCAAGCGGCCCGATGCTCGGAAACAATCCATTTGCCATCGCCGCGCCGCGCTCGAACGGGCCGCCTATCGTGGTCGACATGGCCTGCTCCGTGGCAGCCCGCGGCAACATCCTGCTCGCAGCACGCACCGGCGAACCCATTCCGGAAGGGTGGGCCGTCGACGAGGACGGCAAACCCACGACGGATGCAACAGCGGCCCTCAAGGGGTCGCTGCTTCCCTTCGCAGGTCACAAGGGCCTTGGTGTCTCGATCATCGTCGAGCTGCTGGCAGGGAGCCTGTCGGGGCGGGCATTCGAGTCGACCATGAACAAGGGTGGTCAGGTGCGCAGTGCCTCGGGACACCTCAATGCACTGTTCCTGGTCTTCAATCCTGACCTGATGATTGGTCGCGCCGCCTACGACGCCCACGTGACGGCATGGACCAGCTCACTACAAGTCGGCCGGCGGAGACGCACGCATTCCCGGCGAGCGCGCACACAGTGCGGAAACCACGGCTGCCGCCGAGGGCATTCCCCTGCCGCCGGACATCACGGATGACCTCAGGCGGCTCGGCGGCGAGCAGAGCCTGCCATTCCCCGAAGCAATCAGATGAACGAGACCCGAGACGAGGAGACCACATGCTGAGAGCCATCGTCCTCCATTCCAACGACAACGTTGCCACCCTCATCGACACTGGCCGGGCCGCCGAACCCGTGCAGCTGACGGGCGAAGCAAGCAACAAGATCGAGCTCAGGGCGGACGTGCCCTTCGGCCACAAGTGCGCCATACGCCCGATCGGCAAGGGCGCCGAAATTCTGAAGTACGGGCAGGTGATCGGCCGGGCGACCTCGGACATCCGCGCAGGCGATCACGTGCATGTGCAGAACGTCGAGGCACTTCGCGGTCGCGGCGATATCGAGGAGGGCCGTTGATGCAAACCTTTATCGGCTACGAGCGCGCGGACGGGTCGGTCGGAACCCGCAACGTCGTCGCCATCGCGTCCGTCATGGACAACTCAAACCCCGTTGCCCGCGCCGTGGCCACGGCGGTGAGCGGCACGGTGCTGCTGCCGGGGCTGTTCATGCGCGGCCAGCTCGGCCGCGACCGCGAGATTACGCTCAATGTCATGGCGGGGCTGTGCCTCAACCCCAATGTAGCCGGCGTCGTCGTAATCGGGCTCGAACCGATCACGACCGGCGAGCTGATCGCGCGCATTGCGCCCTCCGGCAAGCCGGTGCAGTTCGTGAACGTGCAGCCCGCGGGCGGGACGATCAACGCGATCGCCGAAGGCACGCGCATGGCCGCCCGCATGGTGCGCGAGGTGTCGAAGATCAGGTCGCGCGAATTTCCCATCTCCAAGCTGACGGGTGGGCGTGGAATGCGGCGGTTCCGACACGACCTCCGGCCTGTCGTCCAATCCGGCGGTCGGCATCGTGGCCGACCGCATCGTGGCGGCCGGCGGCCAGGTGATCATCTCCGAGACGTCGGAATTCTTCGGCGCCGAGCACCTGTTCGCGCAGCGGGCCAAGGATGCAGGAAACCAAGAAGCGTTTCCTGCATGAGATTGCCGCGCTCGAGAAGGAGATCGTCGACCAGGGCATCGACCTGCGCGGCAGCAATCCCTCCCAGGACAACATCCGCGGGGGCCTCACCACCATCGAGGAAAAGGCACTGGGCGCGATGGCGAAGGCGGGCAAGAGCCCGCTGGTCGGCGTGCTGAGCTACGGCGAAGCGCCCAAGGCGCCGGGCCTGCACTTCATGGCGGCGCCGGCGCCGGCGGTCGAGAACCTCACCGCGCTCGCGGCCGCGGGATGCCAGATGGTCGTGTTCTCGACCGGCGTCGGCAATCCGATCGGGCATCCGGTGAGCACCATCATCAAGGTGACGGGCAACCGGAACACGGCTGAGACCTTCGCCGACAACATCGACTACGAGGTGACCGGCATCCTGGAGCGCAACGAGCGCATCGAGGACGCGGGAAATCGGCTCTTCGAATACGTCGTGTCGGTCGCGTCCGGGGAACTCACCTCCTCGGAAGTGCTCGATGTCCGCGAGACGATCATCAGCCGCTTCGGCACGTCGATGTGAACAAGCGGGCTCCGAGAACGGAGCCCGCAACAAACACTGGGAGAAACGTCATGGCTCAACAAGGAAAGCGCCTGCTGCAATGGGGCAGCGGCGCGGCAGCGCTGGTTGCGGTGGCTACGTTCGGCGCAACAATGGCACGCGCACAGGAGACTGAGGTCGCGCTTCGCTGCGCGCCCTTCGGCTCCATCATGTATGTCCTCGGCAACGCGGTCCAGGACATGACGCGAGCGCGACCTCAAGGGGATCAGTGTCATCAACTCGGAAGGCCCGGGCTCCACGGCTGTGACCGTAAACATGCTCAGGCAGGAGGTGTGGCGCAAATCGATCGGCTGCACGAGCCTCCTCGATTACGCCTATGCCGAAAGCGGCGTGGCGCCGTTCTTCGACAAACCCGTTCCCGAGGTGCGCAAGGAGGTGAAAATCCTCTTCAACGGCTTCTACGGAGCCATCGGCATTCTCTCGACCGACCCCGCGGTCAAGACGGCGAAGGACCTCAATGGCAAGCGGCTCGCGCTGGGGAAGATCAGCCAGGCTCACTGGGGCGGCTTGCCCAAACTCTTTTTCAAGGCCGGCCTGCCGGATGTGAAGGTGAACATGGAGTTCATGGGCACCGATCCCTCGCACGACGCCATGGCCGAGGGACGCGTCCAATCCGTGATCACGCAGCTCGTCGTTTCGCCTGACGGCTCGCGGACATTCAAGCCCGGCGTGGTGACGCAGCTGCTTGCGTCGGGACGCAAGATCCATCTGGTCGGCTTCGACGACGAGGACTTCAAGAGAGCGGCGGCTGCAGGCGCACCGTTCCGCGCGATCGAGATCGGGCCGAAGGCCGTTCCGGAGGCCGAGGCATCCGGCACCGTGAAGTGGGTGTTCTCGCCGGCGGCGCTAGCCGTGCACAAGGATTTCCCGGAGGACCTCGCCTACAGGATCACCAAGTTCGTGATCGAGAAGTCCGGCAAGTTCCCGGAATACGACGCCATGCTGAACGTCATCGCCTCACGCGAGGGCCTGCTCGGCGATTGGACGGAAGCCGATCTCCATCCCGGCGCCGCCCGTGCGTTCAAGGAAACCGGGCCACTCAAGTAGCCCAGATCATCGGAAACTGTCCGCACCGGCCCAAGGCGCGGACCAAGTGCCAAACTCGGCGAAAGGCATCCCTGTGAAGCGACCGGGTGAGTGGGTTGTCGCCGGACTGGCATTGCTCGCTGCCGCGTACCATCTCGCCTATGCGCTTTGGCGGCCGTGGACCGTCGGCGAGCACGCGATCCTGCACGTGGGCATTGTGTGCTTGCTGGTCGGGCTTGCGCATGCGCGAAGCCCCGGCGTCGCGCGCCGCTGGCTCTCGATCTTCGCACTGATACTGGCGGTCGTCGCAACGCCGTACCTGTTCGTCAATGCCGACGACATCGACATTCGCTTCGGCATCGGATTGACGAACGGCCAGATGGTCGCCGGCGTGGCAATTATCCTGGCGGCAATCACGCTCTGCTGGCTCGAGTGGGGCGGCGTTGTTGCCGGCTTCGGCGTCGCGAGCCTGGTGTACTTCTTCTTCGGTAGCTATCTGCCCGGGCCGCTCGCGGCTTCAGAACATCCCTCGTTCGACTACGCGATGACGTTCCTCATCTCGAACGGTGGCTCGGGCATCTTCGGGCAAGTCACGCCGATCTCCGCCAACGTCATCTTCCTGTTCATGATCTTCGGTGCCCTTCTGGAGGCGACGGGCGTCACTCGGTTGTTCTTCGAGCTCGGCAACTGGTTCAGCCGCTTCGTGCGCGGCGGCGCCGCCGGCGGTGCGATCGTTTCCAGCTCGCTCCTCGGCACGGTAACAGGTGCAACGGTGGCCAACGTCGCGATCGCCGGCGCCTTCACGATTCCGTCCATGAAGAAGCAGGGATTCAAGCCCGAGGACGCCGGCGCGATCGAGACCATCGCCTCCTGCGGCGGGCAGATACTTCCGCCCGTCATGGGGGTCGGCGCCTTCGTCATGGCGGCCAACCTCGGCGTGCCCTACATAGAGGTCGCCGCGATGGCGCTGATTCCCGCCATCCTCTACTACGCCTCCGTGTTCATCGGCGTCGTCTTCCTCGTACGCAGGAACAACATTCAGCGCGTCGTCGAACCCGTCGACGGTGCGGCCATTCGCGCGGAACTCCTGCCGTTCCTCGTACCGCTCACGATCTTGACCGTACTGCTGCTGCAGGCCTATTCGCCGACAACCGCCGTCATCTTCGCGATTGCCTCGATATGCGTGGTGACGTTCCTGCGGCCCACGACATGGCGCAGCTCGCAAGCATTCCGGCGCGCAATCTCCAGCATTGGTGCGGGCCTCGTAAGCGGGGCACGTCAGGGGGCGGCGCTCGGCGTGGTGATGGCCGTGACGTCGCTGTTGGCTCAGTCGCTCATCACCACCGCCATGGCACCCAAGTTTGCGAGCGCCGTGGCCGCGCTCGTCGGAGGCAACCTGCTGTTCGGCTTGGTCCTGGTGATGATTGCGGCGCTGGTGCTGGGGATAGGCCTGCCGACGGTGGCCGCCTACATCATGGTCGCCATCATGCTGGTTCCAGCGCTCACGCGCATCGGAGTCGCGACTGAAGCGGCGCACATGTTCGCTTTCTACTTCGCCGTCTTCGCCGCCGTCACGCCACCGGCCGCCGAAGCGGCGCAAGTGGCGAGCCGCATCGCGAATGCCGGCTTCTGGCAGACTTGCGCGGCCTCCATGCGGCTTATGGTCGGCCCGGTCCTGATCCCCTTCATATTCGTGTACCAGTCGGCGTTGCTCGGGTTTGGACAATCGCCTCTCGATCTGGTTGCTCCCGTAGCAGCCTGGGCCATAGGCACGGTCGCGCTGAGCGCACTCGCCCAAGGCTACGGAGTTTCGCGGGCGACGTTGTTCGACCTCGTCCTGTTCGCCGTCGCCTCCGTGCTTGTTGTTCTGTCGGTCGTCCGGAACGAAGCGACTTGGCTTGCCGCGGCTGGCCTGACCCTGATCGCGACCTTCTTCTTGCAGTCCATGCGCAATAAAGGACGCGAGCCTTCCCCGAACAGTACCGTGCGCTAGTCGATCCTCCGGTTCGTCGCCAAGGGGACAATGAAGCCGGGCGACAAGGCGCACAACACGCGCCTGCTGTCAGAAGGGGCGCTTTCGGTCGCACGCTACAACGACGATGGCACGGTGAATTGGCTGCCGCTGCTGTTCGGCGAAGGGCCTCCTCTGCCGGCCAACGGCTTCGGCTCTCATGCCGAGGTCGTCATCGACGTGCGGCTCGCGGCCGATTTGCTTGGCGCGACCCAGATGGACCGGCCCGAGGATGTGCAGCCGCATCCGAGCAACGGCAAGGTGTTTGTCCTGCTCACGGACAACGCGCAGCGCCGGGCGGAGCAGGTCGACAAGACCAATCCGCGACCAGAGAATGAGGTCCCCGCTCGAACACCGTATGCGGCCGTGGCGACGGCGAAGTAGGCTCTCGGCTGAGCGCTGCGCCGATGTTTGCCTAAACAATGGGCTTCGGCCAAGCTCGCTTCTCGGCTACTTCCTATGTGCCGCTCTTCGAGAGGAGTGGAGCTTGTTAGACACCGACCTGCAGCGCAAAGGTAAATGGCTCTTCACGTCGCCCTGACGCATCGGACACGGTACCGTTTCAGTCGCCCCGTGATGTTGGGGCCGCACGTGGTTCGGCTGCGCCCCGCTCCACACTGCCGCACGCCGATTCTTTCCTATTCGTTGCGCGTTTCCCCGGCATCGCATTTTCTCAACTGGCAGCAAGATCCGTTCGGCAACTATCTGGCGCGCATCGGCCTGCCGGACATGGCCGAGGCGCTCGAGATCACCGTCGATCTCCTGGCCGACATGGCCACGATCAACCCGTTCGACTTCTTCGTGGAGGAATCCGCGGCGACATGGCCGTTTACCTATGAGCCATTGCTCGCCGGAGAGTTGCAGCCCTACCTGTCGACGCTGCCGGGCCTATCTGCATTGGAGCGCTACATGAAGGAGATCGCGGCGACGAACCCCACGACGATCGGCTTCGTCACCGAGCTCAACCGCACGCTCAGCCGGGATATAGCCTATCGCGTGCGCCTGGAAACGGGCGTGCAGTCCCCTGACGAGACGCTGACCAGCCGATCCGGTTCCTGCCGCGACACGAGCTGGCTGTTGGTGCAGATGCTCCGCCGCCTAGGCCTCGCAGCGCGTTTCGTGTCGGGCTATCTCATTCAGCTCAGGCCCGATGCTGGCGCCGCTGATGCTACGGCCAGCGTGTCGGAGGACTTTGCGGACCTGCATGCCTGGGCCGAAGTCTACATACCCGGTGCCGGATGGATCGGCCTCGACCCGACTTCCGGTCTGCTTGCCGGCGAAGGGCATATTCCGCTCGCTGCAGCACCCTCGCCGACCAGCGCCGCGCCCATAACGGGAACGCACAGCGAAGCCGAGGCGGACTTCTCGTTCGACATGCGCATCGAGCGCATGCGGGAAACGCCAAGGGTGACCAAGCCCTACAGCGAGGAACAGTGGCAGGCGATATTGGCCGCTGGCGATGTCGTGGATGGGAGGCTGACGAGCGGGAGACGTGCGGCTCAGTATGGGAGGGGAGCCGACCTTCGTCGCGCTGGATGACGGGCAAGCGGCCGAATGGAACATTGCGGCCCTCGGGCCGACCAAGCGCGACTATGCCGACAAGCTGGCCCGGCGACTGCGCGAGCGCTTTGCGGTGGGCGGGCTGCTGCACTACGGGCAAGGCAAATGGTACCCGGGCGAGCCCGCAGCGCGCTGGGCGTTCGGAATATACTGGCGGGCGGACGGCGAGTCCCTGTGGCACGACCCTGACTTGATCGCGCCGGAGAAACCAGAACGTCCCGCAGGAATTGCCGATGCGACCAGGTTTGCCGAGGAGCTGTGCCGAACGCTCGGGCTTCCCGTCTGCGAGCGCGATACCGGCCTACGAAGATGCCGCCCACTTCATGCTCATCGAGCAGAAGCTTCCGATCGAAGCGTCCCCCGCGACCAACAGGTTGAGCGATCCTGCCGAGAGGGCGCGATTGATGCGTGCCTTCGACCGGGGTCTTGACCGGCAGGTGGGATACGTCCTGCCTCTGCTAATGACGCGAACCGAACAGGGTGAGCGAAGGGTCATCACGGAGCGCTGGGCTTTCAAGCGGCAACACCTCTTTCTGATACCCGGCGACTCGCCAATCGGCATGCGGCTTCCGCTCGGCGGACTGCCGGAGATCAGCTATGTCGACTACCCCCATGTGCTGCCCGCGGATCCTTTTGCCGATGGCCGCAAACTCCCCGGCGGTGCCGATCTCGAGTTGCCCTGCCGCTCCACAGACGGCACGCACGGGCTCGGAACCGGTGCGGACGGCTCTCGCCATCGAAGCTCGCGACGGTCACCTGTGCGTATTCCTGCCGCCCCTTGCCGATGGCGAGGACTATGCGTTTCTCGTCGCAGCGATTGAGGCCGGCGCCGCGCGCATGGGACAACCCGTTCGTCTGGAGGGATACGCTCCCCCGTTCGACAAGCGCATCGATGTCATCAAGGTCACACCGGACCCTGGAGTCATCGAAGTCAACGTGCACCCCGCTAAATCGTGGCAGGAGGCCGTCGCGATCACGACGGCCGTCTACGAAGAGGCTGCGGGGCTGGGTCTGGGGGCGCAGAAATTCCGGATGGATGGCCGCCCCCTCGGCACGGGGGGAGGAAGTCACGTCGTAGCCGGTGGTGTGACGCCAGCCGACAGCCCCTTCCTGCGACGGCCGGACCTGCTGGCCAGCATTATCGCGTTTTGGCAGAACCATCCTTCGCTGTCCTACATGTTCGCGGGTCAGTTCATCGGGCCGACCAGTCAGGCGCCGCGCACGGACGAGGCGCGGCACGAAGCCCTCTATGAACTCGAGATCGCCATTCAGCAGCTTCCGGAGCCGGGCGGAACGATTGCGCCCTGGCTGGTGGACCGGCTGTTTCGCAATCTCCTCGTCGACGTCGGCGGAAACACCCATCGCGCAGAGATCTGCATCGACAAGCTCTATTCGCCCGAGGGCCCGATGGGCAGGCTCGGCCTCGTCGAGTTTCGCGCGTTCGAGATGGCGCCGCACGCCCGCATGAGCCTCGCCACGCAGTTGCTCGTACGCGCGCTGATCGCGCGGTTCTGGGAGCAGCCCTACAGGCAGCGGCTGGTACGATGGGGCACTTCGCTGCACGACCGGTTCATGCTGCCGCACTTCCTGTGGGCTGATTTCGAGACTGTGATAGCCGACCTGCGGCAGGCCGGCTTGCCGCTCGAAGCAAAGTGGTTCCGTCCTCAGTTCGAGTTCCGCTTCCCTGTGCTCGGCACCGTCGAACGGTCGGGCGTAACCATAGAGCTGCGGCAGGCGCTGGAGCCCTGGCTCGTCTTGGGCGAGCAGGGCGGAACCGGCACGACGCGCAGCGTCGACTCTTCACTTGAGCGTCTGCAGGTCCTGGTGCGGGGCGGAAGCGGGGATCGCTACGCCGTGGCCTGCAACGGCCATCGGCTTCCTGCTAGGCCGACCGGTTCGGCAGGCGAGACCGTCGCGGGCGTCCGGTTCCGTGCCTGGCGTACCAGCGACGGGTTGCACCCCAACATTCCTTCGCACGCACCGCTGACCTTCGATGTGATCGACACCTGGAACGGCAGGTCCATAGGCGGCTGCCGCTACCATGTCGCTCTGCCCGACGGGCGTCAATTCCACGGGCTGCCGGTGAACGCGCTGGAGGCACAAGGGCGCCGCCTCGCGCGTTTTGAGGCGATCGGCCACACGCCTGGTAGCGTTGCGCGCGACGGTCCGGGAATTGACCCGGATTTCCCGCTCACCCTCGATCTTCGCCGCGCGGGCGGCATGCGGAGTTAACGCCTGGCTTTCGAACCGATGGCGCCTCGAGTGCCTGGAGGCTAACGTCCGCCGGGGGCTGTTGGGGGTCTCGCGAGAATGAGTGGCGGGGGCGAAGGGTCAATGGGATCGCTGAACCGGCATGAGCAGTAGTGCCTTTGCTACAGATATTCGGAACGGCGGCTTGACCAGGGGGTATCGCGCCGCGTCCGGAGGCTACGACGAGCTCGTCGACGGTTTGGGGGTGATCAAGCCCCACTGGCAGCCGTTGCTGCAGGCCCTCGAGGCCCTCGACCCGGCTACGCGCGTGTTGCGCATGGATCAGCTCAATGCGCGTGTGTGGGAGACGGGGATCGCGCATGATCTCTTCTCGGACCCGGCCAGCACGACACAACCGTGGCGAGTCGATCTCGTCCCGCTGATCATCTCTGCCGAGGAATGGCGCGGGCTGGAGGCAGCACTGCTTCAGCGCGCCCGACTGTTCGAGGGCATTCTAGCCGATCTCTACGGACCGCAGCAGCTGTTGGCATCAGGTGCCATTCCCCACGAACTCGTGTTCAGCGATCCTTCGTTCCTGCGTCCCTGCAAGGGCCTGAGACCGGCCGGGGGCTACCTCCAATTTTTCGCGACCGACCTTGCGCGTGGGCCCGACGGGCGCTGGCGGATAATCGACACCCATGCCGAGACGCCCGCGGGCATCGGCTACGCACTTGCCAACCGCATGGTGCACACCAACGTCGCCGGCGACATCTTTGCCGCCTGCAAGGCGCTGCGGCTGGCAACGTTCTTCAAGCAGCTGCAGGCCTCTCTGGCGCGCCGCGCAGATCGCGTCGATCCCGCAATCGCCCTGCTGACCCCGGGACCGCGTCACAGCGACTTCTTCAGCCACGCCTATCTTGCCCGCTACCTCGGATTGCTGTTGGTGGAAGGTGGAGATCTGCGTGTTGCGGGCGATCGCGTCTCCATCAAGACACTGCACGGGCTGATGCCCGTCGACCTGATCGTGCGCTGCATCGCGGGCGCGCTTGCAGACCCGCTCGAACTTGACTCGTCCGGATTTGCGGGGCCGGTTGGGCTGCTGCAAGTTGTCCGCCGCCATCCCGACCTGGTGGTCAATGCCCTGGGGTCGGCGCTCGCCGAGAACCGTGGGCTCAGCGCCTACCTGCCGAAGCTCGCCCAGTCTCTCCTGGGAGAGGACCTGCTCATTTCTGACGGACCCAGATGGTGGCTCGGCGACGCCGCGAACCGCCAGCACGTGATGGCCAACATCGAGCATATGGTCATCAGACCTGCTCACGAGGGCACGGCGCGGCCGGGCCGCGCCATCCCTGGTATCGATCCCGCGCACTTGGATCCGACCGACCTCGGCAAGTTGATCGAGGAAATCGAGATCAGGGGTGCCTCGCTGGTAGCGGAGGAGAAGGTGGGGTTTGGGACCACGCCGTCATTCACGCCGGCGGGCCTGATGCCGAAGCCCTATGCCTTGCGCCTGTTCGTCACCTCGACCGGCAAAGGCTTTGCCGTGCTGCCAGGCGGGCTGGCAATGACCGTTGACGCCGACCAGGCCGTGGCCCTGAGCGCGCCGGATGGGGAGTCGCGCGACGTGTGGATTGTCAGCGACGCCCCGCCCCAGCCATTCACCAGTCTGTGGCGGCCCACCAGCGAGGCCATCCGCATCGAACGGGCTCCGCAGGACGTGCCGAGCCGGGCCGCCGACAGCCTTTTCTGGCTCGGCCGCTACGTCGAACGCGCGGACTGGACCATGCGCGTTCTGCGCATTTGCTTGAGCCGCCTGCAGGAGGACAGCGGTTCGCGGCAGGACTTGCGCGCCTGTCGCGTTGCGCTCGAAATTCTGCTCTCCAAGGAAGACGGCGAAGTGCCCGGCGAGTGGGTACCAACCAATGCCGTCCTGATCGAGCAGCTGGCACGCAACCTCATGACGTCGACCGACTGGCACTACGGCCTGCCGCGCACGCTGGACAGCATTCACCGCGTTGCCAGCATCACTCGCGACCGCCTGTCGCTGGAAGCGTGGCGCACGCTCAACGACTTCTATGCCAGCCGGCGCTGGCGCGCCGACGCCATGCCCACCGCCAGGGCTGACTCGCTGCGCTTGCTCGATGACGGCCTGCGCGTTCTGGCGGCGTTCCACGGCCTCACGCACGAGAACATGACTCGCAATTTCGGCTGGTCGTTCCTGGATATGGGACGCCGGATGGCGCGCGCGCACAGGTTCGTCGAACTGTTGGGCGCGATGTTCGGTAGGTCCGCCGGCGGCGAAGAGGAATCCGGCAGCCTTCTGTTCACGCTGGAGCTTGCCGACAGCTTTATTACCTACCGTTCGCGCTACCGGCTGGAGCCGATGTTGCCGCTGTTGTTCGACTTGCTTTTGGTTGACGAGAGCAATCCGCGCAGCATTGCGTTTCAATTTGTCGAGATCGCCCGTCACATCGATACGCTGCCGCAATCGGGAGATGGCGGTGCCCGCGTAGAAGAACAGAGGATAGCGTTGTCATTGCTGACCAACGTGCGGCTCGCCGAAGTTTTCGCGCTTGCAGCCGTCGAGCCCGGCGGCGGCCGTGCCGGCTTGCGTAAGCTGCTCGACGAGCAGGCCGCGAACTTGACCGCGCTGTCGGACGTGATTGGGCGCCGTTACTTCAATCTCGTCGAGAAGGGCGTGCGATGGGTCCGTGCCCGCTCGCGCGAGGAGACATGATCTACGACGTGAGCCACCGCACGGCGTACGACTACGGCAAGCCGGTGCTGCGGTCCGAGCACATCCTGTACTTGACGCCACAATCGACGCCTCGCCAGAGGGTGCATCGCCACAGCCTGCTGATCGAGCCGGCGCCGTCGACGAAAATCGGGCTCGATGACTACTTCGGCAACAGCAGCAGTCTGCTGGCGATCGAGGAAGAGCACTCGGAGCTTGTCATCCACGCTCGCAGCACGGTGGAAGTGTTCGCACCCAGCCCACCGATCGTTGCGTTGTCCGCACCTTGGGAACAGGTCGCCTCCAAAGCAAAAAGCAACATCGGAGTGCTCGATATCGGCGTGCTGCAATTCGTGAGCACGTCGCGGCATACCCGGGCCGTGAAGGAGGCGATCGACTATGCGAGCGCATCGTTTCCGCTGCGGCGGCCGGTTCTGGAAGGTGCTCTCGAGCTGACGCAACGCATCTATGCCGATTTCACCTTCGATTCCGCGGCGACCGACATCTCAACGCCGGTATCGCATGTCCTGCAGGAGCGGCGCGGCGTGTGCCAGGACTTCGCGCATCTGGCGATCACCTGCCTGAGGGCGCTGGGCCTACCGGCCCGCTACGTCAGCGGGTACCTCCTCACCTACCCCCCGCCCGGCACGGAGAAGCTCCAAGGAGCCGACGCGTCGCACGCCTGGATCTCGGTTTGGGCGCCGGAAGCGGGCTGGGTCGACTTCGATCCGACCAACGGCATCATGCCGGCAGACGAGCACATCACCTTGGCCATCGGCCGCGACTTCGACGACGTCAGCCCCGTCAGCGGCGTGCTGCTCGGTGGCAGCCGGCAGATGATGGATGTAGCCGTTGACGTAGCGGTCGTCACTTGAAGCCGCTCTCTCCGCTGTCCCGTCGAAGCGCGCGGAATTGATATGGTCGCAAGCCCTCTCGCCGCGGAGCGAGCCAGCCGAACGCGGATCGCAAGAGGCATCCAATAATCTGGCCCTGAAAGCATCCGGCGAAGAGATGCCATGTGCCGAGGCTGCTTCGCTCCAATTCCTTCCCAAGGAGCCCGATGAACCGCTCCGCCCTCGCGAGATCACCCGCAAGCAGTCCCACCGGACAGGCTGCCAGCAAAGAGTGTTGCGGGAAAGTTTGTGGCCGATCGCAATCGCGTCCTCAACGCTCGCGTCGAGAACTTCAGCGCCTGATCGCCTATCCGAGCACCCATTGCGCGCAGGATTGTGCAATGCTGGCAGTCACAAGCTGGTCGAACGGACAGCGTGCACGTGCGCGCGGCGGGACGAGGCATCGCAGCTGCTGAGCATTCGTTCAGCACCATCCTAATGACCAGCTGCCAAGAGTTCGATGGTAGCGGAGGCTCGACTTGAACCGACGACCTACGGATTATGATAACGTCGCGCGGGGCGCTCATCGCCGACAGCAATAGCGTCACGGTCGTGGATGCCGGCGAGTTGTGGATGCAGGCCGGCGAGGAAAATGGTTTGGTTCGGTCATCCCTTAAGCAGAACCGAGAGCGCCTGAACCTCCACATCGTCCCCTTCGTTGGCGATGTGAAGCTGTCACAGCGCTCCGTGCCGTTCTTCCGCGCCTTCGAGGGTGACTTGCGCGAGGGGCGGCTGGCCGCCGACACCGCCTATGGATCGGCTGCAAACCTCAACTGGCTGGTCAATGAGAAGCAGATCGCGCCGCACATTCCGGTCATCGACAAGTCCAAACGTGACGACGGCACCTTTCGTTGCGATCCGCCGTCATGCGCACTGTCCGGCCATTGACACTCGGCGGGAAACGGCGCATGAGTGCTTAGCACTCGAAGGTCGCGAGTGCCAGTCGCTTCCTCAAAAACTGCTGCCGACTACGCCCCCGCGAGGGGCCGATTGGCGTTGGAGTCATCATGAAATTTCGTCCCCTGCATGATCGCATCGCGCTCCGCCGCGTCGAAGGCGATACCAAGAGCCCCGGTGGGATCATCATCCCCGACACCGCGGCCGAGAAACCCCAGCAAGGTGAAGTCATCTGCGGTTGGTCCAGGCGCGCGGGGCGAGGACGGCAAGGTCGTCCCCCTGGAGCTGAAGCCCAAGGACAAGGTGCTGTTCGGCAAATGGTCTGGCACCGAGGTCAAGATCGACGGCCAGGAGCTGCTGATCATGAAAGAGAGCGACGTCATGGGCGTGCTCACCAACTAGCGAAGGCAGTTCGGCGCTTGCACCCCCAAAGGCAGTCGCCCTCTGTTTCTTGAAGCATTTTCCGGAGATCCAAAATGGCCGCAAAAGAAGTTCGTTTTTCCGCCGACGCCCGTGAGCGCATGCTGCGCGGCGTCGATATCCTCGCCAACGCGGTGAAGATCACGCTCGGTCCCAAGGGCCGCAACGTCATCATCGACAAGTCTTATGGCGCGCCGCGCACCACCAAGGACGGCGTCACCGTCGCCAAGGAGATCGAGCTTGAGGACAAGTTCGAGAACATGGGCGCACAGATGGTGCGCGAGGTTGCCCAGAAGACCAACGACATGGCCGGCGACGGCACCACCACGGCCACCGTACTGGCTCACGCGATCCTGCGCGAGGGCATGAAATCGGTGGCGGCCGGCATGAACCCGATGGACCTGAAGCGCGGCATAGAGAAGGCCGTGACCCAGGTGGTCGAGGAGATCCAAAAGAAGTCGAAAAAGGTCAAGGAGTCCGCCGAGATCGCGCAGGTCGGCACCGTGGCCGCCAACGGCGAGAAATCAATCGGCGACATGATCGCGAAGGCCATGCAGAAGGTCGGCAACGAGGGCGTCATCACGGTTGAGGAGGCCAAGAGCCTCGACAGCGAGCTCGAGGTCGTCGAGGGCATGCAATTCGACCGCGGCTATCTCTCGCCCTACTTCATCACCAATGCCGAAAAGATGACGGTGGAGCTCGAGGAGCCCTACATCCTCATCCACGAGAAGAAACTCGCGAGCCTGCAGCCGCTGCTGCCGGTGCTCGAAGCAATCGTGCAGACCGGCAAGCCGCTGCTGATCGTCGCCGAAGAGGTCGAGGGCGAGGCGCTGGCGACGCTGGTCGTCAACAAGCTGCGTGGCGGCTTGAAGGTCGCTGCCGTGAAGGCGCCGGGCTTCGGCGACCGCCGCAAGGCGATGCTGGAAGACATCGGCATCCTCACCAACGGCCAGACGATCTCCGAGGACCTCGGCATCAAGCTCGAGAACGTCACCCTGCAGATGCTCGGCAAGGCCAAGCGCGTGTCGATCACCAAGGAGCACACGACCATCATCGATGGCTGCCGGCAAGAAGAAGGACATCGAGGCGCGCGTAAGCCAGATCAAGGCGCAAATCGAAGAGACCACCTCCGACTACGACAAGGAGAAGCTGCAGGAGCGGTCTGGCGAAGCTCGCCGGCGGCGTCGCGGTGATCAAGGTCGGCGGAGCCACCGAGGTCGAGGTGAAGGAGCGCAAGGATCGCGTCGATGACGCGCTCAACGCCACGCGCGCGGCGGTCGAAGAGGGCATCGTGCCGGGGGGCGGCGTGATGCTGCTGAGAGCGACCAAGGCGATCACCGTCAAGGGCGACAACGCCGACCAGGATGCCGGCATCAACATCGTTCGCAAGGCCCTGCAGGCGCCGATCCGCCAGATCGCGGAAAACGCCGGTGTTGAAGGCTCGATCGTAGTCGGCAAGGTGATGGATGAGCGATCGGGTTCGTTCGGCTACGACGCCCAGGCCGATGAGTATGGCGACATGATCGAGAAGGGCATTATCGATCCGGCCAAGGTCGTGCGCATTGCCCTGCAGGACGCGGCGTCAATCGCTGGCTTGATGATCACCACGGAAGCCGGTGTGGCCGAAGCCCCGAAGAGAGAGGCTGGTCACGCGGACCATGGTCACGGCGGTGGCATGGGTGGAATGTAGAGAGCGACTAACCTCTTTGGCCGGGTCTCACTGAGGGAAATTTCGATGAACAGCTTTGATTATTGCGCAAGCGCCGAGCTCTTCACGAACAAATCCAAGTGGTCGCGCCGCGGACCGGTCGGATACAAGCGCTTTGACCGAGCGGCCGACGCCATTCGATTCGTCATCGAGGGTCTGCCCGGAGAGTCGCTGGCCGGCGCGTGGCTCGAAGTCGGCGACGATCGCTTCAACGCCTCGGACATCCTCTCGCTTTACGAAGATGAGGCGTATCCACTCGATCGGCGGGAGCCCGCGCCTTCGCCGAAGCACGGTATTGTTCAACGCGATGCTTCACTGGCGGCGAGGAAACCGCTGTGGTGGTCAACAAATCATGACGGATCAGCCGGTTACCCTTGATGGCCGTCGCGGCATTGCTGCGCAAAAGGCGACCGAGATTCGGCGCCTGCTCGCGGAGGTGGAGGCAAACGAACAATCTCTGCGGGCCCGGCAGGAAGAGCTGGAAACGCAACTCGTTGCGGTCCCGGCCGCGACGTGGTTCGAGGCGGCCCAGAAGGCGCGTTACCTCCTTGGTCTCTTTGCCGCCACGGTGGCCGCACAGGATTCCCGCCGCAAGATGCTAATCGCAAACGTTCTCGAGGATTTCTCCCGGCTTTCGGGCACATCCAGTGCAGAGCCGGCCAAGGACTAATGAGGCTCCTATGAACGAAAGCATCAACGAGATGCAAGAAGCTGCGAGAGCTCGTCGAGCACTAGGCTCCAATTCGAAGATGGGTACGCGCAGGCGATCGCAAAGCTGCAGCGGATTGCGGCTCTTGCCTCGACCCAGACTCTCACCATCCAGCGTTGCGAGCGCAGGTTCGCTCAGAGCCAGTTACGCGCAATTGCCAGTCGCTGAGCAGGTGGCACCAAGGAAACAACGCCGTGATGGATCGGATAACACGCGAGACAATAACCTTCTTGCATCCATTCGAGCTTGCGGATGTCCAGGGCATGCTACCTGCAGGGACTTACACGATCGAGACCATTGAGGAGTCGATCGAGAGCGTTTCGATGGTCGCCTATCGCCGAGTGTCGACCACAATCGTCGTGCCATCTCCGACCTCCGGCATGGCATCGAGACAGATGGTCACCATTGATCCGTTGGATCTGGAAGTTGCCCGGAAAAGAGACGCGGAACGCGGATGAATCTCTCGCTGTCGCATGTGATGGCGGCTCACGCAGACCGGCTCACGTTGACATTCCATGTCGTCCTTGCATCGAGTGTTTTCGTCTTCCCGCGCCAGCACGATAGCTGCAGCTAGTGCCGCGTGATGCAGCCGGCCCGGATGGCAGCTATTTCGGCGCGCAGCAAATCGCCGAAGAACTCGTCCAATTCTTTCTCGGTTAGAGCCCGGACGTCATACCAAGCGTTGTGGTGGCTCATAACGACGAGAGCATTGCGAGATGAACCCGCTGTCTCGATGACATAATCCGCTTCCGGTTTGCTGATTTTCCTGGCCTTGTGATAGCGCATGGCAATTTGCTCTAATCAGCGGGACGCGCCGTTGGTCCATTCGTCTACAAGCAAGACGGTTTGGACAGGACAGTACGATCGTTTGTGCCCGCTGTGCCCGGGACAAAGCGAAACGGCCCCGAAGGGCCGTCTAACCAAGCTCGCAACCATGATAGCAGGCGTCTTGTCAGCGCTTGACCTTGGTCGCCTTGGCAACCGGCTTAGCTTTGGCGAGGGGCTTCTTGGCAGGTGCTTTCTTAGCCATTGGTTGTTCCTTTCGATTTCAACGTCCGTACTCTCCGCAGCATCGCGGCTACATCGAATCAACGGTAGGTGTGGCTCGGATCGAGCGCAAGCCATATCGCCGCGTCCCGATGATTGGCGGGGGCTGTGAGCCTTCTGCGACCCGCGCTCCGACAACCTTACGCGAGGATCGATCTGTACAGCTGCAGGTATCGGTCCGCCATGCGCTCTACCGTGAAGCGCGCGGACACCGCCGCCCGGCAGGCGGTGCGATCGATTTCGCCGATACGGCCGATTGCGTCCACGGCTTCATCGACAGCTGTCGACGAGGAAGCCTGTCACGCCATGGTCGATCAGCTCCGGCATCGCTCCGCGGTTGGAGGCGATGACGGGCGTCCCGCTGGCGAGCGCCTCCACGACCGACAGTCCGAACGGCTCGTCGAAGTTGATGAGGTGGAGCAACGCGCGCGCGGAACCCAGCGCTTGCGTGCGGTCCCGTCCGCCTACCGGGCCGCGATAGATCACGCAACGCTCGTCGAGCGCGGGTGCGACGTGCTCGTTGTGGTAATCCTGATCCTGAATGATACCGGCCATGACGAGCCGCCGACCCGCTCGCCGGGCCGCCGCGATCGCCTCGGCCGCTCCCTTGTCGGGATGGATGCGGCCGAAGAAGAGCAGATCTTCGCTCCCCTGCGGGTTGAAGGGAAAGTCCTCCAGACGGATGCCGTGGTGGATCGTCGCCGCGTAGCGCAGGTCCGGGTGGCGATCGGCGTCGCTGATCGCGACATAGTGGACACGATCCTCATAGGCCTTGAAGGCGGGCAGGATGCGCTGCGAGGAGAAGCCGTGGATCGTCGTCACCACCGGCGTCTGCACCAGCCGCGAGAAGGCGAGCGGCACGAAGTCGGCCTGATTGTGAATGAGATCGAACTCGCCGGCGCGCTCGAAGACATGGGCGACGTGGAGCATCTCCCAGACCTTGGCGTCGATGGTCGGGGTCCTCGGAGTAGGGCGCGGGGCACACGCCGGCCAGCTTGCCCGCCGTCTGGCTGTCCTTGGTGGCGAACAGCGTGACGTCGACACCGCGCGCCACCAGCGCCTCGGTCAACAGGCTCGTCACCAGCTCCCACGGACCATAGTGGCGCGGCGGAGTGCGCCAGGAGATCGGCGCCAGCATGGCGATACGCAAACGATTGTCCTTCCTACTGTTCGTCACTCAGCCGCAAGGATCACGCCCTCGTTTCCCCGCAGCAGAAGAGCGCCGTCTCGGATCGGCGCCATGTCTGCGAGGGTGGACAAGAGCGGCCGGCAATCGCCCGCCCAGTCAGGCAACTGCAGGCGGTGCGGCCGGCTCCCCAGGTTGAGCGCCACGATCAGTCGCTCCGCGCCGTGCCGGCGCGCATAGGCGAGCACGTCGCCCTCCGCGTCCAGCAGCGCGAAGTCGCCGATCGACAGCGCCGGATGCGTTCGCCGCATCGCCAGCAACCGACGATAGAGCGTCAGGATTGAATGAGGCTCCTCCGCCATCTGCGCGACGTTGCGCGTCGGCCAGTCGGCATTGAGCGGCAGCCACGGTCTCGCCGTGGTGAAGCCGGCATTCTCGCTCCCGTCCCAGGGCATCGGCGTGCGGACCGGATCGCGGCCCAAAGCGAGCCCGGGCTCGCGCAGCTCGCGCGGATCCTGAACCTCGGCAGCGGGAATGGCGACATCGCTCAATCCCAGCTCGTCGCCGTAGTAGAGAGTGGGCGTGCCGCGAAGCGTCAGCAGCAACATGGCCGCGACGCGGGCCTGCGCCTGCCCGAGCCTGGTGGCGACGCGCGGCCGGTCGTGATTGCCGAGCACCCAGTTCGGCCAACCGCCCGGCGGAAGCGCCGCCTCATAGTCGGCGATCAGCCTGGCGAGGGACGCGCGCCTCCCATGGTGCATCGATGAGCTGGAAGTTGAAGGGCAGATGCACCCCGGCGCGCTCGCGGCCGTAGTAGTGCATCAGCCGATCGACCGGCAGATAGATCTCGCCGATCAGCACGCGTTCGCCCTGTCCGGTGGCGCCATAGCTGTCGGCGATGGCGCGCATGTCGGCGGCGATGCCGTGCACCTCGGGCTGGTCGGTCGAATGAACCTGGCGCACCCGGTGCATCTCGCCCATCGCGGGCTGATAGTCGGGGTTGGGCGGATTGTCCGGGAAGTCTGCCGCCTTGACCATGTGCCAGAGCACGTCGATGCGGAAGCCGTCCACGCCGCGGTCGAACCAGAACCGCATCACGTCGTACATCGCCGCCTGCACGGCGGGATTGCGCCAGTTGAGGTCCGCCTGCTCCTTCAGAAAGGCGTGGTAGTAATACTGGCCCGTGGTCTCGTCCCACTCCCAGGCCGAGCCGCCGAAATCGCTGATCCAGTTGTTGGGTGGCCCGCCGTCGGGGGCGGGATCGCGCCAGATGTACCAGTCGCGTTTCGGATTTTCGCGTGAGGAGCGGCTCTCGATGAACCAGGGATGCCGGTCGGATGTGTGGTTGGGCACGAAGTCGAGCAGGACCTTGATCCCGCGCGCATGGGCCTGCACAAGCAGCGCGTCGAAATCAGCGAGTGTGCCGAAGCGTGGATCGACACCGCAATAGTCGGCGACGTCGTAGCCGAAATCGGCCATCGGCGAGGGGTAGATGGGCGAGATCCAGATCGCGTCGATGCCGAGGCTCACCAAATAGTCGAGCCGCCGCTCGATTCCCTTCAAGTCGCCTATGCCGTCGCCGTTCGTGTCTTGAAAGGAGCGCGGGTAAATCTGATAGATCACGCTCGTCTGCCACCAGGGCGTGGTCATCGAAACAGCGCTGAGGCAATAGGCGGCGCGCAAGTCCTAGACCCTCTAGGCAGCTGAGAGAGCAACGCTCGCAGTCGATTTCAGCTTGGCAATCGCGACTTCGAGCTGATGCGTGAGAGCAAATGTCGTCGCCTTTGCAATGGGCAGCTCTGCCGTTGGGATCGGTGTCCCGAACGTCACCCGGATGCGCGGCCGATGCATGACGTGGCCGACCTGCATATGCTCGGGACCCTCATAGAAGGCCGGCACGATTGGAGCCCCTGCGTGTAGCGCGACCGTCGCGGCGCCGCGCTTGAAGGCAGCATTCTCCGTCTTTCGCGTACCGCGTCGGGAAAGATCAGAATGATCTCGCCGTTCTGCAGGATTTCCACCGCGGTCTTGATCGAACTTGGCGAAGGGTCTGCGCGATCAATCGGAATGGAACCGCCCTGCTGCAAGACCCATCTTGCCAGCGGCGAACCGAACAGCTCCTCCTTCGACATGTAGCGCAGCTGCCTTGGATAGACCGCGTAGGCCATCCATAGGCTATCTGCCCAACCGACGTGGTTACAGGCGATGACCGCCCCCGCCCCGCCAAGCTGAAGGACAGGCGGCCGGTGGATGATCTCCGGCTTGCCGATGCGATCGAAGAGAACCTTGAGGCCCGGTGAAACGACTGTGAGCAAGCTCATCCGTCACCTGTTGAGCCGTTCCGCGTCGACATCCTCAAGCTGAGCCTTTGGCACCGTCGAAGAACAACAGGGCGCATCCGCGCGCGACGCGCCAGCCTGCTCTAGCTGCGCCTTCACTGATCGGAAGGCAAGGAAGAAGTTGAAGTCCTGCTGACGAGCTGCCCACGCCAGCGGCGTTATCACGCCGCTTCACGGTGCGACGACGCCAAACCGTCATTACGGCAGCGTGGTGAGCGATGCACACCGATTTAGGTATCTATTTGCTCCCAAAGGGCGGCATAGTGTTCGGTGACATTCTCATCCTCTCCGATCGGCTTGGCTGCCGGTGTCACCTTTGGCCCCTTTCCTTCAGGTGACACGTGATGGCGATCGAACTTGCGCGCGCGCAGGCGTTACCGAAACCTTGGGGCGTCGCCGATCTCGGCCCTGGAGCAAGGCGGACGCTGACGACGACCAGTTGGTCGGCGAAATCTGGTATGAGCGACCACGCGAAGGCGCCCCGGATCCGTCGCTCCTGCTCAAGCTGCTGTTCACGAGCCAACCCCTTTCCATCCAGGTGCATCCGGACGATGCGTACGCGCAGTCGATAGGGCTAGCCTCTGGCAAGACCGAAGCCTGGTACATCTTGAGCGCTGTGCCCGGGGCCAAGATCGCCGTCGGCCTGAAGGAGCGGCTCGCTCCCCGGCAATTGCGCGAGGCGGTCGACGACGGCTCGATTGTGCGCCATATCGCCTGGCGGACGGTGCTGGCGGGCGAAGTCGTTTCGGTTCCTGCCGGAACCATCCACGCCATCGGCGCGGGTCTCGTGATCGCGGAGATCCAGCAGCGCAGCGACGCAACGTTCCGCATGTTCGACTTCGGCCGCAAGCGTGAGCTTCATCTTGCGAATGCCGTCGCCGTGGCAAACGCAGGGCCTGTCGAGACTGGGCCGAAACCGAAGCGGCTCACCGATGAACGGACACTTCTGGTGTCCAACCCGCATTTCGCGTTCGAACGGATCGAACTGGCCCCGGGCTCCGCTGTTCAGCCTCGAGGCGGAACGCGAGACCTGGTTGCTCGTTATCAGTGGCAGCGCTCGCGCGGGGAAACTGGGTGTCGCCGTTGGTGACGCCGTTTTTGCACAATCCGATAGCGTCGACTTGCAGGCCGGGCCCGACGGCATGGTGGGCCTTATTGCGTACGCCGGCGTCGGCGACACGGGCGCGCAGCGCCGCGCGAAGCAGGATGCTTCGGATGCTGAGGAGCCCGAGATGCAGGTGCCGACATGATAGCGCTCACTCCAACAAAGGGGGCCCCAGTGCGTGGGCGCGCGGGAACCTTGCAATGAGACCACTCCAGCGCATTGCGTTCATCGGCAATCATCTTCCGCGCCGCTGCGGCATTGCCACCTTTACCCATGATCTGCATCGCGCGATCTCGACGGCCCGCCCGGACCTGGAGACCGGCGTCGTTGCGATGAACGATCCTGGTGGCACCTATGACTATCCGGCGGCCGTGCGCTTCCAGATCGCGGAGGAGACGATCGATGGCTATGTCGAAGCTGCCGATTTCCTGAACACTGAGCGGTTCGACGTTGTTTGCCTGCAGCACGAGTATGGGATTTTTGGCGGTGAGGCCGGCGGACATATCATCGAGCTTCTGAAACGTCTGACGATGCCGGTCGTTACGACGCTGCATACAGTGCTTCCGGCACCGACGCCGGCGCAGCGCAACGTCATGGGGAAGATCATTGCCAGGTCGACGAAGGTTGTCGTCATGGCCGAGAAGGGTCGCGAGTTTCTCCGGTCCGTGCACGACGTGTCGCCGCAAAAGATCGAGGTGATCCCGCACGGCATCCCGGACTTCCCCTTTCTGGAGACGAATCGACGCGAAGGCCAAGTTCGGGTTCAGCGGAAAGACCGTCATTCTCACGTTCGGTCTGCTGTCGCCAAGCAAAGGCATCGAGACCGTGATCGATGCCATGCCGGCAATCATCAAATCCTGCCCGAACGCCGTCTATGTCATTCTCGGCGCGACCCATCCAAATCTGGTTCGCGCTCAAGGCGAGGCCTATCGGGATAGCTTGACGGCCCGGGTGCGGGAGCTCGGCATCGAAGACCATGTCGCCTTCTTCAACCAGTTCGTCGGACCAGGCCACGCTGCTGGACTTCATCTCGATGTGCGACGTCTACGCGACGCCCTATCTCAATGAAGCCCAGATGACATCGGGCACGCTGGCCTACAGCTTTGGATTGGGAAAAGCCGTCGTCTCGACACCCTACTGGCACGCCAGGGAGCTGCTGGACGACGGACGCGGCATTCTCGTTCCCTTTGGCGATGTCGAAAGCGATTGGCTCGGAGATCGCGGCGTTGCTGACCAACGACGTTCGCCGGCACGCAATGCGCAAGCGTGCGTATGCGACCAGTCGATCAATGACATGGGCGCAAACGGCCAAGCGCTATCTGGCGGCATTCGAAGTCGGCACGCGAGACGCGTCGGATCAGCATAAGAACGCCAGTCGAGCACGGAGCATGTGTGGCGCCAAGGCAATGCCTTTCCTGCAATCCAAACCGGACATTTTCTCTCGATGTGCGACAGCACGGGATTGCTTCAGCACGCCGTTCACTCGATACCCGACCGTGCTCACGGTTACTGCGTCGACGACAACGCCCGTGCCTTGCTCTTGTCGGTCGCGCTGGCGACCTTTGGCGAAGCTCGCTTGTCTGAGCCCATGACAGCGCGTTTTGCAGCCTTCATCCAGCACGCCTGGAACCCTGACACACGCCGGTTCCGCAACTTCATGAGCTATGATCGGCGATGGCTCGAACCGCAGGGCTCCGAGGACAGTCACGGTCGGACGCTGTGGGCGCTTGGGCGAATGCGCACGCAGCGATACTGATCCGTCGCGCCGCAGGTGGGCTGCAGCCCTGTTCAAGACCGCCCTGCCCGCCGTCGAGCAGTTTCAAGTCTCCGCGAGCCTGGGCGTTCACGCTTCTGGGTTTGGACGCATATTGCGCGCTGGTGGTTGGCGATCTGGCAGCTGGCCGCATGCGTGAGATACTGGCCGACAGGCTGGTTGCCGCCTTCCTGGCCACAGAAACCAAGGACTGGTGCTGGTTCGAAGATGTGCTCGCCTACGACAATGCACGCCTTGCGCAGGCACTGCTTGTCACAGGCGCCGCACTCAAGAGAACCACCGCTGGTTACGATTGGCCTGTCGTCCCTGCGCTGGCTCATGGCGCTGCAGACCACTCCGGATGGCTATTTCCGACCCGTCGGCACTGAAAGCTTCGGCGTCAAGCAGAAGGCTCCGCAGGCATTCGATCAGCAACCCGTCGAGGCAGCCGCAGCGATTTCAGCCTGTCTTGCGGCATGGCGCGTGACCGACAGCGCGCGAGTGGACGGCAGGGGCGATGCGCGCCTTCGATTGGTTTCTTGGGTGGCAACGACCTCCAGACATCGCTGATCGACCCTGGCAACGGAGGTTGCCTGGACGGGCTCCATCCCGATCGTCCGAATGAGAACCGAGGGGCAGAGTCGGCAGTCTCCTATCTTCTCGGTCTTGCCGAGATGCGTCAGTTCGCACGCGCTGGCATGGTGACGCAGCACCTCCGAACTCGACACAGAAGCTGCCTCTCAGCGCCTGAACCCACACCAATCGTCCAACGAGTAGCCGAGGGGGCCACTTTGTCTCAACCAGTGTTCTTGAACCGGCAGACCTTGTATCTGCGGCCGGATCCCGCCAGGGTCGTCGTGCGGCCCTTCAAGCCGGCGATCGAACCTCGGGACCTCAACCCGACCGACAAGACACGCGCCAATCATATTGTAGGCAGGGTTCTCGGGCTCGAGCCCGACATCGCTGAGCAGCAATTGAAGGACGTGCTCGACAACTTCGAAGGTCGTCACAGGAACCTGCTCAAGATCTTCGAGGGGCGTGCTGACGAGATGGAAGACGCCTTGGCGCCCCATGCCGCTTTGACGAAAACACAGCGCTATCTGGTCGGTGCCTATTTTCTGCACGAGTATTCGTTCGAAGCATCGGCCTTGTTCAATCCGAGCATCGTGCGCCACCCCGACCAGTCGGGTGCACCCGATGGAGGGTGCCGATTCATACTGAGCCTTCGGGCCGTCGGCGAAGGTCACATTTCATCGTTGACCTTCCGATCCGGATCTGTTGCCGCGGATGGAAGTGTCGCCATCGATCCAACGGCGCGCCTTGCCTCCGTACCTAAAGTCACGAACCGGACGGGAAGAGCCAATGGCGACGCTGTCGAGGTGACATTCGGCCGCGACGAAGACCTGAGCGAACGCGTCATCTTTCCAATCACCGAGGCACAGGCCAACGGCATCGAGGATGCCCGCTTCGTTGAATTCGAGGACGACGGGCGCAAGACATTCTACGCAACCTACACGGCCTACAGCGGCAGGGGCATTCGGTCCGAACTGCTCGAGACGACGGACTTCCGATCTTTCCGCATGACGCCCCTGAGCGGAACAGCAACGCGCAACAAGGGCATGGGTCTGTTCCCTCGCAAGATCGATGGCCGCTACGCGATGATCGGAAGGCAGGACAACGAAAACCTTCACCTGATCTACTCCGACGACCTCTACACATGGGATGGCGGTCAGTCGTTTCTTCAGCCCGCGTATCCTTGGGAATTCTTTCAGATCGGAAACTGCGGCTCGCCCATCGAACTCGACGAAGGCTGGCTATTGTTGACGCATGGTGTCGGACCGGTGCGGAAATACTCGATCGGAGCCGCCCTGCTGGACAAGAACGATCCCTCGAAAGTTCTTGCCCGGTCGCGCGAGCCGCTGGTGCGGCCCGAGCCCACCGAGCGGGAGGGCTATGTACCAAACGTCGTGTACACGTGCGGCGCGATGCGCCACGGGGAGCGGATCATCCTGCCGTATGCGATTTCGGACACCTTCTCCAATTTCGCGACCATGAGGATTGCGGCACTCATCGAGGCA
The DNA here is from genome assembly GCA_963782855.1 of uncultured Alphaproteobacteria bacterium. Classification (GTDB taxonomy): domain Bacteria; phylum Pseudomonadota; class Alphaproteobacteria; order Rhizobiales; family Hyphomicrobiaceae; genus AWTP1-13. The sequence goes on along the minus strand of CAWALW010000023.1, from coordinate 22,917 downwards.
CTCAATACCTGACCCTACCCCTCGGTCAGCAGCTGGCGATGCCACTCCATAGCCGCCCGTCTCGGCGGTCGAGGCTGCCCACTCTGCCATGTCAGCCACGTTCATCTGCCCAAGTTTCCCTACCACCAGCGAAGTCACCGTCGCTGTGATCGGGGTGAATCGGATGCTCGGCCTGCCGGCGATCGCGACTGTCGTTGCCCTTTCGATCGAAGTCTACGCGGCCTCGCCTGGAATATACGGACGCGAGTTCCTTGGCCGCGCGGGCACAAAGCCTCGACGCACGTGGACTTCGCAGTATGGGAAGCCAGCGGTCTTCGGCTTTCCGCAGAAGTGGAAGTCCGGCCTCTGCGGATCTCCGATGGGCCAACGGCAGTCGTTTGCGTTGAGTGTGCGAACGGTCTTGCGCTGGTGAACCGGGATAACCGGGTCTCTGGACTGCGGCAGGTGGGGCTGCGGCTTTTTATTTTTGATCATAGATTATCATAAGCGATAACTGTCACATCTTAAATGATATAAGGAAACGTTCTCTCGTATCTGAGAATTAGTTCGTTAGTCTCTCTGCGATGTGAGAAAGGCAGACGTACTGTGCCGGGACTAGACGCGGATACAGCCGTCGTGTCCTGCGATGTGCGGCGACGCCTCGTCTGCCACATGATCCGCAAATTGGCGTCCGGTTCGTTTTCGGCCGCCTCTGCCACGCCATCCGCATGAGCGACCGCTTGCAATCTCAGCGGGTTTGCCGCCCTGATGAGGACGTTTCGGCGTCGCAATCCGTTTTGAAAGAGGCCAATGATGCGAGGAGACGCTCAACAGCCTCAGAGCGATCGACGGTCAATTGAGAAGGCGGCCGACCGGAATGGCTTGATGTTCCCCGCCGCGATGCTGTTTGTGGTTGCGGTCGCAATTGTGGCAGAGCTTTACGTCGGGGGGCATGTGGGAAAATGAGCTGCTGATCGGTGCTAGCTTGCAGATCGGCTTCACTTTGACGGCGTCCAGGAATTTGGTGCGGCTGAAGAGCCAGTGTCCGGGAGGATCATCCCGCTGTCTCGAACGTGCTTTTGGCATTGCCGCCCCACGCCCTGTCAGTCAGCTGATCATCGCCCGTACACCGACCTGTTCGACACGATGTTGAGGTCTGTTGAGTGCGGAGAAGCAATGGGCCTCTCATCGGTTGGCAGCCCAGCGTGGAACACCATACGCGGCGTGCGGTTTGCGATGCTGGATGGTCTGACGTTCGTGCCCGTCTTGGTCACACACGACGCTCTAGACTATATCGAGCGCGTGCCTCCCGAAGGCGGCCCCTATCTCACGTGCTTTAACAGGCATCGGGGTCCAATCGAACAGGTCGCGAGCGCCAAGCACGAGCGCGGGGAGCGCGAGGAAGATGGCGTGGTAATCGTCCACGCGCATGATCTGAAGACCGCAAGTCGATGAGGTTTTCGTGGTACGGCATGCGTGCCCAAAATCGAAACAGCTTAGTCGGCAATGGAGACCATTATGAACGGCACAGTAAAATTCTTTAACACTGCGAAGGGCTTTGGGTTTATTGAGCCTGATGACGGCGGCAAAGACATATTCGTGCACGCAAGCGCACTGGAGACCGCCGGCATCCGCATGCTCAATGAGGGAGACAGAGTGAGTTTCGAGCTGGAAGACGATCGCAAGGGGAAGGGAAAGCAAGCCGTACAGATCAAGAAAATTTAGCACTTATCGCTACTTACTTGACGTTCATCCGCGTATTTCTTGCGCTGGGCGTCGCAACGCGAGGTAGAACCGCGCATCAGTCGCGCAAGGTTCACGATGCCTTGCAACAGAGGGATAGTCGGATGGCACGTGTCACTGTCGAAGATTGCGTCGACAAGATCCCCAACAGGTTCGAGCTCGTGCTCATCGCCGCTCATCGGGCGCGCGCCCTCACAAAGGGCTCAGCCGTCACAATCGAGCGTGAGAACGACAAGGACGCGGTCATTGCGCTACGCGAAATCGCGGAGAAGAGCATCGCAGCGGGTGACATGCGCGAGAGGCTCATTCATTCCATCCAGAAGCAGGTCGAGATCGATGAGCCGGAGGCAGCTGCAGCGCCGACGCTGCCGCGAGATTTTCGCCCCACACTTGGTCGCGACGATCCGACAATCGATGCGACCGTGGACACGATGACTGAAGAGGAGCTTTTGCGCGGTTTGGAAAGACAGGCGCCGGACGAGCCGTCGACAAAGACTGAAGTCCTACCGTCGGCGGGGCGTGGCTACTGAGCAACTTGGCTTTCGTCGGAGGACGTACACTCCGCTACCCTCATCTCCCACCACCCAACAGGTCCACAACCGTCGGAACGCCGCTCTGAAAGACACCGTCCGCGGAAGGTTGCGGCGATGCACTCGGCGGCGGCGGGGAAACTGGGCCACCGGCTCCTTCTTCGCGGCCTTTGGATCAACAACCGTTTTTCTGGAACCGTCTGGCGCGGCCTGCGTGCCCGGAGGTGTCTGGCCCTGGGGACTTCTGCCGGAACTTCCTCTGGAGGTCGTCTCTTTAGGCCTGTCGGTCGCCGCGGCTGTGCCTCTCCTTTTGTCTCGGCGGTCCTCAAGAAATTTCGCGCGCTGGTGCGCAAAGCCGCCAAGTCTTATGCGGCGTGATCGCGTGTACGCCCGTTGAAATTCATTGGTAGCGAGTTGCACAAAAGAACCCACGCATGCAACCGGACGCGCGCACACGCTGATTGTGCCACCGGATTGATTTTGTGGGATATTTGATTGGTAGCGGAGGCCGGACTTGAACCGGCGACCTACGGATTATGATTCCGCCGCTCTAACCAACTGAGCTACTCCGCCCGAGGAGGGCGATATAAGGAAGCCTCGCCAAGACTGTCAAGGCGCGCAGCCGCCGGCGCGAACGCGGTCCGGCAGGCTGGAAGGGCTGCGCCGATCTCAGGCCGCGGCCTTGGCCTCGCTGGCCTTGCGGAAGCGCATCAGGGTGAAAATGCGCATGGGGCGCAGGCCGCGCTTCTCGACCAGCTGCAGGTCGTCGCACACCATGACGCGCTCCACGTCGAACACGGGGCGCCAGCCGAGCTTGTCGGCGAACGGGGCCATGCGCCGCTCGACCCACCTGCGCATGCCCTCCTCGCCGCTGAAGTGGTTGACGATCAGCACCTCGCCGCCGGGACGGCACACCCGCGCCAGCTCGCGCATGGCCTTCTCCGGCTCGGGCACGACGGTCATCACGTACATGGCGACGACGGTGTCGAAGGAGTCGTCGGGGAACTTCAGGTCGGCCGCATCCATCTCGAGCAGGCCGGTGACGTGGGTGAGCCGATCAGACGGCGACACGCTCGCGTGCCTTGCGCCAGCATCTCGGGCGACAGGTCGATGCCCACGATCTCCAGGTCGCGCGCATAGGTGGGGAGCGACAGGCCCGTGCCGACGCCGACCTCCAGCACGCGGCCCTGGCGCCGGTTGATGATCTCGACCGCGTGCTTGCGGCCCTCGGCCACGACGCGAGCCGAAGGTGTTGTCGTAGACCGGGGCCAGCGCGGTAGGCGATCCTGACGGCGGCCTCGTCCATCTGCTTGTCGCCCGGGCCTTGAAGCGCTTGAGGCCCTTTGGCGCCCGCCGCTCCGCCGAACGCAACATCGACTTCATGGTTTCGACTCTCCCTCGAGCTCAACTCTTCGAACGACTGCGCCCGACCCCGCATCTTGCCGCCGGCCCGGATGCCTCCCGCCTCCAGCCCCTGGCTGCGGCTCAGCGCCCGCTCGATCCAGCCTCCACCTAGCACACGCGCCCGCGGCGAGGTATCGGCATAGAAGACGCAGGCCTGCCCGGCGGCGATGCCGTACTCCCCGTCGCGCAACAGCACGTTTGCCTTGCCGCCCTCGGCCGGGAACAGGGTGGCCGGCTGCGGCGGCGCGCTCGAGCGGATGCGCACGGCGACCTCCAGGCCCTCCTCGGCGAGCGGCGCGTCGCCCAGCCAGTTCACGTTCCGGAGGCTCATCCAGTGGGCGTGCAGGCTCTCGCGCGGGCCGACCACCACCTGCTTCCTGGCCGGTATCGAGCCGCACCACGAAGAGCGGCGCCGGCGCTCGGAATGCCCAGGCCCCTGCGCTGGCCGATCGTGTAGTTGATGATGCCGTTGTGGCGGCCGAGCACGCGTCCGTCGACGTGCACGATATCGCCGGCCTCCGCGGCGCCGGGCTTCAGGCGCTCGACGATGCTCGTGTAGCGCCCCTGCGGCACGAAGCAGATGTCCTGGCTGTCGGACTTCTCGGCGACCGGCAGGCCGAGCTCGCGCGCGAGCGCGCGCACCTCGCTCTTGGGCATTGCGCCCAGGGGAAACATCAGCGAGGCGAGCTGCTCGCGGGTCGTGGCGAACAGGAAGTAGCTCTGGTCGCGGTCGGTATCGCAGGCGCGGTAGAGCTGCGGGCCCGAGGGGCCATCGCGACGCTCGATGTAGTGGCCCGTCGCCAGCAGATCGGCGTCGAGCTCCTTCACCGTCGCGAGCAGCTCGCTGAACTTGATCTGCTGGTTGCAGGTGACACACGGGATCGGCGTCTCGCCGGCCGCGTAGCTGTCGGCGAAGGCCTGCATGACCGTCGCCTTGAAGCGGTGCTCGTAGTCGAGGACGTAGTGGGGGATGCCGAGCTTGTCGGCGACGCGGCGGGCGTCATGGATGTCCTGGCCGGCGCAGCAGGCGCCGCGCCTGCCCATGGCCTCGCCGTGATCGTACAGCTGCAGGGTGACGCCGATGACGTCGTGGCCCTCGCGCTTGAGCAGCCGGCCACGACCGAGGAATTGACCCCGCCCGACATGGCCACGACCACCCGCCGCCGGCGCGCGGCGTGCCGGCGCTTGCCGGGACGTATCTCGGGAGGAGGCTGGCCATGGCGGCGCCTACGGTTAACGACTGTGCAATAGGAACGCGGCGTGCCTTGGCTGCCGCCAAGTCACTATGGCCGCGGATGGCGGGCAAATCAAGGCGATTGGTCCGCAAGCCGGGGAAAGACGGGCGGCCCTAGCCGGCCGCGCAACCAGCGAGAAGCTGCCGGCGGCCGAAGGCAATCAAAGCTTGAGCGGAGCCGGACGGCCGCTGACCATGGAGCTGTGCGCCCGGGAAAACGGATGCTAGATACCAGTAACCCAAAATTAACCATAACAATACCGAATATTGACGCAAGCGTTCTGCAAGTATTTACCCAGTGCCTTAGCTCGATTTTAATTGCGTTCGACTAGAGTGATTGCAGGTCTGACAAAGTGTAACGAGTATCATGACCGAACAACAGTACAGAGCGCGCGTGCGCTACGTCATCGGGCCGGACGGCAGTCCGCTGACCATTGCCGATCTTCCGCCGAAGGACACCAAGCGCTGGGTCATCCGCCGCAAGGCCGAGGTCGTGGCCGCCGTGCGCGGCGGCCTGCTGAGCCTCGAAGAGGCCTGCGAGCGCTACAAGCTCACCGTCGACGAATTCCTGTCGTGGCAGCGCTCGATCGACCGCCACGGCCTGCCGGGGCTGCGTGCAACACGCGTGCAGGAGTACCGCGAGTAGCGCCGGGAGCAGGCTAACGCCAGCCGGCGCCGCTCAACTCTTGCTTGGGCTTACCCTTTTTCTTGGGCTTGCCTTTCTTCTTTGCGGCCGTCTCAGCCTTCGGCTGCGCAGGCGGCGGGAAGAGCGCGGCAAGCTGACAGCCCGACCCTCCTTTCGCCCAGGCCTCCACGTCCTTGCCCATCGCGGGCACGAGTTGCGGCTCGCATCTTGTGCGCGATCATGGTCACGCGCGCGCCGATGGTTCACCCGGTGACACGGACCCGATAGGCGCGCACCCCGCGCTGGTCGCGCAGCGTGACATCACGTTCGTGCAAGACGATTTCGACCTCGCCGCCCTTGGCCGCGGGTTCGGCGTCCGCGTGGAAAATGTGGGATTGGAGCAGGGGCCCAGTCGGCACCGAACCAGCACCCCTTCATGCCGCGCGCAAGTTGCACATAGACCTCGGTCGGCGAGCCGGGAACGATAAGCGACTTTTCCTCGGCGACCGGAGAGGCTCGAAGGCTCGGGAGCAACCTGAGGCGACGGCGGCAGCAGCGGCAACCCGGACGAGGTGCAGCCGGCGAGCACCGATAGTGGCCAGGCCGAGAAAGATCGACCTTAGGTCCAGCATCCCCGATCGTACCTCGCTGCCGGCGCCACCACGGGCACCTTCCGCCTGCCGGACTAGAGGACGGCAGCGCTTCAGCATGGATTCGCGGGAACTATAAGGAGGGCGCAGGCGGCGACGCGAGCGCCTCAGCCGATCATGGCGCGCGGATCGCTCTTGCGATGCATGCGTTCGCGGTCCTCGACGGGCTCGAGCTTGCTCAACTCACTCGCCGCGTCCTCGTGGTCGCGGCGCGCGGCGTCGAGCTTTGCCTTCAAGTCCGTCATCGACGTGACCAGGTTGGCGCGGCGCTGCGCTGCGGACTTGGCGAACGTGGAATAGTTGAAATGCGACGGGTCGCGGACGCCGGTGCGCTCCTCCTCGGCTGCGATCTGGCGTCCACAGGTCGGACACCATCATCTCGAATTCGCGGATCATGGTCTCGAGCGAACCCACCTTGCGGGCCTTCTCGGAGGCTTCGAAGCGCTTCGCTCTCAGAGCGGAATCACGTGCCTTCATCACTCGATACCCCAACACCTTCAGGAGCCATCATGCGTGCGAAACATCGTTCGCATTCATGCTTTTGTTTCATAGTTGACACGCCCTGAGCCAGAGCAATTGACGTGCCAAGCGCGCCAATTGTGCGGCGGGCCCGGATCTCCCTCATTCCGGGGCAGAGGATAGGTGGGAGGCTTTAAATTGCGGTTAAGCAACGCTCCAACCACTTCATCGGGTCACGCCCCGGAGACGCCAAAATTTCCTTTCCATCCCCCTAGGGCGAGAGTCGCAAATCAGTTAGGTATGACTTGTACAGCGTCCACATCGCTCCGGCCGGCCCTGGCCGCGACGGAGCGGGACAAGCGTGAGCTGTAGCGGGGGATTTCGAAACAAAACGGGTTGCGTATACCGGAGGCCGGCTGGCCGCCCGACGGAAAGGTCGTCTTTTGTGCCGTTCCGGCCGCGCGTCGAGAGTTCAGCTCCGGTGTCCAGAAATGCTTGCAGGCGTAAGGTAAAATTAGGTTTCGTTAACTTCTCGCGTCTAAGTTCCTAAGAAGTCTTAGCCTGAGCATCGTGGTCTTTGCGAGCGTTGGGCAGCGGGACTCTAGCGGGTCTGGGAAGAGAGGATTGCAATGCGGGTCCTTCTGATCGAGGACGACAGCGCAACAGCGCAGAGCATCGAGCTGATGCTCCAGTCCGAGGGCTTCAACGTCTACACGACCGACCTCGGCGAGGAAGGCGTGGACCTCGGCAAGCTCTATGACTACGACATCATCCTTCTGGACCTCAACCTGCCGGACATGAGCGGGTATGAGGTGCTGAAGACGCTGCGCGTCAGCAAGGTCTCCACGCCGATCCTGATCCTTTCCGGCCTCGCCGGCATCGAGGACAAGGTGCGCGGCCTGGGCTTCGGCGCTGACGACTACATGACCAAGCCGTTCCACAAGGACGAGCTGGTGGCCCGCATCCACGCCATCGTTCGCCGCTCCAAGGGCCATGCCCAGTCGGTGATCGAGACCGGCGACCTGAAGGTCAACCTCGATACCAAGACGGTGGAGGTCCACAACCAGCGCGTGCACCTGACCAGCAAGGAATACCAGATGCTGGAGCTGCTCTCGCTGCGCAAGGGCACGACGCTGACCAAGGAGATGTTCCTCAACCATCTCTACGGCGGCATGGACGAGCCCGAGCTCAAGATCATCGACGTCTTCATCTGCAAGCTCCGCAAGAAGCTGCAGGCGGCCACCGGCGGCCAGCACTACATCGAGACCGTGTGGGGCCGCGGCTACGTCCTGCGCGACCCCGGCAGCAACGCCAACGTGGCGGCCTGATCAACGAATTTCGCGTCAACTTCGCATTGCCTTCAGGGAGCCCCGTTCGGGCTCCCTTTTTCTTTCCTAGTCATGCACAGGCTTGCGTGAGCGTTACTTGCCTGGGTTTGCGCGCCAGCCGGGTGCGCGCCATAACGGGGCGGTGCAAGCCGAGTCACTCTTCTCCGACCGCCGTGCGATTTCAGAGCCGACGCTGGATGCGGCGCGCGAGGTATTGCGCGCAACGTTCGGTCATTCGGAATTCCGGGGCCTGCAGGCCGGTGTGATCGGCGAGGTGCTGGCGGGCCGCAACGCACTCGCCGTGCTGCCGACCGGCGGCGGCAAGAGCCTGTGCTACCAGATCCCATCGCTGGTGCGGCCGGGCATCGGGCTCGTCGTTTCGCCGCTGATCGCGCTGATGGCGGATCAGGTCGCCGCCCTCAAGCAGTCGGGCGTGGCGGCCGAGCGGCTCGACTCCAGCATGTCGCCGGCGGCGCGCTCCGACATCTGGCGGCGGATCGGCGAAGGCATGCTCGACCTGCTTTACCTGTCGCCGGAAGGGCTGATGCAGCCCTCCATGCTGGACCGGCTCTCGTCCCTGCCGCTGGCGCTGGTTGCCATCGACGAGGCGCACTGCGTCAGCCAGTGGGGTCACGATTTCCGCCCCGAATACCGGATGCTGGGCCGCCTTGCGGAGGCCTTTCCGGAGGTGCCGCGGCTGGCTGTGACGGCGACCGCCGACGCGCGCACGCGCGAGGACATCCGCGCCGAGCTGCATCTGGGCGACGCACGCGAGTTCGTGGACAGCTTCGCGCGGCCGGAACTCGCGCTGTCGGCTGAGCGCAAGCGCGGGCAGGGGCATCAGCGGGTGCTCGAGTTGGTGGCGGAGCGGCCGAAACGTTCCGGCGTGATCTACGGTGGTTCGCGCGACGGGGTCGACAAGCTGGCGGAGCGGCTGGTTGCGGCGGGCGTGCCGGCGCTCGCCTACCACGCAGGGCTCGACAAGGATCTGCGCGCGGCGCGGCTCGATCAGTTCCTGGAGGCGGATGCCGCCGTGATGGTGGCGACGATCGCCTTCGGCATGGGCGTCGACAAGCCGGACGTGCGTTTCGTGATCCACGCCGACCCGCCTGCGGCGATTGAGTTCCTACTGGCAGGAGATTGGGCGCGCGGGCCGTGATGGAGCGCCGGCGGAGGGCATCACGCTCTACTCCGCCTCCGACCTCGCGTGGGCCATGCGGCGCATCGACAGCCGCGAGGTCGATGACACGGTGAAAATGGTGCAGATGCGCAAGCTGCGCCAGTTCTACGCCATGCTCGACGGCACCGGCTGCCGCCCCGCGGCGGTGCGGCGCTACTTCGGCGAGACGAGCGTGACGGCCTGCGGCGTGTGCGATCTGTGCCTCAACCCGCCGGAGGCCGCTGATGTGACGGAGGCGGCGCAGAAGGCGCTGTCGGCCGTGCATCGCCTCGGCGGCCGGTTCGGGCGGGGACGCGTGGTCGATCACCTGCTCGGCAAGTCGAAGGATGCGTCGGACCATGAAACGCAGATGTCGACCTACGGCATCGGCAAGGAGTTCAGCACGGCCGGCTGGCGCGACCTGCTGGATCAGCTGATGTTCGAAGGCCTGCTGCACGAGGACCCGAACGATGGACGGCCGCTGATCGGCCTAGGCGAGGCCGAGGGCGTGGGTGCGGTCTACCGCGGAGAGCGGCGGATTGCGATGCGCCGGACGCCTGCCGTAGCGGATAGCGATGCGTCGGGGCGTCGCGGCGCGCAGGCGCCGGGTCGGGAGGCGACAGCCAGGAGGTCGATGCGGCGAACATGGCCCTGTTCGAGGCCTTACGCGCCTGGCGGCGGGATCGCGCGGCCGAACAGCACGTGCCGCCCTACGTCATCTTCCATGACGCGACGCTGGCCGATATCGCGCGACTGCGGCCGAAGAACAAGGACGAGCTGAAGGGCGTGAGCGGCGTCGGGCAAAGCAAGCTGCAGCGCTACGGGGCAGCAGTGCTCGAGCTGGTGCGGAAGCACTGACGACACTGGCTATCACCGTGTGCCTTTTGCCTTCCCGGAAGCCGAGGCCGCAGGCTGAGGCTATCCGGGACCTTTCCACCGATCCTCAGGGGAAAGACCCCGGCTCTCTGCGCGATGCGCTGCGGCCGGGGAAGCAAGCAGTTGCGTTTGGCCGCGCCGTCGGGCCACAGGATAATTACCAGCGCGTTTCCAGTGCCACGCAAGACTGCGCCTGCGGCGGAGAATCGCCTAACCCTCATCGATTGCATCGATAGAGGATTACGGATGACGCAGTTCCTTGCCGTGTCGAACAGGAAGGGGGCGTCGGCAAGTCGACGATCTCCGTCATGCTGGCGCACGCCGCGGCATCCTGGGGTCAGCGGCAGGTGCTGCTGATGGACCTCGATACGCAGTGCAACGCCTCCCTCATGCTGGTCGGCGGCGAAGGCTGGGAGAAGGCTTCCCGCGCGGCCATACCATCGCCGACTACTTCTCCGACCGCTTCGAGAAAGTGGCCGAGGACGAATCCGCCTACGTCGCTGAAGAACGTCGGTGACGTCAACCACGGCCGCTTCTTCGGCCGGGACGCGTCTCGCTGCTGCCGGGATCGCAGCGGCTCGAGGACATCCAGAACGAGCTGTTCGTGATGCAGTCCTCCAAGCGGGAGCTGCATGCCGATGCCGTCGCCATGCAGGTGCGCGGCCGCATGAAGCGGCTGATGAAGCACTTCGGCATGGACTTCGATCTCGTCATCATCGATTGCCCGCCGGGGCTGTCGTTTGCGGCGCTGGCGGCGCTCGACCTCGCCGATCACATCGTGGTGCCGTTCCGGCCTGATTTCGTGTCGCAGTTCGCAATCGACCGGGTGGCCATGCTGATCGAGCGGGTAGAAACGGCGCGAGCAGCTCGCGTCCATCCCGTTCGGCGAGCGGCGCTACTCCTGCCTGCCGAACGGCCTCAAGGGCGACGGGGCCGAGCGGATGCTGCTGGAACAGCTCGCGCTCGACCATCCGCTGTTGAAGACGTCGCCTGCCGGCGCTCGACAGCATTGCGCGCGCCTTCGACTGGGACGAGACTAAGAAGAGCATGGAGCAGAAGTACGCGGATGCCCTGCCGCATCTGCGCGCGCTGCACGACGAGGTGTTCGGCGTGGCCCAGCTGCGCGCGAAATCGGCCTAGGAGCAATGCGCAAGAAGACGCGAGCGCTGTCGGGTGCGTCGCAGGAAGCCTTCTTCCGGCGAGTGCTGAGGGCGCATCCGGGTCTGTCGCCCGAGGAACGCGACGCGCTGCTGCGCAAGCTCCGGTCCGAGGTCGCGCAGGTGCGCGTGCGGGTCGAGTCGCGCGCGGAAGGCGAGGCGGCTGAAATCATCGGCAAGTCCGCCGCGCCGCCCGAACCGCCAGCCGAAGTGATTCAGGCAGTGCCGCCGCCTCCAGCTTTCACGCCGGCTCCGTTCGACCCTTACTCGCCCAATGTGGTCGTGGTGGTGCGCAAGGAAGGCAGGAACGCAGCGCTGGCTGCGCTGGATAGTATCGATAGCGTCGATAACCTGAGGCACTTGGCGCGCGAGCAGCGCCTCAGCATCGGCGAGGAGCCGGTCACGGCGGCGGACGTCCGGGCGGCGATCGTGACCGCCGCGGAGCGGCGCATCGCCAATCGCATGGCGGCGGCGACTTCGTCGACCTCCCCGACCTCAAGCAGAAGCTCGCCCCCAAGCCTTGACGTTGCGCGACGCATCCGGGCATGGTCCCATCCGCCGACGGATGGGGAGCGCGCATGAGCTGGGAAGCAGAACTCGACGATCTGAAACGCCGCCAGAGGCTCGCGCTGGAGCTGGGCGGCCCGGACAAGGTCGCGCGGCACAAGAACGCCGGCAAGCTCACCGTGCGCGAGCGCATCGCCGGGCTGGTGGACGAGGGCTCGTTCGAGGAGGTCGGCTCGATCGCGGGCTTTCCCGAGTACGACGCGAACGGCAACCTCGTTCGGCCTGACGCCGGCCAACGTCGTGTGCGGCCGCGCCCGCATCGACGGCCGCAACGTGTTCGTCACCGGCGACGACTTCACCGTGCGCGGCGGCGCCAACGACGGCGGCCTGCGCGAGAAGTTCCAGTTCGCCGAGACGGCGGCGCGGCGCTGGCGCATTCCGGTCGTCCGGCTGGTGGACGGCACCGGCGGCGGCGGCTCGGTCAAGCACCTGGAGACGCTGGGGCGCACGCTGGTGCCGGAGTCGCCGCGGCTTCACCGAGGTGCTGCTGTCGCTCTCCGAGATCCCCGTGGTGGCGCTGGGGCTCGGCTCGGTTGCCGGCATGGGCGCGGCGCGCGTCTGCGCCAGCCACTACTCGATCATGGTGCGCGGCACCTCGCAGCTGTTCGCCGCCGGTCCGCCGGTGGTCGCGCGCACCGGGCAGACGCTCACCAAGGAGGAGCTGGGCGGCACGCACATCCACGTCAAGAACGGCACCATCGACGACGAGACGGCGACCGAGGAGGAGGCGTTCGCGCGGGCGCGGCGGTTCCTGAGCTACCTGCCGTCCTCCGTGCTACGAGCTGGCGGCGCGGCAGCCGACCAACGACCCGCCGGATCGCGCCGACGGAGCAGCTGCTCTCCGTGATCCCGCGCGACGCGCGCAAGGTCTACAAGATGCGCCCGATCGTGGAGACCATCGTCGACGCCGGCAGCTTCTTCGAGATCGGCAAGGCCTGGGGCAAGTCCGTCATCACCGGGCTGGCCCGCCTCGACGGCTGGCCGGTGGCGATCCTGGCCAGCGACCCCTACCACTACGGCGGCGCCTGGACGGCGGATGCCTGCCGCAAGGCGATCCGCATGATCGACCTGGCGCAGACCTTCCAGCTGCCCGTCGTGCACCTCGTCGACATCCCGGGCTTCCTGATCGGCAAGGACGCGGAGGCCTCCGGCGTCATGCGCTTCGGCACCCAGGCGCTGGTCGCGGTGCGCCAGTCGACGGTGCCCTGGTGCGCCGTCATGGTGCGCAAGGCCTTCGGCATGGCGGGGCTCACGCAGCGCAACGGCTCGCCGGCATTCCTGCGCTACGCCTGGCCGTCGGCGCAATGGGGCTCGCTGCCGATCGCCGGCGGCGTCGAAGCTGCCTACCGCGCCGTGATCGAGGCGGCGCCCGATCCAGCCGCCAAGCGCGCCGAGATCGAGGCGAAGCTCGAGGCCCTGCAGTCGCCGCTGCGGACCGCGGAGGCCTTCGGCGTCGAGGAAATCATCGACCCGCGCAAGACGCGGTCGTATCTCTGCCGCTTCGCCGATCTCGCCGCGCCGCTGCGGCAGCCCGGCCGGCCCGCACTTCGGCTACCGGCCCTGAACGTGTGGTTCACTGTCCTTCGAGTTGCCCAGCGCTGCGTCGCTGCGCCACACTGACGTTAACGTCAAGCGAGCCCGCAAGCGGCTCAGAGGAGGACGCGCCGCTATGGCCAACCCGCAACCCTCAAGGTCCACGTCGATCGCGACAAGTGCCAGGGCCACAACCGCTGCAAGGCGGTGGCGCCGGAGCTGTTCGAGCTCGACGAGTACGGCAACGCCCGCGAGGTCGGCGACGGCACCGTGCCGCCGGAGCTGGAGGAGAAGGCCTATCTCGCCAAGTCGAACTGTCCCGAGTTCGCGGTCGAGATCATCGAGGAATAGGGGGAAGGCCATGAGCGCGCGTCCGCCCGTCAAGGACTGGGCCACCGACTTCGACCATCTCGATCCGCGCTGGGTCAACGACCCCTTCCCGATCTGGGACGAGATGCGCAAGAAATGCCCGATCGCCCACACCGACCGTTTCATGGGCGTCTATTTCCCCTCCCGCTACGACGACGTGCGCGCCGTCGCCTACGACACCGAGCACTTCTCCTCGCGCCGCATCATCGTGCGCGAGACGCCGCCGCCGCGCATTCCGGCGCCGCCCGATCACCTCCGATCCGCCGGAGCATCGCCCCGCGCGCATGGTGCTGCTGCCGCCGTTCACGCCCGACGCAGATCAAGAAGCTGGAGCCGCGCGCGCGCGCCCTGGCCAACGAGCTGATCGACAAGTTCATCGGCCGCGGCAAGGCCGATGCCGCGGTCGAGTACGCGCAGGAGATCCCGGTGCGCCTCATCGCCCACATGCTGGGCCTGCCCGAGAGCGACGGCGACCTCTACCGCAAGTGGATCAAGATGATCCTGGAGGACGGCATCACCGACGTCGCCATCGCCGTGCAGGCCGCGGGCGAGATGCAGCAGTACTTCGGCGAGTACGTGCAGCGAGCGCCTGAAGAAGCCCGGCGACGACCTGATCAGCTACCTCAGCAGCGTCGAGTTCAAGGGCCAGAAGCTGACGCCCGAGAACGTCATCGGCTCGCTGCGGCTGCTGCTGATCGCCGGCATCGATACGACCTGGAGCGGCATCGGCTCGTGCATCTGGCATCTGGCCAAGACGCCCGAGGATCGCCGCCGGCTGGTGAAGGAGCCGCCGCTGATGCCGATCGCCATCGAGGAATTCCTGCGCGCCTACGCGCCCGTCACCATGGCGCGCGAGGTGGTGAAGGAGACGGCCATCAACGGCTGCACGTTCAAGCCGGGCGAGATGGTGCTGCTGTCGTTCCCGGCCGCCTGCCGCGACCCCGCGATGTTCCCCGACGCCGACAAGGTCATCATCGACCGCAAGGAGAACCGGCACGCCGCCTTCGGCCTCGGCATCCACCGCTGCGTCGGCTCGAACCTGGCGCGCATGGAAATGACGGTTGCGGTGGAGGAACTGCTGAAGCGCATTCCCGAATTCAGCCTCGACGGTGAGGTGACGTGGTCCGAAGGCACGGTGCGGGGACCGCGCAAGCTTCCCATCAAGTTCAACTGAGGCCCATCATGCAGCAGCGCGCACGGCCACCCGTCGGAGACTGGGCGACCGACTGGGACCATCTCGACCAGCGCTGGATCGAAGACCCGTTCCCGATCTGGGACGAGTTGCGGCAGACGCTGCCCGATCGCGCACACCGAGCGCTTCCACGGCGTCTACCTGCCGACGCGCTACGACGACGTGCGCGCGGTTGCCTACGACACCGATCATTTCTCCTCGCGGCGGACGGCCGTGCGCGAGGTGCATCCCGAAAGCGGCGGCGGCGCCCCACCGATCACGTCCGACCCGCCGCGCCATCGCGTTGCGCGCATGGTGCTGCTGCCGCCGTTCACGCCCAAGGCGATCGAGACGCTTGACGCCGAAGGCGCGCGCGATCTGCAACGAGCTGATCGACGCGTTCATCGACAAGGGCCATTTCGACGGCGCGGTCGACTATGCCCAGCACATCCCCGTGCGCGTCATCGCCCACATGCTGGGCGTGCCCGAGACGGACGGCGACCTGTTCCGCGACTGGATCAACGCGATCCTGAACGAGGGCATCACCGACTACAGCATGCTGATGCGCGGCCTGGAGGAGATGACGGACTACTTCCGGCCGCACATGGAGGCGCGCCGCAAGAACCCCGGCGACGACCTGATCAGCTATCTGGTCCAGCAGACCTATCCGGACGGCTCGCCGTTCAAGGACAACCACGTGCTGGGCTCCGTGCGGCTGCTGCTGGTGGCGGGCATCGACACCACCTGGAGCGGCATCGGCTCGTGCATCTGGCATCTGGCCACGCATCCGGAGGATCGCCGGCGCCTCGTCAACGAACCGGCGCTGATGCCGACGGCGATCGAGGAATTCCTGCGCGCCTATGCGCCCGTGACGATGGCGCGCGAGGTGAAGCAGGAGACGGAGATCAACGGCTGCAGGTTCAAGCAGGGGGAGATGGTGATGCTCTCCTTCCCCGCCGCCAACCGCGACCCCGCGATGTTCCCGGACGCCGACAAGGTGATCATCGACCGCAAGGAGAACCGGCACGCCGCCTTCGGCCTCGGCATCCACCGCTGCATCGGCTCGAACCTGGCGCGCATGGAGCTGACGGTTGCCGTCGAGGAACTGCTGAAGCGCATTCCCGAGTTCAGCCCCGACGGCAAGACCACCTGGTCGGAGGGAACCGTGCGCGGCCCGCGCAAGCTGCCGCTCAAGTTCGGCTAACGTCGACGCTCAAGGCATCTTGGCCCAGGTTCCGCCCGCAGTTGGACCGCGCCTGCTGTTTCGGCTAGTTACGGCGCGCCAACCCGAGCCGAGGCCAGCCATGCCCCTGAAAGCCGCCATCGTTCCCGTCACGCCTTTCATGCAGAACTGCACGCTGCTGTGGGACGAGGCGAGCAAGGCGGGCGCCGTGGTCGATCCCGGCGGCGACGTGCGGCGCATCCAGGCGGGCATCGAAAAAGCCGGAATGACGGTCGAGAAGATCATCCTCACGCACGGCCACATCGACCATGCGGGCGGCGCGCTGGAGCTGAAGGAAGCGCTCGGCGGCATCCCCATCGAAGGACCGCACAGCGACGATGCCTTCCTGATGGAGAACCTGGAGGACCAGGGAGAGCACTTAGGGATCAGACGGCGTGCGCAACGTGACGCCGGATCGCTGGCTGCAGGAAGGCGACACCGTCACGGTGGCGGGTTCGACGTTCTCCATCCTCCACTGCCCCGGACATTCGCCGGGGTCGCTGGTGTACGTGAACGCCGAGCAGCGCTTCATCCTGATGGGCGACGTGCTGTTCAAGGGATCGATCGGCCGCACGGACTTCGCCTACGGCGACCATGACGCGCTCATCAACGCCATCAAGACCAAGCTGCTGCCGCTCGGCGA
Source organism: uncultured Alphaproteobacteria bacterium (assembly GCA_963782855.1). Taxonomy (GTDB): domain Bacteria; phylum Pseudomonadota; class Alphaproteobacteria; order Rhizobiales; family Hyphomicrobiaceae; genus AWTP1-13. The sequence goes on along the minus strand of CAWALW010000023.1, from coordinate 6,268 downwards.
CGACTACGCGTTCATCTGCGGCCACGGGCCGACGAGCACCATCGGCGAGGAACGCCGCAGCAATCCGTTCATCGCCTGAAGCCGCTCAGTTGCGGCGCAGGCTGATGTTCACGCCCTTGAGGGCCGTGGTATCCGTGCGGACCGAGATCGACTGCGAGCCGCCCGTCGTGCGCACGAGCATGGTGCCGGCGAGGCCGCCGCCCTCGATCTGCAGACGCAGCGTGTCGCCGACGGCCAACGCCGCTGACGCGGCCCGAGGCGTTGTAGCTGCGCTCCTCCCAACTGCCGGAGACCCGGTCGCCCCTCGATGTCAGGGTTGCGCGAAGCTCGACGCGGTTCGACGCGCTGGCGCAGCGGAGAGACAGAGCCAGCCCCGATGCCCGGGGAACATAGCTTGCGCTGCAGCGTATCGTTTCCGTCTTGCCGTTCTCCAGCCGGAACTGGCCGGCGCCTGACCATGTGCCGTGCAGTCCGCTGAACGGCGTAGCGGCATGGGCGGCCAGTGCAGTGACGATAAGTGACGCGAAGATCGTTGCGGCCGACATCAGCCGGAAACCGCTGGACCTCATTGGTATCCTCCTTCTACGCCGTTCACCGGCGCGCACCGCTGTTTTGATTCGACGCGGTTCACTTCGGCAAACCTACTCCTTGCACCGGGACATCACAGTCGCGTGACGGCCACGTTCGAGGAATTTCAAGCGCCAAGCCCAAGCGCGGCACGTGCCGTCCAACCGTTAACCATGATCGACCTCCAAGTACATGGGACGCCGCAGGGCGGAATCAATTGCCCGCGCTTAACCGATCCGTAGCCCGGCGGCCCTAGGCTCGGGATGACTTCAGGCGGAAGGTTGCGTATGCAGGCGATCATCATATCGGTGCTGCTGACGGCCGCGCTTGCCCTAGGGCTGGCGCTGACGCGGCCGCGTGCCGTTGGCAGGCCCGTGCGCAGCAGGAGCCGCCGCCATGGCTGATCTTGCCGCCCGCGTGCGCGCCGAACTGAGCCAGGCCGTTCCGGTGCAGAGCTTCGTGCGCAACCGCTCCATCGCGGTGCTGCTGCCCTGCTACAACGAGGCGGCAACCATCGCGCGCGTCGTCGAGGGCTTCCGCACGGCGCTGCCGGGCGCGCTCATCTACGTCTACGACAACAACTCCACCGACGGCACCGCGGCTGCGGCCGCGAAGGCCGGCGCCATCGTGCGTTTCGAGCCCTACCAGGGCAAGGGCAACGTGGTGCGCCGCATGTTCGCCGACATCGACGCCGACGTGCTCGTGCTCGCCGACGGCGACATGACCTACGATCCCGCGCATGCGGGGCGGCTGATCGACCTGCTCATCAGCGACAACCTCGACATGGTCGTGGGTGCGCGCGTGAGCGAGGAGGCCAGCGCCTACCGCGCCGGGCACAGGCTCGGCAACCAGGTGTTCACGGGGCTCGTGCGCAGGCTGTTCGGGCAGGGTTTCACGGACATCTTCTCGGGCTACCGGGTGTTCTCGCGCCGGTTCGCCAAGTCGTTCCCGGCGGGCTCTACGGGGTTCGAGATCGAGACCGAGCTTGCCGTGCACGCGCTCGACCTGAAGCTCGCCTGCCGCGAGCTGCCGATCCTCTACGGCTCGCGTCCGCAGGATTCGCATTCCAAGCTCAACACCTATCGCGACGGCGCGCGCATCCTGCGCCGCATCGCGCGCATGTTCCGCACGCTGCACCCGCTGCGCTTCTACGGGGGGTGCGCGGGCGCGCTGGCGCTGAGCGCGCTGGTGCTCGGGTTCCCGCTTGTTATCACCTACCTGCAGACCGGGCTGGTTCCGCGCCTGCCGACGGCGGTGCTGGCGATGGGCCTGATGCAGCTCGCCATGCTGGCGGGCGCGTGCGGACTGATCCTCGAGGAGATCGCCGCCAGCCGGCGCGAGATCAAGCGCCTGCGCTATCTCGAACTGCCCTCGCCTGCGGGCGGGCGCTGATATTTGATTGCGCTAGGTCGCGTGCTCACAGCGCGGGCAAGGGCGCCTCGTCAGTCACGCCCTCAGCTAGACTACTAGGATGACCGACCACACATCAGACGCCGAAGCACTGTTTCGGGAATTTGCCCGGCGATATTCGTTCGCCATTGAAAAGGTGGACGAACCGAACATGGAACTTTTGATGAGTGTGCCGCAGCAGCCGGGCCTTTCGTTTGAGCTAACGCTGGGCTTGCAGAACAATGACGAACTGAACCTCGGCTTCGAGAAGCTCTGGTCGTTTTTCTTTCCTGATGAGAAGAAGTGGCACCTTGTGTCCGACGTGCTCGACGCGATCGCAGCGGGCGAGTGCAGACTTGCGACCCACGAGCAATTCGGTTGGGTCGTTAAGCGTGTGCTGGAACAACGCTCGGATGGAACCTGGCGCCCTATCTACACCGTTACTCTCCAGTCAAAATCCCGTTCGTTAGGGACAAAGGTTTCGTACCTTTGCAACGAAGATGCGCAACCGCGCTGAGCAGCTGCTCTTGCCACTGTTGCCCAATGTGGTGGTTATGGCCACGTCAGTTTGTTGGTGCTTCAACTGACTAGCGTGGCACGGGTTTGCCCCGGTCATCGGAGGCCAAGTGAGCCCACACCCTAGCCCGCGAGAAACCGGCGCGTGAGGGCCATGAACTCGTCGAGCTGGTCGTGGTGGACCCAGTGGCCGGCGCGCTCGAAGCTCACGACCTCGGCGTTGTGGAAATGCTTGATGCGGCCGTCGTCGACGGGGTTGGAGGCCCAGCTCTCCTTGCCGTAGACGAGCAAGGTCGGGCAGGCGATGCCGGGCCCATAGCGCCTCCACGTCGGCGATCGTCATGTCGTAGGGCGGCCAGAAGCGCACGTAGTTGTCGAACTTCCAGCTGTAGGTGCCGTCCTCGTTCTGGTTGACGCCGTGGAGGGTGAGGTGGCGCGCCTGCTCGGCGGAGAGGTGCTTGTTCTCCTCCTGCATGCGCTTGTAGGCCTCCTCGATCGAGGCGTAGCGGCGCGGCAGCCGGCCCGACAGGCCGCGCTGCTCGTCGATCCAGTCGCGCATGCGCTGCGGCGAAGCCGGCTTGGCGTAGCGCTCGGCCACCATCTTCGGCGAGGGTCCGAGGCCCTCGATGGCGACGAGCCTGGCGACGTTCTCGGGGTAGAGCCCCGCATAGCGCAGCGCGATGTTGCCGCCGAGCGAATGGCCGATGAGCGTGACCGGGGCGAGCTTCTGCTGGTGGATGAGCTGCGCCAGGTCGTAGACGTAGCCCGCCATCATGTAGGTGCCGTCCGCGACCAGTCGCTGTCGCCGTGGCCGCGCAGGTCGGGCGCGATGATGTGCCAGTCCTTGCGCAGTTCCTCCGCCACCCAGTCCCAGTTGCGGCAATGGTCGCGCCCGCCGTGCAGCAGGACCAGCGGCGGCGCGTCCGGGTTGCCCCAGTCGACGTAGTGCAGGCGCAGGCGCTGCGAGAAGTAGATGCGCGAGGTGGGACCGGGGGCGGACAGGGACATGGGCGGGCCTTCGGTGACGTCGGCGCGAACCTAGAGCGGCGGCGGCGCGGAGGGAAGCTCCGCCGGCAGCGCAGCCCAGAGGTTGCCAGCCATGCGCACGCTGCCGGAGACAGATGGCACGGCGTTGTGGAATGCTGTCCGCGGCGTGGGTGCTCATTCTTGCGAAGGGGCGGTGCGATGACCGATGCGAAGGTCCATGCGGGCGGATGCCATTGCGGACGGGTGCGCTACGAGGCCACGACCGATCCGGCGCAGGCGATTGCGTGCAACTGCTCCATCTGCGCCAAGCACGGCCTGTGGCTGGCCTTCGTGAAGTCGGCTGATTTCAAGATGGTGTGCGGGCTGGAGTCGGTTGCGACCTACGAGTTCAACAAGCACGTCATCCAGCATGTCTTCTGCCGGCATTGCGGCGTGGAGTCTTTCGCACGCGGCAAGGACAAGAGCGGCAAGGACACGTTTGCCATCAACGTGCGCTGCCTTGACGGCATCGACATCGCCAAGCTGAAACCGAAGCCGTTCGACGGCCGCAGCCTGTCGAGGCCGGCTACGCGCGCGCCCAAGCGCAGCTACTCGCGATCGGCGGCCGAAAACATTGAAGTCGAGTGGGTTGCGGACAAGCGTTCGTGTGCGCTTGCGCCGCTCGATCGTCCGCGTCGCATCGGGCAAGCGACCCCTCGGCTGGCGCGCCTCGCGATCCCACAGGCCCAGGCGATCGAGCTGCGCCTCGACGGCGTGCGCGCTGCGGTTATGGGCGCGGGCGAGTTGCGCGATGGAGCGGCCGGCCTTGAAGGCGGCGGCCAGTTCACCCGCCTCGCCCTCATACCAACGGGCGCCCGAGCGGGCCGGAAATGCACGCTCGCTGCGTGTACGCGTCTTGCGGGCCCCCATGAGGGCGTCAAGAAGACCCTCCCAGGCCACCATCGGCAGGATCAGCGACGTGCCATGCGGCGAGCTGAGACGGGCAACAAGCCCACCCTCCTCCACCTCGAAGACGTAGCGCCCATCGCCCTGACGCCACGTGACCCTCTCCCACACGAGGGGCTCCTGCGCGTCGCTGTTTCGGTCTCGGCCTTGATAGCGCTGGGACATGGGACGCCTCCGAAAGACGGCTGGCGCACCGTTGCATGGCGCTTGGAACAAATCAAGAACGATATGCAGTCAGCCTATCCTAGCCTGCGAGACGAATCCGCCACCGCCCGGCCGATCGCGTCGGGGCTGTCCTCCTGCAGGAAGTGCGCCGGGGACAGTGACCTCGGTCTGGTTCGGCCACGTCCGGACGACCTCGCGCACGCGGCCGAGGTGATGGCGCCGGGCTCGGCGTTGACGAACAGCTTGGGTACCTCGCTGTCGCCAGCCACGAACGAGTAGTCGTCGACGACGGCGGCCACGTCGGCAGGCTCGCCCTCGATCGGGATGTTGCGCGGCCACGACAAGGTCGGGCGCCGGTCCTCGCCGGGTTGAGGAACGGCCGGCGGTAGTGCGTCCATCTCCTCCTCGGTGAGCTTCCGCAGTCACGGATCCGGGCAGCACGCCCTCCACGAACATGTTCCTGCTGCAGGATCATGTCGCTCCCCGCCGGTGAGCGGAAGCCCTGGAAGACGCGCACGTCTCCGTCGGGAAGTCGGCCCACGTCAGCGGGGTGACAATCGCTTCCATGTAGGCGATGCCTGCGACCCGATCGCGTGTTCTGGTGGGCCCAATCGAAGCCCAGCGCGGAACCCCAGTCGTGCAGCACGAGCACGACGCGGTCGCCGAGATCGAGCGTGTCCCAGAGCGCGAACAGGTGGTCCCGGTGCTCGGCGTAGTGGTAGCGGTCCGGGCCGGAGCTGGAGCTTGTCGCGATGTCGCCCATGCCGATCAGGTCGCATGCGACGAGCCGGCCGAGTCCCTCCAGGTGGGGCATGACGTTGCGCCACAGGTAAGACGACGTCGGGTTGCCGTGCTGGAACACGATCGACCTGCCGTCGGCGCCCTCGTCGACGTAGGCCATCCGCCGGCCGTTGATCTCGGCGAACCGCTTGGTGGAGTAGGGCGTGGATGCCATTGGCACCGCCTGACACTCGTACGAGGCGGGATCCCGGCCCTAAGCCTCGGCCTTCAACCTGCGAACCATGTCCAAGAAGGCCGCCATGCGCGCCGTGTCGTGGATGACCTCAACGCGCACGATCCGGCCGCCGAGCATGCAGCAGTTGTGGCGCATGGTGCCGTCGATGTCCATGCCGGTCGCCCGGTGGACGTACTTGTAGTCCACCCCGAAATACAGCCACGCGTTGTCATCGCACGTAATCTGCATCGGCTGGAAGCGGATGACGTCGAACTCGGTCTGAAGCTCCCCGAGCCGACGGCGAATAAGCTCTCTTCCACGCCCGTTCGCAGGAAGGAATTGGCGCTTGCCGATCCACCCCGGCAAACACCACGTTTTCGCGTGGGCCTTGACCAATCCTCCAGGTCGCCGGCCGCCCACATGACACACATCGCCTCGATAACGAGGCGTTCATCGATCACCATGTCCCCACACCCCTGCCTTGTTTTTTGTTTCTTCTTCTTCTCCAACATAGACGTCCGCGATCGTCCTTTCATGCCGCCCATACCCGCGGCGGCTGGACCTTCAGCGGAAATTCAAGAAACCCTGTGGCAATGCAACAACGCTGGGCGTTCTGCAAATCTGCCAAAAAGCGAGCGGCGTTCACAGTTTCGTGTTCAAGCAGGAGAAGCAAGCATGCACGTTTCGGCAATCTGTCCGCAGCGTCGGTCGTCGCTCTCCTCGTCGGCTCGCTCGCGGCCGACG
>CAWALW010000022.1:0-24620 GCA_963782855.1 uncultured Alphaproteobacteria bacterium | reverse complement strand
TTGATTGCGCTAGGTCGCGTGCTCACAGCGCGGGCAAGGGCGCCTCGTCAGTCACGCCCTCAGCTAGACTACTAGGATGACCGACCACACATCAGACGCCGAAGCACTGTTTCGGGAATTTGCCCGGCGATATTCGTTCGCCATTGAAAAGGTGGACGAACCGAACATGGAACTTTTGATGAGTGTGCCGCAGCAGCCGGGCCTTTCGTTTGAGCTAACGCTGGGCTTGCAGAACAATGACGAACTGAACATCGGCTTCGAGAAGTTCTGGTCGTTTTTCTTTCCTTATGAAAAGAAGTGGCACCTTGTGTCCGACGTGCTCGACGCGATCGCAGCGGGCGAGTGCAGACTTGCGACCCACGAGCAATTCGGTTGGGTCGTTAAGCGTGTGCTGGAACAACGCTCGATGGAACCTGGCGCCCTATCTACACCGCTTACTCTCCAGTCAAAATCGTTCTTAGGGACGGTCGTACCTTTGCAACGAAGACGCGCAACCGCGCTGAGCAGCTGCCTCCACTGTTGCCCAATGTGGTGGTTATGGACGTCAGTTGTTGGTGCTTCAAACTGCCTAGCGCGGCACGGGCTTGCCCCGGTCATCCGAGGCCAAGTAGTATGCCCGCACCCTAGCCCGCGAGAAACCGGCGCGTGAGGGCCAGGAACTCGGGCAGCCGGTCGTGGTGCACCCAGTGGCCCGCGCCTCTCGACCGTCACGACTTCGCGCATTCTTGAAATGCCGCGCGCGGCCGTCCTTCTCGGGGTTGGAGGCCCAGCTCTCCTTGCCGTAGACGAGCAGCGTCGGGCAGGCGATGCGGCTCCACAGCTCCTCCACGTCCGCGTTGCGTCATGTCGTAGGGCGGCCAGGAGCGCACGTAGTTGTCGAACTTCCAGCTGTAGGTGCCGTCCTCGTTCTGGTTGACGCCGTGCTGGGTGAGGTGCCGCGCCTGCTCGGGGGAGAGGTGCTTGTTCTCCTCCTGCATGCGCTTCCAGGCGTCCTCGATGGTTGCGTAGCGGCGCGGCAGGCGGCCCGACAGCCCGCGCTGCTCGTCGATCCAGCGCGCATGCGCTCGGGGAAGCCCTTGGCGAAGCGCTCGGCCATCATCTTGGGGCTGGGCCCGAGCCCCTCGATCGACGACCAGCCTGGCGACGTTCTCCGGATAGAGCCCGGCGTAGCGCAGCGCGATGTTGCCGCCGAGCGAATGGGCGACGATGGTGACGGGTGCCAGCTTCTGCTGATGGATCAGCTGGGCCAGGTCGTAGATGTAGCCGGCCATCATGTAGGTGCCGTCCTGCGACCACTGGCTGTCGCCGTGGCCGCGCAGATCGGGCGCGATGATGTGCCAGTCGCTTGCGCAGCTCCGCCGCCACCCAGTCCCAGTTGCGGCAATGGTCGCGCCCGCCGTGCACCAGCACCAGCGGCGGCGCGTCCGCGTTGCCCCAGTCGACGTAGTGCAGGCGCAGGCGCTGCGAGAAGTAGATGCGCGAGGTGGGACCTGGGGCGGGGAGGGACATGGGCGGGCCTTCGGTGGTGTCGGCGCGAACCTAGAGCGGCGCGGCGCGGAGGGAAGCTCCGCCGGCAGCGCAGCCCAGAGGTTGCCAGCCATGCGCCCGCTGCCGGAGACAGGTGGCGCGGCGTTGTGGAATGCTGACCGCGGCGTGGGTGCTCATTCTTGCGAAGGGGCAGTGCGATGACCGATGCGAAGGTCCATGCGGGTGGATGCCACTGCGGACGGGTGCGCTACGAGGTCACGACCGATCCGGCGCAGGCGATCGCGTGCAACTGCTCCATCTGCGCCAAGCATGGCCTGTGGCTGACCTTCGTGAAGTCGGCAGATTTCAAGATGGTGTGCGGGCTGGAGTTGGTTGCGACCTACGAGTTCAACAAGCACGTCATCCAGCATGTCTTCTGCCGGCATTGCGGCGTGGAGTTCTTTGCGCGCGGCAAGGACAAGAGCGGCAAGGACACGTTTGCCATCAACGTGCGCTGCCTTGACGGCATCGACATCGCCAAGCTGAAACCCAAGCCGTTCGACGGCCGCAGCCTGTAGAGCCGGCTACGCGCACGCCCAAGCGCAGCTACTCGTGATCGGCGGCCGAAGACATTGCAGTCGAGTGGGTGCCGGACAAGCGATCGTGTCCGCCGCGCTGCTCGGGCGTCCGGTCGCGTCGGGCAAGCGAGCCCTCGGCTGGCGCGCCTCGCGATCCCACAGACCCAATCGATCGAGCTGCGCCTCGACGGCGTGCTCGCTGCGGTTATGGGCGCGGGCGAGTTGCGCGATGGAGCGGCCGGCCTTGAAGGCGGCGGCCAGTTCTCCCGCTTCGCCCTCATACCAGCGCGCGCCCGAACGGGCCGGGAATGCGCGCTCGCTGCGTGTGCGCGTCTTGCGCGCGCCCATGAGGGCGTCGAGGAGGCCCTCCCAGGCCACCATGGGCAGGATGAGTGACGTGCCATGCGGCGAAGTGAGCTTGGCGACAAGGCCGCCTTCCTCCACCTCGAAGACGTAGCGCCCATCGCCCTGACGCCACGTGACCCTCTCCCAGACGAGGGGTTCTTGCGCTTCGCTGTTTCGGTGTCCGTTTTGATAACCTTGGGACATGGCACGCCTCCGAAATGACGGTGGCGGACGGTTGCATAACCCATAGAACAAATCAAGAACAATGCGAAGCTATCCCAGCCTGCGCACAAAATCCGCCACCGCCCGGCCGATCTCGTCGGGGCTGTCCTCCTGCAGGAAGTGCAGGCCGGGGACGGTGACCTCGGTCTGGTTGGGCCAGGCGCGGCACAACTCGCGCTGGCGGCCGACGAGGATGGAACCGGGCTCGGCGTTGACGAAGAGCTTCGGCACCGGGCTCGTCGCGAGCCAGGCCGAATAGTCCGCGACGACGGCGGTCACGTCGGCGGGGTCGCCCTCGATGGGGATCTGGCGCGGCCAGGTGAGCGTGGGGCGGCGATCCTCGCCCGGCGTTGAGGAAGGGCCGGCGGTATTCCGCCATCTCCTCCTCGGTGAGCTTGCGCATCACCGAGCCGGGGAGCACGCGCTCAACGAACATGTTCTTGGCGAGGATCATGTCGTCCCCGCCGGGCGAGCGGAAGCCCTGGAAGGCGCGGCGCGCGTTCTCGGGCCAGTCGGCCCACGTCACGGGCGTGACGATCGCCTCCATGTAGGCGATGCCGGCGACGCGATCGCGGTTCTTGCGCGCCCACTCGAAGCCGAGCGCGGAGCCCCAGTCGTGGATGACGAGCACGACGCGGGAGCCGAGGTCCAGCTTGTCCCACAGCGCGAACAGGTGCTCGCGGTGCTCGGCGTAGGTGTAGCGGGCCGGGCCGGAGTCGGGCAGCTTGTCGCTGTCGCCCATGCCGATCAGGTCGCAGGCGACGAGCCGGCCGAGGCCCTCGCAGTGGGGCATGACGTTGCGCCACAGGTACGACGAGGTCGGGTTGCCGTGCTGGAACACGATGGACGTGCCGCCGGCGCCGGCGTCGATGTAGGCCATGCGCCGGCCGTTGATCTCGGCGAACTGCTTGGAGCCGTAAGGCTTCGATGCCAGATTGGCACCGCCTGCACTCCTGCGAGGCCGGTCCGCCCAGCCCTAGGCCTCGCCGCCTTCATCCGCGAACCATGTCGAGGAAGGCCGCCATGCGCGCCGTATCATGGATGATCTCGACGCGCTCGATGCGGCCGCCGATCATGCGGCAGTTGTGGCGCATGGTGCCGTCGATGTCCATGCCCGTCGCCCGGTGCACGTACTGGTAGTCACGCCGAAATGCAGCCACGTGTCGTCGTCACGCGCGATCTGCGTCGGCCGGAAGCGGATGACGTCGAACTCGGTCTGCAGCATCCCCGAGGCGACGGCGAATCAGCTGTCCTGCCACGCCCGTTACGAGGAAGGAATTGCGCGCTTGCCGATCCGGCACCCCGAAAATCACCACGTCTTTCGCGTAAGCCACGCAGGACATCCGTCAAGGTCGCCGGCCGCCCACATGGCACACATCGCCTCGATGACGAGGCGTTCGTCGATCACCATGTCCCCACACCCTTGCCTTGTTTTTTGTTTCTTCTTCTTCTCCAACATAGACGTCCGCCATCGTCCTTTCATGCCGCCCATGCCTGCGGCGGCTGGACCTTCAGCGGGAATTAAGAAACGCTGTGGCATTGCAACAACGCTGGGCGTTTTGCAAATCTGCTCAAAAACTGAGCGGCGTTCACAGTTTCGTGTTCAAGCAGGAGAAGCAAACATGCACGTTTCGGCAATCTACGCAGCGTCGGTCGTCGCTCTCCTCGTCGGCTCGCTCGCGGCCGACGCGCAAAGTCTCGATTTTCCTGCACGCAAGCCGGGACTGTGGGAGACGCGGATGGTGGCGGAGAAGCCGGAAGGCGGACCGGCGGTGACCACGCGCATGTGCATCGATGCGGCGACCGACCGCGAGATGATGGAGTTCGGGCTGAAGATGTCCCGCGGCAGTTGTAAACGTTTCGACACGCGCCGCGCGGGGGCGACCTGGGTGATTGACGCGGAGTGTGCGTTCGGTCCCGTCAAGAGCGTGACCAAGACGACCATCTCCGGCGACTTCCAATCGGCCGTCACCGTGCGGATCGAAGGAACGACGGAGGGCATGCCCGGCGCGGGCGGCGGGCCGCAGGCCACGCTCATGACACAGACCGCCACGTGGAAGGCGGCCTCCTGTGGCGACGATATGCAGCCCGGCGACGTGTCGCTCGGCAAGGGAATGAAGATGAACATCCGGCAGCTGAAGGAACTGCAGAAGTCGCTGCCGAATCTCCAGATCAAGTGACGGACTGATCCGGAGCCCGGGCGCAGCGCCTATTTGCCGAGCGGCGCGCACGGCGGCCAGCACCTCCTCGGCGTGGCCGGGCACCTTGACCTTGCGCCAGCTCCTGGCGATGCGACCGTCCTTGCCGATCAGGAAGGTGGAACGCTCGACCCCCATGTACTTGCGGCCGTACATCGATTTCTCGACCCACACGGCATAGGCGTTGGCGACTTCCTTGTCGGTGTCGGCGGCGAGTTGGACGGCGAGGTCGTACTTCTTGTGGAACTTGGCGTGGCTCTCGACGCTATCAGGCGAGACGCCGATGACTTCGGCCCCGGCCTTGCGGAAATCGGCGGCCAGGCGCGAGAAGTCCTTGGCCTCCAGCGTGCAGCCTGACGTGTCGTCCTTGGGGTAGAAATAGAGCACGACCGGCTTGCCCTTGAGCTTGGCGAGCGAAAGCTCCCCGTCCGCGGTGGGCAGCTTGAAATTCGGGGCTTTGTCGCCGTCGTTGACCATTGCCGCGCTCCTGTCACTTGCGGGAGCGACTCATGGCACGGGCCGGGCCGCTGCGAAAGAAGCGGCATCCGATCGGCCGGGAGCAAAGAAATTCTCGGGCCTTTTCCGGCGCTTGGCCGCTCGGCGCCAAATTTTTCGATCGGGCTGTCGATTCCGGCGGTGCCCGTTCGTCGTGTTGACAGAGAGCGAGGGCGGCAGGCCCCGCTCCGGAACCGAACCTGAAGGAGAACGACGATGCGTTTCATCGTGATGGTCAAGGCGACGAAGGACTCCGAAGCCGGCGTGATGCCCTCCGAGGAGGGTCTCGCCGCCATGGCGAAGTTCAACGAGGAGATGGTGAAGGCCGGCGTGATGCTGGACGGGAACGGCCTGCAGGCGTCCTCCAAGGGCGCGCGCGTCCGCTTTGCGGCGGGCAAGCTCGGCGACACCGGCAACAAGCGCTCCGTCATCGACGGCCCGTTCGCGGAGACCAAGGAGCTGGTGGCCGGCTACTGGATCCTGCAGTGCAAGTCGCTCGCGGAAGCCGTGGCGTGGATCAAGCGCTGCCCCAACCCGCACAACGAGGAGAGCGAGATCGAGATCCGCCAGCTGTTCGAGCTGGAGGACTTCGGCGAGAGCGACGCGATGGAGCATCACCGCAGGCTCGGCGAGGAAGTCGCGAAGAAGAAGTAGCTCACATGGCGCGGCGGGCTCGCTAGCCCGCTGCTCCTCCACCAACGACGAGGCGACAGTGCCGGAGGCAGCGCCCATCGGGCGGCCCCGGCTGCGCACAGCCATCAGACAGGAGACTGATATGAAGATCATGGGAATGCTCAGGGCGGACGCGGAGAGTGAAGCGGGCGCGCCGCCGAGCAAGGACCTCATGGAGCGGATGGGGACTTTCGTCGGGGAGATGGCCGCGGCCGGCGTGATGCTCGGCGGCGACGGCCTGCAGCCGACCGTCAAGGGCAAGCGCGTCAAGCTGACGAACGGAAAGTTCACCGTCATCGACGGCCCGTTCACCGAGTCCAAGGAGCTGATCGCCTCCTACGCGCTGTTCCAGGTGAAAACCATGGAGGAGGCCGTGCACTGGACGAAACGCTTCCTCGAAGTGCTCGGCAAGGGCGAATGCGAGCTGCGCCCCATCATCGAGGCTGAGGATTTCTCCGAAGAGGTCTTCACGCCGGCCGAGCGTGCAAAGGAGGAGGCCACCCGCGAGCAGATGAAGCGCAACGCGGGCGGGAAGTAAGTTTTACGTCGCTCCTCTGCATTCCCGGAAGCCGAGGCTAGCCGAGGCTGTCCGGGACCTTACACCTGCGGGAAAGACCCCGGCTCTCCGCGCTAAAGCGCTGCGGCCGGGGACGCAAAAATGGGGCTCCCGATCGGTCTTGCCCGCGCCGATCTTGGATGGTGTAACCGGCGGCCATGGCGGCTGCCGACACACATCGGGCCATCGATGCGGTGTTCCGCATCGAGCAGGCGAAGCTGATCGCGGGGCTCGCGCGCATGGTGCGCGATGTCGGCGTCGCCGAGGAGCTGGCGCAGGACGCGCTGGTGCTCGCGCTGGAGCAGTGGCCGCGGACGGGCATTCCCGAGAAGCCCGGCGCGTGGCTGATGGCGGCGGCGAAGAACCGTGCCATCGACCGGCTGCGCAGGGCAAAGCTGGCGCAGCGCAAGCACGAGGAGCTGGGCCGCGAGCTGGAGGCGGACGGCGAAGGCGCGGCGCCGGACCTCGATGCGGCGCTCGACGACGACATCGGCGACGACCTGCTTGCGGCTCGTGTTCACGGCGTGCCATCCGGTGTTGTCGACGGAAGCGCGCGTGGCCCTCACGCTGCGGCTGATCGGCGGGCTGACGACGGAGGAGATCGCGCGCGCGTTCCTGGTGCCCGAACCGACGATTGCCCAGCGCATCGTGCGGGCCAAGCGCACGCTGGCGGAGAAGAAGGTGCCCTTCGAGGTGCCGCACGGCGACGAGCGCGCGGAACGGCTCGCCTCCGTGCTGGAGGTGATCTACCTCATCTTCAACGAGGGCTATACGGCGACGGCGGGCGGCGACTGGATGCGGCCGCAGCTGTGCGAGGATGCGCTGCGTCTCGGGCGCATCCTGGCGGGCATCGCGGATGGCGAACCGGAAGTGCACGGGCTCGTCGCGCTGATGGAGATCCAGGCCTCGCGGCTGGGCGCGCGCAAGGGGCCGTCGGGCGAACCGATCCTGCTGCTCGACCAGAACCGCGCGCGCTGGGACCAGCTGCTGATCCGGCGCGGGCTGGCTGCGCTGGAGCGCGCAGAAGCGTTGGCGGCATCCGCCGGCATGAAACTGGGTCCCTACGGGCTTCAGGCTGCGATTGCCGCCTGCCATGCCCGCGCGCGCAAGGCCGAGGACACGGACTGGGCGCGCATCGTCGGGCTGTATGGCGCGCTGGCCGAGATCACGCCATCGCCGGTCGTGGAGCTCAACCGCGCCGTGGCGCTGTCGATGCTGATGGGGCCGGCGGCGGGCCTGGAGATCATCGACGACCTCGCGAAGGAGCCGGCGCTGCAGACCTACCACCTGCTGCCGAGCGTGCGCGGCGACCTGCTCGCCAAGCTGGGCCGGCACGAGGAGGCACGCGCGGAGTTCGAGCGGGCTGCGGACATGACGGACAATGCGCGCGAGCGCACGTTGCTGCTTCAGCGGGCGGCAGCCGCCGCCGCGAACAGCTGAGGCGGCGTCAGTTCACCCCGACGGCCTTGCTCATGGTGGCGCCGATCTCGGCGTTGATGACGAGGTCGGCCATGTCGTCCTGGTCGGTCGGCTCGCGGTTGATGATGACGAGGCGCGCGCCGTTGCGCTTGGCCATGACGGGAAAGCCGGCCGCGGGATAGACCACCAGCGAGCTGCCGAGGACGATGAACAGGTCGGCCTCGGCCGTCGCCTGATGCGCGCGCAGCATCTCGTCCTCGGGCATCGCCTGGCCGAAGGAAATGGTGGCCGTCTTGATATGGCCGCCGCAGTCCGTGCACACGGGCAGGCGCTCATCGACAGAGAAGATCTCGCGCACCCACTCGAGTTCGTAGCGGCGGCGGCAGTCGAGGCAGGTCGGCATAGGTTGTATTGCCGTGCAGCTCGATCACTTTGTCGGCGGGCACGCCGGAGGCCTGGTGCAGGCCGTCGATGTTCTGGGTGATGACGGCGACCATCTTGCCCTGCTCGACGAGGCGCGCGAGCGCGCGATGGCCGGCGTTGGGCGTGGCCTTTGCGAGCGTCTCGTGCGTGGCGAACTTGCGGCGCCAGGTTTCGCGGCGCGCGTCCTCGGAGCGCATGAAGTCGCCGAAGTCGATCGGCTTGAACTTGGTCCAGATGCCGCCGGGCGAGCGGAAATCCGGGATGCCTGATTCGGTCGAGATGCCGGCGCCCGTGAAGGCGACGATGTCGCGCGCGCCGGCGATCATGCGCCTGAGTTCGTCGACCTGGGACACGCGTTCAGTCCTTTCGCTGCGCTTCGGCTCCACCGGCAGGCGGCGCAGTGTTGCCGGTCTGATCGTGCACGGCAAGCCGGCCGGGCATCGCAATCTGACCAATGCGACGGATCGTCGTTGCGGCAGCGGGTGGCCGATCCCAAGTCAGTTGCACAAGTTCGGAGCCCGTTGCAGCCTTTGCGGCAGACACCAGACAAGGATCACGCACATGCCCCAACTCGCCGATGCTGCCGGGCCTGTCGCACTCGTCACAGGCGGCGCGCGCGGGATCGGGAGGGCCGTCGCGCTGGCGCTGGCGGAGAGCGGCGCGGATGTCGCGGTGAACTATCGCGAGCGGGCGCGTGATGCGGATGCTGTGGTGGAGGCCGTGCGCAAACTCGGCCGGCGGGCTGTCGCGGTGCAGGCCGATGTCTCGGATAGCGCCGCGGTCGCGCGGCTCGTCGGCACGGTCGAAGCGGAGCTTGGCGGCATCGACATGCTGGTCAACAACGCGGGCGTGGCGATACGGCGTGGGTTGGAGGACCTGACCGAAGCCGATTTCGATCGGACGATCGCGATCAACCTCAAGTCGGCGTTCCTGTGCACGCAGGCGGTGCTGCCGGGGATGCGTGCGCGCCGCTGGGGGCGGATCGTCAACATCTCATCGGGGGCGGCGCGCGGGGCCGGCGTGGTCGGCGTGCACTACAACGCCTCCAAGGCCGGCATGGAGGGGCTGACGCGCGGCTACGCGGCCCGGCTGGTGAAGGAGGGCATCACGGTGAACGCCGTGGCGCCGTCGCTGATCGCGACCGAGATGACGGTGTCTGCGAGCGAGGCCGCCGCCAAGGTGCCGCTGGGCCGGCTGGGTACGCCCGAGGAAGTCGCGCAGGCGGTGCTGATGGTGATCGGCAACCCCTACATGACCGGCCAGACCGTGCAGGTGAACGGCGGGATGCACTTCAACTAGGCCGCGTGCGGGATCACCAGTCCGCGCTGCACCGCCGGGCAGCGCAATGGTCGCATGTCCATTCGGAGGTTGCGCGGGCGGGCCCGGCAGTGATCCGGTCCGCTTAGCGAGCGATTCTGCTTCCATCGGCCTGCGCGAGGAATGCATGCATCCCTACGTGATCTTCGCAGCAGGGTTTCTCATCCTGTTCGTGGGCGGTGGTGCGCGCTTTGCGATCGGCCTGACGTTCAAGCCGATGGTCGATGAGTTCGGCTGGGAGCGGGGCGCGCTCGGGGCCGCAGTCGGTGTCTACCTTGTCGTCTCCGCCGTCGCGACGTTCGTCGCCGGCCGGCTCGCCGACCGGACGAGCCCGCGCATCCTGCTCAACAGCGGCATGATCGTCAGCGCCTTCGGCATCGGGCTGATGTTTCTCATCGGGCAGCCCTGGCACGCGCTGGTTCTCTACGGCCTCGTGTTCGCGATCGGCAACGGGCTGGCGTCGCTGACGCCCGTCGGCGTGATGGTGACACGCGCGTTTCCACAGCGCGCCGGCTTCGCCAATGCGGCGGTGATCTCCGGCACCAGCATCGGCCAGCTCATCATGATCGCGGTGCTGGCGGCCTTGCTGGCTCAGATCGGATGGCGGTCGGTGTTTTTCTGGCTGGGCCTGGCGCACCTGGCGCTGATCCCGTTTCTGCTGTTCGCGCTGCCGAAGGGGATGGCCGGCGGCGCGTCGGCGACCGCGCAAGGCGGCATGACGGTGCGCGAAGCGGCGCGCACGCCGCGCTTCTGGCTGCTGCTCGTCATCTACGCCATCTGCGGGTTCGATGATTTCTTCGTCGCCACGCACGTGGTGGCGTTCGCGCAGGATCGCGGCGTCGACCAGCTCGTGGCGGGCAACCTGCTCGCCCTCATGGGACTGACGGGGCTGCTGGGCCTGCTCGCGACGGGGCTCGTCAGCGACCGGGCGGGGCCGGCGTGGACCACGGCCATCGCGTTTGCGGCACGCGTTGCCGTGTTCGGCCTGATCGCGGTCGACCAGTCGGCGCTGTCGATTGCGATCTTCGCGCTGGTGTTCGGAGCCACGTTCCTGGTCACGGCGCCGCTCACCGTGCTGTTCGTGCGCGACAACTTCGGCATGGCGCATCTCGGCGCGCTGACGGGCCTCATCACCATGGTGCACCAGTTCTTCGGCGGCCTCGGCGCCTACGGCGGCGCGCTGATCTTCGATGCCACCGGCACCTACGATATTGCCTTCCTCCTGATGCTCGTGGCTTCCATGGTCGCGCTCGCGCTGACCATGCTGGTAAGGCGGAGCTGAGGGCGCCGGAGACCGGTATTCTTTGCCTGCCAGCCTCCAGGCGTGGTGTATCCTGCGGGCTGGAAGCAGCACCGGAGGGGAGCGTGAAGGATTTCTCGGGCAGGCTCGCGGCGGTGACCGGCGGAGGCACGGGCATGGGGCGCGAGCTGGTGCGCCAGCTTGCGGCCGCAGGCTGCAACGTCGCCATGTGCGATGTCTCCGCCAAGGCGATGGCGGAGACGAAGGAGCTGTGCGCGCAGGATGCCGGCGCGCAGACGTGTCCGCGTGACGGCGCACATCGCCGATGTTTCCGACGAAAGCCACGTGCTGCGCTTCCGCGACGAGGTGGCGAAAGAGCACGGCGACGGACAAGCTGCACCTGCTCTTCAACAACGCCGGCATCGGCGGCGGCGGCAGCCTGTTCTCCAACAGCCGCGAGCAGTGGGAGCGGACGTTCAACATCTGCTGGGGCGGCGTCTATCTGTGCACGCGCGCGTTCCTGCCGATGCTGGTGAAGGCGGAGGAGGCGCACATCGTCAACACGAGCAGCGTCAACGGCTTCTGGGCCTCCATCGGCCCCAGCGTGTCGCACACCGCCTACAGTGCCGCCAAGTTCGCGGTGAAGGGGTTCACGGAGGCGCTCATCACCGACCTGCGCCTCAACGCGCCGCACGTGAAATGCTCGGTCGTCATGCCCGGCCACATCGGCACGTCGATCATCTCCAACTCGCGCAAGGTCCAGTACGGCACCGAGAGCGAGGCCATGGGGGCGGAGGAGCTGACGCAGATGCGCGAACGCCTGTCGGCCGCCGGGCGGGACATGTCGCAGGTGTCGGACGCGGAGCTGCAGGCCCTACTGGCAGAGCGCGTGCGCCAGTTCCGGGACGAGGCGCCAACAACGGCCGCCGCTGCTGCGACGGTGATCCTCGACGGGGTAAAGGCGGAGCGCTGGCGCATCCTGGTCGGGGCTGATGCGCATTTCCTGGATGCCGAGGTGCGCAAGGCGCCGGAGGACACCTACGAGGAGGCCTTCTTCACGCGCTTTGCGGCGGAGGCCGGCTGGAAGGTGGGTCGCTAGGGCGACCAGCGCACCTCGCCGGCGCCTGACACGTCGAGGCCGCCGAGTTCGCTGGCGCGCTTTGCGAACGCGGGCGTGCCGATGAGCTTCAGCAGCCTGCGCAACGGCGGCCGGAAGGCGTCGCGCTGGCGCATGAGCAGATCGAAGCGCTCGAGGACGAGCGGCAGGAAGCCGAGACCGGCCGAGGCCGCAACCGCGCGCGTGGCAATCCCGAAGTCGCCATGCCCGGCGCGGATCATCTGCGCGATGTCCGGCCCCGTGGGCGCCTCGGCGGCGGATCCGAACTCGCGTGATGTCGCACGCCCTCGCGCTTGAGCAGCGCCTGCAGAAGCTGCTGGGCACCGGCGCCCTCCGGCCTGACGATGAGCCTCGCCTTCTTGTCGCGCGCCGAGGCGAGCGAGGAAAGCCCGAGCGGATTGCCGGCCGCGAACAACATCCCCTGCTCGCGCGCGGCGAACCCGATCAGCACGCGCGTCATAGAGCGTCGGCTTCGCGCGCGACGACGGCCGGGTTTGCGTCCTTTTCCGGATCGTCCAGGTCGTGGAAATGGATCGCGGCGGCGATCACCTCGCCCTTGCAGGAAGCGGCGTAGCCGGTCTCGCTGCCTTCGGGCAGGATCGCGAGCCCCGCGCGGCTTTCCACGAGCGCCCACTGCAGCAGCGGATCGTGGCTGCCGCCCACGATCGGCGGCGGCTCGGCGGGAACAACGCCATGCGGCCGCGCCATGCCGGCCAAGCAGCCAGCGGTCGAGGTCGGCGCGCGGGAAGAGCCACTTGCCCGTGACCTTCGTGCACGGCACCTGCCGCTCGGCGACCAGCTCGTAGAGCTTGCGCTCCTTGAGGCGCAGGTAGTCGGCCGCCTCGGTCGTCGTCAGCAGCTCTAGACCTGCTTCTATCTGCATATGTCTGCGCCAATTCTAATGTTTGACTTTCTGGAGCCAAACACAGCGAATGGAGCCGCGTCAACGCGCTGCTCGGGGAAGGCGCAGTGGAAGCGACTGGAGCTCTTCGACCTGATCCTGGTCGGGCGACGCGAACCTGTTCGCGATCGTCCGGCTTTCGCTTGCCGTCACGCTGTCGGCGACACTGCTTGCCGCGATGCATAGGCATGCCGCTCGGGCGCCTTCGCTGCCCTGGTCCGGTTTCCGGGCCGCGAGGGGCTGGTCGTGGTCCTCAACGCCTTCATGGGACTGCCGCCCGTGGTCGTGGGGCTGGTGGTGTTCCTGCTGCTGTCGCGATCGGGTCCGCTCGGGGAGTTGGGGCTGCTCTTCACGCCGACCGCGATGGTGGTCGCCCAGGCGGTGCTGATCACGCCCATCATCGCCGCGCTCACGCGCCAGGTGATCGAAGACCTGTGGGCCGAGTACCGCGACGAGTTCCAGGCCATGCAGGTGGGCCCGTTGGCGCGCGTCACCGCCCTGCTGTGGGATGCGCGCTTCTCGCTGGTGACCATCCTGCTGGCGGGCTTCGGCCGCGCGGCGGCGGAGGTCGGCGCCGTGATCATCGTCGGCGGCAACATCGACGGCTTCACGCGCGTGATGACGACGACGATCGCGCTGGAGACCTCGAAGGGCAATCTTGCCGCTCGCCGTAGGACTGGGCTCGATCCTCATCAGTCTCGTCATGACCGTCAATGCGCTCGCCTGGTGGGTGCGGCGGTGGTCGGAAAAGCATGCGGCCTGAGCGGGGGATCAGGACCATGCGCGACACGCCCAGCGATCTGCCCGATCAGGTTCGAAGCGGTCGCCGTGCGGGCCGGGACGGTCGATATCCTCCGCGACGTGACGCTCGAGATCGGCAGCGGCGCGCCCACCGCTGCTGCTCGGTCCCAACGGCTCGGGCAAGTCGACGCTCATCAAGCTCGGCATGCGCCTCATTGCCCCGACGCGCCGGACGCATCACCTTCGGCGGCCGTTCGACGACGAACGCCGCGCGCAGCGCCATCGTCTTCCAGAAACCCGTCATGCTGCGGCGAAGCTGCGGCAGCCAATATCGCCTTCGCGCTGTCGGCGGCGGGACGTCCGGCTGATACGGCGACGGTAGCGCAGCTGCTCGCCCAGGTCGGCCTCGCCGGCCTGGCAGACCGTCCCGCCCGCCGGCTCTCGGGCGGCGAGCAGCAGCGCCTCGCGCTCGCGCGCGCGCTGGCCCGCGCGCCGGAGGTGCTCTTTCTCGACGAGCCCACCGCCAGCCTCGACCCTGCCGCGACCAAGGCGCGTGGAGGACATCGTCACGCGCATCGCGGCTGAAGGCGTCAAGATCGTGATGGCAACGCACGACCTCGGCCAGGCAAGGCGGCTCGCCGGCGACGTCGTGTTCCTCGCGCGCGGGCGCATCGTCGAGCGGGGAGCGTCCCCGCAATTCTTCACGTCACCGTCCACCGACGAGGCCCGCCGCTTCCTGGCGGGCGATCTCGTCCTCTGAAGCAGAACCAGGGAGGAAAGCATGCACCTTCGTGCACTCGCATCTTGCACTGACCGCGTTGATCACGCCGACACTGACGTGGGGCTCGGCGACGGCGCAGGAGAAGTCGATCGTCGTGGCCTCCACGACGTCGACCCAGGACTCCGGCCTGTTCGGCCACATCCTGCCGATGTTCAAGGCCAAGACCGGCATCGACGTGAAGGTGGTCGCGCAGGGCACGGGCCAGGCGCTCGACACCGGCCGGCGCGGCGATGCCGACGTCGTGTTCGTGCACGCCAAGGCGCAGGAGGAAAAGTTCGTCGCCGACGGCTTCGGCGTGAAGCGGTTCGACGTCATGTACAACGACTTCATCCTGATCGGCCCGAAATCGGACCCCGCGAAGGTGAAGGCGAGCAAGGACATTCTCGCCGGCCTGAAGGCGATCAACGACAAGGCCGCGCCGTTCGTCTCGCGTGGCGACAAGTCGGGCACGCACGCGGCGGAGCTTGCGCTGTGGAAAGCGGCGAGTCTCGACCCCGCCGGCACGCAAGCCGGCCTGGTACCGCGAGATCGGCCAGGGCATGGGCGCCGCGCTGAACACGTCGAGCGCCATGGGCGGCTACGTGCTGACCGACCGGGGCACGTGGCTGTCCTTCAAGAACAAGGGCGACCTGGAGATCGTGCTGGAAGGCGACAAGCGGCTCTTCAACCAGTACGGCATCATCCTGGTCAATCCGGCCAAGCATCCGCACGTGAAGAAGGAGCTGGGCCAGACGTTCATCGACTGGATCATCTCCGAGGAAGGTCAGGACGCCATCGGCTCGTATCAGATCAACGGCAAGCAGTTGTTCTTCCCCAATGCATCGCCCACCGGCTAGTGGGTTCTTCCGCGGGAGGAAAGAGCGATGCGCACTGCACTGTTTGCTAGTGTGCTGGCATTGATGTCCGCCACCGCCCACGCCGAGACGATCAATCTGTTTGCAGCCGGCAGCTTGAAGGCCGCGCTGACGGAGATCGTGCAGAGCTTCGAGAGCAGGCACGGCGGCAAGGTGAAGGTTGCCGCCACCTTTGCCGCATCGGGGCTGCTGCGCGAGCGCATCGAGAAGGGGGAGGCGGCGCATGTGTTCGCCTCCGCAGACACCGGTCACCCCACGACGCTCGCTGCGGCGGGCCGCGCGCGGACGCCGGTCGCCATCTTTGCGCGCAACCAGCTGTGCGCGCTGGCGCGTGAAGGCCTCAGCGTCACGTCGACGACACTGCTCGACGACGATGCTCGATCCGGCGGTGCGCGTGGGGACGTCCACGCCGAAGGCCGATCCGTCGGGCGACTATGCGTTCGCGCTTTTTGCGAAGGCCGAGGCGCTCAAGCCGGGCGCGAAGGCGGCGCTGGAGGCCAAGGCGCTGCAGCTCACGGGAGGGCCTGCCTCCGAGAAGGCGCCCGCCGGTCGCAACCAGTATGCGTGGGTGATGGAAGGCGGGAAGGCGGACGTGTTCCTCACCTATTGCACCAATGCGGTGCTGGCGAAGAAGGAGCTGCCAAAGTTGCAGATCGTCCAGATCCCGCGCGATCTGAACGTGGGCGCGGACTACGGGATGGTGGTGCTCAAGGATGCTCCGCCCGCGGCACTCGAGCTTGCGCGCTTCATCGCGGGTGCGGATGGGCAGGCGATCCTGGTGAAGCACGGTTTCGGACCCGGCGATCCATCCAAATGATCCGCCCGATCTTGCGCGTGGCCCTCGTTGCGGCTCTCGCCCTTGCCGCGGCAGCCGCGGAGACGAGCGCGCGCACGGTGACCGACTCGGCCGGCCGCAAGGTCGAGGTGCCCGATCGCATCGACAAGGTGTTCGCGGCGGGGCCGCCGGCTTCCATCCTGCTCTACATGGTGGCGCCGCAGAAGATGACGGGCTGGCCCAATCCGCCGACGGCGGAAGAGAGGCCCTACATCGCGGCGGCATATCGCGACCTGCCGGCGCTGGGGCGCCTCACAGGCCGCGGCGGCACGGCCAATCTGGAAGTGGTCCTCAAGTCGAAGCCGGACCTGATCCTCGACTTCGGATCGGTGCGCGACACCTACATCTCGCTCGCCGACAACGTGCAGGAGCAGACCAAGATCCCCTACGTGCTGATCGACGGCCGCTTCGAGGCGACGCCGGCCGCGATCCGCCTGCTGGGCGATGTGCTCGGGGTCCGCGAGACGGCGGAGAAGCAGGCGAAGTACGTGGAAAGCGTCTTTGCAGAGATCGACGCCGTCGTGAAGGCCACGCCGCCCGAGAAGCGCCCGCGCGTCTACCTCGCCCGCGGCCCCGACGGACTGGAGACCGGCGTCGTCGGCTCCATCAACACGGAGATCATCGAGCGCGCGGGCGGGCGCAACGTGGCGGAGGCCGCCGGCCAGCGCGGGCTGGTGCGCATGTCGATGGAGCAGGTGATCGTCGCCGACCCCGAGATCGTCATCACCTGGGACCGGAACTTCTTCGACAGGGTCTTCAAGGACCCGCTGTGGGCGGGCATCAAGGCCGTGCGCGAGAAGCGCGTCTACCTGTCGCCGACCGCGCCCTTCGGCTGGATCGACCGGCCGCCGTCGCTCAACCGCGTGATCGGGCTGAAGTGGCTCGCGGGCCTGTTCTACCCGGACAAGCTCGGCGGGGACCTTCGCGAAACCACAAGGGCGTTCTATCGTCTGTTCTATCACGTGGACCCGAGCGACAACGAACTCGAGCTGCTCATCGCATGGTCGAAGGGACAGGCACCGTCAGCCCCGCCAAGGCGCTAGCCGCGCGACCGCTGTCGCTGCTGGGCGCGCTTGCCGTGGCGCTCGCCGTGCTGGTGCTCGCCGCGGCGATGGTGGGTGCGTTCCCCGTGTCGTTCGGCGAGATGCTGGCCGCGGTTTGGCGCAAGGCTGACGGGTGCGCCGCCGGTCGGCCAGATCGACACGGTGCTGTTCGAAGTGCGCCTGCCGCGGGTGTTTGCCGCCGTGCTGGTCGGGGCTGCGCTCGCCGGGCGCGGGCGCTGCTTATCAGACGCTGTTCCGCAATCCGCTCGTCTCGCCCGACATCCTCGGCGTGTCGACAGGTGCCGGCCTCGGCGCCGTGCTCGGCATCTTCCTGTCGCTGCCGGTCGTCGGCATCCAGCTCACCGCGTTCGCGACAGGGCTCGCCACAGTGGGGCTGGTCTATGCGATCGCCTCGATGGTGCACGGGCGCGAGCCGATCCTGGTGCTGGTGCTGGCGGGTGTCGTGGTCGGCTCGCTCGCCGGCGCGGCCATATCGCTCATGAAGATTCTCGCCGATCCCTACGACCAGCTTCCGGCCATCGTGTTCTGGCTGCTGGGCAGCTTCTCCGCGATCCGCAAGGGGGAGGTGTGGGCCGCGGCACCGCTGTGATGCTGTGGACGGCTCCTCCACCGGCACGTGAGTGCCAAGGACGTGGTTGCTGTTGAGGTGACCACGATTCGGAGGAGCCAGGCATGCAAGCGGTCACGACGATTGGTCTCGACATCGCCAAATCGGTTTTCCAGGTTCATGGGGTGGACGCGCAAGGCAATGTGGTTGTTCGCCGGCAGCTGAAGCGCCGACAGGTTCTGCCATTCTTCAAGAAGCTGCCACCCTGCCTGGTCGGCATCGAGGCCTGCGCCACGTCACATCATTGGTCGCGTGAGCTGCAGGCGCTCGGTCACACCGTGCGCCTGATGCCGCCGGCCTACGTGAAGCCCTACCTCAAACGCCAGAAGAATGATGCCGCCGATGCCGAGGCGATCTGCGAAGCCGTCATGCGACCGAGCATGCGGTTCGTTGAGACCAAGACGCCCGAGCAGCAGAGCTGCCTGATGCTCCATCGCACGCGTCATCTCTTCATTCGCCAGCAAACCGCCGTGATCAATGCGATCCGCGCCCATCTTGCCGAGTTCGGGATCGTCGCGCCGGTTGGCCGCAACGGTGTCGAGGAGCTGCTCGATGTCGTCGCCGATCCGGATGACGATCGCGTGCCAGAGGTCGCACGCGAGTGTCTTGCCGCCCTTGGCGCGCAGCTGCGGATGCTCAAGGCGCAAATCCTGGAGTTCGATCGACGCATCATGGCCTGGCATCGATCCAATGAGACGAGCAAGCGGCTCGACGAGATCCCGGGCGTCGGGCCTGCGCTCGCAACCGCGCTGGTGGCCAGCATTGCCGATCCAAGAGCTTTTCGATCGGGACGAGATTTTTCGGCCTGGGTCGGGCTCGTGCCGAAGCAGAACTCGAGCGGCGGCAAGGAGAAGCTCGGCAGCATCACCAAGCGTGGTGATCGCTATCTGCGCAGCCTGTTCACGGCCGGCGCGCTGGCGGTCATTCGTTACGCCAAGATCCATGGCACCAAGCATCGGCCCTGGCTCACCGCGCTATTGGCGCGGCGACCGACCAAGGTGGCTGCCATCGCGCTCGCCAACAAGATCGCGCGCATGGCCTGGGCGATGATGGCCAAGGGCGAGCGCTACAAGGAACCCGTCGCACTGGCGGCGTGAACGAGATCGCGTCGGTCAGCCGGCGTGATGTGAAGGTTGGAAGGACGAACAGCACGTAATGCAGATCCGGTCGATCCGGAGATCAGGACAACCCACTAGTGCCACAGCACTGTCGAATGCGGGCTTTTGACCGGGACCTGATCCGCGGAGGGCATTATGGCCAGCGGTCATGTGAACCGCATCAATAGGCCGAACACATGGCTGCTCCGACCAGACCTGCGACGTGCAGAAAGTCCTTGCCAACACGGAGCCGTCCACACATGGCACTCGGCCTCGTGCCGCTGCTGCTGCTGCGCTGGCGCATCAACGTGCTCTCGCTTGGCGACGAGGAGGCCAAGGCGCTCGGCGTGGAGGCCGGCAGGCTTCGGCTCGCGGTGGTCACGGCGGCGACGCTGATGACGGCGAGCGTGGTGGCGATCTCCGGCGTGATCGGCTGGGTGGGCCTCGTGATCCCGCACATCGCGCGCATGCTGGTCGGCCCGAGCTTCGATCGGCTGCTGCCGACGGCGATGCTGATCGGCGCGGGCTACCTGCTGCTGGTCGACACGATCGCCCGCACCATGGCGGCCATCGAGGTGCCGATCGGCATCCTCACCGCCATCATCGGCGCGCCGTTCTTCCTGTGGCTGCTGGCGCGGGGACGGGAGGGCTGGTCGTGAGCTCCACGCCCATGCTGGCCGCGCAGGCGCTGGGCTTCGGCTACCGAGGCGCCCCGATCGGCCGCGATCTCGACCTCGAGGTGCGCGCGGGCGAGATCGTTTGCCTGCTCGGGCCGAACGGATCGGGCAAGACGACGCTGTTCAAGACCATGCTGGGCCTGCTTCCGGCGCAGGCCGGCCGTGTGCTGCTGCGCGGCAGCGACATCGACGCGATGCCCCGCCAGGAGATCGCGCGCGGCGTCGCCTACGTGCCGCAGGCGCACATGGCGAATTTCGCGTTTCGCGTCGCCGACATGGTGGTGATGGGGCGCACGGCGCACCTCGGGCTGTTCGCGGGCCCAAGCAGCGCCGACCGGGCAAAGGCGCAGGCGGCGCTGGAGGCGCTCGGCATCGGCGACCTCGCCGAGACCGAGTACACGCGCATCAGCGGCGGCCAGCGGCAGCTCGCGCTCGTTGCGCGCGCGCTGGCGCAGGATGCGCCGGCGATCGTGATGGACGAGCCGACGGCCAACCTCGACTTCGGCAACCAGGTGGTGGTGCTGTCGGAGGTGAAACGGCTGGCGCAGCGCGGGCTCGCGGTGCTGCTCTCCACGCACGACCCCGACCACGCCTTCAGCATCGGCGACCGTGTGGCCTTGATGGACAAGGGCACGCTGGTGGCGCAGGGCGCGCCGGTGGACGTGCTGACCCCGGCACGCCTGCGCGCGGTCTACGGCGTCAACGTCGCCGTGGAACGCCTCCCGCACGGGCAGATCGTGTGCGCGCCGGACTACGCTACCGGCGCGGGGCGAGCTAGGGCGTGAACGCGTAGACGGTGCGACCAGCACCTATCGGGGTCTCGCAGACGTGATGGGCTCGCCCGCCGCGCTCGAGCTATTGACGCGAAGCCGACGAAATTGGAGAAGCGGATCTTTGCCTCACGTGATGAGCTTGGTCATCTCCCGCCACAACTCCGGCCCCGCCGCAAGCTCCGTCTCGGAGGCCGCAAAGAAGGTCCCGATCAGAACGAGGTAGAGGATCTTCGCACGCATTGCAGCGGTCGCACTCTCCATGCCTGCGCCCCGCAGCAGGTCTGCAACGTAGTGCAGACGTTCGGCGTCGGCGCGCGCCAGAGCCTTCCTTACTGCGGGATCGATCTGTGCCCATGCGCGGATGGCAGTCTCCAGGCGCGCCGCCTTGGCATTCGACGTCGTCAATTCGATCAGCCGGGACAGGCGACGGCGCGCCGGCAGGTTCTCCGCTTCAACCTGTCTGATGATGTCGCGGGTCGCGGCTTCACTCCATGTGGTCAGCATGGCGGTATGCAGAGCCGCGCGATCCTTGAAATGCCAATAGAAGCTGCCCTTGGTCACGCCAAGGAACTCCGCCAAAGGCTCGACGCGCACGGCATCGATGCCTTCTCGCGCAAGCATCGATAGGCCGGCGCGCACCCAATCTTCCGGTCCATTGCGCGTGTCGGCACTGGGATTGCGCTTCCTGGCGGGAGCTTTGGTTTGCTTTTTCATGCGCCGACCATACGGTAGCGTATTGACAAGCGCAAGCACGGCGCCTATGTGGCGTTACATACGGATGCGTATGGATATGAGGCAAAGCGAGCCGACCACTGCATCGACAACATCGGAGAGAAACAATGACCAAGGCCTATTGGATCGTCCGCGTCACCGTCCAGGATCAAGCGCGCTATCCTGAGTACCTGGCGGCGGCCCGACCCGCTTTCGACGCCTACGGCGCGAAGTTCATCGTGCGCGGCGGGTCATTCGAGACCATGGAAGGTCATGCGCGCGAGCGTAATGTCGTCGTCGAGTTCAAGGACCGCGCAACGGCACTCGCTTGCTACCGGAGTGCCGAGTACGTGAGGGCAAGGGCGATACGTCAAAGCTGCGCGGAAGCCGACTTCATCATCATTGATGGTGCGGCGCCATAAGCGAGACGCCCTCGGCAAGCGTCACTTCCCGCGTGCAGTTGCGGCGGCGGCCTTGCGCTCGCAAACATCAATGACCCTCCAACCAACACGGGAGCCGATCATGCAGATGCTGCCCTTCCTGGCTGCGGGTATCCTTGCAACTCTCGCGGCTCTCCACTTTATCTACACGATCCACGACTTCGTGTTTGAGCCGCGCTACTTCAAACCGCGTGATGCCTCGCTCCTGGAGCCGATGCGGGCGACACGCAATGCGCTGACACCAACAGGCCGTGACTACTGGTCCGCACTTCTCGGATTCCATTTCAGTCACAGCATCGGCGTTCTGCTGTTTGCTTTGCTGATCGTCCTGGCCAGCACGATGCACGTCGACTGGCTGAAGATGCTGCTCGTCTGCATCGGGCTGCTTTACACGTGGATCGCGTGGCGGTTCTGGTTTCACATCCCGCTGATCGGATGTGCCCTGGCAACCGGCCTCATGGTCGCCGGATGGGCGATCCGATAGGACGCTGAGAACCTGCGTGCGGGATCGCGAGCGCTATTCGTTGGCGTCCTCGATCTGCTTCTGGCGCCACCAGGCGTCGGTGCCGAAAGGAATTCTCTCCGACAGGCGCTCATAGTACTGCGTCTCGTCGAAGGTGCGCTTGTACTTTTGCCGCTCGGCGATGGCGGAGGGGCTGCGGCTCTCATCCGCCGCCTTGCGCTTCTTTGTGCCGGCTGCATCGGTCGCAATCGCGGGACCGGTGGCGAGCATGGCCGCAAGAAGTGCAACTGTGATTTTCCTCATCGAGACCCCCATGACGTTGCCGGTCGCGCAGAGGTGAACGTCGCAAGCAACCATCTGCCGACCGGCGCGCCATTGTGCCGAGGCCAAGCCGGAAAAGCCAGCCGGAGTAAGCCACCCGCGATTCGCCGCCCCTTCGCCGCAGCCCTTGCAAGCCTGGCGAAAGACTCGCTGCTTATCTGGAATTGGCGCCGTTCGTGCCGCGACTTGGCACGGCTGCTCATGCGCGCTGGCTTGCGGCTCTGTCCGGACCGGTGGCCGGCTCCGGAGATGCGATTCTGTGTATGTCGGCAACCTAACGATCAAGCAGATCGCCGGTCTCAAGACCACGGCGATCGCCGGGCTGACCGAGACCGACGTCGCCGATCTCAAGGCCACCCAGATCGCCGCGCTGAAGGCGACGCAGATCAACGCCTTCGAAACGAACGACCTGCAGGCGCTCTCCACCACGCAGATCACCGGTTTTGCTGCGAGCGCTGTGAAGGGCCTGTCGATGGCCGTGCTGATCGCGCTCACGGACGAGCAGGCGGCCGCACTGGCGCCGGCGCAGATCGCCGCGCTGACCACCGCCGCGCTGAGCGGCCTGAGCCCGAGCGACCTCGCGTCGTGGGGCACGGCGCAGATCGCCGCCCTGACGCCCAAGCACGTCGGCAGCCTGTCGATCACGGCGCTGAATGCGCTGTCGGCCGAGCAGCTCGGTGCTCTCTCGACCAAGCAGTTGCAGGGCCTGAGCACCACGCAGCTCAACGGCCTCTTTTTCCTGAGCCTCAACGAGCTGCCGGTTGCGAGCCTCTCGACGACGCAGGTCAAGGGGCTGAACGTCACCGCGATCGGCAACCTCAGCGGAGCGCAGGCCGACAGCTTCACGCCGGCGCAGGCCGCGCAGCTCTCGACGGCGGCGGTCGAGGCGCTGATCGCCAACGTCACGCAGAACTGGAGCAGCACGCAGATTGCCGGACTGACGGGCAAGCAGCTCGGCGGGCTGACGGTGACGGCGCTGGAGAGCTTCAACGTCACCCAGCTCGGGCTGCTGAAGGCGGCGCAGGTGCAGGGCCTGACGACGACGCAGCTCAACGCCATCTCGGAGACGTCGCTCAACGGGCTGGACATCACCAGGCTGTCGGCGACGCAGATCAAGGGTCTCACCTCGACGGCAATCGAGAGCCTGAACGACACCAATGCGCAAAGCCTGACCGCGGCACAGATCAAGGTGCTGTCCGCCACCGCGCTCGACGTGCTGAGCGCGGAGGAGATCGGCGGATGGACATCGACGCAGATGCGCGCGCTCACGGGCAAGCAGCTCGGCGCGCTCGATGCGACGGCGCTCGATGACTTCTCCGCGACCCAGCTCGCCGAGCTGACGGCGGCGCAGGTTCAGGGCCTGACGACGACACAGCTCAATGCGGTCTCGCCGGAGATCCTCAACGCGCTCGGCATCGCCAAGCTGTCGGCCGCCCAGGTCAAGGCCTTGGATACGACGGCCATCGGCAACCTCTCCTCCACGGGCGCGCGGGGCTTCACGGCGACCCAGATCAAGGCGCTGACGACGACGGCGATCGAAGCGCTGGATACGGCCGACCTGCAGGCGTGGGCGGCGACGCAACTCGGCGCCATCGCGGGAAGCCAATTCGGCGGCCTCTCCATCACGGCGCTGGATAACTTCTCGACGACGCAGCTCGGCGCACTGACGGCAGCGCAGATGGCCGGCTTCACGGCCACCCAGCTCAATGCCATGTCGCAGACGAGCCTCACCGCCTTCAACATCCTCAACCTGACGACGGCGCAGATCGCCGGCCTGAGCGCGACCGCGGCGGAGAGCCTGAGCACGGCGCAGGCGCAGGGCCTCGGCGCCAACCAGATCAAGGCGCTGAGCACCACCGGCCTCGAAGCGCTGAGCGCGACCGAGGTGCAGGGCTGGACTGTGACCCAGCTCGGAGCGATCACGGCGACGCAGCTCGCGGGACTGACGGCGGCGGCGATCGAGGAGCTGTCGAGCACGCAGCTCGGCGCGCTGACGGCAACGCAGCTCCAGGCGCTCACCGCGACACAGCTCAACGGGCTGTCCGCCTCGGGACTGAACGCGCTGACGATTGCCGGGCTGTCGACGACGCAGATGGCAGGCCTGGACGGGACGGCCGCGGGTAACCTGACCAGTACCGGCGTACAAGCCCTGACGACGGCACAGATCGGCGCCCTTTCGGCGAGCGCATTGGAGGCGCTGCTGCCTGACGTGCTCGACGACTGGAGCAGCACGCAGGCGGGCGCCTTGACGGGGGCGCAGTACGGCGGACTGACGACGACGGCGCTCTCGGCATTGTCCGCAACGC
>CAWALW010000021.1:0-122662 GCA_963782855.1 uncultured Alphaproteobacteria bacterium | reverse complement strand
TAAGTACATGAGATATCCCCGCATCGGGCACAGCTACCATGTCGAGGATGTCGTCGGCATGGTGCGGCTCAACTTCAGGGGGCGGGTCGAGATGCACAGCGGCATGGTGGAGATCGCGCCGGGTCTGACGCTGCATCCGACGTACGGTCATTCGGACGGGTTGCAGTCGGTCCGCGTGCACACCAAACGTGGGTGGGTCATGCTGGCTTCGGATGCCACCCACTACTACGAGAACATGGCCACCAACCGCCCGTTCACCACCGCCTTCCACATCGGCCAGATGCTCGACGCCTACCGGACGCTGGAAGGACTGGCGCCGTCGCCCCGGCACATTATCCCCGGCCATGATCCGTACGTGATGAAGGAGTACCCCGCGCCGAAGCCTGGGCTGGACGGGATTGCTGTGCGGCTCGACGTTGAGCCGGTCGGACCGGCGCTGGCGTTCGGCACACCGACGGCGTCGCAGGCGAGCGGCGATCCGGCGGAACGCGGGCGATAGGTCGAAGGATTGGCGCGCCCGTCGTTGGCACCGAGCGCGTCGCGCACGCTCGAAGCTGGCGATCCCGGCAGGGCTCGAACCTGCGACCCCCTGCTTAGAAGGCAGGTGCTCTATCCAGCTGAGCTACGGGATCGGGCCTCAAGCATCGGCTTTTTAGCACAGTTGGTGCGATCTCCCAATCGCGGCGGCACGGAAAAACCGGGGCAAGGCCGGGTGGCGATCCCCTGGTTGGGGTTCGGGACAGCGGGATCGAGGCGGGTTGTCGAGCGTTCGCGTGCCGCCTGTCGGTGCGACGGCGCGCGGTTCCGCAAGGACGCGCGGTGTGGGAGTGCATCGGGGCGTTGACATCCCCTGGGGTGAAGGAGCTACGACCTCTGGTCGGGCGCATCCTTCGCGGGCGCCGGGTATCCGCAGCGGAATCCTGCATGCTGGCTTATGGGATCATCCTGGCGCTCTGCGCGGCGGGCTACGCAGGTTGGCCCTGGTGGAGCGTTCTCGCCGGCGCTGTCGCGCTTTCGCTCTACGGCTGGCGCACGCAGTTCTGGTGGCTGACGGAACCGGTGCGCGAACGCTGGAGCAGCAAGATCACCGCTTACTTCGTGACCGGCATCGTCGCGGACATTGTCTTTGCCGTGGTGGCGTTCGGGTTCGGGCGTGCGGTGCGGATCGTTCTCGGGTAGGGGGAAGGGCGCTAGGGCACGATGCGCTCCTGCGCGGAAGCGCCGCAGCAGGCGGGTGAACATCTCCTCGCTGTCGACCACGTCGTGGAAGCCGAAGCGGCGCGACTTGGTGACGTCCGACATCACGTCCCAGTCGCAGCCGAAGACGTAGTCGGCGAAGGGCCAGGCGACGAGCTTGTCGAAGTCGAACGGTTTCAGTCCGTGCTTGTCCGTCATGGCGCGCCATAGGTCCGCCTTGTCGCCCATGTGCTGGACGAGACTGATGGTCTGGGGCTCGCCGGCGGGCATGTCGAAGACTTCCGCGATGCGCGGCCACAGGTTGTGCCAGCGGAAGTAGTCGCCGTTGGTGATGTTGAAGGCTTCGAGCCCGCAGCGCGGCTCGGTCGCGGCCCACAGCGTGGCGTTGGCGAAGTGCGAGGACTCGGTGACCTGATAGAGCGAGGTGTAGGCGCCGGGCTTGCCGGGAAACCTGAGCGGCAGTCCGAGTTCCCTGCTGATGGCGGCGTAGACGGCAATCGCGGGCAGGATGCTCATGGCGGTGCCCGGGGCGAAACCGCACAAGGTCTGCGGGCGCAGCTCCACCCAGTCCCAGGGCTTGCCCGTCTGGAAGGCGGTGAGCCAGTCGATCTGGTCGAAATAGTAGTCGGGGGGCATATGCCGCGGGTCGCTCTCGCGCGCCGGCGTCTTGAAGGGGCCGAGATGTGAGCCGTAGTACTTGGTGCCCGTCACCAGCACGACGCGGGCTGAGACTTGCGGACTGCTGCGCGATGGCGGTTACGCCGTTGATGAGCATGTCGCGGTTCGGCGCGATGTTGGAGGCGTATCCGGCGGCAGCACCGGCCGCGGGCTGGAAGGCCGCGTAGAAAATGTGCGTCACGTCGGAGATGCCTGCGAGCTGCGATGCAATGCTCCTGCCGTCGAGGAGGTCGACGGCGATGTGCCGGTAGCGCGGTCCGGACGCGGCCTCGCGTCGCGACACGCCGATGACCGACCAGCTTTCATCGGCAAGCAGGCGCTCGACGATGTAGCGGCCGATGACGCCGAGCGAGCCGATAACGAGGGCGGTCCGATGTGTTTGCATGGGTGTTGAGCTCAGCTGTCTTCCTGCTCCCGGTGCGACGCTCAGGGCAGGAACCCGGGAGAGGGACGAGGGCAGAAACAAGTCACCCCCTCAGACTAGCATAGGCGCGGCGCGCTGCGTGATGGTCGCGCGTGCGGGCTGCGCGGGGATTGTCACGACGAATGCCAGGTGCCGCCACGCACGAACGCCGGATGCAGCACCTGATCGCCGGGCTGCAGCCCAAATCGCATCGCGGTGCCGGCTGCGAGTTCCAGCACGGCGACCACCTCGCCTTTGGAGGCAATGACGGTGCGCGAGAGGGGCTCGGTTGGTGATTCGATTCGATGCACGATGCCGCGCTCGCGGATGAAGATCATGTCCAAGGCAAGGTAGGTGTCCTTCATCCACATGGTCACCTCCTGCGGGGGGCCGTAAAGGAACAGCATGCCCGTGGCGTCGGCGAGCTGCCGTACGCCTTTGAGGCCGCGCTGTTGCTCGATGCGGCTGACTGCAAGCGTCACGCTGATCACGTGCAGCCCCGACGACGTTTGCAGTGTGAGCTTGCTCACGCGCATGGCGCGCTGCCGCCAATCGCGCCCCTGTCGGGGCGCAAATATAGAAAGGGCCACCGCGAGGGTGGCCCGGAAGATTGATAGCGATTGTGCTCGAAGCGGCCGCTAGTGCGGCGGCGGGAAGCCAGATTGAGCGCCATCCGGTCTGAGCTCGGCGGCCATGCAGCCCTTCTCGCCCATGCCCCAACGCACCTGGACGATCTGCTGCGGACGCAGCTCGGTGAAGCCGAACCGGCGGATCGTCTCCATGTGCACGAAGATGTCAGGCGTGCCTTCGCCACGGGTCAGAAATCCAAAGCCGCGGACGCGGTTGAACCATTTGACCATGGCCCGCTCCCAATCGCTTTCCGGTATTACCACGACGTGGGTGCGTTGCGGCAGCTGGGAGGGATGGATCGCCGTGCTCTCGTCCATGCTGAGCACGCGGAAGGCCTGGAGGCCTCTTGGCCGGTTGAGGACCTGGCAGTGAACCCGGGCGCCTTCGTAGGCCGTCTGGAACCCGCCGGCCCTCAGGCAGGTCACGTGCAGCAGAATGTCGGCTAGCCCGTTGTCAGGAACGATGAAGCCATACCCCTTGGACACATCGAACCACTTGATGACACCCGCGATCTCGAAGACTTCCAGTCCCCCTGTCGCGTCCGTGCTGGTGGGTTCAGCCCCCGTTTGTGGAGGGAACTTGTCGTCACCCATAACTTACCCCGCTCACTATGGATTACATTGTTCAGTTCTTTCTGTGCTGCTGGGCCGACGGTGGCCGATCCTTGCCCTCTCGACTCACCGTTAACGAACCAACAACGGCGCGGACCATAGTCACTGACATTATGCTGTCCAAGTGTTTTTGCAGGTGTGATCGGAGCAAAAACATCATGCACTGTGGCGTAACGTGCTGATATGCCTACGCACGTGCTTTTTTGCAGCACCGGGCGAAATACTACTTTGGGGATAACTGCTTTGTGACGGATCAATTGTGTTGAAGACTGCTTGATATCCTATGAGTGCCGCTTGCGTTACTGATTCGTCTTGTGGCCGCAAGGGTTGCCACGCCACCATGTCATCCTATCGAAACAAGACGCCCCATCTCGCGCCGCAGGCTTGCAGGTGTTGGCTGTGCAGCGCACTTTAGCAGTCACAACAGACTCCAGTCCCAACGCCCAGAGGAGGCTCAGTTGCGCTACCTGCACACCATGGTCCGCGTTGCCGACGTCGAGAAGAGCCTGGACTTCTACTGCAAGAAGCTCGGGATGCGCGAAGTGCGCCGCACGGAGAGCGAGGCCGGGCGCTTCACGCTGATCTTTCTCGCGGCGCCCGAGGATACGGATCGCGCCGCTGCGGAACGCGCTCCGCTGCTGGAACTCACCCACAATTGGGATCCTGAAGCCTACGGCGAGGGCCGCAACTTCGGGCACCTCGCGTTCGAGGTGGACAACATCTACGAGACCTGCGACCGGCTGATGAAATCGGGCGTGACGATCAACAGGCCGCCGCGCGATGGCCGCATGGCCTTCATCCGCTCGCCCGACAACATCTCCATCGAGCTGCTGCAGAAACGCGATTCGCTGCCGAAGCAGGAGCCGTGGTCTTCGATGGCCAATACGGGCAAGTGGTGACGGTGCCGGTCGTTCATCCTTAACGGCTCAGATTGCATTAAATCCGTAGGCCGAGGGCATGGGCTTGTTAAAGCCCTGCTGCCTAGAAAGAGCGGTGCCGGTTGTCCGCGCGCCGTTCTCTCAAGGCATTCCATTCCATGCTCGCTCGATTGGGGCTTCCGGCCCCCCGCCTCGCCACAAAGCTTTATTGCGCCCTCGGGTTTTTCCTGGCGTGCGTGTGTGCGCTGGCGTTTGCAACCGTGCAGTTCGCCGGCGAGACGGAGGCTGCGGTCAGCCGCCTCAGAACCGAGGGCCTGGTAAACGTCGCGCTTGCCGGGCGGCTGCAGGTGCTGCTCGAGCAGCACCGCAGGCTGGTGGCGACCGCGGCGCTGTCGGGCGGTGACGCGCAGGAGGAGCAGGTCTATCGCGATACGGGGAATGCCGTCTTCGGCATGGTCGACGGCATTGCGCCGAACCGCGCGGAAAAGCTGTCGGCGCGCTTTGCCCTGCTCGGCTCGTACGGTGCCGCGGTGTTCGACCTTGCGCGCGACGGCAAGGCGGATGAGGCGCGTGCGGCCGCTGCCCGCTATGCCGCCGCCGCCGACGGCTTCGCGCTGGAGATCCTCGCGGAGAGCAACACGCGCTTGGGCGCCACCGAGGGCGCGCTCGGTGCGCTGGCGGAGCAGGCCCGTTCGCTCATCACTTCGGTCTCGGCCGGAGTTGCGCTGATCGGCCTCCTCGCCGGACCGCTCGGGCTTTTCTTCCTGCGCCGCATGCGCACGCGCCTCGAGGCGATTGCGACCGCGTTGATCCGGCTCGCCCGCAACGACACCTCCGTCGACATCCAGGGCATGAACGCGGGGGACGAGTTCGGCCAGCTCGCGCGCTCGGTGTCGGTGTTCAAGGCCAAGTCGATCGAGCTGCTGAGCAAGAAGGCGGATTTCGAGCGGCTCAACCTGCAGCTTGACGCTGCGATCAATCACATGCCGCTCGGGCTTTCCATGTTCGACAGCAGCGAACGGCTGCTCGTGTGCAATCGCCGCTACGCCGACATGTACGACCTTCCGAGCGAGCTGATCCAGCCCGGGAACCGTGCACTGTGCGCTGTGGGAGCATCGCACGCGCAAAGGCGCGCGCCATTCGGAAGTGCGCGACGGGGCGATCGGCGGCAGAGCAAGATCGGCTTCGATGCAGATCGATTTTGCCGGCGGGCGCACCATCAGCGTGACGCGGCAGCCTCTGCGCGGCGGCGGCTGGGTGTCGCTGCACGAGGATGTCACCGAGCGGAGGCGGCAGGAGGAGAAGATCACGCATCTTGCCCGGCACGATGCACTGACGGGCCTGGCCAACCGCGTGCTGTTCCGCGAGCAGCTCGAGCAGAGCCTGCTGCGGCTGGTGCGCGGCCAGGGCTTTGCGGTGCTGTGCCTGGACCTGGACCACTTCAAGGCGGTGAACGACACGCTGGGCCACCCCATCGGCGATGCCCTGCTGAAGCAGGTGAGCCAGCGCCTGCTCGCGTGCGTGCGCCAGGGCGACCTCGTGGCGCGGCTCGGCGGCGACGAGTTCGCCATCATCCAGGCGAGCGTGTGCGATCCGGAGACGAACGGAGTCGCTGGCGGCGCGCATCGTCGAGACGGTCGGCGCGCCCTACGACATCGAGGGGCACCGCATCGAGATCGGCACCAGCATCGGCATCACGCTCGCGCCGCGCGACGGCAACGGCGCCGACCTGCTCCTGAAGAATGCCGACCTGGCGCTCTATCGCGCCAAGGCCGCGGGACGCGGGGGCTATGCCTTCTTCGTGCGGGAGATGAACGAGGAGATCGAGAGCCGGCGCGTGCTGGAGGTCGACCTGCGCCGGGCGCTCGCGGAGGACGAGCTGGAACTCACCTACGAGCCGCTGGTGTGTCTCGCCGGCGGGCGCGTGCTGGGCGCGGAGGCGATGCCGCGCTGGCAGCATCGGCAGCACGGCACGATAACCGCCCCCGAACTGCTCGCGCTTGCCGAGGAGGTGGGCCTCGTTACCGAACTCGGCGACTGGGTCATCCGCGAGGCTTGCGCGCAGGCAGCGCGCTGGCCGGTGCCGGCCAAGGTGGCGATCAATGTCTCGCCGCTGCAATTTGCCCGGCGCAGCATCATGGAGAGCGTACTGCAGGCGCTGGCGCAGTCTGGACTTTCGCCGCGCCGGCTCGAACTCGAGCTGCCGGAAGCGGCGGTGCTGCAGGAGAACAGCAACGCGCTGGCGATGCTGCATCAGTTGCGCCAGCTCGGGGTGCGCATCGCCATGGACGATTTCGGCACCGGCTATGGTTCGCTGGCGAGCCTGCGCGCGTTCCCGTTCGACACCATCAAGATCGACCGGACCCTGATCGG
Source organism: uncultured Alphaproteobacteria bacterium (assembly GCA_963782855.1). Lineage (GTDB taxonomy): Bacteria > Pseudomonadota > Alphaproteobacteria > Rhizobiales > Hyphomicrobiaceae > AWTP1-13. Next base: position 115,892 of record CAWALW010000021.1, on the reverse strand, counting down.
CGACATCGACAAGCGGGACGGCTCGCGTGCGGTGGTGGAGGCGATCCTCTCGCTCGGCACCAGCCTCGGCATGACGACCGTGGCTGAAGGCGTGGAGAACCACGAGCAGCTCGCCAAGCTGCGCGGCTGGCGCTGCGCGCAGGGACAAGGGCTATCTGCTCGGCCCGACGCTCGCGGCCAGCGAGATCGCGTCTGCCCTGACGCCCGTGCCACCCGCGGTGCAACTGCCTGACCTCAATCCAGCGTCCGGCGGAAGCGGCGCACCGCCAGCGTCATCGCGAGCAGCATGAGGCCGAGCAGCGCCAGCGCCTCGCCCTGCAGGTCGTAGAGGGTGGCGCCCTTGAGCATGATGCCGCGCACGATGCGGATGTAGTGGGTGAGCGGCAGCGATCTCGCCGATCCACTGCGCCCAGCGCCGGCATGCCCGCGAACGGGAACATGAAGCCCGACAGCAGGATGTTGGGCAGGAAGAACATGAACGACATCTGGATGGCCTGCAGCTGGTTCTGCGCCATCGTCGAGAAGGTGTAGCCGATCGACAGGTTGGTGGCGATGAAGAGCGTGCGAGAGCAGCGCGAGCAGCGTGATGCTGCCGATCAGCGGCACGTCGAACATGAGGATGCCGAGCGCCGATGATGAGCGTCGCCTGGACGAAGCCGATGACGATGTAGGGCGCGATCTTGCCGAGCATGATCTCGAGCGGCTCGATCGGCATGGCGAGCAGGCTCTCCATGGTGCCGCGCTCCACCTCGCGCGTGACGGAGAGCGCGGTGAAGATCAGCATGGTCATGGTGAGGATGGTGCCGAGCAGGCCCGGCACGATGTTGAGGCTGGTGACGCCGGCGGGATTGTAGCGGCGGTGCTGGCGGATCTCGAAGGCGGCCGGCAGCGCGGTCGTCTCGGGCAGGCCGCGGTCGCGCGCGAGCGCGGTGGAGAGGATGCCTTCCAGCGCGCCGAGCGCGGTGCCGGCGGCCACGGGATCGGTGGCGTCGGCGACGACCAGCAGCGCCGGGCGGTCGCCGCGCCGCAGGTTGCGCTCGAAGCCGGCGGGAATCTCGACGCCGAACAGCACCTCGCCGGACCGGATCCAGTGGTCCATCTCGGCCTCGCGAGCGGGCGAGCTTGGTGAGCCGGAAGTAGGCGGTGTTGTCGATGCGCCGCGAGGATCGAGCGGCCGACATCGCTGTCCTCGTGCACGAGCACGGCGGTCGGCAGATGGCGCGGGTTGGTGTTGATGGCGTAGCCGAACAGCAGGAGCTGCACGACGGGAATGAAGATCATGGTCGCGAACGTGATGCGGTCGCGCCGGAGCTGGATGAACTCCTTGATGAACATGGCCATCGTGCGCATGAGCGCGCCGGAGGAGGGCTCGCGGGGTGCGTCGTGGCGGTCATTGGAAGTTGTCCCGCGAGCGGCTCATGAGATCGATGAAGACGTCCTCGAGCGAGGGCTCGGACAGCGTTGCAGGCAAGCTCGGGGCGCCGGCGGAAGTCGGCGAGCGCGCGTGTCGAGGCGCTGCGGGATCGCGCCCGGCAACATGCAGCGCTGGTGCCGAAGGGGGCGACCATGTCGATGCCGGGCATGCCGGTGAGCTGCTCGGCGAGCGAGTGCAGGTCGGGGCCGCTGACCGTGTAGGTCTTGAGGCCGCGACTTGCGCGATCACCTCGGGGATCGTGCCCTGCGCAAGCAACTCGCCGTAGGCGATATACGCGATCTCGTGGCAGCGCTCGGCCTCGTCCATGTAGTGGGTGGAGACGAGCACGGTCATGCCCTCGGCGGCGAGCTTGTGGATCTCGTTCCAGAACTCGCGCCGCGCTTTCGGGTCGACGCCGGCGGTGGGCTCGTCCAGCAGCAGCAGGTCGGGCTTGGGCAGGATGCAGGCGCCGAGCGCGAGGCGCTGCTTCCAGCCGCCCGACAGCGTGCCGGCGAGCTGCTTCTCGCGGCCCGTGAGGCCGAGCCGCTCGATTGCCTCGCGCGCCTTCTGCTCGGGTTGGGCGAGGCCGTAGACGCGGGCGACGAACTCCAGGTTCTCCTGGATGGTGAGGTCCTGGTAGAGGCTGAAGCGCTGCGTCATGTAGCCGACGTGGCGCTTGATCTTGTCGCGCTCGGTGAGGATGTCGTAGCCGAGCGCGGTGCCGTGCCCGCCGTCGGGCGTGAGCAGGCCGCACACCATGCGCAGCGTGGTGGTCTTGCCCGAGCCGTTGGGGCCGAGGAAGCCGTAGATCTGGCCGCGCATGCACGCGCATGGACAGGTTGCGCACGACGACCTTGCCGTCGAAGGACTTGGTGAGGCCTTCGACCTCGACGGCAACGGTGCCGTTGGCTGCGCTACTTGCGGGCATGGCTCACTCCGTCGCTTGCCTTGAGGGCCACCGACACCGGCTGGCCGACGCGCAGATCCTGCGGCCGCTCGGGTGTCGCCTCGACGCGGAACACCAGCCGCGAGCGCTCGTCCTGGCTGTAGATGACGGGCGGGGTGAACTCGGCCTGCGCCGAGATGAAGTTGACGCGGCGCGATGAGGTCGTCCGCGGCAGCCGTCGCACTGAACCGCGATGCGGTCGCCGATGCTGATCGTGCGGCAGCGTCGCCTGCGGCACGAAGAAGCGCACGCGCACGTTGCCCGGCGGCAGCATGCGAGACGATGGGCCGCCCGGCCTGCACCATCTCGCCCTGGCGGAAGTAGACCTCCTGGATGGTGCCGGTGACGGGCGCGTTGACCTTGCGCCGTGTCGAGCTTGGTGTTGGCGGAGTTGAGCTTGGCTTCCGCCGTGCGCAGCGTCGACTCCGCGTCGTCTGCCGTCTTCTGCGAGCCGACGTTGCGCTTCAGCAGTTCCTTGGCGCGGTCGTAGGTGATGCGCGCGTTGGCAAGCGCGGCCTGCGGCCTCGGCAGTGGCGGCGCGCTGCAGGTCGTCATCGAGCTTGAAGAGCGGGGCGCCGGTCTCGATGGCATCGCCTTCGCGCACCGAGAGCGTTTCAACGCGGCCGGCCTCGTCCGGGCTGACGAAGATGAGCTGCGCCTCCACCCAGCCCTGGAACGTGCGCGGGGCTTCGGGCTGGCGCAGGTAGTAGTAGGTGCCCGCGGCGGCGGCCGTGATCACGACGGCGGCAATGGCGATGCGCTTGGCGGGTGTCATTGCTTCGGTCCTCCGGCCAGAAAGCAGTTCCAGATGCGCATCGAGCAGCTTGGGCATGTCGAGCGGGTGCATCTTTCCGAACAGGCCGTCCCAGATGACGGCCAGCATCAGCGGCGCGACGATGAGCTGGGGAAAGCGCGCGGCGGCGTCGCTGGTGAACGCGCCGCTCTCGACGGCACGCTGCGCCACCGCCTGCATCATGCCGATGCCGCGCGAGACGACCTCGCGGTAGTAGAACTCGGCGATGCGCGGGAAGCGGGGGCCCTCGGTCATGATCAGCCGCAGCAGCAGCTTGCGGCGCGTGCCGAGCACCTCGCGCTCGAAGGTGGTGAAGAAGAGCCGCAGGAAGTCCGCCGGCTTGAGGCCGGGCATGGCCGCGGCTGCGCCCATGTTGTCCATCACGGGCGCCACGGCGCTGCGCACCATCGCCTCGAACAGCGCCTCCTTGTCCTTGAAGTAGAGGTAGAGCGTGCCCTTGGCGACGCCGGCCTTGGCCGCGACGTCGTCGAGCCGGGCGGCCTCGAAGCCGTGGTCGGCGAACACCGTCAGGGCCGCATCCAGGATGGCGGCGCGGCGAGCCTCGGCGTCGGCTTTGCGCCGGGCGGAGACGTCGTCGGCGGGTGGCGGGTTTCGCGCGCGCCCGCGAGGAAGGTGCCGAGGCTGCGGCAGCCGAGCCGCCGCGCGTGCGCCTTTCCGGCTTCTGCTTTTGGCGCTGGTTGCTCATGGCGGGTGCCCAAGGGATAATGACTGACTGGTCAGTCATATCTAGAGGTCTGAGCGGCTGGACGGAAGGGCCTTGCATGCATGACTGACCAGTCAGTCATGCATGGGTGTGGGAACGCGAGTGTCCCTCGGGTGGACTGTCATCCCGGAACGCGCGCCTGCGCGTATCCGGGATCCGGCAGCGAGGGGGCCAGTAATTTCGACTGGATCCCCGATAGCGTCGCCGAGGCTCGGCTTCGGGGATGACGGGTGCGGGGTCGCCTCTGATGACGGAGCGCGGCTGGAGAAGCGGGGATAGCGGGCGCGTGCAAATGAGCGCGGCGGCGATATGAAATCCGCGCGCACAGGCACAGATTCCGGCAGCGGGGATAGGGGATATGGTTTCATTATGTATGCACACGGAAGATGACATTCGCCGTGCGGTGTGCTTGCCTGATGCTGCCTCGGAGATGAGCGGTCGGCGATCCTGGAACCGCCGCTCAGCACAGGAGCCGAGGGCGGCAGTCCGGTTACCTCGCCTGGCATGGTGCACAGATCATGCAAGCGCTGGGAGTGGGGTCCGGATGCAGCGAAGTCGCGACGGACGATCTGCTTCGGCATGGTGTGATGACCTAGCAAGCGTTGAAGCGGCCCGGATGCGACCGAGCAGGGCGTTCTTTGCGCTCAGTAGCCGGCATAACGATCACCCAGGTCCTCGGGCGCAGGCCCGGACGCCCTGTTCCTCCTACCCAACGCCTCGAGGCTCCGGCCTGCGGGGGTTTCGGTGTTTGGGGGACGCGAGGCTTATCCCCGCGTGCGGGAAGTGGCCGTAGAATGGATGGGTGTGCTCGTCATTCCTGCCCCGTCAGCCGCTCGGAACAAGTCCGAGGGCAGGCCCCGAGCCCGCTCGCCCGCGGAAGCGGGGAGAGGGAGCAGGCTACGCCTTGTCGATGGCGATCGGGGTTTGCGCGAGGTGGTCTGCGGCCGGCGTGCGGGACCAGGGGCGGTGGTTCACGGCCACGATGCGCCACAGGCCGTCGCCGCCGCCCGCCGTCAGATGATCGATGCGCGTCAGCGAGCAGTTCTCGACGGAGAACGCAAGCGCCGCCTGCGGCGTCAGGCCGAGGGCGAAGCCGATCGCGGCGCGGATGGTGCCGCCATGCGTGACGGCGACGATGTCGCGGCCCTGGTGCTCGTTGTTGAGGCGCTCGATCGTGGGAACGACGCGCTGCATCAGGTCCTCGAAGCTCTCGCCGCCCTGCGGACGCTCGCTGGCCGGCGCGAACCACAGCGTGTGCGTGCCGACCTTGCGCGCGGCGTAGAAGGCCTTGCGCTCCTGGCCCTGCCATTCGCCGAGGTGCTGCTCGGCGAAGGCCGGTTCCGCGAAGGGTTTGACGCCGGCGAAGCGATCGCCTTCGGCGGCGGCGAGGATGGCGGCGGCGGTCTGGGTCGTGCGCACCAGGTTGCTCGTGACCCACACCGCTTCGCGGGGCAGCTCGCGCGCCAGGATGCGAGAAATTTCAGCGTCGCCGCAGTCGCAATCGACATCGCTCTGGCCGTAGATGCGGCCACCGTCCGGGACCGGCGCGTGCCGGATCCACCACCATCGCGTCACGGTCGACATGGGCGCTCAGTCCATCGTCACGACGATTTTGCCCATCGCCTTGCGCGAGGCGAGGCGGGAGATCGCCTCCCCGGCGCGTGCGAGCGGATAGCGCTCGGAGACCAGCGGCTTGATGGCGCCCTTGGCGTAGAGCTGCATCAGCTCGGCGATGTTGGCGCCGTTGGCCTTCGGGATCGCGCCGCGCGAAGGCGCCCCAGAACACGCCGACGACGTCACAGGATTTGAGCAGCGTGAGGTTGAGCGGCAGTTTCGCGATACCGGCCGGGAAGCCGACGACCAGGAAGCGGCCTTCCCAGGCGATCGAGCGCAGGGCGGCCTCCGAGTAGTCGCCGCCGACGGGATCGTAGATGACGTCGGCGCCCTTCTCGCCGCAGGCCTGCTTGAAGAGATCGGACAGCGCCTTCGCGCCGGCCTTGTCGAAGGGACCGGTCGGATAGACGACGCCATCGTCGGCGCCGTGTTTCTTGACGAAGGCAAGCTTGTCCTCCGAGGAGACGGCGGCGATGACGCGCGCGCCGTAGGCTTTGCCGAGCTCGACAGCGGAAAGTCCGACGCCGCCGGCGGCGCCGAGCACGAGCAGCGTCTCGCCTTTCTTGATCTTGGCGCGGTCCTTCAAGGCGTGGATGGAGGTGGCGTAGGTGAGGATCAGGGCGCTCGCCTCGTCGAACGGCATCGCGTCCGGCATGGGGATGCAGCGCTCGGCTTCCACGGTGAGCTTCTCGGCCATGCCGCCGGCGATGACGGAACCGATGACGCGGTCGCCCGGCTTGATGCTCTTCACGCCGTCGCCCACGGCTTCGACGATGCCGGCAACCTCGCCGCCCGGAGCGAACGGGCGCGGCGGCTTGAACTGGTAGCGGTCCTCGATGATGAGAAGGTCGGGATAGTTTACGCCGCAGGCCTTGACGGCGATCAGCACTTCGCCGGCCTTGGGCACCGGATCGGGCAGATCCTCCAGCACCAGCGTCTCAGGTCCGCCGACCTGCTTGCTCAGCATCGCCTTCATGTCGTCTTCCGCCTCCGGAACGCCGGTTTCCCGCGCATCAATTATCAGAGGCGCGCGGCGGCGTCGATCATTCGGAACATTGCCGCGTGCGGGGGCGTTGCCCATATGACAGCACGGAAAGAAGTCGCAGACACAAGGCTGTAGATCATGCGCATGCTTCTCACTCCCGCCCTGGCGCTTGCGTTTGCCGGCACTGCGCTGGCGCAGACAAGTTCCTCGCCCTCCAGCGGGGGACCTGCCGGCGGCGCCCCCGCAGCGTCGGCGCCGAGCACCGCCGCGCCACCACCGTCGTCCTCTCCATTGCCGGCTACACCTTCCCAGCGGAACCTTGAGACCAAGCCTCCCGCGACCAGCATGCCGCCGGGGCAGACGACGGCACCGCCCGCTGTTGCGCCGGCGCAGCCCAAGAGCGCGACCGATCCGCGCCCGTCCGATCAGGCGACGCCTCCGTCCGCGGGCAAGCGGCCAACGCCCGGCGGGGCCGGGTCATCCGAGCTGTCGACCAGCACGGGCCGCACCGGCAAGAACCCCATGAACGAAACGCTGCGGAGCTGCCTCAACATGTGGGACGCGGCAACGCACATGAGCCGGCAGGAGTGGGCGCGCGCGTGCCGGCGGGTCGAGAACCGGCTGCAGAATCTGCAGGTCGAGGCAGACCTGTCGGACCTCAGAACTGGTAGCGCCGCAAACCGCCGTCGACGGGAATGACCGTGCCGGAGATGTATCCCGCGAGCGGGGAGGCGAGGTAGCAGACGAGGTTGGCGATGTCCTCCGGCTCGCCGTAGCGGCCGACGGGAATTTCGTTGTCGGCCTGCCATTGCCGGTACTCGGGCGTGTAGTTGCGGCGGATCTGCTCGGAATTGATGCGGCCCGGCGGCAGGCAGTTGACGGTGATGCCGTGCTTGCCGACGTCGCGCGAAAGGCCCTTCGCCCAGGAGTGGATTGCGGCCTTGGCGCAAAACGCGCCATTGACGCCATCGGGTTCCGACTTGCCGGTGATGTTGAGGATGCGGCCCCACTTGCGCGCCATCATCTGATCGAGCAGGCGATGCGTGAGCTGGCGCTGGCGCGTGAAGTTCAGCGTCATCGCCTCGTGCCATTGTTCCTCGGTGGCGTCGAGCTTGAAGGGGCGGCTGCCGCCGGCGTTGTTGATGAGGATGTCCACGGCGCCGAGACCGTCGAGGGCGGCCTTGGCGATGCGCTCGGGTGCGCCCTCCTGCATCAGGTCCTCGACGATGAGGACGGGTTGCGTGCCGCGTGCGGCGGTGATCTCGGCGGCGACTTCTTCGAGCAGCTCACGGCGGCGCGCCATGATCGCAAGGCGCACGCCCTCGCGCGCAAGGGCAAGCGCGATGCCGCGGCCGATGCCGATGCTGGCGCCGGTGACGAGCGCGGTCTTGCCTTCGAGCTTCAGGTCCATCGCGTTTCCTCCGGGATGAGGGCGGCACTATTGGACAGCGGATCGCGAAGATCAATCGCGCGTGGCATCCGGCAGCACCCTCACCGCTCTGCGTCCCCGGCCGGAGCGCATCGCGCAGAGAGCCGGGGTCCTTATCCCCCATTGCCGGTGCGATGGTAGGATCGGGTCCGATGCGACAGGTAAAGGTCCCGGACAGCCTCGGCCGGAGCCTCGGCTTCCGGGAACGCAGCTATGAGTTTGCGTTCTGGTCCGATTCTCCGAAGCTGAAGAGGTCCGTCGGATCGGCCTCGGTTGCCTCGCCGAGTTCGCCCACGCCGACGCCGATGAGGCGGAAGGTGCGGCCGTCGGCTTCCCGGTCGATCAGGGCGGCGATGCTCTCGAAGATGAGGTTCGCCCGCTGCGTCGGATGCGTGAAGCTGCGGGTGCGCGTGAGAAGGCGGAAATCCGATGTCTTGAGTTTCAGGACGACGCTGCGCCCCGCAAGCCCCTTGCGGGTGAGCTGCGCGGCGACGCGCTCGCACAGCGGTCCCGCGACCTCGCGCAGCTTCTCGGGCGAGCCGGTGTCGTGGCGGAACGTGGTCTCCGCCGAGATGCTCTTGGTCGGGCGCCAGGGCGTGACGCGGCGGTCGTCCTCCCCGTGCGCGAACTGCGCCAGACGCTGGCCGAACTTGCCGAAGCGCGCGGTCAGCTCGCGCTCGGACAGCGCCTGCAGATCGCCAATGGTGTTGAGGCCGCTCTCCTCCATGCGCCGGGCAGTGACCGCGCCGACGCCATGGATCTTGCGCACCGACAGCGGCACCAGCACGCTCGCCGCCTCGACGCGGCCGATGACGGAGAAGCCGCGCGGCTTCTGCAGGTCGGAGGCGAGCTTGGCGAGGAACTTGTTGCAGGACAGCCCGATGGAAACGGTGATGCCGACCTCGCGCTCGATGCGGGCGGCAATCATCGCCAGCGCCTCGGCGGCAGGCGGGGCTTCCGTGCGGTAGTCGTCGGTCAGGTCGAGGTAGGCCTCATCCAGCGACAGCGGCTCGACCATGGACGTGGCGGCGCCGAAGATGGTGCGGATCTGCTCGCTGACGCGCTTGTACTTGGCCATGTCGGGCGGAAGCACGGTGGCGTGCGGGCACAACTCGAGCGCCTGGAACATCGGCATGGCCGAGTGCGGGCCGAACTTGCGCGCGACATAGCAGGCGGTCACCACGACACCGCGGCCGCCGGAGTGGCCGATGATCAGCGGCTCATTCGCCAGCTCGGGCCGGTCGCGTTTCTCGACGGACGCGTAGAACGCATCGCAATCGATGTGGGCGATGCCGAGGTCGAGCAGCTCGGCGTGGGCGATGGTGCGCGAGCCGCCGCAGTTTGCGCAGACGCCCTCGGGCGCCTGGTGGGCTTCGCAGCAATCGCGGCAAAGGGCGAGCGTCATGGCGCGACAGTCATACGGTTGCGTTGCGCTGCTCGGACGCGCAGCGGCTCAGGGCTTCGCGGCGGCGCGGATGGCGGCGATGTTCTCTTTGTATTTGCCGCCCTTGAACACGGCCGAGCCGGCCACCAGCACGTTGGCGCCTGCGCTTGCGCAGGCGCCTGCCGTCTCGGGCGTGACGCCGCCGTCGACCTGGAGGTGGATCGGCGCGCGATCCGATCATGGCGCGCACGCGCCGGATCTTCTCGGTCATGGCGGAAATGAAGGCCTGGCCGCCGAAGCCGGGATTGACGGTCATCACCAGGATCAGGTCGAGGCGGTCGAGTACGTAGGCGATGGCGCTCTCGTGCGTTTGCGGTGTGATGGAGACGCCGGCCTTCTTGCCGAGCGAGCGGATGAGCTGCAGCGAGCGGTCGAGGTGCGGCCCGGCCTCGGCGTGCACGGTGATGATGTCGGAGCCGGCCTCGGCGAAGGCCTCGATGTAGGGGTCGGCCGGGGCGATCATCAGGTGGACGTCCAGCGTCTTCCTGGTGTGCGGGCGGATGGCTTTCACCACGGCTGGCCCGATCGTGATGTTGGGCACGAAATGGCCATCCATCACGTCGACGTGCACCCAGTCGCAGCCGGCCGCGTCGATGGCGCGGACTTCCTCGCCGAGCCTGGCGAAGTCGGCCGAGAGGATGGAAGGTGCGATGAGGATGCCGCTCATGGGTTTGTCCCGCCCGTTCTAGCCGACGCCGCGCGTCTTGGTTTCCCCGCGTCGCGCTCGTTTCTCCAGAAATTGGATGATGCTGCCCGCGACGTCGGCGCCGCTCGCCTTCTCCATGCCCTCGATGCCGGGCGAGGCGTTGACCTCGACGACGACAGGGCCGCGGTTGGAGCGCAGCATGTCGACGCCGGCGACGTTGAGGCCGAGCACCTCGGCGGAGCGGATCGCCGTGCGGCGCTCCTCCTCCGTGATGGCGACCGGTTCCGCCTTGCCGCCGCGATGCAGGTTGGCGCGGAAGTCGCCGATCTTGCCGAGGCGCTTCATGCTCGCCACCACCTCGCCGTCGACGACGAGGGCGCGGATGTCGGTGCCGCCGGCCTCCTTGATGTACTCCTGCACGAGGATGTTGATGTTGGCCGTGCTGAAGGCCTCGATGATCGACTTGGCGGACGCCGTCGTCTCGGCGAGGATCACGCCCATGCCCTGCGTGCCTTCGAGCAGCTTGATGACGCAGGGCGTGCCGCCGACCTCCTTGATGACGTCCTCGGCGCGGTGCGGCCCGTGCGCGAAGGCGGTCACCGGCAGGCCGATGCCGTCGCGTGCCAGCAGTTGCAGCGCGCGCAGCTTGTCGCGCGAGCGGCCGATGGCGACGCTCTCGTTCAGCGGGAACACGCCCTGCACCTCGAACTGGCGCAGCACGGCAAGGCCGTAGTGCGTGATGGACGCGCCGATGCGCGGGATCACGGCGTCGTAGAGCGGCAGCACGCGGCCGCCATGCATCAGCGTCGGGCGGCTCGACGTGATGTTCATGTGCACGTGCAGGGTATTGATGACGTCGATCTCGTGCTTGCGCGCGCGGGCCGCCTCCACGATCCGCTTGTGCGAATAGAGGTTCGGGTTGCGGGCGAGCATGACCAGCTTCATCGGAGCGCGCGATCTCCTTCGGGCCGGGCAAGCGTACATGCCTTGCCGGGGGCGGCCGTTCTGGCAGCCGATCTGGGCGATCTGATAGTCGATCCGCGCACGCAGGCAAAGTCCAGCCGGGGCCGCGATCAACAGGCCGGGACGGGATTTGCGGGCTTTGCGCCCTCAGTTCTGCGGGAACGGCGTATTCGCTGTGGGAGGCGGGCCCGGCCTTCGCGCCATCCGGCTCGATGCTGGCGTGCATCAGCCAGACGCCCAACGCCACGGTACCCAAAAGAATAAGGAGCCCAAGCGCGGCGCGGCGCAGGGTCCAGCCGAGGGTCACCGTCTGCGGTGCAGATTGCTGCTCGAACGAAATGTCGGAAACGCTAGGCGAAGACACTGGCGCTACCTCCCCCGGTACACCGCACCTGCCGGGGAGAACCGTCCCCGTGTCGACCCGCAACTGCGGCAGCACCCCTATAACGCGCCAAGCTCGCGCTCCCGTCGCCGCATCTCCGGGGTTAAGGGGACAGTTGGGCGGCGTCAAGGCAACGCACGGCATCCTCGCATGTCTGGCCTGCCTGTGGCGGGGGCGCGACAGGCGTGGCTTACCGGATACGGCGCCCGAACAGCGCGATGACGATCACCGGGACCACAAAGCCCACCACCATGGCGGTGACCACAAGTGCGGGCAGATTGCTGAAGGAATCGCGGCTGACGTCGAAGATCATGTTGAGATACTTGGTCAGCAGGCGCCGATGCCGAGAGCGCGAGGTTCATCAGCGAAGCCATCAGGGCAAACCAGGTGGCGCGATGCCCGGCGGGTGCGTAGATGGCCACCAGGGTGAGCAGCGGCACCATGCTGAGCTGCGCGAACGGCGACGTCGCGACCGTCTCGAACAGGGCGATGTGGTGCGCGCCGATGCCGAACAGCCGCTCGGTGACCTCGTACCACTGGAACACGAGCAGCAGCAGCGGCAGGCGCCAGGACCGTGCTGAGGATCGTGATCCACAGCAGCACCTGCGCCACCGGCCTGCGGGTGATCATGTCGGACAGCAGCCAGGCGGCGATGATGCCAACGGCGGCGCCGATCGACCCGAGCACGCCGAAGAAGGCCTCGTCGAAGCCGAGCACGTCGATCTGCGAACCACGAGTAGCCCTCGCCGACGCCCGGGCACGGCGCGGAAGGCGAAGATGATGATGGCGGCATAGACGATGCGCATGCGGGTGGCCGTGATCGATCTCCATGCGTCACGCGCGAGAGCATCCAGATGACGACGGTCATCGAAACGACGAAGATGATCTCCTGGCTGAAGGGGACGCCGCTCAGGGCCAGGACGACCACGACGGCGCCGAAGGCGATGCCGCCGCCCAGGATGCGCCAGTCGATCGGCCGGCGCTCGCTGGTCTCCAGCCGCACGAGGAGGGCACCGGTCACGGAGATGGCGGGCACGATCAGGCCGATGCAGGAACACCGTGCTGTAGGACAGATACTGCGCGAGCACGCCCGCACACGAACGGCCACCGCGAACAGCCCGAACGACAGCGACAGCCGCCCCAGCACCTGCACCATGCCGAGGTCGTGGTCGATCTCCTGCTTTGAGCCGCGGGCTGCCGTCGGGGTTGGTTCGCGCGACCACCTCCGTGCTCATGGCGTCGGCCACCACGTCCTGCAGCGACGGAGCCCGATGACGCTCATGCACGCCGGCGATGACGAAGATCTGATCGGGGGCAGGACGGTGATCCAGCCGCCGGCGCTTCCCGACAGCAGGATGAAGGCGCAAGCGATCAGGCCGGCACCGAGAAACACGTAGGAGCGCCGCTGGGAGCCGAAAGAACGGCACGGTGTCGACCAGCTCGCCGAACACCATCTTGATGGTCCACGGCAAGGTGAACCAGAACGACAGCGCGGCGAGTTCGGCGGGCGTCCAGGTCAGCGTCTGCCTGACCCAGAAGGTCTGGGCGACACCGACGAGGCCCATCGCGCCGTAGGCGAAATACACCATCAGCAACGGCAGGTACGACAAGCGGAACGCCTGGATCGGCGCCAGCAGAGCTTTCTCGATCTGCTGGCGCCAGTAGGGCGGCGGCGCGGATTGCGTGGCATCCATGTCTGCAGGCCCGCTGGATGGTTAACCGGCGCCGGACCATGCAGGCTGGCGCAGCGGGCGGCAAGGCCTCTTGCAAGGCGTCCGGGCCGGCGGATCGGGCAATTCGGCTCAAGTTCGATTGCAAGTTTAAGCAAATTGGCCCGCCCCCTTTCAGCGACCGTGAGAGGGTCTTGCGTAGTCTGTCATGACCGGCCTTTCCGTTCGGGGGGAGTCATGCAGGTTCTGCGGGCGCGCTTGCGCGCATTCCTTGGCGCTGCCGCCACTCGGCGCAGCTTCGGCCAGGACGCGCGCTCCTTTGCCGATGATGAAGGCGGCGTGGTCGCCGTGGTCTTCGCCATCACGTTCTCTGCCATCTTTCTGATGGCTGGCCGTCGCCGTCGACTATGGGCGCACGGAAGCCGAGCTGGTGCGGGTGCAGAACGCGGTCGACTCTGCGGCGCTCGCCGCCTCGCACAGGCTCGGACTGCCCGATCAGGACACGTCCGGGCCGGCCGAAGGCGGCCGCCTATTTCAACGCCAACATCGCCAAGCACCCCGACGTCGGCGAGCTCACCAGCACATCGCTCGACGCGGTCAACGGCGAGGTGACGGCCAAGGCCACGGGCAAGCATGCTGACCAGCCTGCTCAAGGCGGTCGGCATCCACGACATCGCGTTCAAGGCCGGTTCGACGGTGCGGCGCGGGCGCGGCACCGTCGAGGTCGCGCTGGTGCTCGACAACTCGGGCTCCATGGCCGGCACCTACATCGCCGACCTGCGCACGGCGGCGCGAGAACCTCGTCAACGTCGTGTTCACCGGCTTCGAGGGCACCGACAAGGTGAAGGTCGCCGTCGTGCCGTTCGCGGCCTCGGTCAACGTCGGTGCCTACAACATCAACGCCGCCTGGATGGACACCGGCGGCGCTCTCGCCGGTCCACTTCGGAGAATTTCGTCGAGCCCAAGACGCGCTTCGAGCTGTTCAACGCCATGGGTGTCGGCTGGGGTGGCTGCGTGGAGGCGCGGCCGGCGCCGCACGATGTGACGGACAGCTTGCCGACCACCAGCACGCCGGAAACCCTGTTCGTGCCGATGTTCAACCCGGACGAGCCGGACGGCGCCAACGATGCCGGCAATTCCTACGGCAACAACTACCTGCCCGACTACGGCGGCACCTGCCCTGCGCCGCCGCCGACCTGCCTGCAACTACAACAAGAAGGGCAGCTGCACGTCCTGGTCGGAGCCGCCGGTGCTGACGCCGCAGGAGGCGCAGGCGCGCGTGTGCAAGTATCCGGGAGCCACGCCTGCGGCGGGCGCCGGCGGGCCCAACTACCTGTGCGACAGCTACGCCGATCCTGCCGCTGACCAACGACAAGGGTGCTGTCATCTCCCTGATCAAGAGCATGCAGGCCAAGGGCGGCACCAACATCATGGAAGGCGTGATGTGGGGCTGGCGCGTGCTGTCGCCGGAGCCGCCCTTCACCGAAGGCAAGGCCTACGACGACCCGGAGAACGACAAGTTCCTGATCGTCATGACCGACGGCGAGAACTGGCACCAGTCGCGGTCGAACCACAACAAGTCGACGCTATCACGCGTTCGGCTACGCCGATCGAAGGGCCGGCTCGGCACGACCTACACGACGTCCGCGCTGATCAGCCAGATGAACGCCAAGACGCTGACGGCGTGCACCAACGCCAAGGCCGCGGGCATCAAGGTCTTCACCATCGCCTTCCGGCTGGAGAACAACCCCACGACGACGGCGCTGCTGGCCAACTGCGCATCGGGCGCCGAACGAGACCTACGTTGCCAGCCAACGGCACGTCGCTGATCCAGGCTTTCGAATCAATCGGCCGGGAAATCGCCCGCGTTGCGCGTCGCGGGCTGAGCGACAAGCCCCTCAGGCGCGGCCTGCGTGGCGCGCCCGAGCGGGCAACTGCGCACACTTATCGGTCGCGCACCGCGCGGCCTCGTACCGATGAACCCCGCGAAAACGGGGCTGCGCGTGCACTTTCAGCGCCGCCGCGCCTTGTTTGCCCGAGCCGCGCCGCCTGAAGCAAAAGCTGCCGACAACCTGTTGACAGCGTGGGGATAAGCGCTGGCCGATGCGGCCGCGGCATTTGGCGATTCGCTCTCCGCTTGCCGCAAGACTGCGCCTCCTGTCGCGTCGTGCGTGCGTTTTGGGGGCGGTCACGCGTCCGGCCTGTCGTGCCGGGTTGGCGGCAATCACGAGGTCAGTAGGCATGTGGCATGTCGAACGGCATCGCCGGCGGCTGTTCGCTGACGGCCGCGATAGTGCTTGCGTGTCGTCATGGGCGTTGCGGCGCCCGATGTGACTGCGCAGAGCGCTCGCCGCGACGTCAGTGCGCCGGTCGAACCAGGACCACCGCTCGCACATGGTCCTTCCGCCGGGCACGCGCTTTCCCATCGCGCGCAAGATCACGATCGGCCTCGACAAGTCGATGCTGATCGAGCTGCCCGTCGATCTGCAGAACGTGCTCGTCTCCAACCCCGAGGTCGTCGACGCGGTCGTGCAGTCCTCGCGCCAGGTCTACCTGCTGGCCAAGGATGTCGGCGACGCCAACGCCTTCTTCATGGGCGCGGACGGGCAGCGGCTCATGTTCCTGGAGATTTCGGTCGCGCGCGATCTCACCCCGCTCACCGACGCGCTGAACCGCCTGCTGCCGGGCGCGCGCATCAAGGTCGAGGCGGTGGGCGACAACGTCGTGCTGCACGGGCAGCGTCCTCAATCCGATCGACGCCAACCGCGCGGCGAGATCGCCAGCCGCTACACCAAGAAGAAGGACAGCGTCGTCAACATGCTCGCCGTCGGCGCCAAGGAGCAGGTGCTGCTCAAGGTGCAGGTGGCGGAGATGCAGCGCGACGCCATCCGCCGGCTCGGCGTCAACGTGCCGGGCGCGTTGCTGAACTCCGGCAACATCACCTTCACCAAGGTCATGCAGAACGCCTTCCCCGTGACGGGCTGCAATCGTGCCGCCGGCGATCGCGATCGCGCCCAAGGCGCTGCCGCTCGTCGCTGCCGGCGACGCGCTGCAGACCACCTGGCAGGCCGGCGGCAACTCCGTCACGGCGCTCGTCCAGGCGCTGGAGCGCGCCGGCCTGATCCGCACGCTGGCCGAGCCCAACCTGACGGCGATCTCCGGCGAGACGGCGAAGTTCCACGCCGGCGGCAAGTTTCCCGATCCCGATGATCTCGGGGAACGGCGGGAACGGCAGGTGACGATCCAGTGGGAGACCTTCGGCGTCCAGGTGGAGTTCAAGCCCGTCGTCATGACCGAGGGCCGCATCAGCCTGCGCATCGCCGCCGACGTGAGCGAGCTGTCTTCCGACGGTGCCGTCACCGTCAACGACCTCAGCATACCCGCCCTGAAGGTGCGCCGCGCCGAGACGACGCTGGAGCTGCCGAGCGGCGGCACGCTCGCCATGGCGGGCCTGCTGTCGGACGAGACGCGTCAGAACGTCGAGGGCGTGCCGGGCGTCAAGGACGTGCCGATCCTCGGCGCGCTCTTTCGCAGCAACGACTACCAGCGCGCGCGAGAGCGAGCTTGTCATCCTCGTCACGCCCTACCTCGCCACGCACGCGCCGCAAGAGCGAATTCGCCCGGCCCGACGGCGGCTATGCGCCCTCGAGCACGCTGCGCGAGCTGCTTCCTCGGCCACATCAACCGCATCTACGGCCCGCCGGGCTATCGGCCGCACGGGCGCTACGAAGGCGATTTCGGGTTCATCTCGACTATCCGGACGGGGGCTGAAGCGATGAGCGCACGAGCGGTTACACGTCTCGCTCCGCAGGCGCGGTCCTTTCACGGCTTGCCCTCGGCACCGCGATGGTCGCCGGTGCCGCCTTGCTGGCGGCATGCGAGCAGAACCCGCGCGCGGAAGATGCGCTGGCGGTCGGCCTCGGCAATCCCGAGCTGCGCCACCCGATCGCGTTCTCGGCGAGCACGGAGGTCGCTCGACGTCGAGGTGCCCGACGGCGCCGAGGGTCTGAGCCCGAACCAGCAGGTCGACGTCTTCCGCTTCCTCTACCGCTACAAGCGCGAGGCCAACGGGCGGCTGACCATCGCTGTACCGGGCGGCCCGCGCGATCCGGCGTCGATTGCGCATTCGCTGAAGGGTATCCAGCGCAAGGTCGCGGAAGCCGGCATCGACTACCGCGTCCATCGCGGCGTGCGCCCGAAGCGGCACGGACGTGCCGCCATCCGCCTCGCCTATCGCCGTCCGGTGGCCGTGCCGCCGGAGTGCGACAAGTGGGGCGAGAACGTCGGCCGCAACGAGGAGCGCATTCCCTATCCCAACTTCGGCTGCGCCACCCAGCGCAACCTCGCCATCATGGTCGACAACGCGCGCGATCTGCAGCGAGCCGCAGGAGGAGGATCCGCGCGCGGGCGAGCGGCGCAGCGTGATGTGGTCGGGCTACGTCGGCGCGGGCGGCAAGAGCGACGGCGATGGCGGAGGCGCGGCCGACTCTACCAAGAAGGCGCCGGCCCCAAAGAAGTGACGCGGGCACCGCTGTGGGGCGCTCCGCCTTTGGGCACGCAAGTGCCGCATCTCCACATCATCAATCATTATCGCGGTGACGCGTTCGGCATAAAAGAAAAGGCGGGCACGGGCCTCCGTGTCCGCCTTTCTGCCGCGTCCGTCCCGGCGCCGCGGCCTAGCGCGCGTCTGCCGGTTCCGTCTTGGCCGCCCAGCCTGCGTTGCGGGCCTGCGCCATCTTCTGGACATAGGCGATGTTCTCTCCCGCCTTCGCAGCCGGCAGCGCCGCCTCCGCCGTCGTGCGGGATTCCGAGTACTTGCCGCCGAGCGCCAGCACGAGCGCCAGGTTCTGCTGCAGCTTCTCGGCGTTGGGTGTGCTTCTACCCGCCGGCACGGCCTTGCGCAGCACCTTCTCGGCGTCTTCCGCCTTGCCGTCGAGCGCGTAGGCGAGCGCGAGGTTGTTGAGCACGCTCGGGTGGTTGGGCGCCAGCGCCAGGGCCTTCGTGAACTGCTCCTGCGCCTCCCGATGCTTCCCGCGGCTTGCGAGCGCACTGCCGAGCGCTGAGTGCAGGCGCCAGTCGGGCGCTTTGGCGTCTTGCGCCGCCCGCAGCAGCGGCTCGGCCCGTGCCGGGTCGCCGATTTCCAGCGCCAACAGGCCGCGCTGCAGGGTCAACCTGCGGTCGTCCGGCTTCGCCTTGGCGGCTTCATCGAGGGCGGCGAGGGCCTGGCTCCTGGCGCCCTTGTTGCGCAGCGCCTTGGCGTAGGCGAGGGCGGCCGCCGTGTCGCCGGGATCGGCCTTTGCGGCCGCGGCGAGCCGCGAGAGGTCCCCGCCGTCACCCTTATTCTTCTCCTGCGCGAGCGGCGGCGTAAGGTTCGACATCAGCACCGGCTCGCCGCACGCGCTGAGCAGCAGCGCGGCCGACAACGCAACCAGGCTCGCATTTCGCGGCACATCCGCGGCTTTTCCAAAGATCGTGAGCGACATCCGCAACCCCCGACGAACACGCGCACAGACAAGCCTCCCTCCTAGAGAGATTCGCTGCATGCCAGCGCCAGATGCGGCTTCTGTCCCCGCTATCCCCAGGTTGTGGACGGACTAGACGTGGCCCTTCCATTCCGGTCGCGATTTCAGCGCACCGGCATACTTGAGGCCGATCTTGCGCAGGCGTTCGGGCTCGAACTCCTGCTGCGCCAGTGCCATCCCCCGGTCGAAGACTTCCGAGTAGCGGCGGATGCGGTCGCCTTCCATGTCGAAACGGCCGATACCGTCGAACACCACGCGCGCGCCCTTGGCCTCCGCACGCTTGGAATCGAAGCTGAAGCGGTAGCTCGCGTATCCTGTGTTGCTGGAAATGGCAGCGTCGAAGAACTCCCAGCGGAAATTCTGCCCGCCGTCGGAGAAGTGCGCCAGCATCGCCTTGATCGCCTCGCGCCCGGTGCTGGGTCCGAAGAAATAGTCGTCGTAGGTACCATCCGGCGTGAACAGGTCCGCCAGCGCGTCGCCATTGCCGGAGGCGGCCGCTGCCGCGAAGCGGTTCACAAGCTCGCTGAACTCCATCGGTTTCCTCCAATCTCGCCTGGGCGGAGAATAGCCTCCGATGTCGTGGTCTGTCATGCTGCGGGCCAACGATGGAGGAACGCATGCTGGAACTCAGACCCAACTGCGAGTGCTGCGACAAGAACCTGCCGCCCGAGGCCGCCGACGCGCTGATCTGCACCTTCGAATGCACGTTCTGCACGGACTGCGCCGCCAACCGTCTGCCCGGCGGCCGGTGCCCCAATTGCGGCGGTGAGCTTGTCCGCCGTCCTGTCCGGCCCGCGCCGATGCTGGCGAAGAACCCGGCCTCGACGAAGCGCGTTCTCAAAGCTCACGCAGGCTGCGGCAAGGCGGCCTGACAGAGCAGCACGGCACCTTACTGGGCCGCGATCACCAGGATCTCGACGAGGTCATCGCCCTCCAGCGCGACGCCGATGCAGGCGCGCTGTGGCACGTTCTCCATGTCGACCCATTCATCCCACGCGCGGTTCATCTCCGTCTTCTTCGCCATGTCGGTGATGTAGACGGTGGCCCGCAGGATGCGCGACTTGTGGGTTCCCGCATCGGCCAGGTTCTTGTCGATGGCAGCGAGCGTCTGACGCGTCTGCTCGTAAAGCGAAGGCAATTTCTGCGGCGCGGTCGCTACCGTGTAGACGAGCCCGTCATGCGCCACCGCGCGGCTGCGCGTCGGCACGGTTCCCGCAAAGCGCTGGATCATTTTTCTTTCCTCCGGTTGTCAGATTCGTCCCGCCTCCACCGCATGGCACGCCGCCGATCGATGATCATGGGCAACGAGCGCCGGCAGGGTCGCGCGGCATGGATCGAACGCGTGCGGGCAGCGCGGGTGGAATGCGCACCCAGGCGGCGGCGAAATCGGATTGGGGATCTCGCCCTGGATCGGCTTGCGCGGCTTGCCCGTCATGGCGAGGTCCGGCAGCGCGTCGATCAGCATGCGCGTGTAGGGATGGCGCGGGCTCTCGAACAACTCGTCGGCCGGCGCAAGTTCGACGATTCGGCCGAGATACATGACGCCGATGCGCGCCGCCATGTGCCTGACCACCGCCAGGTTGTGGCTGATGAACAGATAGGACAGCCGGAACTGGTCCTGAAGGTCCCGCATCAAATTCAGGATCTGCGCCTGCACCGAGACGTCGAGCGCGCTCGTTGGCTCGTCGCACACGATGAACTCGGGGTTCGACGACAGCGCGCGCGCGATGCAGATGCGCTGGCGCTGGCCGCCGGAGAACTCGTGCGGATATTTGTCGCCATCACTCGGGTCGAGGCCCACCAGGCGCAGCAGCTCGCCTACCCGATGCTCGATTTCCGCATCGTCCTTCGCCAGGCCGAACGCCTTGATCGGATCGGCAACAATGCGCTTCACCCGCCAGCGCGGGTTGAGGCTGGCGAACGGGTCCTGGAAGATCATCTGCAGGCGCCGGCGGAGCTTCTGGCGCTCGCGCTCGCGCACCGGCGCCCACATGTCGATATTGTCGATGGCGACGCTGCCGGACGTCGGCTGCAGCAGCCCCACCACCATCCGCGCCACCGTCGACTTGCCCGAGCCGGATTCGCCGACCAGCGCCAGCGTCTCGCTGCGGCCGATGCTGAATGACACCTCCGGTCACGGCCTTGAGCAAGCGTGCGCTCCTCGCCCTCGATCACGCGATTGAGCCACGGCTTGGAGACATCGAACACGCGCGTGAGATCGCGGGCCTCCACCAGCGGCGCGCACGTCATATCGCGGCTCCCGCCGTTGCATCCGCCGCATACAACCAGCACGCAGCCTCCGAGGAGCCTGCCGGCATCCGCTCGGGTCGTTCCCTTCGGCAGCGGTCGAAGGCGTCGCTGCAGCGGGGATGGAAGGCACAGCCCGCCGGAGTCGCGTTCAGGCGCGGCATCGAGCCGGGGATCTGCACCAGCCGGCTGCTGCGCTGCCCTGCGGTCGGAATCGCGCCCATCAGGCCCTTCGTGTATGGGTGGCGCGGCCGCTGCACCACGTCACGGACCGGGCCGATCTCGGCAATGCGCCCCGCGTACATCACCGCCACCCGATCCGCCATCTCCGCGATCACGCCCATGTCGTGGGTGATCAGCATCACGGCCGTCCCGCGCTCATGGCACAGCCGCTTCAGCAGCGCGATGATTTGCGCCTGGATGGAAACGTCGAGCGCCGTCGTCGGCTCGTCGGCGATCAGCAGGTCCGGCTCGGCACACAACGCAAGCGCCAGCACCACGCGCTGGCGCATGCCGCCCGAGAACTCGTGCGGATAGCTGTCGATGCGCTCGCGCGCGCCCTGGATGCCCGCCTCCTGCAGCAGCGCGATCGCCTGCTCGCGCGCATCGTGCTCGGAGACGTCCTTGTGCGCGCGGATCGTCTCCACGATCTGGTCGCCGATGCGGTAGAGCGGATTGAGGCTGGTCAGCGGGTCCTGGAAAACCATGCCGATCCGCCGCCCGCGGATGGCTCGCATCCCCTTCGCACCGAACTGGTCGATCCGTTGTCCGCCGAGCCTCACCTCCCCGGACAAGATACGCCCCGGGGGTTCGATCAGGCCGATCACGGCTGCACCGGTGAGGGACTTGCCCGCACCGGATTCGCCGACCACGCCCAGCACCTCGCCGGCCGCCAGGTCGAAGGAAACCCCATCGACGGCGATGAGCGTTCCTCGCCGGGTCGGGAAGCCGACCTTGAGGTCCCTGACGGCGAGGACAGGCTCGGCCATCCGCCTACTTCACGAACTTCATGAACACGGTGTTCTCAGGCGACACCGGGATGTCGAGATCCTTCTTCATGCCGTAGGCCAGCATCTGGTGATGTAGCGGGATGTAGATCGTCTCGCCGTGAACGACACTCCAGATGCGCGCGATCGTGGTGTTGCGCTTGGCGATATCGATCTCGGAGGAGAGGCTCTTGATGGCTGCATCCATGTCGGCATTCGAATAGCGGGTTGCATTCCAGCTTCCCTCGCTGCCGCCGCGCGTGTGGTAGAGGAACGAGAAGATGTACTGCGAAGTCGTAGGTCGGCACGCCCCAGCCCACCATGTAGAACTCCGTCTCCGGCGGCGTCTTCTGGATCAGCGTGAAGTGCGGCCCGCGCGGCTGCGCCACGAGGTTCACCTTGATGCCGATCTTGGCCAGCATCGATGCGCTGGCCTGGCAGATGCCCTCGTCATTGATGTAGCGGTCGTTGGGGCAATGCAGCGTCACCTGGAAGCCGTCCGGATAACCGGCATCCTTCAGCAGGTCCTTTGCCTTGGCGATGTCGACCTTGGGCAGGGCATCCAGCGCCTTCGTGTAGCCATTGACGAATGGTGGCGCGATCACGCCCGCCGGCACCGATTGGCCGCGCATCACGGCGCGCTTGATGCCCTCCCGGTCGATCGACATGTTGATCGCCTGCCGTACGCGCTTGTCGGCGAAGGGGTTCTTGCCCTTGATGTTGGACGTCTTCAGCTCCGGCGAGCTGACATCCATGCCAAAGAAGATCGTTCTGTTCTCAGGCCCGAAGTTCACCTTCAAGCCGGCTGCTTTCTCCACCCGCTCGATGTCCTGCACGGGCAGGTCCTGCACGAAGTCGACGTTGCCCGCGAGCAGTGCGGCGACGCGGGTGGGATCGGCCTTCACCGCCGTGTAGATGATGTCGGAGATGCCCAGCGGCACCTCGGCCCTTGCCCCAGTAGGCCTCGTTGCGCTTGAGGACGGTCTCGATGTCCTGCTGGCGTGACACGACCGTGTAGGGTCCGGTGCCGTTGGCGTTGCGGACGGCGAAGTTGTCCTTCTTGCCCTTGTAGTCCTGCACGGTGATGGTGTTGTTCGCTTCCGACCACTCCCTGTCCATCATGAACAGGTTGGTCAGCGAGTTCGGCAGAAGCGGATTGGGGCCCTTCGTCTTCACATGCACGGTGTGATCGTCGACCTTGATGACGTCCTCGATCGAGGTCAGCAGGCCCTTCATGTCGGAGGTCGGCTGCTGCGCCCGCTTGAGAGAGAAGACGACATCGTCTGCGTTGAACGGATTGCCGTTGTGGAATTTTACGCCCTGCCGCAGCTTGAACTCCCACACCTTCGGATCAGTGGTGATCTTCCACGAGACGGCGAGTGTCGGAATGATCTTGCCGGCCGCGTCACGAATGAGCAGCGGTTCGTAGATCTGGTGCATCAGGTTGTGGGTCGGGCCTTCGTTCTGGGCATGCGGATCAAGCGTCAGGGCGTCGGCCGTCCGGGCCCATTTCAGCGCCCGCGCGTCGGCAGCCGCCGTTGCGAGCATGATGGCTGCGGCGGTTGTCAAACTCCTGAACATCACGCGCGTCAGCATGCGAACCTCCATCGTACTGTTCCCCGAATACTATCTGAGCTTCGGGTTGAGTGCATCGCGCAACCAGTCACCCAGTAGATTCACGGCAAGGGCGAGCAGGGCCAGCGTCAGTCCCGGGAACGCGACCATCCACCAGGAACCCGAGAACAGATACTTGTTGCCGACCTGGATCATGGTGCCGAGCGACGGCTCGGTCGGCGGCAGCCCCACGCCGAGAAACGACAGGGTCGCCTCCGTGATGATCGCAAGCGCCAGGTTGATGGTCGCGATCACCAGCACCGGGCTCAGCACGTTCGGCAGGATGTGCTGGAACATGATCTTGGCCGGCCGCAGCCCGATCAGCCGCGCCGCCTGCACATATTCCTTGTCGCGCTCGACCAGCGTCACTCCCCGCACCGTCCGCGCGTATTGCACCCAATAGGCGAGGCCGATGGCGACCACGAGGATCCAGAACTTGCCGCCTTCCAGCCGGTAGTTCCTGAAGATTGCCAGCGCGACACCGTCGATCAGCAGGGCCGTCAGGATCGCCGGAAAGGTCAGCTGCACGTCGGCCAGCCGCATGATGAAGCTGTCGATGCGCCCGCCCGCGTAGCCCGCCCAGAGGCCAAGGCTGACACCCAGCAGGGTCGCGAGCAGCACCGAGCTGATGCCGATCAGCAAGGACGATCGGGTGCCGTAAAGGATCGTGGAGAAGATATCGCGGCCCTGGTCGTCGGTGCCGAGCAGGAAGCGGTGGTCGCCTTGATTTTCCCAGGCCGGAGGAATGTTGGCGTTGATGAGATCCAGCGTCGCGAGATCGTAGGGGTTGTGGGGCGCTACCAGTGGCGCGAGAAACGCCGCTCCCACGATCCCGAGAGCCAGAACCGCGGCGGCTACCACCAGCTTCGAGCGCTTGAAGCTGTAGAACAGATCGCTGTCCAAGGCCGCAGCGAGGCGCGCGCGCCATGGCGAGGAAGGGGCTGGCCGCGGTGGCGGCTTCTCGGTCGTGCTTGCCATTCGCTGATCACGCCCCCCGCTGATGCACGCGAATGCGCGGGTCGATGCGGACGTAAATCAGATCAACGATGAAGTTGATGATGATGAAGAACAGGGCCACCAGCAGCAGGTAGGCCGCCATCACCGGGATGTCGGCGCTCTGGACGGCCTGGATGAACATCAGGCCCATGCCCGGCCATTGGAAGACCGTTTCGGTGATGATGGCGAAAGCGATGATGGCGCCGAGCTGCAACCCTATCACCGTCACGACCGGCACAAGCGTGTTCCTCAGCGCGTGGCCGAAGTTGATGGCGCGTTCCGGCAACCCGCGCGCACGCGCGAACTTGATGTAGTCGGTGCGCAGCACCTCCAGCATCTCGGCGCGCACAAGGCGCGTCACCAGCGTCATCTGGAACAGGCCCAATGTTATCGCCGGCAGGATCAGCGCTTTCAATCCCGAGGCGGTGAGTAGCCCGGTACGCCAGAACCCGAGATCCACCACCTCTCCTCGCCCGAACGACGGAAGGATATTCAGCCAAACGGAGAACACGTAGATGAGCAGGATGCCGATAAGAAAGGTCGGCATCGAGATGCCGACGAGCGAAACGGTCAGGAACACCTTCGACAGCCAGCTATCGCGGTGGATGGCCGTGTACACGCCCATCGGTATCCCGAGCGCGATCGCGAACAGCGCCGCCGCCAGCGCAAGTTCCAGCGTGGCCGGCAGCCGCTCGGCGATCAGCCGCACCACGGGCTGCTTCACCTGATAGGAAATGCCGAAATCGAAACGTGCGGCATTGCCGACGAAGCGCGCGAACTGCACCAGGATCGGGTCGTTGAGCCCCAGCTCGCGCCGGATCGTCTCGCGATCCTCCA
The DNA here is from genome assembly GCA_963782855.1 of uncultured Alphaproteobacteria bacterium. Taxonomy (GTDB): domain Bacteria; phylum Pseudomonadota; class Alphaproteobacteria; order Rhizobiales; family Hyphomicrobiaceae; genus AWTP1-13. The sequence goes on along the minus strand of CAWALW010000021.1, from coordinate 90,680 downwards.
CGGTGGCGTCCTGCCCGACCATCTGGCTCACCGGGTCGCCGACGAAGCGGAACAGGGTGAACGCGATCAGGGCCACCACCAGCAGAACCACCAAGGCCTCGAGCAGGCGCCGGATGGCAAAGGCCAGCATCGTTGAGATCGCCCGTAGACGTGCAGCAGACAGCGGACCGTGGCCGGCCCGGCGCGCATCCTCACCGATCGGGCGGCAAAGAGCTACTCTTTCCTGATCCAGGCGAAGCGGATGTGGCCGTCGGCACGCTGCACCACGTGCACGCCCTTGGCCACGCCCCAGGCAAGCATCTGCTGATGCAGCGGGATCATGCCCGCATCCTGATGCAGCAGATCGAATGCCTCCAGTATCATTCGGTCGCGCTCAGTCTCGTTGTTCTCCGCCAGAATTCTGCGCGCCAGCGCGTCGATCCTGGGGTTGCAGTAGCCGCCGAAGTTGAAGGTCCCGCCCTTGCCGGCGGCGTCGCGGCAGATGACGAGGTTGGCGAGTATGGTCCAGCTGTCGAGCGAGCCGGGCGTCCATCCCAGAAGATTGAAGGAGGAATCGTACTTGCGTGTTGGCCCCACCTTCTCGAAGTACTGCGCCTTGGGCATCACGTTGAGGCTGACCTGCACTCCGATGCGCGCCAGCATGCCGCTCACCGCCTGGCAGATTTCCTCATCGTTGACGTATCGGTCGTTCGGGCAGTCCATGACGAGCTGGAAGCCATCCCCATAGCCTGCTTCGGCCATCAGCCGCTTGGCCGTGGGGATATCGTGCGGCCAGCGCTGCAACGCCTGCCCAGGCGGGAACAGGATCGGCGAGATCATCAGGGCCGTCGGCGATGCCATGCCGCGCATCACCTTGGCCTTGATCGCCTCGATGTCGATCGCCTGGTAGAATGCTCGGCGAACGCGCACATCCTTGAAGGGGTTGCGCCCCTTGACGCTGGAATGCTGAAGCTCTTCCCGCATCGAATCCATGTTGAGGAAGATCGTGCGCAGCTCCGGGGCCGTGAATACGGCCGCCTTTGCGCTGGCCTTGATCCGCGCGATGTCCTGCACGGGAACGGGATCGATCAGGTCCAGTTCGCCCGACAGCAGCCCAGCGACGCGCGTCGCGTCGGAATGCACGCTTTGGAACACGACCTCGGAGAGGTTGTGGTTCGTTGTGCCCCAATAATTGGGATTGGGACGGAACACGGTGCGCACACCCGGCTCATGGCTCGCCAGCATGAACGGCCCGGTTCCATTGATCTTCAACGCGAAGGGGCTGAGCGCGGTCGCCGTCGCGGGCTGCACGTGGGTTGCGCCATTGGCCTCCGACCACCGCTTGGAAACGATGAACCACGTCTCCCACTCCGAGATGAGGATCGGATTGGGAGAGGTGAGCACGAAATCGACCGTGTAGTCGTCGATCTTCTGGACCTTGGCATCGGCGGGAAAGCGCGTCTTGAGCTGCGAGCCCGCGCTGCGCGCGCGCTCGGCCGAGAACACCACGTCATCGGCGGTAAAGGGTGATCCGTCGTGGAATTTCACGCCGCGGCGCAGGTGGAAGCGCCAGCGGGTCGGTTCGGGCATCTCCCAGCGCACGGCGAGGCCCGGGATGATGTTCAGCTTCTCGTCGCGCTTGATCAGGCCCTCAGCCACGTTGGCCAGGGTGCCGAGCGTGAAGGACTCGTTCAGCGTGTAGGGGTCGAGCGAGTTCAGACTGCCCTGGTAGGCGAACTTGAAGGTTTTCCGCGCGTTGGCCGTCGGGGTGCTGCCGTTGAAGAAGCCAGTGGCTACGGCAACGGCGGCGAGGGTGGCAGCGACCGCGGCCCGGATGCGGGGGGCGGTGAATATTTGCGAAGCGGCGTCAGATCGCATCCGGAAGGCTACGCAAGAATTGGTGAACAAATACCTACCGGCGTTCCTCCAGCGGCGCGGCCGTGCGTGCGGGCAACAGTGCCGGATGGCCTTGACCCGAAGCGGCGCGGGAGACTAGTCCAGGCCTAGGACGGACCTTGTGATCTCGAGGCTAGGGCCCATGGCCAAGACGCAAAGCGCTGCACAACAATTCATCAAGGGTGCGACCGGCGACTGGGAGATCGTCATCGGCCTGGAGGTGCATGCCCAGGTCGCCTCCAAGTCGAAGCTGTTCTCAGGTGCCTCGACGGCGTTCGGCGGCGCGCCCAACAGCCACGTCTCGCTGGTCGATGCGGCCATGCCCGGCATGCTGCCGGTCATCAACGAGGAGTGCATCGCCCAGGCCGTGCGGACAGGGCTCGGCCTGGGGGCCAAGATCAACCTTGCGTCGGTGTTCGATCGCAAGAACTACTTCTATCCGGATCTGCCGCAGGGCTACCAGATATCGCAGTACAAGCAACCCATCGTCGGCGAGGGCGGTGTCGACATCGACGTCGATGGGCAGACGGTACGTGTCGGCATCGAGCGCGTGCACCTGGAGCAGGACGCCGGCAAGCTGATCCACGACCGCCACCCCGAGTACTCCTACGTCGATCTCAACAGGGCGGGCGTTGCGCTGATGGAGATCGTCTCGAAGCCGGACATCCGCTCCTCGCGGCAGGCGCAGGCCTACGTCTCGAAGCTGCGCACGATCCTGCGCTACCTCGGCACCTGCGATGGCGACATGGAGAAGGGCAACCTGCGCGCCGACGTGAACGTCTCGGTTCGGCGGCCGGGCGAGGAACTCGGCACGCGCTGCGAGATCAAGAACGTCAACTCCATCCGCTTCATCGGCCAGGCGATCGAGTACGAGGCGCGCCGCCAGATCGACATCCTGGAGGACGGCGGCAAGATCGACCAGGAGACCCGGCTGTTCGATGCGGCCAAGGGCGAGACGCGCTCCATGCGCTCCAAGGAGGAGGCGCACGACTATCGCTACTTCCCCGACCCCGACCTTCTGCCGCTCGAGCTGACGCAGGACTATGTCGACGGCCTCGAAGAAGCACCTGCCCGAGCTGCCCGACGAGAAATCTGCGCGCTTCATGAAGGACTATGGCCTTTCGGCTTACGATGCCGGGGTGCTGGTGGCGGAGCGGGAGAGTGCCGAGTATTTCGAGGCGGTAGCCAAGGGACGCGATGGCAAGATCGCCGCCAACTGGGTCATCAACGAGCTGTTCGGCCGCCTCAACAAGGAAGGCCTGGAGATTGAGGCGAGCCCCGTGTCATCCGCGCAGCTTGGCGCGATCATCGATCTGATCGCTTCCGGCGCCATCTCCGGCAGAAGCGCCAAGGACGTGTTCGAGATCGTCTGGAACGAAGGCGGCGACCCGGCCGACGATCGTCGAGAAGCGCGGGCCTCAAGCAGGTCAGCGATACCGGCGCCATCGAGAAGGCCGTCGATGCCATCATCGCCGCCAACCCGGACAAGGTCGCCGACGCGAAGGCCAATCCGAAGGCGCTCGGCTGGTTCGTCGGCCAGGTCATGAAGGCCACCGGCGGCAAGGCCAATCCGCAGGCTGTGAACGAGGTGCTGAAGAAGAAGCTAGGGGTTTAGAGATGGACCTCACCTCGCTCCTCATCTTCGTCGGCGCCCTGTTCGTCGCCGCTGCCTCCCCTGGTCCCGGCATCGCGGCCATCGTCGCGCGCGTGCTCGGGCGGGGGATGAACGGCGCGATTGCCTTCACCGCAGGCGTCGCGCTCGGCGATGTCGTCTGGCTGACGCTGGCGATCCTGGGCCTGGCGGTGATGGCGCAGACCTTCAACTTCGCATTTCTGGCGATCAAGTACGCGGGCGCCGCGTATCTGCTCTATCTGGCCTGGAAGCTCTGGACCGCACCCGTCTCAGCCCACGACCTCGCGCCGGACACCTCGCGCATCAGCCGCGTACGGCTGTTCCTGGCGGGGCTCGCGGTCACGCTCGGCAACCCGAAGGTGATGGTGTTCTATCTGGCGCTGCTGCCCAACATCATCGACCTGCAGGCCGTGACGGTGTGGGGCTGGCTGGAGCTGTCGGTTGCCACGCTCGCCGTGCTCACGCTCGTGTTCGGCAGCTACGTTGCTGCTGGCTGCGCGCACGCGCCGCCTGTTCACCAGCGAGCGCGCGATGCGCAGGATCAATCGCGGCAGCGGCGCGATCATGGCCTCCGCTGCCGTCGCGATCGCCGCGAAGTAGGATCTGAAGCCGTCAACAACTGCCGATGCGACGCCAGACGGTCTCACGTTCGCTCCTGTGCCTTGCGCAGAAGGCTTTCAGCTTTGAGAACACCTGTTCGATTGATTGAAATCGGCAGTAGGCGGCAGGAAGAGCAGCCTGCGCCCGCGGAGCGAATGGCGGCTCGACGGCCTGGCTCTTGTGGCTGCCGAGATTGTCGATGACGACGACGTCGCCGGCGCGAGCGTGGGAGCAGATCTGATCTACATAGCGCGGAAGCTCTCGCCGTTGATGGCCATCGAACACGCATGGAGCATCGATGCGGTCGACGCGCAGCGCGGCGATGAAGGTCATGGTCTGCTAGTGCCGTGCGGAACCTTTCCGGCAGGCGCTTGCCGCGTGCGCACCAGCCGCGGATCGAGCCATGTTGTCTTGGTTCCAGTCTCGTCGATGCCAGACGCGCGGATCGATGCGGCCCTGATACTTTTTCCGCGCTGCGGACGCTTCTAGCTCGCTGCCGCGGCTTTGGCGCGAGCCGCGCGCGCCTTGCCGGCCATCTTCTTCAGGCGGCGGCGGGCGCCGAGCGTGTTGCCCTGGATGCGGGTCGCCTTGGCGCGCGGTATGACGCGGCGCTTCTTCTTTTTCTGCTTCTCGATGTTGCGCGCGGACCGGACGGCCATGGCATACTCCTCAAGTCTTCTTGTGCTGCGCCGATGTAGAAATTTTCCCGTGCGCACACAAGCACAAAAGCGCGTGTGGGGGCGCACACTCGATCTATAGGAGGGAGAGCCACTTGATCCCATAAAGCGGCAGGATGAGAACGCCCAACGCCCAGAGAAACGAGGAGGTGATGTTGGCGATCTGGAACGTCAGCTGGCGCAATCCCAGCGAGCCCGCAACGACCGGAATCACGGCGCGCACCGGCCCGAAGAAATGGCCGAAGAAAACTGCGAGCGCTCCCCACTTCTTGAAGAAGGCGCGCGTGCGGGCCACGGCATCGGGGTGATTGCGCAAGGGCCACACCTTCTCGATGTCGTCGCGGAACCACCAGCCGATCCAATAGGACACCGCGTAGCCGAGAGCGCCGCCTAAGCCGGCTGCGAACCAGACCCAGAATGCCATCATCTTGTCCACCTGGGCCCCGCCGAGCAGTCCTGCGATGGAGGCAAGGATCACGGTGGCCGGCAGAATGAGCGATATGAACGCGAGGCTCTCGCCAAAGGCGAGCAGGAAGACTATGGGCAGCGCCCATTGTTGGTTGTTTTTGACGAAGTCGATGACGGGATCGACGAAGGTTCGCATGCTGGCAAAGATCGTCTGGGCCTCGGCAGCGGAGAGGGTGGCGGAAGGCGCTACCAACGCAACGGCGAGCGCCGCCCACATATACCAGTGACTCACCCCCCGCTTTTGCGTTCCGATCCCGGCCAGCGTGCCGAACGCCAGCACGAACACGATGAGCGCCGCCCAGTTCGGCTGTCCTCGAACGAGATCGAGGACCACGTTCGTGTAATCGGCCATCCTCAGGGGTTCTCCGCAGCCGCGCTTGTCATGGGAGCAAGGCCTGACCGGATGGCCGTTGTCAACGAAAACGGATTGGCCGACGCTCAGCTGCTGCCGCGTCAAGGCGCTATGCCCGGCAACGTCGCTTGCGCATCTCCGTCGTCAGTTCCTTGTTCACCTCGACGGCGAACAGCGACGCACGGGAAATCTGTGCAGGCGAAAGGCCTTGGCTTGCCTTGAGCACCTTCGGTGCACCCTCGGCCTCCTTGCGGGCGTAGGATAGTTCCTCGCAACTCATTTCGCCTTTCTTGCTGCGGAAGGCAAACAGGCGAACGCCTGAGGCATGCGCCTCGGCTGTCGCAGGCTCCTTCAGCCACGAGCGATCCTTGTCCGCCAGCATCGACTTCAGCGCAGTCTGCCTCTGGTCGACGCACTCGGGGCTGTCATCCAGGCACGACATCCCACCCTTGGCCTCTTCCGTGCCAAGTCCGGTGCAGCCGGAGGCGAGTATCAAGCCAAGGGCGCCGCATGCGCCGGCAATGATCGGTCTCGGTCTGGCAGCGCGCATGGTTTCCTCTTGAGGTTCAGGCGGGGAGCCCATAGAACGCAGACATGGCAGATGCTGGGCGAGGCAATCGCCCTTTGACTGCCGCAATCTAGAAGATTCGACTGTGTCTCACACGACCGGCTTCCGCTCGGGTCTGTAGCAAGGAGTACCCATCATGGTCCACGCCATTCGCATCCATCAGAACGGCGGTCCAGAGGTCATGAAGTGGGAAAGTGTGGATGTTCCGGCACCTGGCCCCGGCCAGGTGAGGCTCAAGCAGCACGCTTGCGGCGTCAACTTTATCGACGTGTATCAGCGCTCTGGTCTCTACAAGCTGCCGATGCCCTTCACCTTGGGTTCGGAGGGAGCCGGTGAAGTTGTCGCCGTCGGCGAGGGCGTGACGGACTTCAAGGTCGGCGATCGCGGCGCATATGCGGGTGCGCTCGGTGGCTATGCCGAAGAGCGTGTCATGCCGGCTGACCGGCTGGTCAAGCTGCCCGACAGCATCGACTACAAGACCGGCGCATCCATGATGCTGCAAGGCATGACCGTGCGCTACCTGCTGCGGCAGACCTACAAGGTCGGCCCCGGCACCACCATGCTTCTCCACGCGGCTGCCGGCGGCATCGGCCTCATCGCGTCGCAGTGGGCGCGTCACCTCGGTGCGACCACCATCGGCACCGTTAGCACCTCCGACAAGGCGGAACTCGCCAAGGCGGCAGGCTGCAACCACGTCATCAACTACAAGACGGAAGACTTCGTGAAGCGCACGAAGGAGCTGACGAACGGGCAGGGCGTGGACGTCGTGTACGACTCCGTCGGCAAGGATACCTTCCCCGGCTCGCTCGATTGCCTGAAGCCGCTCGGCCTGTTTGTGAGCTTCGGCAATGCGTCGGGTCCCGTTCCGCCGTTCGAGATCAACATCCTGCAGGGCAAGGGATCGCTCTACGTCACGCGGCCCACGCTCGGCACTTACGTCGCCAAGCGTGCCGATCTGGTCGCAAACGCCAACGAGCTGTTCGACGTGGTCTCGAAGGGTGCGGTCAAGATCAACGTCAACCACACCTATCCCTTGAAGGATGCCGCACAGGCCCATCGGGACCTCGAGGCCCGCAAGACGACGGGCTCGATCGTGCTGGTGCCGTAAGGAGAGCGAAATGGCGCAGAGGCCGATCGAAGTCTACTACTGGCCCACGCCCAACGGGCACAAGATCACCATCATGCTGGAGGAGTGCGGGCTCCCCTACGAGATCAAGCCCGTCAATATCGGCCGCGGCGAGCAGTTCAAGCCGGAGTTCCTGGCGATTTCGCCGAACAACCGCATGCCGGCCATCATCGATCCCGATGGGCCGGGCGGAAAGCCGATCTCGGTCTTCGAGTCGGGCGCGATCCTGCAGTACCTCGGCCGCAAGACGGGCAAGTTTTATCCGACGGAGGAGCGCCAGCGCGTCGAGGTCGACGAGTGGCTCCACTGGCAAATGGCCAACCTGGGGCCGAATGCGGGCAATGCGCACCACTTCCGCAACTACGCGCGGGAGAAGATCGCCTACGGCATCGACCGCTTCACCAACGAGGTGAACCGCCTGTACGGTGTGCTCGACACCCGCCTCAAGGACCGGGACTATCTGGCCGGCGCGTATTCGATCGCCGACATGGCGACCTATCCGTGGGTGCGTCCCTACAAGAACCAGGGCCAGGACATCACCGAGTTCCCGAGCCTGGAGAAATGGTTCCAGCGCATGCGCGACCGGCCCGCCGTTGCAACGGGCGTGAAGGTGGGCGAGGAACTGCGCCAGACGGCCGCCAACCTTGCCACTGACCAGGAAGCGCAGAAGATCCTGTTTGGCCAGCGCGCGCGCAAGGCCTAGCGGGCACGCGCGACAGCACTGCCGAGCATCTCCGGCGGCGGCCCCAATTTCGGGCCGCCGTTTCTGCTTCTTGATGTCTTGGTTAGCGGCGCGTTCCCGAAATTTCTAAGAACGCATTAAGCGGCATTCCATCGCGAGCAGTTTGCGCCGGAGTGGAGCGCAATGCTTGGGATTCTTTACCCTTCGGCGCTCGCATTTGCCCGGCGTTTCGATCGATATTTACGTGTTTTAATCCGGCACTTGTCATTGTTTGCAGCGAGCGGCGCACGGTGTGATTGAACGCACATAAGCGACCGCCAAGGACGCTCTATCTTGGAGCGTGTCTTGAGCAAGGGAATGGTGTCATGGCTAGGTTTGAGGCGCCTATGGTCGGCGCGTTCGAAGGCGGGGCTGTCGGCGGAGCTGCCGATACGCTCTTCACGCTGGGGATGATGCACAGCACCGGTCGCGAAGTCGCGCCGGATCTGGTCACCGCCCACAAATGGTTCAATCTCGCGGCAATGCGCGGCAACGCGGAAGCCAAGCGCTATCGCATGGAGATCGCGCTCGAGATGACCAAGATGGAGATCGCTGAAGCGCAGCGTCAGGCCCGCGAGTGGCTGCGCTGCCACTGAGCGCATCTACTCCAGGCAGCGGCTGAACAGCGAAGTGACGCACCGCCACGTCTTCTTGGTGGCGTCGCCGAGGTTCTCTCCCAGCGTTCGGGTCTTCTCCTCTTTGGTGGAGGTGGCCTCTTTCGCTCGCCGTGCCATCTCCTCCACCGTCTGTGGCGGTTGGCTTGGGTCAGCGCTGGCCTTGACCTGTGGGGGCGGGTTGGAGGCCTTTGGCGGCGCCTCGCCCTGAGCGCTCCACGGCACGCGCTTAACCTGCCCGTCGCAATCGAACACCGTTCCGCCCTTGACGCCGCATCGCGCGTGGCTGCCGAGCTTCGTCATCGAGTTGATGCAGAACGTCTGCAGCGGCACCCCGCCTGGGCGCGCATTTTCTATGATGCAGCGGTAGATCGCAGGTGGGCCTTCACAGGCGACGCAATACTCCTGCGCCCCGACCCGTCCCGCCACACACACCACGGCGACAAGGACCAGAGCTGCGCGGCGTCCATAGTGTGACGATGAGCGCAAATTCCTCCCTTTCAGGGCAACATCATGCGCAGGGAATGCGGCAATTCGTTGAAAGGGCTTCAGATTCACGGTGTGCCGTTGCGACCGTGCGTTTTATAGGGAGGGCGCTGGGCAAGCCTGTCGTAGTAGGCGCTCACCGCCTTGAACTCCGGCTTTTCGAAGGGGATCGAGAACCATCGGTTCACCACGAGCCCCGCCGGAATGTCCCCGACCGTAAATTGCGATCCCATCACGTAGGGTCCGCTGGCAGCGAGGTGCTGGTCCAAAGTGCGCATCTGCGCACCCCACTCCTTCGCACCCGCCTCGACCATCCCCGCAAAGGCAGGGTTCTTGACCACCAGACCATGGAACACCGGGCGCATGCCGCCCGCAAAGTCGGTGGAGGCCCAGTCCATCCAGGACTCCACGACGGCGCGCTGCCTGGGATCCTTTGGGTACAGATCGGCGCGGCCGTGCTTGTCGGCCAGGTAACGGACGATGGCGTTGCTTTCGCGCAGCCTGAAGTCGCCGTCGTCGATCACCGGCACCACGCCGAACGGGTTGATATCGCGGAAGGTCGGATCGTCGGTCGGCCGGTAGCCGCGGCCCCAGTCTTCCCGCTCATAGGGCAGGTCGAGTTCGCCCAGCATCCACAGCACCTTGCGCACGTTGATGGAGTTGGCGCGGCCATAGACCTTGAGCATGGGCGGTTTCTCCTCGCTGCATAGTCTCCTCATCTTAGGAGGGGTCGAACGAAACCGCCAAAAAAGATGCCGGCAGAAACGCTGCCGGCATCCGTCTCGTGTTTCTTGCGCTGGTCCTAGATGCCGCGGCCCCAATAGCCGCACCACCTATGGACGTTCCAGGCGAGGTTCTGCTCGTATCCGCCCATCTGGCCGAACTTCGGCAGCTTCAACTCCGTATCGGCCGGCGAGAAGCACTTGCCGCCGTCGGAAGCCTTCTTCACTTCGGCGGACAGCTCCGACATGAAGGCCAGCTGCTGCTCCATATCCGCGCGCGTGCCGAGGCGTCCGCCGGGTCCGGGATGACCCGGGATTTGACGGTCCCACTTGAGCGCGAGCGTGCGCTTGAGCGAGGCCTCCCACTCGGTCGGGTAGGAGTTGTTGACCGCTAGCCGCGAGGGCACCGCGCCCAATGAATTGAAATCGACAGCGAAAATCAGCTTTTCCTTTGGAAGCAGCATCACCAGCGAAGAATCGGAGTGGTTCTTGCCGGTGTAGTGCAGCTCGAGGGTCGTGCCGCCCGAGGTTGATGACGCGCTTGCCGTCAACCACCTCGTCGGGAATGACCACGTCGAGGCCCTTGCAGCGTCGAGAGCCTTTCCTTGGCGCGCCTGTGCGCGACAACCTTCGCCCCGGCGTCCTTGAAAACCTTTCCACCGGCGATGTGGTCATAGTGATGGTGGCTGTAGATCAGGTACTTGATGGGCGCCTTGGTGATCTTTCGGATCTCTTCAAGGTAGGTCTTGGCCGCCTGCGGCCGTCCGTAGCTGATTGGGTCGGTCGCGATCACTCCGGCCTTCGTGACGATGAACATCGCCTGATGGTTCTGATACCGGAAAACGTAAACGTTCTCCGTCCCGTCCACCTTGGTCGTTGCGAACATCGGCGGAGTGGTTTGCGCGGCAGGCATCTGCGCAAGGCCCGTCATGGCAGCGATGGCAGCAAGTGCCGTTATCGAGAGTGCAGTTTTCTTTTGCATGGGTGTTTCCCCAGGATGCGGATCAACATTCACGTTTAATGGACGCCGGACCGGGCCCCATTCTTCCCACGACGGCTCCAGTAGATTTGTTTTGTGCGCTGCAGCGGACTTTTCGGCCTCAGGTTTAGGCAGCTTGCAGCTGGCATGCGCACGCCTCGGTTGCAGGGTGATGCTTTCCGCAGGCGACGGACAATTGCCTCCGATTAATGTGTCCCGGCGGTCCTGCCTTGGCGAAAGCGGTAAAAGACAGCTATTTTGTCCTTAGGCTGCCACATCGATGTGCCGTTGAGGGTGTGGATCGAAGGGCGGAAGCGCGACATGCAAAAGGCGACTGAGGACGACCAGCGGTTGAATGTGCTTGGCAAGGCGCTGGCGGTGCTCGAGGCGGTGGCGGGTCACCCCCAAGGTATCGGACTACCTGATCTCGCAGCGCGCCTCCGGATGCCGCGCCAAACGGTGCACCGCGTGCTCGTCCAATTGGAGGCTGCGGGGCTACTGCTTCGTGATCGTCCCCGGGAGCGTTTCACCGTCGGTCCGCGCCTGACGCGCCTTGCCCTGGCTGCTCTCGTTTCGAACAACAGCTGGGCGCCAGTCAGAGAGGTCCTGCAGGAGCTTGTCGACGAGACCCGCGAGACCTGCAATCTCGGTGTCCTGGACGGGCTGGACTACATCTACATCGAGCGCATCGAGTGCGAATGGCCACTGCGTATTCATCTTGAGGTCGGCAATCGGACGCCGGCCCATTGCCTGTCCGGAGGCAAGGTCCTGTTGGCGCATCTTGATCCCAAGCAGTGCGCGCGATTGCTGAGGAGCCGCAAGCTTGCGGCAAGGACATCCCGATCGATCACCCGCGTGGCCGATCTGGAGGCGGAGCTAGAACAGGTGCGCGCCCGTGGCTACGGCATGAACAATCAGGAGAACTTCGACGGTATCGTCGCCGTCGCGGTTCCCGTGAGGGACGCGCAGGACAAGGTCGTGGCTGCCCTCACCATGCATGGCCCGCTGACGCGGCTGAGTCTCGAGAACTGCGAGGCGACCGTGCCGCGACTGCAGCAGGCGGCGCAGCGTATCTCTCGCGCCTGGGCGTTGACCTGACCGTTGTAGGAACGGCGCATCAAGTCGATTTTTCCGGCTAGTCGGCTCACCTGAAACGTCCGCGCTGCATTTCCGCCTTATTGACACGGATCGTGACCATTTGGTTTGCTTCATGCTTTGATACGGGTGGAGGCGTTCATGCGGTTTGTTCGGCTTGCGGCTTGTAGCCTCCCCTTCCTCGGTGCTCTCGCGACACCGGCCCTCGCCCAGGGCAGTTTCGGACTTCCCTCTTGTGTGTCCACACTGGTGTCCGGGCCAGCCTCGGCCTTCAAGCGCTTCATCCCGAACGACGTCGAAGGGCGCGCCGAACTTCAGATGCGCGGTGTCGTCGCGCGATCCCTGACATGGAGGCCGGGCCAGACCATCAGGGTCTGCTTCAAGTCGGGGTCCCGGGGTGCGCACGAGCGTGTCATCAGGATTGGGCGGGAATGGATGAACTACGCCAACATCGTATTCGACTTCGAGGAGAACGGGGCGCCGCGCCTCTGCACCGGCGATGGGCGCGACGACATCAAGATCGATTTCAAGGATTTCCAGGGCTGGTGGTCAGCCTACGGCACGCTCAGCCGGCAGCGCGATCCTTCCATGAACCTGCAGTTCTTCGGGGTCGACACCCCCCGATACTCGAACGGTCAGCCGGCGCCCGAGGTCGAACTGCGGCGCACCATCCTGCACGAGTTCGGCCATGCGCTGGGCATGATGCACGAACATCAGAGCCCGGCGGCCGGCTGCGATCAGGAAATCAACTGGGAGGCCGCCTACAAGATGGGCGCGCAGATGGGTTGGGACCGCGAGAAGGTGCACTCACAGATGGGTGCCCTGACCCAGATCGCCGAGCTCAACGTCACGGAGGTCGATCGCAAATCGATCATGCACTACAGCTTGCCGCCTGAGATTTTCAGGCTGGGCAGGAACAGTCCCTGCTGGATACCCGACAATGATGACCTGTCCGCCCAGGACAAGAACTTCATTGCTTCGATGTATCCCAAGTCCGGCGCCCCCGTAGAGACTTCTGGAGTGCCGCCTGCGGGCCCGGCGGGAGCGCTAACACGAGGCGCCAAGCCACCTGCCGCACTCAACGACCGCGAAGCGCTGGTGCGTCAGTACGCGGAGATGCTGAAGCAGGCAGGCATCGCGGCTGACCGCATCGCGCAACTGACACAGGAGTTTCGAAAAACGGTCCTGGGGCAGTGATCGAGTGAGGTGACCCTCGATCCTTCCAACGGGGCTAGGCGGTTGTTTTGTGCGGCAGCAGGACCTTGATCGCGCTGGGCCGATCCGGCGTGCCGCTCCAGGTCGCTTCGCCGCCGTGCTGACGCGCAATCTGCCGCACAAGCGTCAGGCCCAGCCCGGTACCTGTCGTCGTCTCTCCCCGCGCAATCCGAAAGAATGGGGAAAAGATCCGCTCGCGATCCCCGGCGGCCACGCCCGGTCCCTGGTCGGCCACAACGATTATGGCGTTGCTGACCTCGCGCCTGACGTCGATCTCGATTGGCGGCAGCCCGTGCCGATGAGCGTTCTCTATGAGGTTGCGTATCAGGCGTCGCAACAAGAGCGTCTCGCCGGACACGACGATCCCGCCCTCGCCGGCGACCGTGCATTGGTCGTAGCGGGAAGCCTCCTCCGCAGCGAGCGCAAGCAGGTCTACGTCTTCCCGCCTCTCGACCGTCTGCACGGCGTCGAGGCGGCTCGAAAGCAGGATCTCGTCGATCAGCGTGTCGAGCTCCGCAATGTCCTTCTCCAGCTCCTGCTTGCGCCGGGGGTCTGCGCTCTCCTTCATCAGCTCGATGCCGAGCCGGATGCGCGACAGGGGCGTGCGCAGCTCGTGCGAGGCATTCGCCAGGAGGAGCTTGTGCGAGGCGACGAGTTCTTCGATGCGCGCCGCTGACCGGTTGAAGCTTTGCGCCAGCCGCGCGACCTCGTCCTTGCCCTCGACGCTGACACGCGCCGCGAGGTCGCCGGCACCCAATGACTCCACGCCGGCCTGCAGCCGCTCCAGCCGGCGCGTGAGGCGGCGCACGAGCGGATAGGCGCAGATCGCCACTGCCACGGCGATGCCGCCCAGAAAAAGGATGACACCGAATATCGGGTGCCGCTGCCTGGAAGGCGCGCGCGCGACGATCCAGCGGTCGTCCGGAAGCCGAATGGCCCACGACGGCCCGCCCGGGCCATAAAGCCAGCCGCCGCTCTCGCGCCGCGGCGTCGGCTGGCGACGCCCGGCGACGGCGATCGCCCGGAGATCCTTGTCGAAGAGGGTGATGTCGAGCTTGAGGCGTTCGTGGAGCTTCGCAATCGCTTCCTGCTGTGTGGCCTCGCTGGCATCTTCAGGCGGTATCAACGCAGCGACAAGCTCGCCCGCCATCTCGAATGCAGGTCGCGCAGGACCGGGGTTGGGTGCGAACTGCCAGAGAATGACAGCAAAAACGACGACCAAGCCGAGGCTTGCGATGATCGCTACGTAGATCTGCCGGTAGAGGCGGTTCATCGGCCGATCAATCCTGCGCCTTTGCGAAGACATAGCCGACGCCGCGCACGGTGATCACGCGCCGCGGCTTCTTGGGATCGTCCTCGATCGCCGCGCGTATGCGCGAGATGTGCACATCTATGGATCGATCAAAGGCTTCAAGCGGAGCCGCCTTGACGATGTCCATGAGAGTATCGCGGGACATGACGCGGCCCGCGTGCTCGGCGAGAGCCGCAAGGAGGGCGAACTGGTGCGATGTCAGTGGTCTTGCCTCGCCGTCGAGGCGCACCTCGCGGGCGTCGCGATCAATCTCGAGCCGCCCGAACCGGAGCACGTCGCTGCCCTGAGGCGCTTTGCTGCGGCGGAGAATGGCCTTCAGCCGCGCGAGCAGCTCCCGCGGCTCGAAGGGTTTGGGCAGATAGTCGTCGGCGCCCATCTCCAGCCCGACGACGCGATCCATCGCATCGCCGCGGGCCGTGAGCATCAGGATGGGTGTCGCGGAGCGAGCGCGGATCTGGCGGCAGATGTCGAGCCCGTCCATGTCGGGCAGCATCAGGTCCAGAACGATCGCGTCGAAAGCCTCGCGCGCGTGCAGGGCAAGGCCCGCGGCGCCGGTCGCAGCGCGCGTTGCACGGAAGCCGGCCCCGTCGAGATAGTCGCGCACCATCTCGGCGAGCCGGCTGTCATCCTCGATGAGAAGGATACGGTCGGTCACGGGTCCATCTTATCGTCGAAGGGAGCGCGGAGGGAGCGGGAACCTCAGAGCCACCGGTGTGTGCGCCTTGTGTAGGCGGCATATTCGGCGCCGAATCTTCCGCGTCATCGCCCGCTCCTCGTAGGCGATATACCAGCGATCCGTGATGATTGCGAAAAGGATGACCGCCAGGAAGGGCGTGCTCCTGCCGACAAGAACGGCCGTCCCGAGAAGCAAAATCACGAAGCCGAGATACGTGGGGTTCCGGCTCAGGCGGAACAGCCCGCCGGTGACCAGCGTGCCCGGTTCATCGAACGTTCTGATGTTGGTGCCGATCCGAGCAAATTGCCGCGAGCCGGCAAACGAGACGATGAACCCTGTCGCCGCGAGGACAATCCCTGCCAGGGAGTAGGGATAATCTATGAGCGCTGGTCCGGGCGCGAAGGTGCCGAGCACCATCATCGCGCCGAGCGTGATCAAGACCAGCACGGGCGGCAGGAGCTGCATGATCATCTCTATGTCCGGTGAGGCCAACGCGAACGGTGGTCGCGTTGGCCGCTTCTTGTCAGGTGTCAGTCGCGCTGCCAGCCGCGCCAGAGCGCGCTTGCGCGCCTGCAGGTGCTCATGAACCTTCTGACGCTGCTCGGGCGTCAGCACTTCAGCGACGTCGGCCAGGGCTTGTGAGAACCGCTTGCTGGCCGCATCCGCGAGCGCCATCTGTTCAGTGCGGAAGGCCTCGATGGCGGAACGGTCAAGCTTCGGCTGGATGAGAAGGTTGGCGCCGCGCTCGCGCGCTTCACGCGCCTTGTCGCGCATCGGCACCAGGTCCTTGACCGTCGCCTTGGCGATGGTGCGCAGCTTGTCCTGCTGGTCCGCGGTCGTGTCGAGTTCGATCGCAATGTGCCGGACGGCGCGGTCGACGCGATCCTCGATTTGCGCTTGGCTCAGCGGTCCGCCCCAGGCGCGGCCGTGCCAGTACCCATGCCCGTAGCGGTAGTGGCTCACGGCATTGGTCGCCGAGTGCGCCGCTGAACGCGGCAGCCAGGGCGACCGTGGTTACGAACAGCCATCTGCGCCGGCGACGCGGGGGACCTGGGGTGGGGGTGGGGATGGAATTCTCGCTCATGGGGCTTCTCCTGAGGTTGCAGGCCACGACGTATTTCGTGACCCCAATCTCGGTGCCCTGCGTTGCGGCGGCGTTCTCCCAACTGTAAAGTTCTGTAAAGCCGCCGCCCGCTTTGCGCTTAGCGCTGTGAACTTGCGGCGGGAGACGTGCTCGTCGCGCGCTGCAGCTGCTCTTTCAGCGCCTCGGAGGCCTGCTTCACGAACGCCACCTGGTCGGCCTGCAGCTTCTGCGCGGTCTGCAAATCAGGGAACGGCCCATTGATCGTGACGGAGCGCGCCTCGATCTCGGTGCGAACAAAAAAACCCCCGCCATCGTTGAAGGTGTCGACGTTGGTGTCTACTCGGGTCGTGTCGGCCATAACGGATAGCTCCCCTCGGTCAGTGCGGCCCCTCAAAAGTGAGCCGGCCCATGCAACTGTCTCGCCATCCAGTTGGGCGTTATCGAGGCGGGGCTGGCTATGCCAAGACGAAGCCCTCGTAGCCGTTGGCCGCTACGTCGTTGCACTTCTGCACATATTTCGGGAAGCCGCCGATGTAGGGCATGAACACGCGGGGCTTTCCAGGCACGTTTGCGCCAAGATACCACGAGCTGCAGGTGTACCTGAGCGTGCGTCCAGCGACCTCGTTGCCGTGGCCGACCCAGGCATCCTCGGCTTCCGGTGTCGGCTCAATGGTGGCGAGGTTGCGCGTCCGCATATGATCCAGAAGCTGCGCGATCCAGTCGACATGCTGCTCGATGGTGGGCAGCATATTGGTGAGCACTGAAGGGCTTCCCGGCCCGGTGATCGCGAACAGGTTAGGGAACCCCGCTGTCGCCAGGCCCAGATACATGCGCGGCCCCGCCGTCCATTTCTCGCGCAACGTCAGGCCGGCTTGGCCGCGAATATCCATTTTCAGGAGCGCGCCCGTCATGGCGTCAAAGCCGGTGGCGAAGACGATGGCATCGACCGCGTACTCCCGGCCGGCGACGATGACCCCGTTCGGTGTGATCGCCTGAACCGGCGTCTCGCTGACGTCGATAAGCGTGACGTTGGGGCGATTGAAGGTCTCGTAGTAGCCGATGTCGATGCAGAGCCGTTTGCATCCGATGGTGTTGGTTGGCGAGAGCAGCTCGGCGACCGCTGGATCGCGCACCGTCTCGCGAATCTTTCCCCGCACGAAATCAGCCGCCGTTCGATTCGCATCCTCATTGACCATGATGTCCATGAACGCGCCGAGGAAAGACAGGCCGCCGCGCTGCCACCGCGTCTCGTACTCGCGGTCGCGTTCGTTCGCCGGCGTCTCGAGCGCCATCCGGTCGCTGTAGTCGAAGTCGATGCCGGTGGCGGTCAGTTTCGCCCGCGCGCGCAGCGTCGGATATTCGGCTTTCACAGTCTGCTGGTAGTTCTGATCGAGTTCATGGTTGTGCGCCGGCACCGCGTAGTTGGCCGTACGCTGGAACACGAAGAGCTGCTGGGCCTGGCGCGCGATGATCGGGATCGATTGTACCGCCGATGATCCCGTGCCGATCACGGCGACCCGCTTGCCTGTGAAGTCGACCTCTTCGTGCGGCCAGTATCCCGTATGATACTTGTCGCCCTTGAACGTATCGATCCCCTTGAATGCGGGGAGGTTTGGTGACGACAGGCAGCCCGTGGCCATGATGCAGAAGCGCGCCATCACCTGCGCGCCATCCGCTGTCTCGATGCACCAGAGTTGGGCCGCCTCATCGAACGCCGCGGAGGCAACGCGCGCGCCAAATCTGATGTCGCGGCGCAGGTCGAAGCGGTCAGCGACGTGGTTGGCATAGCGCAGGAGCTCCGGCTGCGCGGCGTAGCGCTCCGACCATTCCCATTCCTGCTGCAGGTCGCCGGAGAACTGGTAGGAGTACTGCATGCTCTCCACGTCGCAGCGCGCGCCGGGATAGCGATTCCAGTACCAGGTGCCGCCGACGCCATCGCCCGCTTCGAGCACCAAGGATTTGAACCCCAGCCCGCGCAGGCGGTGCAGCATGTACAGGCCGGCGAACCCCGCGCCGACGATCACGGCATCCAGTCGGTTCTCGTCAGGCGTTGCGGTGCTCATGGGATCATCCGGCAGACGGGAGAGAGACGGAGACGGTAACGCCGGTTGGGGCGGTTCGCCAACGCCCTTGGCCTACCTTGGAAAGGCTAGCGCTCCGAAACGGCAAAATCACCAGGGATGATCGGGTAGCTGGATGTCTGCTGACGCAGGTCGGGGTGGCACGTGTAACCTGGCGCCGCTCCCCTTTTGCCGACAGCCGAGCGTCGTTTGGCAATAGGCACGCTGCGCGAGCGGTGCCACGCCCGCTCGCGCAGATGATTGATTGTCGTGTCAGGCCGCCGCCTTCACTCTGGTGAATGGCGCTGGTGGTTGCTCAGTAGTAGCGGCTGAGCGAGCGGTCATGTTGGACGTAACCGCGGAGCACAGCGTCGATCTGGCCGCGATGCAGACCAATGTCCTTCAGCTCACGGTCGCTCATGCTGCTGAGCTGGGTGGCGGCGAGCTGGTGCATGCGCCAGTTCAGACAGGCGATCCACCATGCCTTGAGGGTCGCCGACAGTCGGCTTGATAGCCTCTGGGCGACATCGCTCCGCGTGAGAACGGGTGCGTTGACTATTGTGCTCATGATCATCTCCATCAGTCGAACGGCTCATTTGCTTGCGTGGAGTGCCGCTCTTTCAGGGCACTCCTGACCGTTCATTGGGTCTGCGACTGATGTAGCCTCAGCTGTTTTGCCCGGAACACCGTCATTGGCTCATCGGGCGGCGTACTGGCGCCTGGGACGCCGAACGATGGGAATATGACGCCGCCGCAAGGATGACCCTCTGAGCCCTGTGGGTGGGCACGTCCTTTCTCTAAACAGACGACAATATTCGCCCGGATCGAGAACCTGACGATGGATGCACTCTCAGATGTTCTGCGTGTCGTGCGCCTCAAGGGAGGCGTTTTTCTGCATGCCGAGTTCACTTCACCCTGGTGCGTCTACTCGCAAGTATCCCCGGAGGACTGCGGCCCGATGCTCGAAGGCGCGACGCATCTTGTTCTCTATCACTACGTTGTCGAAGGGCGATTGAGGGCACAGATTCCGGGAGGGGAGCCGGTCGATATCGAAGCCGGCCAGGTTGTGATCTTCCCGCACAACGATGGGCACCTCCTGGGAAGCGACCTCGGTTTGCCGGCCGTGCCCTCCAAGCAGGTGGTGCACGCATCGCCGGAAGGGCTGTTGGTTATCCGGCATGGCGGCGGCGGGGAACAGACGAGGATCGTCTGTGGATTCCTCGGTTACGATCGCCTGGAAGCAAACCCGCTGGCGCAAGCACTGCCGCCCATACTGCATTTCGACACTCGGGAAGGGACTGCTGCCGCATGGATGAGAAGCTCGCTCGAGTTCGCCGCTCAGGAGCTGGCGTCGCGGCGGGCAGGCTCGGAGACGGTGCTCGCGAAGCTCTCGGAGGTGCTGTTCGTCGAGGCCTTGCGCCGGTACGTCGAGAGCCTGCCCGAGGAGCAGACCGGGTGGCTAGCGGGTCTCAAGGATCCCTTCGTGTCGCGTGCGCTGGCATTGATGCACGCTCGCATTGCGCGGGAATGGACAGTCGACGACTTGGGCCGCGAAGTGGGCCTCTCCCGTTCGGCTTTGGCGGACCGCTTCACGCGCCTGATCGGGGAACCTCCCATGCGTTATCTGGCGCGCTGGCGCATCCAGGTGGCGGCGAACCAGCTTCGCAACAGTGACCTGTCCTTGGCGCGGATCGCGGAGCAGGTGGGCTACGAGTTGGAAGCCGCCTTCAACCGTGCTTTCAAGCGCAGTTTCGGCATCCCGCCCGCCACCTGGCGCAAGGGTGTGCCGGCCTGAGATTTGCGACAGTTGAGGTTCGCTCCGCGCAGCGGGCGTCGACATTTTGCGCAATTCATACGAACCTACCGCATACACATAGCCTGCTTGTCACGGGCTTTGGCAGTCGCACCGGGTCGCAAACCAAAAGAGCCCGGGGCTTGAACCATTGGTCCAGGTGATCGCCTCGCACTTCGAGGGCTACGAGCTGAACAGCCCCAACGACGTGGTCGTGAAATCGGACGGCTCGATCTATTTCTCCGACCCCTGGTACGGCCGCATGCCGGTTTACGGCGTCGAGCGTCCGCGCCAGCTCGGTTTCCAGGGCGTGTATCGCGTCCCGCCCGGTGGTGGCGATCCCGTGCTGGAAGTCGACCGGCACATGTTCGACCAGCCCAACGGGCTGTGTTTCTCGCCTGACGAGCACCGTCTCTACGTCAACGACACCGTGCAGGCGCTGATCCGCGTGTTCGACGTTTCCACCTACGGATCGCTGCTCAATGGGCGCGTGTTCGCCAGCGGCATCGTCTCGGAGCGCGAGCCTGGTCTCCCCGACGGCATGAAGTGCGACTCGCGCGGCAACGTCTGGTGCACCGGCCCCGGCGGCGTGTGGGTGTATGCGCCTTCGGGCGAGCTGATCGGCAAGGTGCGCGTGCCGGAGATGGTCGCCAACCTCGCCTGGGGCAGTCCGGATTTCCAGACGCTCTACATGTGTGCGACGCACTCGGTCTATGCGGTCAAGACCAAGGTGGGTCCGCGCCTTGAGCCGTACATGCGGGCCCGCAATGGCGGCGCGACTGCCAACGGCCGCTCCGCGGGGTTTGATGCGCCTTATGTCCCGCCGGTCCACGCCCCCGCCCCGACGCAGGCCTCATCTCCGCCGGCCCAATCCGAGACGCTACTCAAGAAGCTCGAGCGTCTCGACCCGAACCGCTGCGCGCTCATTATCCAGGATATGCAGAACGACGTCGTCATGGACGGCGGCGCATTCGCATCATCAGGCTCGCCGGCACACTGCAAGCAGCAGAACGCCATTGCCAACGCGATGCGGCTCGCCGAGGCCGCCCGCCGCCGCGGCGTGATGGTGATCCACGTGTGGTTCATCGTCGAGCCGGGTGCGCCGGGCGTGACGCTCAACGCGCCGCTGTTCGAGGGGCTGGTCGAGTCCAAGGCGATGGTGCGCGGCAGTTGGGGTGCTGCACCCGTGCCCGGGCTGGAAGCCAAGCCTGGCGACCACGTCGTCGAGAAGATGCGCATGAGCGCCTGGGAAGGCTCGAGCCTCGAAACGGTGCTGAAATCCGGCCGGCGCGACATCGTCATGGTCACCGGCGCCTGGACGAACATGTCGATCGAGCACACCGCGCGCACAGGCGCCGACAAGGGCTACATCATGATCGTGCCCGAGGACTGCTGTTCGACGATGAACGCCGATTGGCATCGGGCGTCGATCAACTATGCGCTGCAGAACGTCTCGGCGGTCACCAAGGCTGACGACGTGATCGCCGCGCTGGGCTGATCGGTCCAAGTCGAATAGTTGCGCTATCCGAGACTTGGCCAAGCGGCCACAGGCGCAGCCTCGTCCTGGGCCTTGTCCCGCTCGATCTGCGTCACCAATGCCGTGGTTCGACAGCCTCACCAGGTCTCGGCTTCCGGCGTACGCTGCTAAGGATTGTCCTGGCGCTAGCGCGACGTCCGGCTCAGCACGTCCATCAGCTCGGCCACCTTCTTGCGCTGCTCGGCGGCGTTGCCGCTGACGATGGCGTGCTCGACGCAATGCGAGATGTGCTCGCGCATGACCTCGTCTTCGACGCGCCGAAGCGCCGCGCGCACGGCAGCGATCTGCGTCACGACATCGATGCAGTAGCGATCCTCCTCCACCATGCGCGCGAGGCCGCGCACCTGGCCTTCGATGCGGCTGAGCCGCTTGAGGCAGGAATCCTTGGCGTTCTTCTTCATGCCTTGACCGATACCCCACCAGGGTATACATGTCAACGGATACCCCCTGGGGGTACTACAGGAGTAGGGAATCCGCGATGTCAGCTCATGCGCCGCATCACCATCATGACCAGAGGGCGTCGCGCCGTCCGGCGTCAAAGACCCCGTGTGCGGCATGACCGTCGACCCGCATACCGCCAAGCATCGGCACACGCATCAGGGTCATCCGTACTACTTCTGCTCCGCCCGCTGCCGCGAGAAGTTCATCGCCGATCCCGCCCGCTATCTGGAGCCGAGCCACGAAGCCGGCAGCGCCGGTTCCTGCCGGCACGATCTACACCTGCCCGATGCACCCCGAGATCAGGCAGCCCGGACCGGGGTCGTGTCCGATCTGCGGCATGGCGCTCGAGCCCGAGATCGTCACGGCCGAAACGCAGCCCAATCCCGAACTTGCCGATATGACCTGGCGGTTTTGGGTCGGGCTTGCGCTGGCCATCCCCGTGTTTGCGTTGGAGATGGGCGGCCACCTGTTCGATCTGCACGGGTGGATTGGCCAGCAGACTTCGAACTGGGTTCAGCTCCTGCTCGCGACACCGGTCGTGTTGTGGGCCGGCTGGCCGTTCTTCGAGCGCGGCTGGGCCTCTCTCAAGACGCGCAACCTCAACATGTTCACGCTGATCGCCATGGGGACCGGCGTGGCCTGGCTCTACAGTGTCATCGGCACCATGTGGCCCGGTCTGTTTCCGTCCGCGATGCGCGGCCATGACGGCTCGGTTCCGATCTACTTCGAGGCGGCCGCCGTCATCACGGTGCTCGTGCTGCTCGGCCAGGTGCTGGAACTGCGCGCCCGCGAGCAGACGAGCGGAGCTATTCGCGCGCTGCTTGATCTTTCGCCGAAGACCGCGCGGCGGCTCCGGCCGGATGGAACCGACGAAGACGTCAGCCTCGACCCGGTCGTCGTCGGCGACCGTCTTCGCGTGCGCCCGGGCGAGCGCGTGCCTGTCGATGGCGAGATCGTCGAAGGCCGCAGCGCCATCGACGAGTCGATGGTGACGGGAGAGTCGATGCCGGTAACCAAGGGCGTCGGCGACAAGGCGATCGGCGGCACCATGAACCAGTCGGGCGCCTTCATCATGCGAGCCGACAAGGTCGGCCGCGACACGGTGCTGGCGCAGATCGTGCAAATGGTGGCGACCGCGCAGCGGAGCCGCGCGCCCATTCAAAGGCTCGCCGACCAGGTCTCGGCGTGGTTCGTGCCCGCTCGTCATTCTCGTCGCGGTTGCTGCTTTCCTGGCCTGGTTCCTCTGGGGCCCGGAGCCGCGGCTTCCCTTCGGCCTGATTGCCGCCGTCTCCGTACTCATCATCGCTTGCCCGTGCGCGCTGGGCCTGGCGACGCCGATGTCGATCATGGTCGGCGTCGGCCGTGGCGCGCAATCGGGCGTGCTGATCAAGAACGCCGAGGCCCTGGAGCGGATGGAAAAAGTCGACACGCTGGTCGTCGACAAAACCGGCACTCTGACTGAGGGCAAGCCGAGCGTGGTGTCCATCAAGACCGGCGGCGGGATGGACGAGACGACGCTGCTGCGCCTCGCCGCGAGCCTGGAGCGGAGCAGCGAGCATCCGCTGGCCGCAGCGATCGTCCGCGCGGCAACGGAGCGCGGTCTGGTGCTGGCTCAGCCGGACGACTTCGACTCGCCGGTCGGGAAGGGCGTGAGCGGCATCGTGGAGGGCCGCAAGCTCGTCATCGGCAATCGGAGGATCATGTCCGATGCCGGCATCGATACGGCAGCCCTCGAAGGCAGCGCGGACGAGCTGAGAA
The DNA here is from genome assembly GCA_963782855.1 of uncultured Alphaproteobacteria bacterium. GTDB lineage: Bacteria > Pseudomonadota > Alphaproteobacteria > Rhizobiales > Hyphomicrobiaceae > AWTP1-13. The sequence continues at coordinate 66,889 of CAWALW010000021.1, read as the reverse complement.
GCGAAGGCGCCACCGCAATCTTCGTTGCAATCGACGGCAAAGCTGCCGGGGTTGTCGCCATCGCCGATCCCGTCAAAGCGACGACGCCGGCAGCGATTGCCGCGCTCAAGGAAGCCGGTATCCGCGTCGTCATGCTGACCGGCGACAACGCCACCACCGCGAAAGCCGTCGCGCAGAAGCTCGGCATCTCCGAGGTGGAAGCGGATGTCCTGCCGGAAGAGAAGGGCAAGGTCGTCGAGCGCTTGCGCGCCCAAGGCCGCGTCGTTGCGATGGCGGGGGACGGCGTCAACGATGCGCCCGCGCTGGCTGCCGCGGACGTCGGCATCGCCATGGGCACCGGGCACCGACGTTGCCATGGAAAGCGCCGGTGTCACGCTGCTCAAGGGCGATCTCATGGGCATCGTGCGCGCGCGAAATCTGTCGGCGGCGACCATGGCCAATATCCGCCAGAACCTGTTCTTCGCCTTCATCTACAACGCCGCCGGCGTTCCGATCGCAGCCGGCGTGCTCTACCCCTTGTTCGGCGTCCTGCTGTCTCCGATCATCGCCGCGGCCGCGATGGCCCTGTCATCGGTCAGCGTGATCGGCAACGCGCTGCGGCTCAACCGCGCGACGGTTTAGGTCGGATGCTGCATTCGCAGAGGTGGGTCGCAGCAATGCCATTCGCACGCTCTATGGCGATGGCAATCGCTACTCCGCTGGGATTTTCGTGTTCATGATTGGCGTGATCACGCCATTCACATGATATTTGTGGCACAGCAGGCAGTCCTGACGCGCTGCGCCGGCGGTGTGGCAGGTCTGGCAGAGCTCCTTTTTCACCGCACCGAAACCGGAAACGAAATTCTTCGGATTGCCGTGCTCGTAGCTCTTCAGATAGGGGCCACCCTTTTGAAGGTCATGGCAGGTCAGGCAGCCGCGATTGTCCAGGATGCCGAAGTGCGGCTCATGGATGAAATTCGTGAAGCGTCCCTGCTTCGCCTGGAGCCTGGGCGGCGAAAAATTGACCAGCCGCCCCTTGCCCTCGACATCATCGACGCTATGGCATTTCGTGCATGAGCCCGGGGCATCCTTGCCGGTGAGATAATTGAAGACCGCTGCGGCGGGGGTCCTATGGCCCTTTGGCGCCTGAGGGCCGGTCAGAGAAAGCCAAGAGTAGATGAATTTGTCCTTGTGACCCGTGGGGCGGTAGAAAATCGCGTAGTCCTGCCGGTACCAGCCGCCGTATTCGGCCCAGCTTTCCGGATCCACGTTGCTTTCGATGCTGGCCGCGGGCGCGGCTCTTGCTTGAGGCTTGGCGGCGCGGCATCCGGCGGCGCAGGGGCATCGGCTGGCGCTTGTGCGGCTGCCTTGGGGGCGGCGTCCGCAGCTGGTGCACGATCGGGCTGCGCCTTGACCGTGTCGGTTGTTGGGACCGCTCGTTCAGGCGCGGCTGCTTTCCCGGTGCCCTTGGTGGGAGCCGCGACCCCGCGAAGCTCGTCCTCCGTTGGCTGGAGCAGATCATCGGTTTGGTCCGCGGCCTTGGGTTGGCGGACTTCAGCCTGGGCTACTTTCCTGGCTTCCTCGATACCTGCAGGGACGGCGCGAGGCGGTTCGTTTGTGGGGGCGGATTGCATGACGCCATCGGCCCCGGCGTAAGCGGTAAAGCCCTTGACGGCCGCTCCTCCAGGCCGCGCGGTCGCGCGAAGCTCTTCCTCCGTGGGGTGGAGCAGATCGTCGGTCTGGTCCGCGGCCCTGGACGGAGACCGCTCGTCGGCGGCGACCGCCTTCTTGCCGGCATTGGGCGTGGGGGTCGCGGTATCGGCCTCCGTCGCCGGTGCTTCGGGTTGGGCTGCCGCAGCCTTGGCTGTGTCGGGCGCGCTCTTGGCCGGCGGCTGCTGATGTGTCTGGGCAGGCGGGCTAGGCTTGGCTGTGCCGGCCGCATCCAAGCGATTGGCCATTTCCGTCGCCAGGTTAGGCAGCCACTGCTGTTGCGCACTGACGATCACGTCGCGTGGAATGCTGGCGGTCAGATCGGCGACGAGGCTCGCGCTCGACTTCGCGTTGCCGCCCGTATTGAGGTCGGCCAGCACGTCCGACGCCTTTCCTATGATCAGCGCGTAGAACAGCCGCTTGATCTCCCACACCAGGTTCGTCACCGCCCGGATCTGGGCGTTGCTTGCGCGGCTCAGATCCTGGAGGTTCAGGCGTGTCCACGGTCTTGATCAGGGCACGGCCCCGCTCGTTCCGGCTGATCATCACCTTCATGAACGGCGTGAGTTCGGCTTCGGATTCGGCGGGCCATTCGCCGATCGAGGCTTTCTTCTTCTTCAGCGTTTGCAGGTCGAGACCTGGCAAGGTCAGGAAGGCGATGCCTTTCGGCCCGCTGACCCGCTCGTTGCCAACGATCTGATCGAGATGGCAGGAGGTGCAGGTCTGCTCGAACGGCGCAACGGCCATCACCCGTTTGTCTTCGCGGCTGTTGTGACAGGTCGAGCAGGTCGCCGGAATTTGCCGCGTCGGATCTTTCCTCGCCACTTCCGGGAAGTGCTTACCGAAATGGCCGGCATGGTCGTAGATGATCCGCGTGCGCCGCTTGAACGGATAGCTCTCGAATTCCGGGTGACGCCCGTCGAAGCTGTCGAACTTCACCACGTGGCAGGACCGGCATTGCTCGTTGGAGATCTTGTCCAGAGTGAAATTGACGCCCTGGTGCTCCTGGTGGCAGGTCGCACAGAGGAGACCGTGGGCGACCATGGCGTCAGTCGGGAAGGCGATGTTCTGCGCGCGAGCAGATTGCGGCGCCGGTGTTTTCGCAGCGACTTTGGTCAGCCGCTTCGTGCTCTGCTCCAGCAGGGCGACTGACGCGCTGTGCGCGTTGAAGGCGGTATCAGGCATTTTGTGGCAGGTGAGACAGGCGTGGCTGTCAGCGACCGGGTCGCCGGCGACGAGGCCGCGCAGCCAGGTCAATCGACCGCTGCCGCTCTTGGTGTGGCAGGCGCTGCATTTCTCGATCGCGCTGTGAGCACTCGTCAGTGGCCCCGGCATCAGGAACCGCGTGTCCCTGGCGAGGAAGAAAGCGGCGCCCATGCAGACGACGGTCAGGATCGCCAGCAGCACCGCCAGACGGTCGCGCCAGGAGCTGGGAAACACCTGCCACGCCGCCTTCGGTTGCCGAACCGGTCTGGTCCGTACCGGCCGCCGCATCAAAACGGCCCCATTGAAAAGGCATAGACGACGATGACGTGCAGCACCGTCAGCACCACCAGCGCGTAGGTAACCGGCACATGCACAAACAGCCAGCCCTTGGAGAGCCCCAGATAGACACGCGCGAAATCGAGCCGGTCCTTCTCGACCACCAGGTTCCTGATGGCGGCAAGCTTCTCCTGGCTCCGCTGGTCGACGTAGCGTGACAGGTTGTCGATCTCGTCGGTCAACCGCTTGAGCGGGTGCTGTGAGCCGATGAGATGGGCGGCGAAATTGCGCTGCCCCTGGAAAAAGCCCCGCAGGTGGCTGGTGTAAAGGTCCATGACCCAGGCGTCATGAGGTGGCGCCGGCAAGGCGATCGCATCGGCGGCCGGATTGGTCGTGGCGACGGCGGTGTGGACATCCCGCGCCAGTTCGGCGCGGCGAGCCGGAATGCCGATCGTAGCCCAGGCTTTGGTCGAGCGCGTACTTGGCCTGCAGCGCCCATTCGAGATAGGTGCCGAAAATGCCGCTCAGCGCCACCAGCACGAAGCCCGTCCACAGCGCCCATTCGAAACCGGTGTCGGGCAGAGAGAAATCCGAATGCGAGATGAAGGCGGCGATCAGCAGGTAGCCGACAAAAATATGGACCTTGCGCCAGCGCGCGGCGGACTTCGGCGACAGGCTGGCCGTCTTGATGGCGATGTGGAAATAGAGCTGCAAGCTCATGCCGCCGGCCAACACCCAGCCGTCGAGATAGCGCGGGTCGCGCAGCCCGTTGCCATAGATCCAGACGAGCCAGAGCAAGCCGCCGGAAATCGCCACGATCAGAAGGGCCTGAAATGTCCGGCGGATGAGATACTTCGCCGAGTCCGAACCGCGGCCGCCGATCGAGACGTCAGACGTGTGCCGCCCGGCCCATCTCACGGCGGCCTCTCAGGTTTGCCCATCGCGGTGGTTCTTCCCCATATCAAGCCCCTTTCGTTGTGGTCGCCCGTCGCCCGGGATCAATTGGCCGCGCCGGCTTCTCTCGCCGTGCCCTTGAACTTGTCCGGTGCCGGAATCAGGCTGTCGAGCCCGGCCATCGTGCTGCCGTCGTACTTCTCGGTGATGCTCGCGATCAGCTTGGAGACGCCGTCAGCGGCAGTCGACAGGAACCGTTCATTGTTCAGCTTCAATCCCGCTGAATAGGAATACTCGACCATTTTGGCGATTTCCGGCACGTTCGGCGCTGCTTTCGCTGCAGCGGAGAGCTGCTTGCGCGCCCGGTCGACACGCTTGGCCATTTCGAAGGCGTATCGCCTTCTCACCGTCGCGCGGCTGACCGCGCGGAGCCCGGTCTCGAGTTCGACGCCGAGGCCGACGAGATAGAGCATGCGCTTGTGCGCCGCGCTGGCCTTCACATTCTCCTTGCCCTTGGAGTGCCAAGTATTGTGCCGCACCTCGCCTTGCGACCAGGACACCAGCTCGAAGGCGCTGCCGGCAGGATGGCCGCCCCTGTTCACGAGGTCCTCTTGCGGCACGACATGGCAGCCGTAGCAGTTCGTTGCCAGCCGATAGAGCGCCGACGGCCTGATCATGCCCTTGGAGTCCGCAAGCTTCCAGCGCGCGTCCTTCTCGGCCTTGGTCTCGCGTCTTCTCGGTCTTGCCGCTGTACTGGCTATGAACCTTGATCCAGTCCTCACCGGCGCTATGGCAAGATTCGCAGGAGATGCCGGCAATGGCCTGCTTTGCACTCTCTTTCTGCTGAACTGTGTAGTGGCAGGTCAGGCACAAACTCTCCGACCGGATGCGCTGGACGCCCATTTTTTCAGCGATTTCGTTCGCTTCCTTCCGGCGCGGCATGTCGCGAAAGGTCTTGAAATGATGCGTGGCCTTCCAGGCCTCCACCTCCTGCTTGTGACATTCCGCGCAGGCATTCGGACCGACGACCTTGGCCGGATCGGACGCAACGGTGCCGTGCGCGGCGTAGCCGAAGATCATCAGCATGCAGCAGAGACAAAGGACGCAGGTCCAGAGAGAGGTTCTGGGCCCGATCGACTGGGAGCTGTGCGCGTTAGGGACGATGACGACTTCTCACCTTTGCTTCAGCCATCCTAGGCCTGCATCGGTTGTTGCGGCCGATTGCGAGAGCGATAGAGAGCGAACTTGCCCATCTGGCGGCCGATGGGCACCCGGAGCCATCCCATGGCGCGGGTCAGAACGCTTTCTTCGACCGTATCGTCGGTGGTGGGCAGGAAGGGATCCGCCAAGCAGACCGCACCGACGCTCGCCGCGATCGATTTGATCGAATCGACCATTCCCGGCGCGCCACAGGCGTGGAGCACATCGTTGGGGAACAAGCGTGGCAAGAAGTCAGTCGGCCGGCCCAGCTGTACCACTTGGCTCGAGGTCTGCGGCGTACTGCAGACCGGGACGACGAGGACATTGGGGAAGCTTGTCAGCCGCGCGAGAGCCGAGCCCATATAGAGCGCGTCGATCGTTCGGCCGCCGGCAATGATCATCATCATCCGCTCTGGATTCTCGCGCAGCGCAGCGACCGCGATTGACCAGATCGGGGCGAAGCCGGTGTTGGTGGCCACGAGGATCAGCCGGCTATCCTGGTTGGGGCGGAAATGCGCCGAGCCGTAGGGGCCGTTCAGCTTCACCCGATGGCCCGGCCTGATGCGCTTGCCGAGCGATGAGGTGACGCGCCCGCCCTTCATGCGCCGGACATGGAACCAGACGGTGCGGCTGTTTGGATTGCCGTTCAAGGGATGGGTGATGCTGAAGGGACGGCTCGGAAAGTCGCTGAAGCGCACCTTCGCATACTGCCCCGCATGGTAGGGCAGCGCGCGGTCCGTCTTGATGCCGACTTCCAGCACCTCGGACGACAGCGGTCGCAGTGAGCTCAACACGCCGCCGACAGTGCGAACATCCGTCGGCTGGCCTTTCTCAATCACCGCGTCGCCCACGATCCGGCACTGACAGGCATGCACGATACCCGGCTCGGAGCCTTCTCCGCCCCGCACTGCGCCCGATACCAGCCGCACGCAGCAGGTGCCGCAGTGGCCGGCGCGGCAGTCATAGGGCAGGTCAACGCCGTTGCTCAGGGCAGCGTCCAGCAGCAGCTGCCCGCTGCGTGCTGGAAAGCCGGTGCCATTGATCGTGATCTGGTGACTTCTCGCCATTGCCTGATCCCGGAAGGTTCCAAGTCTCGTGTCCCGCCTTGTGTCGAAGCAAACTCAAGAGGACAACGCGGTGGGTTTCGCGACGATCGGTCCCAAACATGTGTGGTCCTACAATGACAATCAGGCGAAAAGAGTGAGGCAATCTGCGCGAGGGCGCCTCTGCTCTGCCGTCCTTCCGCACGAAGACGATGTGCGCCCATTATCCTCAGAACGGAGAATATCGCTTTAAAGATTCCATGCCTTCGCCCAACTTTGATCCCTATCGCGTGTTGATCTGAAGGTGGTCGGGGAGGGCATCGAGGGAAATCGCGGTGCTCCGGAAGTAGGTGCAAACCCACAATGGGGGTCATTGTGTCCGGTCCGCCGACGCCTCTCATTTCATCAGGCTAGTGTCGCCCAGCGCGCAGGAACCCCCGTTCCCACGCGCTGTACTTCTTCGCTCTGATTGAATGTCAGCGGCTGAGCTGTGCAGCTTCGGCTGAAGGGAGACCTATGGAATTTCGCAATCTGTTCGAGCGTGGCCACTGACATGGCGGCAGGCATGGAGGCCGAGCCCGTCGCAACGATGATGTCGCGGCCTGAGATGCGCGCTCTGCCGACCGATCGCGCCCGCAGTCAAACGCCGTTTTCGCCTAAGCAATGCAAATCGGAATGCACCCTAAAATTCTATCCGGGAAGAGGGTAATGCGCAGTGCGATACTGTCTTGCGCTTTCGCAAGCGCCATACTGGGTCACACAGCCTTCCTCAGCCAGGATGCTGTAGCCGGCTCCCGCGAACCTGGGCAGATCCCAAAAGCTCAGGAACAGCCCAGATTGAAGCTCGCACAGAAGACGGCACCGGCCAAGAAAGTCGGCACCGGCGGCGAGCAGAAGATATCCGCGGACGCGGAAGCGGACGGGCATGGGCAAGTGTCTGCACTCGCCGCCGCGGCAAGAGCCGAGAAAGGCAAGGAAGCGCCGATCCCCGCGGTCGATGAGGAGACGCTCTCCCTCTATCCCACCGCTGCGCAATGTGGCCAATGCCACAAGCAGATTTATGAAGAGTGGTCCTCCTCGCAGCATGCCTATTCGTCGATCTCGCCGATGTTCCATGCGTTCGAGCAGAAGTTCCAGGAGCTGACGAAAGGCACGGTCGGCACCTTCTGCGTGCGCTGCCACCAGCAGGTCGGCACGCAGCTTGGCGAAAGTCGCGAAAAGCCGCTTTGGGCGATGAGCCAGATCTCGCGCGAGGGCGTGACGTGCATCACCTGCCACCGGGTGAAGGAGCAGTACGGCAAGGTCAACGGCGAGCGCCGGGTCGAGCCGGGCAAGATTTTCGAGCCGGTCTACGGCAGCGGCGAAAAGAGCGTCCTCAAAGACATCCTCGACAACAAGGACACCTACTCCGTCAAAACCAGCAAGGACGGGCGGGGCACCGACATTCACAACGGCATGATGACGAACACCCAGATTACCAAGTCGGAGTTCTGCGTCAGCTGCCACCAGGTGGCCGTCAACCTGGGGATCAAGCTGGAGATCGTCTGGGATCAGTATCGCGACAGCCCGGCACGCCAGGCAGGCGTCACCTGCCAGGACTGTCACATGGGCAAGGTTCCCGGAAAGCCCGAGGGCTATGACACCGCGCCCTCCGCCGTGATCGGCGGCAAGGAGATCAATCCGGGTCGCAAGCACGCCAATCACCGCTTCATCGGCCCGGGCTATTCAATCGCCCACCCCGGCATCTTCCCACACAACGCGAAGGCCCAGGCCTTCACCATGAAGGACTGGCTGGAGTTCGACTGGCGGGGCGGCTGGGGCACCAACGAGTTCGAGGACAAGGTCGCGCGCAGCAAGGTCAAGCTCGCCTTTCCAAAGCGCTGGTCCGACTCGCTCGACCGTGAGGATGCGCGACTGATCATCGAGGAGAATCTCGCGAAGCTCGACGAGCGGGACGAGTACAGACGCAAGGTCATGGAGAACGGGAGCAAGGTCGACGGCCCCTTCATCGACGGCAGCCCGAAGGTCGGCAAGGACCTGGCATTCGCCTACAGGATCAAGAACCTCAATGCAGGACACAACCTGCCGTCGGGCTCGCTCGGAGCGCAGCCGCAGCTCTGGGTGAACGTCGCCCTCGTAGATCCCGACGGCAAGAATGTCTGGGAGTCGGGCTACGTCGACAGCAACGGTGACCTGGCCGACCTGCACAGCCTGGAAGTCGCGGCCGGCAGGATCAAGACGGACCAGCAGGTGGTGAATTTCCAGACCAAGTTCCTGACCACCAACGTCAAGGGCACCGACCGGGAGATGTACTTGCCGGTGAACTTCGACGTCGACCCCCTGCCGCATCTGCGTCCGCCGCAGATCCCGACCACCGTTCTCAACCATCCGCCGCTGGTGCGCATGGAGAACCACTCGCTGCCGCCACTGGGCGAAAGGCTGGCCAAGTATCGGGTGCCGGGTAACCGGATCACGAAGCCCGGCAAATACCGCCTTGCTTTCCGCCTGCGGAGTCGCGCCGAGCCGATCTACTTCATGCGCTTCGTCCGGGCCACCAAGGAAATGGAGCGGCGCATGAACGAGCGGATGCTGAGCTTCAAAGCCTACACGGTCGACGTCGAAGTCGGGCGCTAGCCGAGAAACCGTGGGCGTCCCCAGCCCCTGCAGACCTTAGCCACGAGGTGGAGCAGACGTGACTCGTTGCCAAGAAAGCAGTCGGCACCGTGCCAGGACGACGATCGCGGCGATCGCGCTCGTAGCCGCTGGTTACCTGGTGATGTCAGGCACGACGGCGGGACCTGCGGCAGGCCAAAGCACCAGCGAGGCCGGCAAGGGAGGCTGGTTCACCAAAGTGTGGCCTGCCACTTCACCTGCTGATCCCGCCAAAGACAAAGCCGATCCGCAGTACGTCGGTGCGAACCCCAAAAAGAAAGATACCGAGAACACCGCAGACCCGGCCGCGAGCAAGCGTAGCGACGTCGCCGGGAAGGAGGACCTTTTCCTGCCCGGCCCGCAGTACGACAAGAACTACGATGCCCAGGGAAACGTCGACATCTACGGCGCCAAGAGCGTGGTCGATCCGCCGCGCCCGCTCCTTGAGCTCGGTCGCCAGCAGTACACCTCCGGCATATACGACGAGAGCAGCACCCTCTTTGGTCAGTTGAACCCGCTGCTCCCGGGCCTCGCCATCTACGGCGACTGGCGGACAGCGGTGGCCTACAATGGCAACAAGGGCAAGGACATTGCCCAGATCGCGACCCGGCTGAACATCGACGTCGATTTCAAGATCACCGGTACCGAACGAATTCACGCCTTCTTCACACCGCTTCAGAAGAACAACAAATTCACCCGCTACGAGTTCGGCGGCGGCGACGGCGACAACCGGTTCAACGGCGAGTTCGACCTCAATCCGCAGACCCTGTTCTTCGAAGGTGATTTCGGCTCCATTTATTCCGGCTTCTTCGGCACGGAATCCCGTTTCGACCTGCCCTTCACCGTCGGTCTCTTCCCGCTGTTCCTGCAGAACGGGACCTGGGCGAACGATGCGATCCTCGGTGGTGCGGTGACGCTCCCCGCCAGGAACTCGCGGAAGCTGGGCCTTCCCAATTACGACATCACCTTCTTCGCCGCGTTCGACAATGTCGACAACGCCAACATCCTTGGGGTGGAGAAGAAGAGCGCAAACATCTATGGCGCAACCACCTTCATCGACGCTTTCAGCGGCTACATCGAAGCTGGCTACGGCTTCCTGCAGGGCCGCGACGAGCTGAATGGCCTCGAGACGCACTTCCTGACCGCCGCTTACACCCGGCGCTATCTCAACACCCTCTCGAATACGACCCGTGCGTTCGCGAACTTCGGAAATGGCGAGAACGACGACGGCTTTGCCATCATTTCGGAGAACAGCCTCGTCACGAGCTTGCCGAGCACGCTGATCCCCTACGCCAACTTCTTCATCGGCTTCGACAGCCCGCAACCCCTGGTCGACGGCTTCAATGCCGGCTTGCTGAAGAACGTCGGCATCAACTTCGAGACCGATGCCCTGACCGGCTACCCGAAGCTCAACGACACCGGCTCCAACGCCTTTGGTGGCGCATTAGGCTTGCAGTATCTCTTCAATCTGGATCAGCAGCTCATCTTCGAGGTCGCCATGGTGCAGCCGTTCGGCGATCCGATCCCCGGCATCGGCGTCGCGAGACCGCAGTATGGGTTCGGTGTGCGCTACCAGATCGCGCTCGACCGGGCCTGGCTGTTCCGCGCCGATGCCACCTATCAGATCCTCGAAGGCGGTGACCAAGACAACTTTGGCATCCGCGCCGAACTCCGAAGAAAGTTTTGACCTCATGAGCAGTCGAAACCTACTCGCATCCGTTTTGATCGCCTTTGTCCTCGTTGCAGGTATTGGCGCAGCGACCTCCTTTTTGAGGAATTCTCACCACGCCACGATCGGCTCCGGTTCAAGCGATGAAATGCTTGCGCGCCTCACGGAGTACACGCGTTCCGGTGGAACCCGAGAACCGGCATCCGCGGCGGCTCCCGGAAAATCGCTGCCTGATGTGAAAACGATGATTGATCGGCTTTCGGCTCGGCTCGAGACCACGCCGGACGACATCAAGGGCTGGCGGATGCTTGGTTGGTCTTATTTCCACACGGGCCTCTATGAGCAGGCCGCCATCGCCTATGCGAAAGCCCTTGAGCTCGATCCGAATTCCGCCGAGATCAAGCTCTCCCACGAGGAGGCCAAGGCGAAGGCCTCGAAACCAGGCGCGTCTTTGCAAACGGCGGCCGTCCGCAACGGTGGCGACGAAGCGCACGTCGCGACAAAGTCCGAGGCGATGCCAGCGCGCGCGTATGACGCTTCAATCCGATCGATGGTCGATGGCCTGGCAAATCGCCTGGAGCAGTCCCCGCGAGACGCCGAGGGCTGGACGCGCCTCATGCGCTCCCGGGTTGTGCTTGGCGAGAGAGAGGTCGCAGCAGAGGCGTTCCGTAAGGCGCTTGAAATCTTCAAGGACGACCAGGCGGCATCGGGCACGATTACCGCCGCGGCGGTTGAACTCGGCCTGAAGTCCGAATGACCGCTCGGCATTCTCACCGGAAAGATGTGTACGAGACCGACATGAACCTTGAGGGATTGTTCCGGCAGCGGCTCGAAACCCTTCATCGAGAAGGTCGATATCGCATCTTCGCAGATTTGAAGCGCCGCCGCGGGGCCTTTCCGGTCGCGGATCATTTCGCGGCAAACGGCCCGCGCGAGGTGACCGTGTGGTGCTCCAACGATTATCTCGGCATGGGCCAGCACCCGGCGGTACTAACGGCCATGCATGAGGCAATTGACGCCGTGGGGGCCGGCTCCGGCGGCACGCGCAATATCTCCGGCACAACCCACTACCACGTCGAACTCGAAAACGAACTTGCCGACCTGCATGGCAAGGAAGCCGCACTTCTCTTCACCTCCGCCTACGTGGCCAACGACGCCACGCTCTCGACGCTCCTCAGGCTTGTTCCTGGCACGGTCATCTTCTCGGACGAGAAGAATCACGCCTCGATGATCGAGGGCATCCGCCACGGTGGCGGCGAGAAGCACATTTTTCGGCACAATGACGTCACCGACCTCGAGGCAAAGCTCAGGAAATTCCCAAAGGGTACGCCCAAGATCATAGCCTTCGAGAGCATCTACTCGATGGACGGGCACATCGCGCCGATCGCGGCGATCTGCGATCTCGCCGACCAGTACGGGGCGCTCACCTACCTCGACGAGGTGCACGCGGTCGGCATGTACGGCCCGCGCGGCGGGGGCATTGCCGAGCGTGATGGCGTCATGCACCGGATCGACATCATCAATGGCACGCTCGCCAAGGGGTTCGGCGTCATGGGCGGCTACATCGCCGCCTCCCGTGACCTGTGCGACGCAATCCGCTCGTTTGCCCCAGGCTTCATCTTCACGACATCGCTCGCGCCTGCAATCGTGGCCGGCGCGCTCGCTTCCATCCGTCATTTGAAGACGAGCGCGATCGAACGTGCCCACCACCAGGAGCGGGTTCGGACGCTCAAGAGATCGCTCAAGGCGAAGCGTTTGCCCGTCCTGGACAACCCGAGCCATATCGTCCCGGTAATGGTCGGTTGCCCTATCCGCTGCAAGGCCGTGACGGACGCGCTGCTCCACCAGCACGGGATCTACGTACAGCCGATCAACTATCCCACCGTATCGAAGGGCACCGAGCGGATGCGTCTCACGCCAACACCAGCCCACTCCGACGAACAGATGGCGAGCCTGGTTCATGCCCTCGACGAACTCTGTGGCGCTTTCAACTAGAAGGCCCGGTTCGCACGCCGCTTCAACGCATCAGCTCGCATTCGACGAGGGGGTGACGTCGGCTGAACCCCGCATCGGGCTATCGTGAGCTGAGCTGTATTTCTCCAACACTCGTTTGCCATCTTGCAGCGCTTAGCTGGTGACGCAAACTGATGATGGGCCAAACGCCAAATGAGCGAGTTCGGTCTTCGCGGTCGCCCCATGCCGGGCGTCGCAATCGCAGCAATCGCGTCGACGGTGCCGGAGCATTGCATCGATCAGCAGGCAACCCGGGATATCGTGCTCTCCATCGCACCCGAGCTGCGCAGTCACGAAGCCCTCTTCCTCAACACCGGCATAAGGACGCGCTATTCATGCGTGCCCCTCGAATGGCACTTTGAGCCGCACGGTTGGGCGGCACGCAATCGCGTGTTCCAGGATGCTGCGGCCGAGCTGCTGGAACGCGTGAGCCGCGAATGCATCGACCGGGCTGGCATCGATCTCAATGACATCGAAGCCATCGTCACGGTGTCCACCACGGGGCTAGCCGTCCCGAGCCTCGATGCAATCCTCGCCAATCGCCTGGGTCTTCCCGCCACTGTCGAGCGGCTTCCCATTTTTGGTCTCGGCTGTGCGGGTGGTGTCAGCGGCTTTGCGCGCGCGGCTCGGATGGCACAGTCGCTGCCCAAGGGCATCGTGCTGCTCCTCGTTGTCGAGCTGTGCACCATCAATTGCCGCAACACCGACCATTCCATCAAGAACTTCATCTCCACGGCGCTGTTTGGCGACGGCGCCGCCGCGCTGCTCCTGCGTCGCCCCTCCGATGGCAAAGCTCTGCCCCGCCTCGTCGCGTCCGGCGAGCACATGTGGCGGCGGAGCGAATACATGATGGGTTGGTCCATCGAGGACGACGGGTTCGGCGTCGTCCTCAGCCCCGACATCCCAAAGTGCGCGCGCGAGGAACTGCGACCTGCCGTGGATCATTTTCTCGCCCGCCATGGCTTGGTGCTGAGCGATCTCGATGGGATCATCATGCACCCGGGGGGGCGCAAAGTGCTGGAGGCCGCCCAAACTGCCCTCGCATTATCGCAGGAGGATCTGCAGCACGCCTGGGACGTGCTGGCCGAATACGGCAACATGTCGTCGCCGACGGCTCTGTTCGTGCTCCAGCGCACGTTGTCGGCGGGCGCATCCGGTCTGCACTTGCTGGCCGCGTTCGGGCCGGGGTTCACGGTGTCTTTTGCCTTGTTGGACCTCTGATCGGTGGTCAGTGAAATCGGAGCACCACAAATTGCTGCGTTGCTGATCCTGATCCAGCGTGGCGCCGAAGAGATCCATTCTCAACGCAATACCAGGGCGCTCCTGGCCCGAGGCGCGCGGGAGGAGGGCGCCGGCTACTACCCGGTGGTCGCGGCCGCGCATCTGGGATGGATCGCAAGCCTCTTCTTTCTCATTCCGCCGGATGCGCACACGTACTGGCCCTTGATCGGCCTCTATGTCGTCCTGCAGGCGGTTCGCTATTGGGTGATTGCGACGCTCGGGCCGTATTGGACCCACCGCATCATCACCATCGACCAGGCCGCGATCGTTTCGTCCGGTGCCTATCGCTTCGTACGGCACCCCAACTACGCCATCACCGTCGCCGAGACGCTGCTGCTACCGGTGGCGTTTTCGTCCTTCGCTCTCGCCCTCATCATGACGGCAATTTGGGTCGCGGTGCTGAACTACAAAATCCGGATCGAGGATGCCGCGCTGGCTAAGCGCCATGGGCCCATCCGGCCATGACGCCGTATGCCGCGAGCCTCGCCGGGCCAAACCCTTCGCTGAGCGTCTGGGCCGGCTTCGGCGCGATGTGCGTCGGCATGTTCATGGCAGTACTCGACATTCAGGTGGTCGCGACCTCGCTGCCGACGATCCAGGCCGCGCTCGACATGCGTCCAGATCAGATGAGCTGGCTCCAGACGAGCTATCTCATCGCCGAGGTCGTCGCCATCCCGGTGATCAGCAGCCGACCGCGAAAGTATCGGTAGTTTCCGAATTCATCGGTCGCAGACCGCTTCACGACAATCAAGCGCAGGCAACTCGAAGCAATCCGAGCGCTCATTCGACCTCAACCAACCCTGCGCTCGCCTGCCACAGCCGCTCAGTTCGCGGGTTGGGACGCGCCAGGTTCTCCGTATGGTGATCGTGGCAGGTGATTCCGGCTGCACTCGCGAGCCGACGCCAAGCGCACCTTGGGGCAACGACAGGGTCGCCAAGGGGCTGATCGCTCGTAGTGGATGGCTAGGTTGCCGCGCCGCTGGCGTTGCCGCAGGGAGGTCTCAATCGTAGCCGCGAACGCGGCTGCGAATGCGCGATCCGGTGTAGGTCATGAGCGCCAGCACCATGCGCATGATGATCGTGTAACCGATGAAAACGAGTTGCCGATCCTCGAGAAGGAATTCCAGCCACACGTTGTAGGACGGGTTGAGCCCCGTGCCCGTTATGACGTCCTTCGCCGACCTGGCCCAGCGCAGCGAGGTCGAGATCGCCGGCGGGTAGTTGAGCCCAAGGAAGATGATCAGCAGGATGGCCAGCACGAAGGCCGTGACCATGTTGCCGGCAGCTAGCAACGTGCGGACCACAACGGCTCTCCACGACAAGGTTCAACGCGCCACGGGCGCAGGCTAGCAGCTTGCATCCGTTGGCCCAAGTACAGGAGGAAGCCTAGCACTTCAAAGCGGCTTCCTTCGCCCGCCAATGCTGGCGGCTGCTTATTTGAGCGTCGAGGCGTGGCCAACTTGCCATCCCCCGGCCAACCCGTGGGCAGAGAGGCGGCTGGAGCCCGTCAGGTCATTGGCGGGATTTAGATATCCACGCTTGCTGCCAGGGCGTTCGCCTGGATGAACTCCCTGCGCGGCTCGACGATGTCGCCCATCAGGCGTGAGAAGATCTCGTCGGCCTCGTTCAGGTCCCCGATCTTGACCTGTAGCAGGGTGCGCACATCCCTGTTGAGCGTGGTCTCCCACAGCTGCTCCGGGTTCATTTCGCCGAGGCCCTTGTAGCGCTGCACGCTGATGCCCTTGCGGCCCACCTCGTAGATGGCATCGAGCAATGTGCGCGGCCCGTAGACGGCCGTTTCCCCGTCTTTGCGCTTGAGCTTCGCGGGGGTTGAATAAATCTCCTCCAGGTGCGCGAGCCGCTCGTTCAGCCGCCGCGCCTCCAGCGAGCCGATCAGCGCCCGGTCGAGCGTGTGCGCCTCCGTTACGCCCCTCACCAGGCGGCGGAACACATAGCCTTCGTTGCCAAGCCGCCCGTTCCAACCGCGCTCGGTCTCGTCCGACAGGGTGTCCAGCCGCTTGGCGATGGCCTCGGCCTTGGCGTTGGCCTGTTCGGCCGAAAGCAGCAGCTTGGGATCGAACGCGCCGCCGATGGCCGCCTGCTCGACGATGAAGCGGGCATAGCGGGAGTGCACGTCCTCGATCACCTTGGCGACGCCGCGCGCCTGCTCGACGACGTCGCGCAGGTCGCGTCCCGCCCGCACTTCGCCGGTACCGAGTGCGAGCGTTGCGTCCTCCAGGCCCGAGGAGATGAGGTAGTCCTCGAACGCCCGCTGGTCCTTCAGGTAGGCTTCCGACTTCCCCTTGCTGACTTTGTAGAGCGGCGGCTGGGCGATATAGAGGTGGCCCTTTTCGACGAGATCCGGCATCTGGCGATAGAAGAAGGTCAGCAGCAGCGTGCGGATGTGCGCGCCGTCGACGTCGGCGTCCGTCATGATGATGATCTTGTGATAGCGCAGCTTGGAGAGGTTGAAGTCGTCACGGCCGATGCCGGTGCCCAAAGCGGTGATGAGCGTGCCGATTTCCTGGCTGGACAGCATCTTGTCGAAGCGTGCGCGCTCGACATTGAGGATCTTGCCGCGCAGAGGCAGCACGGCCTGGAACTCGCGGTTACGACCCTGCTTGGCCGAGCCGCCGGCGCTATCGCCCTCGACGATGAACATCTCTGTGTTGACAGGGTCGCGGTCCTGGCATTCGGCGAGCTTGCCGGGCAGTGAATTGATGTCGAGTGCGCCCTTGCGGCGGGTAAGCTCGCGCGCCTTGCGTGCGGCCTCGCGCGCGGCGGCGGCTTCCACCACCTTGGCGAGGATGATCTTGGCTTCCTTCGGGTGCTCCTCGAACCAGGCGGTGAGCTGTTCGCCGACGACGCTCTCGACGACCGGCTTCACTTCCGATGAGACGAGCTTGTCCTTGGTCTGGCTGGAGAACTTGGGGTCGGGCACCTTGACGGACAGCACGGCGGTCAAGCCTTCGCGGGCATCGTCGCCGGTGATCGCCACCTTTTCCTTCTTGGCGATTCCGCTCTCGTCCGCGTACTTGTTGATGATGCGCGTCAGCGCGGCGCGGAAACCGGCGAGATGCGTGCCGCCGTCGCGCTGCGGAATGTTGTTGGTGAAGCACAGCACGTGCTCGTGGTAGGCGTCGTTCCACCACATCGCCACCTCGACGGCAGTGCCGTCCTTGTCACCCGATATCGTGAGTGGCGCATCGATCAGGGCTACTTTCGAGCGATCGATGTAGCGCACGAACTCGCCGATGCCACCGTCGTAGCGCATCTCTTCGGTCTTCTTGTCGGCGTGCCTTTCATCCTTCAGCTGGACGAGAACGCCGGAATTCAAGAACGCCAGTTCGCGCAGCCGGTGCTCGAGTGTCGCGTAGTCGAACTCGGTGACGTTGTGGAACGTCTCGAGGCTCGGCCAGAACGTGACCTCCGTGCCCCGCTTTCCCTCGGCCGGACCCAGCACCTTCAGCGGCGCTTCCGTCACGCCGTTGCGGAAGCGGACGAAATGCTCCTTGTCCTCACGCCAGATTTTCAGCTCCAGCACGGTGGAGAGTGCGTTGACGACGGACACGCCGACGCCGTGCAGTCCGCCCGACACCTTGTAGGGGTTGTCATCCTCGCCTTCGCCGAACTTGCCGCCCGCATGCAGCTGGGTCATGACCACTTCGGCCGCAGAGATCCCCTCCTCGGTGTGGATGTCCGTCGGGATGCCGCGACCATTGTCGCGCACGGTGCAGGAGCCGTCCGGGTTCAGGCAGACGACGACCTCGGATGCGAAGCCGGCCAGTGCTTCGTCGATGGCGTTGTCGACGACTTCGTACACCATGTGGTGCAGTCCCGAGCCGTCATCGGTGTCACCGATGTACATGCCGGGGCGCTTGCGAACGGCATCGAGGCCCTTCAAGACGCGGATGGCGTCGGCGCCGTAGCGCTCGGCACCATTGGTCTTTTTCGCGGGCTGTGCGCTCATGTCGGGGGACGTCCTTTTGGGGGAGTTTTTGCAGTGCCGAAATATACGCTAGACCGGCTCTTTAATCACGCAAAAACGCCGCCCAAAACGTTCTAATTACATCATTATTTTCAATGCATTACGAGGGCTTGAGCGGGCAAGGAGACGGTCTACGCGCCGGGCCCGATTCTGCCCCCTTCGATACGATGGAATATGGCGCGTCCGGAGAGCCCGGAAAAGGGCTCGACCTCCGTGCCGGTCATCCAAGCCTGACCGCCGAGCGCGACGATCTCGTCGAACAGTGCCGCGCGCTTGGCGGGGTCCAGATGGGCCGCAACTTCGTCGAGCAGAAGAATGGGTGCTGCACCACCGCGATGCCGGCGCAGCAACTCCGCGTGCGCCAAGATCAAGCCGACGAGCAACGCCTTCTGTTCGCCGGTCGAGCAGACGCTGGCCGGCATCTGCTTGGGCCCGTGGCCAACCACGAGGTCGGAGCGATGCGGCCCCTCGAGCGTTCGGCCCGCCGCGCGGTCGCGCTCGCGCGAGGCGTCAAGCGTTGCAAGGTAGGCGTCCTCGACGTCGACGGCGGGGCGCGCTCCGATCTCCGCTTCCAGCGTTCCGCTGACGACGAGTTCGGCCCAGGGGAAGGCGCTCCGATCCGGCGCCTGCCGCCGTTCCTCGATGGCGGACGACAGCTCGGCGATCGTATGCATGCGGGCGGCCGCGATTGCGACTCCGGTTTCCGCCATCACCTGCTCCAATCCGTGGAAGCGCGCGGCTTCCCTCACATCGTCGGAGAGCAGGCGGTTCCTCTGCTGCATCGCGCGCTCGAACCGGCCGAGGCTCGCGCGATATCCCGGATCGAAGCTCGGAATCAGCCGATCGAGAAAGCGCCGGCGCTCGGATGCCGGACCGGTGAAAAGGCCGTCCATGGCCGGCGTCAGCCAATGGGCGTCGAGAATTCCGGAAAGCGCGCCGGACCCGGTCTGCTCTTCGCCGTTGATACGAACGATGCGGCCGGCGCGCGTGCCGCTCTCATTCGGCTTGAGACCTGTGCCGATGTCGGTCGGCCCATAGGCACCATGCACCCGGGCGGCCACCGCCCAGCCGCGCGCGCCCATGCGCGTCAGCTCCTGAAAAGGCGCGCGGCGAAGCCCTTGTCCGGCGGTCAGCAGCGATACCGCTTCGAGCAGGTTCGTCTTGCCGGATCCGTTCGGCCCGGTGAGGACCACGGGTTGCGGGCCGGTCTCGAGGCGCAGCGCTTCGTAGTTGCGGAAGTCGGTGACCTGGATGCGTTCCACCCAGGATGAAGCGCTCGCCGCCTCTGCCGAGGCACCGGGCTCGCCACGAGAGGGCTCGTCTTCGAGCTGTTTCGCCGAGCCCGCGGGCAGTCCCACGCTAAACCCGCATTGGCATCAAAACGTAGAGCGCCGTCTCGTCGCTTCCGTCCTTGACCATGGTCGGCGAGCCTGGATCAGCCAGCTGGAAGTGGGCAGTGTCGCTCTCCAATTGCGCAGCGATGTCGAGCAGGTAGCGGGCGTTGAAGCCGATCTCCAGCGGCGTAGCATCGTATTCGACGCCGATTTCCTCGGTGGCGCTTCCGCCTTCCGGATTGTTCACCGAAAGCACGAGCTTGTCGGCGGTGATGTTCAGCTTCACCGCGCGTCCGCGCTCGCTGGCGATGGTGGAAACGCGGTCGACGGCGCTCTTGAACTCGGCGTTGTCGACCTTGAGTTCCTTGTCGTTGCCCTTCGGAATCACGCGTCCGTAGTCGGGGAACGTGCCGTCGATCAGCTTGGTCGTCAGCGTCACGGTGCCGATCTCGAAGCGGGCTTTGGAGGCCGACACGCCGACCTTCACGCCGGCTTCGCTACCTTCGATCAGCCGATGCAGTTCGTGCACCGTCTTGCGCGGCAGAATGATGCCGGGCATTCCGGCAGCGCCCTTGGGAACAGGAAGCTCAGCCTGCGCGAGCCGATGACCGTCGGTCGCCACGGCGCGCAGTGTCGCCTGCTTCCCCTGGGTAGCCGTGTGAAGATAGATGCCGTTGAGGTAGTAGCGCGTCTCCTCGGTCGAGATCGCAAATCGGGTTTTGTCGATCAGACGCTTCAAGTCGTGGGCACTGATGTCGAACGTGTGCGTGAGTTCCCCCGGGGCGAGGTCCGGAAAATCCTCCGGTGCCAACGTCTGAAGCGCAAATCGCGACTGTCCCGATGTGAGTGTCAGCCGCTCCTTGTCCGCGTCGCGCTTGATCTCCACCTGCGCGCCATCCGGCAGCTTGCGCACGATGTCGTGCAGGATGTGCGCGGGGACGGTGACCGCCCCCGGTTGCGATACGTCGGCCGGCGCCTGCTCCAGTACCTCGCGCTCCAGGTCGGTCGCCTTGAACTGCAGGCCCTGGTCGGAAGCCCTCAGGAGGACGTTGGAGAGAATGGGGATGGTCGTGCGCCGTTCCACCACGCTCGTGACGTGGCCTAGGGCTCTCAGCAGTTCGCCGCGTTCAATGACCAGCTTCATGACCAGTTGCTCTTCTCGCTCGGCGGGCGCGTGCGCACCGCTCATGCCCGCAAAATCTCAACCGAACCCGATAAGGCCCGTGATGCGCCGAGAGTTTTTTCTTCGCGCAACCGTGGACCGTGGCGCGCTAATTTGCAAGGCGTAGCCTGCTACAGCAGGTGTGTAACAAGAGCAAGGAGCGGCACCGTTCGACGGCGCCGCTCCTCCCCGCTGCCAATCCGCCCCCAGACCCCTGGTGACGGAATTTCGTGTGCCGGCCCTATCGGTTGAGCTGGCGCTTCAGTTCCTCGATCTCATCCTTCAGGCGCGGATTGTCGCCCATCTCCTTATCGATCTTGCGTATCGCATGAAGCACGGTGGTGTGATCGCGGTTGCCGAAACGGCGTCCAATTTCCGGCAGTGACCGCGAAGTCAGCTGCTTGGCGAGGTACATGCCGATCTGGCGCGGGCGCACGACGGAGCGATGGCGCCGCTCCGAAAGGATGTCGGCCTTGGAGACCGCAAAGTGACGCGAAACGATGCGGAGAATGTCCTCCACCTTGATCCGGCGCGGCTCGATGCCGAGCACGAGATCGCGGATGATGGCCTCGACCAGATCCGTGGTGATCGGCACCCGCATGAGCTGCCAAGTCAGAGAGAGGCGGTTGACGGCGCCCTCCAGCTCGCGGCCGTTCTCGGTGAGCCGTTCCGCGAGCAGCTTGAGAACACCCGCTGACAGCTCGAACGAGGGATCCGTCTGCCGCTTCTCCTGCACGCGGCGGGAGAGGATCTTCAGGCGCAGTTCCTCATCGAAGTCGCCGATCTGCGTGATCAGGCCCCGCTGCATGCGCGAGCGCATGCGATCGTTGAGGCGCTCGAGCTGCCCCGGCGGGCGTGCGGAAGCGACGACGACCTGGCGTCCGCCATCCAGCAGCGAGTTGATGATGTGCTCGAACTCCTGCTCGGTCTTTTCGCCCTGCATGAACTCGAGGTCGTCGATCAGGAGAATGTCGATCGCGCGGAATTTCTCCTTGAACGCGATCGCGTCCTGGCTGCGCACGGCTTCCACGAACTGATACCGGAAGCGCTCTGCCGTCAGGTAGAGAACCTGCGCCTTGGGTGTCTTGCGCTTCACCTCCCAGGCGATGGCATGCAAGAGGTGGGTCTTGCCGAGCCCGACCGGCGAGTGGAGATAGAGCGGGTTGAACTGGCGCTGATCGTCGAGCACGGTCGTCGCGACCTGCGTTGCCACCGCGAGGGCAATCCGGTTGGCCTTGCCCTCCACGAAGCTTTCGAAGGTGTACTTGGGATCGAGAGGGGAGCCTTCGAAGCCGTTGACGCTCGTGCGCGTCAGGCCCGGGGTGGGACCGACCGCGACACGGCGAAGACCGCCGCTCGAAGTCGCCTCACCCGGCGTCGCTGGTTTCGCGCGACCGGCCTGCGCGGCATCGGTTGCGCTTGCGCGGTTGCTAGCCGAGCCGAGCTCGCGCACGACCACTTCCAGCCGCTCGACGCCCTGGAACGCCGACCGGCAGCATTGCAGCACCCCGTCCGCGTAGTGTGATTGGATCCAGCTCTGGAGGAATTTCGTCGGGAACGACACGCGCACCGTGCGCCCGTCGAAGTTGTCGAACTCCATGAGATGGAACCAGGAGCCGAAAACCTCCTCGCCGTACTTTGCGCGCAGCATCGCGCGCACTTTTTCGCCCCCGAGCTTGTGTGATTTGTCCGGTGCGACCGGAAGCCGTTCAACAATCTCCTCGCCGTCAAATGCGTCGTTCGGCACATGCGTGCTGTCGTCGTGCATTGTGTACCCCGCCGTAACTAGTCATTGCCGCCTCCGGCTGTCGCCTCGAACAGCCGTCGTCTATTTGTCGCCGCCCAATGCAGATTGCCGTTCGCACGCCCAACATTTCGAACAATTCTGCCGCCTCTACGCCGCGTGGTGCCGTGCCTGACGGTCAGCCCTGAACCCAGGGGAGACCTTTGGCCTTCCAGCCCTTGAGGCGCCCTCTATGCCGCTCCGGGTCGAGTGGCCCCTCGAACCCGTCCGCAACATTCACGCAGCGGGAATAACCCGCTGCCGCCATCACCCGAGCAGCCTTGAGGCTTCGGTTGCCCGAGCGACAGAAGAAGAGAAGTTCGTTGTCTTTGCGCGCGCCGATGGCAGAGAGCGCTTCCGCTACGCGGTCGACGAAGTCGGCATTAAGCTGGTCACCAGGGAAGCTCTGCCACTCCACAAGTACCGGCTGCTTGCCGATCGAGGACAAATCCGGAAGGCCTACCCAGGCCAACTCGGCAATCGTCCTGACGTCGATCAGAACCGAATCCGCGTTCTGCTTAAGCCTCGCCCAAGTCTCTTCCACGCCGATGGAATTGATTTGGACTTCACCACCCACGCCGCTCTCACCCCCTGACCGTACGCCGCTGACAATCGGCGCAGTCACGCCTCTTGGAATAGGCGAAGTAAATCCTTCGACTCTCCAAGAATTACGCAATACTAGAGCGTTACTTGCCGCACATCTCGTAGCGCCACCAGGTTACGAATACTGGCCTACACCTGGATAAGGCTACGTTCACTTGTTGACGGGTGCTTGCATCCAAAAATTTCCCCGCCCGTCACCCCGCTTGAGTGGACGAAAAATTCCCGACCGTCAACAGCCCCACGCAAGCTTCGGGTCTCCGCCGGACGTCGGTGGATAACCTCGTTCAAAACGACAAAACGTGGGGAAAACAGCAGCGCAATCAAGTGGATTCACGCCCGTCCCAAGAGCCGTCCGGGAGCGGCGAAATAAGCATCGTTCATGAAAAGATTCCGCTTCGCAGACTTGGACTCGGCAGCGCCACGGCGGCCAATATCCTCTGCACTGCAGATCGGAAGTTATTGGATTCGAAAGATGAGTCCGACACCTGAAGGCTGCCGATCGGACTCGTTGACTGATGCAAAACTGTCACATTTCGTCATGGCGGCCGGGGATCGAAAAAAGTGATCCGCGGGGGTCAGGACAGCGCCTTCACACGCGCAGCCAGGCGCGAAACTTTGCGCGAGGCGGCTTTCTTGTGGACGACGCCCCGCTGCGACGAGCGCATGAGCACCGGCTCCGCCGCGGCCAAGGCGGCTTTGGCAGCGTCCTTGTTTCCCGCCGCCAGGGCTTCTTCCACCTTGCGGATGGAGGATTTGGTGCGGGAAAGCCTGGCTTTGTTGACTTCCGTGCGCCGCAACGCCTGCCGCGCAGCCTTCTGCGCAGACTTCGTATTTGCCATCGAACTTGAGCTCCGGGATGCGAATTGGGGCGCCAAGCGCCCCGAGGCCAAATGTGGGCTCTCTTAGACTGGCGCCGCCGAAGGGGTCAACTCGTTATCAGGTTAGCCGTGCTTGAAATTCGGCTTTCTCTTCTCCACGAAGGCCGCCATCCCCTCCTTCTGGTCGGCGAGCGCGAACTGGGAATGGAAGACGCGCCGCTCGAAGCGGATTCCCTCGGCCAGCGAGGTTTCGTAGGCGCGGTTGATGGTTTCCTTCGTCATCATGGCGACAGGGAAGCGACATGTTTGCGATCGCGTCGGCGGTCTTCATGGCCTCCTCCATCAGGGAGGCCGCAGGCACCACGCGTGCGACGAGGTTGGCCCGCTCGGCCTCGGCCGCGTCCATCATCCGGCCGGTGAGGCACATTTCCATGGCCTTGGCCTTCCCGACCTGGCGGATGAGGCGCTGCGTGCCGCCGGAACCAGGCATGACACCCAGCTTGATCTCGGGCTGACCGAACTTGGCCGTATCGGCGGCGATGGCGATGTCGCACATCATGGCGAGTTCGCAGCCGCCGCCGAGCGCGAACCCTGCAACCGCGGCAACGACCGGTTTGCGCGCGCGGGCCACGCGGTCCCACTTGGAGATGAAGTCTTCCTTGTAGGCCGACATATACGTCTTGGACTGCATCTCCTTGATGTCGGCGCCGGCGGCGAACGCCTTGTCGCTGCCGGTGACGAGGATGCAGCCGATGCCCTCGTCATCCTCGAATGCGTCGAAGGCTTTCGACATCTCGTCGATGAGCTGCGCGTTGAGCGCGTTGAGGGCATTCGGCCGGTTGAGGCGAACGATGCCGACGCGCCCCTTGGTTTCGACGATGATGGTCTCATAAGACATGGATGGGGCTCCGTTGATGCGAAGGTTCAGCGCTGGCAGGCCGGACAACAGAAGGTCGAGCGGCCGCCTTGTGTCTTCCGGCGCACGGTGCCCCGGCAACCCGGCTTCATGCAAGGCTCGCCTTCGCGGCCGTAAACGGCGAACGCATTCTGAAAGCTGCCGACCTCGCCGTTGGCCTGGCGATAATCGCGCAGCGTGGAGCCGCCCGCGTCGATTGCGTCCTGCAGCACCGCCTTGATCGTGGCCACGAGGCGCCCGGCAGCCGCCGTCGGCTTTCCATTGCTGGCCGCGAGGCTCGATGCGCCCCTCCAAGGGTTGAGGCCGGCGCGGAACAGGGCCTCGCACACGTAGATGTTGCCCAGGCCCGCGACGATGCGCTGGTCCATGAGAAAGGCCTTGAGATCGGTCTTCTTTCCCTGTGCGCGCCGCGCAAGGTATGCCGCATCAAGCTCACCACTCATGGGTTCGACGCCAAGCCCGCGGAAGAAAGCGTCGTGATCAAGCTCCGCTTCCGGAATGAGTGTCATGTACCCGAAGCGGCGCGCGTCGTTGTAGGTGACGACCGGTCCGCCGGACATCGTGAACACGAGATGGTCGTGCTTGGTGTCGCTGCCGTGCTCGTGCGTGAACTCACCGAGCTGGCTGGCGCTTCCCCTCCGCGCGCGACTGACGCTGAAGCGTCCGGTCATGCCGAGGTGCACCGCCAGCACCTCGCCGCGGTCGAGATGCATGAGGATGTACTTTGCGCGGCGGGTGAGCCTGGAGACCTTCCGTCCCGTCAGCCGCTCGGCAAACCTTTCCGGCAGCGGAAACCTCAAGTCCTTGCGCCGCTGCTCGACATGGATGAAGCGACGGCCGCGCATCACCGGCTCCAGTCCGGTGCGTACGGTTTCGACCTCGGGCAGTTCGGGCAAGTCAATCTCCGCAGGCCATGCGCCGCCATTTTGCGGTGTGCACCGTCATGGCCGTCGCGCAGCCCACAGTAGTGTGCGGGCTTGGACTGCACTAGCATCTTGCCCGGGCCGTTTCCCAGTTTCGAGGAGAACGACAATGTGCGCACCCGGCTGCATCGAGCATGTAAGGGCCAAGCTTTCCCGGCGCGGCTTCTTCAAGGGCGCGACCGGCGGGCCGACGCGGGTGCTGGCCCTCATATGACGGCGCAGATCGAAGGCCCGATCTCGCCGCGCTGCTTTGGCCGCGCTCGGTGGCTGTTATAGGTGCGTCGCCGGATGCCGAGAGCCTGCGCGGCCGCATCATGCGCGTGATGACAGGGCATCCTTTCAAGGGAAAACTCTATCCCGTCACGCGCAGCCATGCCGAGGTGATGGGTCTCAAGGCCTACCCGTCCATATCGGATCTGCCGGAGCCGGCCGACCTTGCCATCCTCATCATTCCGGCGTCCTACGTGCCCGCGGAGCTCGACCGCTGCGGCAGGGCCGGCGTGCGATCCGCCGTGGTGCTGAGCTCGGGCTTCGCGGAGGCCGCCGGCGGCGAGGGTGCCGGCCTGCAGGACGAGATGCGCGCCGTCGTGCGAGCGCTACGGCATGGCGGTGATGGGCCCCAACTCGGAAGGCTTCGCCAATACCGCCTCGGCGCTCTGTCCCACCTTCAGCCCGGCCGTCGAAGCCGAGCGACCGGCCGCTGCTGCCCGTTGGGCCGCGAACGCGGCCAAGTGGCCGTCATCGCGCAGAGCGGCGGCATCGGCTTCTCGTTCTTCGACCATGCGCGAGCGCGCGAGATGGCCGTCCGCTACGTCATCACCACGGGCAACGAGGCCTGCCTCGAGACGCTCGACTTTGCCGACTTCGTACTCGACGAAGGCAAGGTGAGCGCGCTGCTCATGCTGCTCGAGGACGTGAAGAGCGCCGACACCTTCAGGCGTGTCGCTGAGAAGGCGCTGAAGGCAGGCGTGCCGATCATCGTCAACAAGATCGGGCAATCGGAGGCGGGTGCCCGTGCGGCTGCCTCGCACACGGCGGCGCTGGCCGGCGCCTACGATGCGCATCGCGCGATGTTTCAGCGCTACGGCCTGATCGAGGGCCGCGACCTCGGTGAGATGGTGGACATCGCCTCGGGGTTCGTCGCTTTCGGCTCGCGCCTGCCCGCGGGGCACCGCGTCGGCATCTGCACGGCCTCGGGCGGCGGCGGTGGCTGGATGGCGGATGCGTGCGCGGCGGCAGGACTGGACGTTCCCGAGCTCGATGCCGCCACGCGCGCCAGCATCGACGTGCACCTGCCGGCCTATGGCACGTCGCAGAACCCGGTCGATGCCACCGCGCAGGCGGTGCACAAGATCGGCTACGCGGGCCTCGCCGAACTCGTCGCGGCCTCGCCCGTGGTTGACGGCATCATCGTCGTCATGACGGCGCGCAATCCGGCCAACCTGGAACGCCAGCGCGAGAGCCTCGCGCGGCTCGCGGCGCAGACGGAGAAGCCGATCCTGCTGTGGAGCTACACCCTGCCGGCTCCGGCCTCCATGAAGCTGCTGAGCGAGGCCGGATACCCGCTCTTCACCAGCGTTCCCAACTGCGCCCGCACGATGAAAGCCATGGCCGACTATCGGGCGCTGCGCGAACGGTTCCTCCGGCCGATCGAGGTGCGAGCGGCGAACCAAGTTGATGCCGGTGCCCGTGAGGAGGTCCGCAACTTGCTGCTGGCGAGCAGCGGGAATGTCCTCTGCGAATGGGAGGCGCGGCCGCTGCTGGCCGCATATGGGATCGGAGCGGGACATCCGGGCACGCTCGTGCACAGCGCAGAGGCAGCAGCGGCTGCGGCTCGTGCGTTCGGCAAGCCTGTGGCGCTGAAGGTGCAGTCTCCCGACCTTCCTCACAAGACGGAAGCCGGCGCGGTGGCGCTGGGTCTCGTGTCTGCGGACGAGGTGCGCGCTGCATACGAGCGCGTGACCGATAGTGCCCGCCGCTACGCGCCGCGCGCGCGCGTGTTGGGTGTGTTGGTGCAGCCGATGGCACAGCCGGGACGGGAGGTGCTGCTCGGCATCAAGCGCGACGCCACCTTTGGGCCCATGCTCATGGTCGGCCTCGGCGGCGTGCAGGTCGAGGTGTACAAGGATGTCGTGCTCGCGCCTCTGCCGCTGAGCAGGCCTGAGGCGAGAGACATGCTCGCCGGTCTGCAGGGCGCGCAACTGCTCGATGCTTTCCGTGGCCAGCCCGAGGCGGATGTGGATGCGCTCGCCGAGCTGATGGTGCGGCTCGCACAATTCGCATCCGATCACGCGGCTGAGATCGATTCCATCGATCTCAACCCGGTTATCGTGCACGACAAGAGCAACGGCGTCTCGGTTGTGGATGCACTCATTGTGCGCAGCGTGGGAGGCCCGCGACCGCTGACAGAAAATTAGGAATGCATCGCGACGAGGGCGGACGAATTGCCTAGGGTCGCACGGTTTTAGGCGTGCTCCAGTATTTCGCGTTTCGTCCTTTCAAACACATACGGGGCCTTCCGATGAGACAACTTCTCGCACTCGCCCTCGTGGCGACCATCCTTGCCGGCTGCGGTGCCAACGTCAGCGGCAGCGGTGGCTGGACCGACCAGATGTGGCGCGACATCGACCGCTCTGCACCTGGCGGAGAGTAAGCAAGCACTGTGAAGGGGCGATCGGCGCCAGCCACCCCTTCACAAAACCGCACCGGGTTGCTTGCCTTTTTGCCGCGATGTCCCGTAACGCGGGATGCGCGGAGAGCGTCCGATTGGCGCGAAGAGCCCTCAGAACCTGAGGGCTTTTTCTTTTTCTCGCCCGCACTGCGCGACTGCATCGCCATCGACGAGCTTTTGAGCGAGAGTGGCGAGAAGAGTGCCAGAGCCGGAGGTCGTCATGCGTCTCGCGGGCAAAGTCGCCGTCATCGTTGGAGCAGGCCAGGGCCCCGGAGAGGGCCTCGGCAACGGCCGCGCAACCGCCCTCCTGTTCGCGCGGGAAGGCGCTAAGGTGCTTGCGGTCGATCTCGACCTCGAGTCCGCTCGGGACACGGCCGCCCTCGTCAAGGAGGACGGAGGGGAGTGCGTCGCCTTCGAGGCCGACGTCACCAGGGAGGCCTCGCTTCAGGCCGCCGTGGATGAGGCCGTCAAGCGCTGGAGCCGCGTCGACATACTGCACAACAACGTCGGCCTGAGTCTCGCGGGCGGTGATGCCAACCCGCTGGAAATTACGGAAGCCGCATTCGATCGCATCTCGGCGATCAACCTGCGCGGCACGATCATGGCGTGCAAGCACGTCCTGCCGGTGATGCGCGCGCAGCGCTCCGGCGCGATCATCAACATCTCCTCGATCGCCGCCTGGGCAACCAACTACCCTACGGTCGCCTACAAGACGACAAAGGCAGGCATGATCGCCTACACGCAGCAGATCGCGACGCACAACGCCGAGTTCGGCATCCGTTGCAACGTCATCCTGCCCGGGCTTGATCGATACGCCGATGGCGGTCGACACACGTGCGCGCACCTGGGGCAAGACACGGGAGGAGGTCGCCGCCGACCCGAGATGCCCGCGTGCCGCTGCGGCGTAAGATGGGAACCGCCTGGGACGTTGCTAATGCCGCGCTGTTCCTGGCCTCCGACGAGGCGAGCTTCATAACGGGGGTCGCGCTGCCCGTGGACGGCGGCTCCAGCCTGCTGCGCGAGTGAGGCCGCCCAAGATCCTCGACCGCCGCACCGTGTCCAAAGGCCTGCGCAGCGCCTCGGCTCGCCCGCCTTGCCGCCGACCAGCCAAAAGGCTGTTGCCCTGGCCCGAGCCCGCGTCTAGCGTGCACGGACAAGAAAGAGAGGCAGCCGCGAGCCCCGGTGCTGTGCTCAGCGGTCGCCCCAAGGGAGAACGCCTATGCGCGCAAAGCTCGCTTTTGCAGTCGCGACGGCATTCGTCGCCATCGCACTCGCCCTGACGCTCGTCGCCTCGCCTGTTCTTGCCCAGAAGCAAGGCGGCACGCTGCGCATCTATCACCGAGACAACCTGCCGAGCGGCTCCATCCACGAAGAGGCGACCATCTCGACGGTGCAGCCGTTCATGGCGGTCTACAACAACCTGGTGGTCTTCGACCAGGGCAAGAAGCTGAACACCACCGACACCATCGTTCCCGATCTCGCCGAGAGCTGGAGCTGGGACGCGAGCAAGACGAAGCTGACCTTCAAGCTGCGCCAGGGCGTGAAATGGCATGACGGCAAGCCCTTCACTGCCAAGGACGTGCAGTGCACCTGGAACAAGTTGACCGGCAAGGACGCCGACGACTTCCGCCGCAACCCGCGCGCCATCTGGTACCAGAACGTCAAGGAAGTCGCCGTCAACGGCGACCAGGAGGCGACCTTCGTGCTGAACCGGCCGCAGCCCTCGCTGCTCAACATGCTCGCCTCGGGCTATACGCCCGTCTATCCGTGCCACGTCTCGACCAAGGACATGCGCACGAACCCGGTCGGCACGGGTCCCTTCAAGTTCGTCGAGTTCAAGCGCGGCGACGTGGTCAAGTTCGCGCGCAATCCCGACTACTGGAAGAAGGGCCGTCCCTTCGTTGACGCCATCGAATGGAAGGTGATCGAGAATCGCTCAACGCGCATACTGGCTTTCGTCGCCGGCGAATTCGACATGACGTTCGCCACCGACGTGACGGTTCCGCTTCTGAAGGACGTCCATAGCCAGGCTCCCAAGGCCGTGTGCGAGCTGGCTCCGACCTACGTGTCGACGAACCTCATCGTCAACCAGAAGGCAGCACCCTTCAACGATCCGAAGGTGCGCAAGGCCATGGCGCTGGCTCTCGACCGCAAGGCCTATAACGACATCCTGAGCGGGGGGAAGGCGATCATCAGCGGCGTGATGATGCCGCCGCCTGAAGGCGCCTGGGGCATGCCGCCAGAAGTGCTACAGACGGTGCCAGGTTATGCTGCCGACGTCGAGAAGAGCCGGGCCGAAGCCCGCAAGATCATGGAGGGTCTCGGCTACAGCGACGCCAAGCCGCTCAAGGTGAAGGTGTCGACGCGCAACATCGCCATCTATCGCGACCCGGCGGTAATCCTGATCGACCAGCTCAAGAAGGTGCACATCGACGGGGAGCTGGAGGTGATCGACACCAGCATCTGGCACGCCAAGGTCACGCGCGGCGAGTACGCCATTGGGCTGAACCTGACCGGTGTCGGCGTCGATGATCCGGACGTGAACCTCTACGAGAACTACAGCTGTGCTTCGGAGCGCAACCTCACGAAGTACTGCAACAAGGAGGTCGATGCGCTGATCGACAAGCAATCGCAGGAGCCGGACATGGCCAAGCGCAAGCAGATCGTCTGGGAGATCGAGAAGCGATTGGCGGAAGACCTCGCGCGGCCGATCATCCTCTACGACCGTCAGGCGACGTGCTGGCAGCCTCACCTCAAGGGCTTCGTGCTGCACCACAACAGCATCTACAACAACTGGCGCTTCGAGGACGTGTGGCTGGATAAGTAGGCGCGAAGGCGGGACGAGCAGGTAACGCAGCGCTCTGGAGCAAATCGTGGGAGCCTATCTGGTACGACGCTTCCTGCTGATGCTTCTGACGCTGTTTGGCATGTCGGTGCTGATCTTCGTGATGCTGCGCCTGGTGCCCGGCAACATCACAGACATCATCTTCGACTCCGCCGGCTTCGTGAACCCGGCGCAGAAAGCCAAGATCGAGCGCGAACTCGGTCTCGACCAGCCCATCGTGACGCAATACGTCACCTGGATCTCAGGGCTAGCCAGGGGCGATCTCGGGTACGCGTTCGTCTCTGAGAAGCCCGCCATCGACGAGATCCTGCCCCGCATCCCAGTCACCGCCAAGCTGGCCGTCCTCGCGCTGCTTTTCTCGGTGCTGTTCGGCGTGCCTCTCGGTGTTATCAGCGCCGTGCGACAGAACACGCCGCTCGACTATGCGCTGCGTGTGGTGAGCCTGAGCGGGCTCTCGCTGCCGTCGTTCTGGCTCGGCCTGCTCATCCTCATGGCCTTCGTGCACTGGTTCGGGTGGATCCCGATCTATCGAAGCACACCCGACCATCCATGGCGGGAACTGGCCCTGCTCAGCATCCCGGCGGCGGCGGTCGGATTCCGCAGCTCGGCATTGGTGATGCGCCTGACACGTTCCTCCATGCTGGAGGTGCTGCGGCAGGACTATATCCGCACGGCCCGCGCCAAGGGTGCCGCTGAGCCTTCGGTCAACTACGAGCACGCGCTGCGCAATGCCGTGCTTCCCGTCGTGACGATCATCGGCATCGAGGCCGCGTTCCTGATCGGCGGACTGATCGTCACTGAGACCGTGTTCAACATCCCTGGCGTCGCACGCTTTCTTGTCGAGGCGATACGCTGGCGCGATTACCCGATCGTGCAGAACCTCGTGATGTTCATCGCCGTGGTCGTCGTCCTCGTGAATTTCCTCGTCGACATGACCTACACGTTCCTCGACCCGCGCATCAAATACGAGGACTAGGAACGTGGCGGTCATCGATCATCAGGCTGAGCTGAACAGGGCGGGCGCCAACGTTCGCGGCAGACTGGGTGGGCTGCTGTTCTTCGTTCGCCGATATCCACTGGGTGCGATTGGCGGGCTGATCATGATCGCGTTCCTGGCGACCGCGATATTCGCGCCCATGTTGGCCAATTACGATCCGCTGAGCACGAACGCTCGGGCCTCGCTTGCCCCTCCGGGCGGGACACATGCGCTGGGCGCTGATTTCATGGGCCGCGACGTGCTCGCCCGCATCATCTATGGCGCTCGCATCTCGCTGGCTGTCGGTGTGGGCGCCACGGTGGTCGGGTGCCTGATCGGGATGACCATCGGGCTGTTGTCGGGCTTTTTCGGCGGCTGGTTCGACCTTATCGTGCAGCGCCTGATGGACATCATGCAGTCGCTGCCGCTGCTCGTGATGGCGCTTGTGATGGCCGCGTCGCTGGGGCCGTCGCTCACCAACACCATCATCGCCATCGCCATACCGCTGGTGCCGAACGTGGCGCGCATCATTCGCTCCAACACGCTGTCGCTGCGCGAGATGCCGTTCGTCGAGGCTGCGCGCGCCGTCGGCATGAGCGAGACGCGGATCGCCATCAACCACGTGCTGCCCAACACGCTTGCCCCGCTGATCGTGCTGGCGACGGCGCAGCTCGGATCGGCGATCCTGGTCGAAGTCGGCACTTGCCTTCCTTGGCTTGGGCGTGCCTGAGCCGCATCCATCGTGGGGCCGCATGCTCTCGGAGTCGGCGGCCGAGTACGTGCGCACGGCGCCCTGGCTCGTGATCTTCCCGGGCATCGCGATCAGCGCCGTGGTGTTTGGGACCAATCTCCTGGGCGACGCCATCCGCGACATGCTCGATCCGCGACAGCGCTTCTAGATGGCCACCCTTGCAGCGCGCACCGAAACGCAGAAGGCCGCAACGGCGGGCAAGGGCGTCGTGCTCGAGGTTGAGGACCTCCAGACCTACTTCTACACGCGCAACGGGCTGGTGAAGGCGGTGGACGGCGTGTCGTTCTCGCTCCAGCGCGGTGAAACGCTGGCCATCGTCGGCAAATCCGGCTGCGGCAAGAGCGTGACGGCGCTCTCGCTCATGCGCCTCGTCGCCGATCCGCCGGGCCGGATCGTGGGCGGTTCGATGCGCCTCGACGGCGTGGACCTCGTGGGGCTCGACGCTGCCGCCATGCGCCTGGTCCGCGGCAAGGAGATCTCCATGATCTTCCAGGAGCCGATGACCTCGCTCAATCCGGTGATGACGATCGGCCGGCAGATCAGCGAGGCCCTGCTCCTGCACGAGACCAACTCGAGGAAGGCGGCGCTGAAGCTCCGCGGCGACGCGATCGAAGTTCGTCATGCGCGCGGGCTGTCCCGCGCCAGAGCGCGGGCAGCACGAGCGCGATCCCGCCGACGACGAGCGCGAGTCGCGCGCGCGCGCCAGGCGAACGCGCCGCGCAGCCCGACGTGCAGGCTGCTCTCGATCAGCACCGCCGACGAGCCCGAGCAGCGAGAAGTAGTACCAGGCCTGCGTCGGGTAGCCGACCTGGATCAGGAACGTCGCGTAGCCCGCCACGCCGACGACCAGCGCGACCGCGAAGAACACCGCGCCTGCGCGCGCGCGTCGACGGATTCCGAGCGCTCCTCGCGGCGCGCGGACGATCTCGCGCGCGCACACGACCAGCGCGGCGAGCGCGAGCCCGACCCACACGAGCGACAGCCACGGCCCCCCGATCTCGACCGTGCCGCGCAGCTTGGCCACGCAGCCACGCGAAGTCGACCGGCGCGCGGAGCACGATGTTCCACGCGCGCGCGCGGCCGAGCGGTCCCACGTACGGCAGCAGGCGTGAGCGCGGCCAGCGCGCCGATCGCGAGCGGAGCCGCCGCTTCGCGCAGCCGACCGCGCACGGCCCAGGCCGCCGCGCAGCCGCTGCACAGCGCGAGCACCACGACCGCGTCGTGGTAGAGCGCACTGCACGCGCGCGATCGCGAGCAGCGCCGCGACGACGACTGCGCGCCGAGCGCGACGCGCAGCGTGAGCCGCCACAGCGCGACCACGAGCAGCGATCGCGAGCACGAGCCCGAGTCCGTAGGCGCGCAGCGTGTCGCCGAAGCGGATCACGAACGGGTTCGCGGCCACGAGCAGGAGCGAGAGCAGCGGCAGCGTGCCCGCGATGCGCCGCAGCGCGAGAACAGGCTCGCGATCACGCCCGACGCCGACCGCGAGCGCGAGCGCGCGCAGCGCCAGCGCGCTCTCGCCGAGTCCGAGCGCGCTCCAGCCGCGCAGCGTGAGCGGCCAGAGCGAGCGGCGAGGACTCCCACTCCATGCGCGTCCACAGCTCGGCGAGCGTCGGCGCAGTGGCGATGTGCAGCGTGCTGATCTCGTCGCGCCAGAGCCACGGCGCGTGCGAGCCAGTTCTGGCCGTGGATCCAGAGCAGCGCAAGCCGTGAGCGCGAGCGCGAGCGCCCACTCCGCCGCGCGAGCGAGCCACTCCCGCGGCTCATCGGCCGCGGCTCGCGGGTCGGGACGCGCGACGATCATCCACTCGTAGGCGAGCGGGTCGCTCTCGTCGACCAGCGGATCGCAGAAGCTCGGCGCGACCAGATCGAGCCAGGGCCGCAGAACGGTGTCGGGCACGCGCTCGAGCAGCCGATTCGGATAGCGGTCGAACAGCGCCTTCACGGCAGGCTCGGAAACGAGAACGGCAGGAAGCGGCGGTACAGCGCCTCGGAGCGGTCGCTGCGCAGGCCGGAGCACTGCACGCACCGACCAGCCGGTCTCGGCCAGGAGCTGGCGCCAGACCGGCGGCTCGTACAGGTGCCAGTGCCGGAAGAAGCCGTTGATCGCGCCCGACCACATCATCGCGAGGCGCGGCGCGTGCGCGAGCAGGAAGCGCTGCAGCGCGGCCCTGGTAGCCCCAGCCGGGCGCGGGCAGGAACAGGATGAAGCGCGCGTCGTCGGCTGCGGCGCTGCGCAGGTTGCGCAGCGCGCCGCGGATGTCGGGCACGTGCTCGAGCGAGCAGTTCGCCATGATCTGATCGAAGCGCTTGGGCGCGAACGGCGTGCGCGCAGCGACACGTCGCACAGCTCCGCCTTCATCACCGCGCGCGCCTCGCGCACCTCGCCGTCCGAGATGTCGACGCCGTAGAGCTCGAAGCCGCTCACGTCCTGCAGCGTCCACCAGAAGCCGTCGCCGCAGCCGACGTCGAGGATCGTGCCGCGCCGGAAGCCGGGCCAGTCGCTGTCGCGGCGCAGCTGCTCGTACGCGAGCAGCCGGTTCATCTCGCGAATCACGAGCGGCGTCGGCGCGTGGCGGATGTAGCGGAGCAGCCGCGCGCGCAGCTCGCGCGTCGGCCGGGCGCGAGCGCGGCCGTCGCGCGCGCTCATGTCCGGGGCCGCAGCGTCATGCCGAGGAACAGATTGCACCACTGGATCGGAAGCGGCACCGGGAACGCGCCGCGGTGCGTCGGTGGTGAAGTGCGGCGCCAGCTCCTCGACGACCTCCCAGGGCCGGTTCAGGTGCTCGCGCTCGATGAACAGCCGGTACGGCCGGCCGTAGCGGCGCTCGTAGATGCGCTGCGCCGAGAGCCGCCGCGCGCACGCGGTGGCGAAGCTGCCCTCGCACGGGATCACGACGCTGAGCGTGCCGCCCGGCGCGCACAGCCGGCGCAGCTCGCGCAGCGCGGCGGGCAGATCCGGCAGGTGCTCGAGCACGTGCACCGCCACGATCCGGTCGAAGTGTCCGTCCGGGAAGTCGAGCCGCTTCTGCACGTCGCCGACGCGCACCTGCACGCGCGGAAAGCGCTCGCGGATGCGCTCGGCCATGGCCTCGCGCAGCTCGAGCGCCACGTACGTCGCGCTCCTGCTCGGCGTCGAGCGTCTCGAACGCGAGGTGCTCGCCGATGCCCGCGCCGACCTCGAGCGTGCGCCGGAACGACGTCGGCGCGTGCGCGACCGCGTAGCGATGGCCCCAGCGGTCGGCGAAGCCGAAGCGCGCGGGAAGACCTCGTGCCAGTAGTGCATGAAGTCGTCGTTGATGCGCTTCTGCTCGGGCTCGAGCGGCGGCAGGACCTTCGGCCAGCGACTCATCGCGACGGCGCTCGGCGTACGCCGCGCGGTGTAGGCGCGCACCGTCGCCGCCGAGCACCGTCTCGACGTCGATCGCCTGCATGCAGGCGTTGTGGCGGCAGGCGGTCTGGCGGTTGTTGAGCGCGTTCACGCACGGGCTGCAGGCCAGGCCCGCGAACACGACGGAGTTGCGCGGCGTGCGCGCGCCGAACAGCGTCGGCGTCTCCGGACCGAACAGCGTCACCACGTGGACCGGCGTCAGCGTCGCGAAGTGCGCCGGCCCGCTGTCGTTGGTGACCAGCACCTCGGAGAGCGTGTAGAGCACCAGCAGCTCGCGCAGCGTGGTGCGGCCGGCGAGCGAGTGGCAGCGCGGCGAGCCGACGCCGCGCGCGAGCGCCTGCGACGCGTCGGCCTCGCTCGCGAGCCCGGTGAACACGACGTGCGCGTCGGGCAGCGCCTGCGAGCAGCGCGCTTGGCCAGCTCGCCGTAGCGCTCGATCGGCCAGCGCCGCAGCGGCAGCAGGTCGCTCGCGTTCGCGTTCAAGAGGATCAGCGGCGGCAGCGACGCGAGACCGGTGCTCTCGCGCACGACGCGCTCGACCCTCTCGCGCTCCTCGGGCGTGGGCGCGGAACATCGGCTCGGGCTCGGCCGCCGCCGCCGCGACCCACGGCAGGGTCGGCAGCCCGCGCGCGGGCCGCGACAGCGCCTCGACCAGCGCCAGGAACATCTCGCCGGTGTGGATGTGCGCGTTGTAGAGCACGCGGTGCGTGAACAGGTCGCCGCGGTACGGGCCCTCGGCGAAGTACGCGTGCATGCCCGCGCGCCAGCGCGCGCCGGACAGGAACGTGATCGTGGCCGAGAAGCGCGCGAAGAACTCGAGGTCGACCGCCGCGTCGATGCCGCAGCTTGCGGATCCTGCGCAGCGCCGCGAGCGTGCCGCGGATCATCGCGCCGAGCGACTCCGGTGGAGACCGTGAACACGTTCTGCTCGGGCACGAGCCCGAGCACGTCGAGGATGAAGCGGTTCTCCGCGAAGACCATGAAGTACACGTTCTCGCGCCCGACCCAGTCGATCGCGCGCCGGATCGCGCGCGCGGCCAGCACCGTCGAGCCCTGCTCCGCGAGCTTCACGAACAGGAGCGCGCGCGGCTCGCGGCGCCACGTCGGGGTCGGGCTCGGGCAGGAGCTTGCGCAGCAGGGTCAGGAACAGGCAGCCCGCCGCGAACACGATGCGATCCGCCCGCTGGAGGAGATCGACCGAGACCGGCAGCCCGACGGGCTCCGAAGCAGACGGGAGCGGAGCAGACACGGGCCGAGACGCTATGGTGCCGGAGGAAACGCTTCAAGAGGAAAGTCGGGCCGCCGCACCATGACCGAGCGCCAGGACGCATCTCGATCATCTCGCCCTGCCGCAACGAGCGCGACTACATCGCGGGCTTCGTCGCGTCCCTGCTTGCGCAGGAGTTGCCGGCGGGCTGCGCGCTCGAGGTGCTGATCGCCGACGGCATGAGCGACGACGGCACGCGCGAGATCCTGGACGCGCTCGCCGCCCGGAGCACCCGACGCTCACGGTGGTCGCGAATCCGGGCCGGATCGTCTCGACCGGCCTGAACGCGGCGATCCGCGCGGCGACGCGGCGACGTGATCGTGCGCATGGACGCGCACACGACCTACGCGCCCGACTACGTGCGCGCCTGCGTGGAGACGCTCGAGCGCACCGGCGCCGACAACGTCGGCGGCCCGTGGCGCGCCGCCGGCGAGAGCTACCTGCAGCAGGCGATCGCGCTGGTCTCGCACTCGCCCTTCGCGTCGGGCGGCGGCCGCTCGCACGCGCTCGACTACGAGGGCGAGGTCGACACCGTCTACCTCGGCTGCTGGCGCAAGGACGTGTTCGAGCGCGTGGGCCTGTTCGACGAGGAGCTGGTGCGCAACCAGGACGACGAGCTGAACCTGCGCATCGTGCGCGCCGGCGGCCGCGTCTGGCAGTCGCCCGCGATCCGCTCGAGCTACGCGCCGCGCCGCTCGCTCGCGAACCTGTTCTCGCAGTACAAGCAGTACGGCTACTGGAAGGTGCGCGTGATCCAGAAGCACACGCTGCCCGCGTCGATTCGACACGTCGTGCCCGGCGCGTTCGTGCTCGCGCTGCTCGTGCTGGCGCTGCTGGCGCCGTTCTTGGGCCCCGCGCGCGCTGCGGCTCGCGGGGCTGGTCGCGCAGCTACCTGCTGGCGAACCTGATCGCGAGCGTGCACACCTGCATCGCGGCGGGCACTTTCAGGTATCTACCGGTCATACCGATCGTGTTCGCTGGGTACCATGTCGGCTACGGGTACGGCTTCCTGCGCGGTGTGGTCGACTTCCTGGTGCTCCGGCAGGGGCGGCGGCGCGGCGTTCACGGCATCACGCGGGGCTCGAGCCGGGGCGCGTAGAATCCTGCCGAGGCGCAACGTGAGCAAACCTCTTAACCCCCCGACGAACGGCGCCTCCGAGGAGCTGGCGGCGGTCGCGGAGCGCTACGACCGGCGCAAGGCGCGCGTCGACCGTCGACCTGTACGACCCGCTCAATCCGGCGTTGTGCATGGCCCAGCAGGAGCGGGAGCGCGCGCTGATTCGCTGGGTGCACGAGAGCGGCCTCGCGCCGCTGCGCGACAGGACGCTGCTCGAGATCGGCTGCGGCTCGGGCGGCAACCTGCTGCAGCTGCTGCAGCTCGGCTTCTCGCCCGGGAACCTGGTCGGCAACGAGCTGCTCGAGGAACGCTGCGCGCGGGCGCGCGAGCGGCTGCCCGCGGCCACGCGCGTCGCCGCGGGCGACGCCGCGAGCCTCGACTTCGGCGCCGAGCGCTTCGACGTCGTGTTCCAGTCGACGGTCTTCACGTCGCTGCTCGATCCCGAATTCCAGGAGCGGCTGGCGCGTCGCATCTGGACGCTGGTCAAACCCGGAGGCCAGGTCCTCTGGTACGACTTCACCTACGACAACCCGCGCAACCCGGACGTGCGCGGCGTGTCGCTCGCGCGGGTCCGGGCGCTGTTCCCGGAGGGCCGCTTCTCGGCGCGCCGGCTCACCCTGGCGCCGCCGCTCGCGCGCGGGCTCACGCGCGTCCACCCGAGCCTGTACACGCTGGCCAATCTTCTGCCGTTCCTGCGCACCCACGTGCTGTGCTGGATTCGCAAGGAGTGACGGAGCCGCAGCGAAGGGTGAGCATCTGGAAAGTGCAGCTGTTCGAGACCAACTTCGACGACGGCGAGCGCGCCGCCGCGGAGGACGTCGT
Source organism: uncultured Alphaproteobacteria bacterium (assembly GCA_963782855.1). Lineage (GTDB taxonomy): Bacteria > Pseudomonadota > Alphaproteobacteria > Rhizobiales > Hyphomicrobiaceae > AWTP1-13. The sequence continues at coordinate 27,599 of CAWALW010000021.1, read as the reverse complement.
GCGCTCGGGCTGGCTCACGATGGGCGAACGCGTGGCCGAGTTCGAGCGCAAGTTCGGCGAGATGCTGCACGCACCCGGCACGTGCATCGCGACCACGAACTGCACCGCGTCGCTGCACATGGCGATGCTCGCGCTCGACGTCGGGCCCGACGACGAGGTCGTGATCCCCGCGCTCACCTTCGTGGCCGACGCGAACGCGGTGCGCATGGTGGGCGCGCGCCCGGTGCTGGCCGACTGCGCGTCGCTCGACGACTGGAACATGTCCGCGGCCACGATCGAGCGCCGCCTCACCCCGCGCACCAAGGCCGTGATGATCCTGCACTTCGCCGGCTACCCGTGCGACATGGCGCCGATCGTGGCGCTGTGCCGCGAGCGCGGGCTCCCGCTGGTCGAGGACGTCGCGCACGCGCCGGGCGCGACGCTCGACGGCCAGGCCTGCGGCACCTTCGGCGACATCTCCTGCTTCTCGTTCTTCAGCAACAAGAACCTCTCGGTCGGTGAAGGCGGCATGGTGGTCGCGAGCGACCGGCGTCTGTACGAGCGCCTGCGCGGCCTGCGCTCGCACGGCATGACGACGCTGACGCTCGATCGCCACGAGGGCCGCGCGGTCACCTACGACGTGACCGCGCCCGGCCTGAACTACCGCATGGACGAGATCCGCGCCGCGATCGGGCTGGTGCAGCTCGCCAAGCTCGCGAGCGGCAACAAGCGGCGCGCGGATCTCACCGCGCGCTACCGCTCGCGGCTGCGCGGACTGCCGGTGAGGATCCCGTTCGGTCGCAGCCGGCGGGCTCGATCCGCGTACCACATCCTGCCCCTGCTGCTGCCCGAGCGCTGCGACCGGCTCGAGGTGATCGAGAAGCTCGAAGCGCGAGCGGCGTGCAGTCGAGCATCCACTACCCGCCGTTCTGGGGCTTCACCGGCTACCGGGGCATGTTCGATCCGAAGGACACCCCGGTCGTGGCGGAGATCGTCGACCGCGAGCTGACGCTGCCGCTCTACCCCACCATGCGCGACGAGCAGGTCGACTACGTGACCGACGCGCTGCGCGAGGCGCTGGCCTAGCCCGCCGTGACCTCGGTGCTCGAGCTGATCGGCCGCGAGCAGCCGCTCTTCGCGGACGAGGAGCGCGCGTTCGCGCGCGAGCTCGAGGCCGCGGTGCGCGGGCGCTCGTTCCTGGTGATCGGCGGCGCGGGCTCGATCGGTCAGGCCGTCGTGCGCGAGCTGTTCGCGCGCGAGCCGGCGCGGCTGCACGTGGTCGACATCAGCGAGAACAACCTGGTGGAGCTGGTGCGCGACCTGCGCAGCTCGCTCGGCTACATCGGCGGCGACTTCCGCACGCTGCCGCTCGACGCGGGCAGCCTCGAGTTCCGAGCCTTGATCGCCGCCGCGCCGGGCTACGACTACATCCTGAACCTGTCGGCGCTGAAGCACGTGCGCAGCGAGAAGGACCCGTACTCGCTGATGCGCATGATCGAGGTCAACGTGCTGAACACGGTGCGCACGCTCGACGACGCGCGCCGCATGGGCGCCCGCAAGTACTTCGCGGTGTCGACGGACAAGGCGACCAACCCCGTCAACATGATGGGCGCCTCGAAGCGGATCATGGAGCTGTTCCTGCTCGCACGCGAGCCCGGCGCAGCCGGTCTCGACCGCGCGCTTCGCGAACGTCGCGTTCTCCGACGGCGGGCTCCTGCACGGCTTCGCGCAGCGCATCGCCAAGCAGCAGCCGTTCTCGGCCCCGCGCGACGTGCGCCGCTACTTCATCACGCCAGGCCGAGTCCGGGATCCTGTGCGTGATGTCGTGCCTGTTCGGCGAGAACCGCGACATCTTCTTCCCCAAGCTCGACCCGGCCGCGAACCTGCTGACGTTCTCGGAGATCGCCGTGCGCTACCTGGCGAGCCTCGGCTACGAGCCCGAGCTGTGCGAGACGGAAGACGAGGCGCGCGCGAAGGCGGCCGACGCGCACCGGCCGGAAGTGGCCCTGTTACTTCTTCGACAGCGACACCACCGGCGAGAAGCCGTTCGAGGAGTTCTTCGTCGACGGACAGGACCTCGATCTCGCGCGCTACCCGAACATCGGCGTGATCCGCAACGCCGCGCACGACGACGCGGCGCCGCTCGAGCGCTTCCTCGCGCGCATCGAAGCACTGCGCGCGCGCGGCGCCTGGAGCAAGGAAGAGCTGGTCGCGCTGTTCGCCGAGACCGCGCCGGAGTTCGCGCACCACGAAACCGGAAAGTACCTCGACGATCGGATGTAGCCGGTGGCCACCCGCGCGCTCGACATCCTGCTCTCCGGACTCGCCCTGCTCTGCCTGCCGCCGCTCCTGCTCGCGATCGCGCTGGTGCTGCGCTTCTCCGGCGAGGGCGAAGTGCTCTACGAGCAGCAGCGCGTGGGCCTGGGCGGGCGGCTGTTCGGCCTGCTGAAGTTCGCGACCATGCTGAAGGACAGCCCGAACCTGGGCTCCGGCCTGCTCACCCTGCAGAACGATCCGCGCGTGCTGCCGATCGGCCGCTTCCTGCGCAAGACCAAGCTGAACGAGCTGCCGCAGCTCTACAACGTGCTGCGCGGCGACATGAGCCTGATCGGCCCGCGTCCACAGGCGCCGCCACACTTCGAAGTGTTCCCCGCGCACGTGAAGGCGGAGCTCGTGAAGGTGCGGCCGGGCCTCTCCGGGATCGGCTCGATCGTGTTCCGCGACGAGGAGACGCTGCTCTCCGAGCCGGGCCGCGACCCCGAGCGCTACTACGCCGACGTGATCGCGCCGTACAAGGGCGAGCTCGAGCTCTGGTTCATCGCGCACCGCGGGCTGTGGCTCTACCTGGTGCTGATCGCGCTCACCGTGTGGGTGATCGTCTGGCCGCGCAGCGTGCCGTACCGCGCGCTGCTTCCCGACCTGCCCGCCCGCCGTTCGACTAGCGCGCGGGGCTCGCGGAAGCGCGCGTCGAAGTCGAACTCCTCGCACAGCTCGGTCATGCCGATCGAGCCCGGCTCCTGGCCGTTGTCGCGCTCGTTGCGGGTCTGGAAGTACGGATTCCAGTCGTGCGCGCAGAGCGTCTTCTCGCTCGGGCTGATCGTGATCACGGTGTACACGCCGCCCTGGCTGTCGGACGCGGTCAGGCCGTCGGGCCAGCTCGGCTTCCCGCCGTTGTGCCGGTTCTGCTCCTGCCAGTTCGAGAACAGCTTCCAGACGCGTTGACCGGTCTCGGCGATCAGCTCCGAGCCCTTGTAGGAGCTGCGCACGGGGCTGGTCCAGTGACCGCCCGCGACCAGGAACAGCTCGGCGTTGTTGGGGTCGGCCACGCAGCCGCTGCGCAGCGTGCCGAGCGCGCGATCGCCGGAGTCGTCGATCCGGCCGTTCGCGTGCACCGCGCCGTGCGACGTCAGAATCGTCGCGGTGCCGCCGCCGCAGCCGATCGCGGCGTCGCAGAACTTCACGTCGGTCACGTCCGGCCCGGGCCAGGCTTCGTTCGCCACCGCGTCCTGCACGCCGACGGCGCAGAAGGTGCGGCCGTCGATCTGCGGTCTTGATCGCGTACGACTGGCCCGCGAGCACCGGCCGGAACTGCACGTTCGGCCCGTCGAACTCCGGCGGCCGCTCGCTCGACGACTTCGCGTAGTAGAACGGCAGCGAGTCGAACTCGAGATCGGTCATCAGCTTCGAGAAGCAGTCCTCGGGATCGTGGTTCCCGCGCAGCGGCAGGAACGGAACGCCCGACTCCTTGATGATCTTCCAGAAGCCGAGCACCGCTTCGTACTGGTGGTAGTTGTCGGTCGGGCTGGCCTTGTCGAGCACGCCGGGCGTGCACAGCTTCCCGGGCGGAAACGAGATGTCCATCATGTCGCCGAGCCCGAGGATCAGATCGCACTTCGGGTGGTCGAGCGACTTCGCGAGCTTCGACTTCACGTCGTCGCGGCCCTTGATCTCGCTGTAGTCGATCTTCTCCCACTGCCCCGTCATGCTGTAGGCCATGTTCGCGAGCAGGATCTCGCCGGTCCGGTACCAGGAGTCCTTGCAGTAGGGCGACTTCTCGCACTTCGCGCCCGCGCACGCGCCTTTCAGCGGATCCACGCCGCAGCTCGTGGCCGGCGAGACCACGCCCCCGTCCTCCTGGTTGGCCAGGTTCTGCGTGTCGGGCACGAGACAGATCGTGATGTCGCGCGCGCCCGCCGCGCCGGCGACGAGCGCGAACGCGAACGTGAGCGCGAAGGCCCGTGCCACACCTGTGCTCAGAATTCGCTCGCTCAGGACGCGCTCCGTTCAGGTTCCTTGGTCGCGATCACGCCGCTCTGGTGCAAGGCGCGAAGCTCGGCTTCGGAGAGTCCGAGATCGGCGCGCAGCACCTCGTCGGTGTGGCGGCCGGCAGAACGGGCGCGGCGGTGAGCGCGACCTCGCTCTTCGAGAGCCGGAACGGCGAGCCGAGGATCGGCACGTCGCCGAGCACCTCGTGCTCGACGCGCTTCACGAAGCCCGCGCGCTCGGAGCTGCGGGTCCTGGAACAGATCGCGCGTGTCGAGCACTGCGCTCGCCGGCACGCCGGCCTCGGCCAGGATGCGCATCGCCTCGTGCTTGCCGCGCGCGCGCGTCCACTTCGCGATCTCGTCGTAGAGCGCAGCGCCGTTCTCGTGGCGCACGACCCAGCCCTTGAAGCGCGGATCGCTCGCCAGGTCCGGTCGCTCCAGCGCAACGCAGAGCTGGCTCCCACATGCGCGGCGTCGCGACCACCAGGTACACGTAGTCGTTCGGGCCGCCGGCGCGCACGGGTACAGGTTGAGCATCGGCCCCGCGCCGTTGCCGCTGCGCGGCACCGCGAGCGTGCCCCATTCCGAGCCGTTGGCGACGCGCGTGCGCATGTAGAAGGTCATCGCCTCCTGCATCGCGATCTCGATCTCCTGGCCGATGCCCTCGCGCAGGCGCTGCACGTACGCGGCGGTGATCGCGAGGGCCGCCTGCATGCCGGTGCCCGAATCGGCCATGGTCGGGCCGGGACACATCGGCGGGCCGTCCGCGTCGCCGGTGACCGAGAACGCGCCGGCCGCCGCCTGCGCGACCATGTCGTAGCACTTGTAGCCGGCGTGCGGTCCGCCCGAGCCGAAGCCCTTGATGCGCGCGTGGATCAGCGTCGGCTGCACCGCGCGCATGCGCTCGTAGTCGAGCCCGAGCTTCTCGAGCACGCCCGGACCGAAGTTCTCCACGAACACGTCGTAGCGCGGCAGCATGCGCAGCAACAGCGCCCGCCCTTCCGGCTTCTCGAGGTCGAGCGCGACGCTGCGCTTGTTCGCGTTCCAGTACAGGAAGTACGCGGAGTGGTCGCCGCCGACCAGGAGACCGCGCCCGGGATCGCCTGCGCCGGGCCGCTCGATCTTCACCACGTCCGCGCCGAGCCAGGCCAGCGCCTGCGTGCAGGCCGTACCCGCCTCGTACTGCGTCATGTCGAGCACGCGCATTCCCGAAAGCGCTGGCATCACCGCATCGTAGACGACGCGGGGCGTTCAGCGCGACGGAGCGACGCCGCCGGCGGCGGGCGCGAGCACGGTCTCGACGCTGCGGTCGTTCCAGAACAGCTCCATCGGAGCGTGCGGGTCGAAGGTCGCGGGCACGATCAGGTAGCCGACCGCGAGCTCGCCGGCGGGCAGCTTGCCCGCTTCGCCGAGCAGGAAGCCGAGCTCGCTCGGGCTGGTCGGATCGGGCCGGAAGGTGCGGCCGGACTGGACCACGAAGAAGTTCGGCTGGAAGTCGGTGTCGGACTCGGCGAGCGACGCGAACACGATCACGTGGTTCGCGGCGGGATCGCGGCCGAGCGTCGCGAGCGCGTAGCTCTCGAACGACGCCGAGTACGCGAGCTGGATGCGCAGGCGCGCGTCGCCGCGCGCGTCCGCCGATCTCGAACTGCGCGGGCGAGTCCGACTGGCGCAGGCCGATCAGGCGCACCAGGTCGCGCAGCTCGTCGTCGGCGAGCTGCAGGATCGCGGGCGCGCGGCGCGGGCGGCTCGGGCGCGGCGGTCAGCTTGCCGGCCGTCGCGTTCAGCGCGGGCGGCGGCTCGGCCGCGGTCTGCGCGGCTTCCGCTGCCCGGCTTCGGACCGAGCCGCGCGGCGCGGATCTTCTCGGCCGCCTCGACCAGGTTGTACGGGTTGTTCGGGTTGCGCGTCTCCTGGTCGACGTACCAGGTGTACGGCCGCGGCAGCAGGTGCGGCCGCAGCGGCGGCATGTCGGCCGGGTCCACGAAGCGCGGGTTCGAGCACGGCACCGAGCTGCTTGCTCTGCACCACGAAGAAGCTGCCGTCCGGACAGACACCGGAAAGTGTCGAGTCGGCGGCCGCCGGCTGGGCGGCGAGCGTCAGAACGAGCGTGGCACCGAGTCGGGAGAGGGTCGGTCTCACGGCTCGCGATTGTACTCGAAATCGAGTACATAAGTCCCCGTAAATGTTCGCGTTTTTACGGTTTTCAGCGAGGCGCGAGAAGGCGCGCGGACTTGCGCGAGCGCGAGCTGCGCGCTAGTGAAAGCGGATCTCCTCGTCCCAGTCGGCCGCCGCGGTCTCCGCGGGCGCGCTCTCGCCCAGCTCGTCGGCGAGCTCCTCGGCGATCGGCTCCGCCAGCGGCTCGAGCGCGCTCGCTTCGGCGTCGCCTTCCGCGACCGGCGCGGCGATCAGCGACTCGACCTCGCGCAGCGGCGGCAGGTCGGAGAGCGCGCGCAGACCGAACGTCTCGAGGAAGCCGCTGGTGGTGCCGAACAGCGCGGGCCGGCCCGGCGCGTCGCGGCGCCCGACGATGCGCACGAAGTCGCGCTCGAGCAGGCTCTTCATCACCGCGCCGCAGTCGACGCCGCGCAGGTCCTCGATCTCGGCGCGCGAGAGCGGCTGTCGATAGGCGACCAGCGCGAGCGTCTCGAGCGCGGCGCGCGAGAGCCGCACCTTGCGCTCGGGCTTCGCGGCGAGGATCACCGTCGCGTGCTCGGGCCGGGTGCGGAACTGCCAGCCGCCCGCGACCTCGGCGATCTCGTACGGGCGTCCGGTCTCGAGCAGCGCGCGCGTTGATCTCGGCCACCGCGGGCGTGATCGCGCCGGGCGCGAGATCCGGGAACGCGCGCCGGATCGACGCGGCCGAGGCCGGTCCGTCCGACGCGAAGATCAGCGCCTCGAGCGCGGTGAGATCGATCTCGCTTCATCACGACATCGTCGCCCTCGTCGTTCGGCTTCCGGATCCGACGTCTCGTCGAGCTCGACCCGGTCGTGAACTCGGCCTCCGCCTCGACCGCGGCGCGCTCGATCGCGGCGTCGTCGGGCGCGGACTCGACCGCGAGCCGCACGCGGATCGGGCCGTCCGGCTGGCCGTCGCGCGCTCGCGTTCTGGAAGATCAGCAGCGCCTGGATCTTCGCGAGCTCGAGGATCGACGAGGAACGTGAGCACCACGCGCTCGCGCGTGCGCTCGCCGTCGATCGAGAACAGATCCGTCGAACAGCACCGTCGCGCCGCGGCGCGCGCGCAGCCGGTCCATGATCGTCGATCATCGCCTGCTGCAGCGTGATGCGCGTGCGCGACACGGTGTGGTGCACCTGCGCGGGCGGGATGCGCGCGAGCACGCCCTGCATGGCCTCGATCAGCCCGAACAGGCTGACCGTGAGCACGCCCTCCTTCTCGGGCAGCGCCGGCGACGTCGATCTGCGACGCGAACACGTCGCGATTCAGGAGCGGCCGGCGCGCGAGCATCTCGGCCGCGTCCTTGAAGACGCGCGTACTCGGCCAGGCGCCGCGCGAGCTCGGCGCGCGGATCCACGCCCTCGTCGTCGCCCAGGATGTCCGGATCGGGCGGCAGCAGCATGCGCGACTTGATGTGCGCGAGCGTCGCGGCCATCGAGCAGGTAGTCGGCCGCCACGTCGATGTCGAGCGCGCGCATCAGCTCGAGGTACGCCAGGTACTGCTCCGAGATGGTCGCGATCGGGATGTCGGCGATGTCGACTTCGTTCGCGCGGATCAGGTGCAGCAGCAGGTCGAGCGGGCCCTCGAACGCGGGCAGCTTGACCGCGCACGAGTGCCGACCGACGCTGGCCTCGACGCGGCTCGAGCTCGAGTCCGTCGAGTCGATCGGCATGGCTTCGATCGTCGCACCCCCTACGACGAGCGCGAGACTATCCCATCACTGGCGCGCCGGGCCAGGCCATGCGCGTCACCGCGGGGATGGCGCGCGTTCACCAGGTCGTGCAGTCGCGCTCTGACTCACGTGCGTGTAGATCTCGGTCGTGCCGATGTCGGCGTGGCCGAGCATCTCCTGCACGATGCGCAGGTCCGCGCCGCCCTCGAGCAGGTGCGTCGCGAACGAGTGGCGCAGCACGTGCGGCGTCAGCTTGTGCGCGATGCCGAGCGGCCAGCCCGTAGGCGCGCAGCCGGTACCAGACGGCCTGCCGCGTCATGCGCGCGCCGCGCGCGGTGACGAAGACCTCGGCGCACGTCGGCGTCGCGCACCCAGCGCGGCCGGACCTCCGCGAGGTAGCGCTCGAGCGCAGCGCACCGCCGGCTCGCCGACCAGCGCCAGGCGCTGGCGTCGGCCCTTGCCGAGCACGGTCAGGCTGCGCGAGGCGAGCTGCAGGTCGCGTCGAGCCGCAGCCTCGTCGCCTCCGAGACGCGCAGGCCGGCGGCGTAGAGCAGCTCGAGCAGCGCGCGGTCGCGGATGCCCAGCGTCGCTCTCGTCGGGCGCGCGCACCAGCGCGATCGACCTCCTCGTCGGATAGCACCTGCGGTATCTTGCGGCTCTGCTTGGGCCGCTCGAGATCGGCCAGCGGATCGTGCGCGAGCACGCGCTCCGCGCGCAGCCAGGCGAGCAGGCGCGCAGATCGCCGAGAGCGAGCGTGCGCGCGTCGAGCCGGCGAGCCCGCGCGTGCGCGAGCCGCTCGACGTGGGCGCGCAGCGTCGCCGCGTCGATGCTGCGCGACCTCGACGTCGCCGAGCGTGCCGCGCGAGCGCCGCGAGATCGCGGCCGTACGCCTCGATCGTCGCCTGCGACAGGCCGCGCTCGACGGCGAGATGCGCGAGGAAGGCGTCGATCGCGGCGTCGAGCCTCATGCCGCCGCCCTGCTCGATCGCGGCCAGGATCGCCGTACCTCGACCGCGCGCTGGCGCCGCGGATCGTGTGAGCTTCAGCCCGTCCGCGCTCGGTCACGTAGAACGAGTCGATCGCCGCGGCTCGCGCGCGTCGAGCGCGCGAGACCGCGACGATCGACAGCTCGCAGCGCCGCCAGCGTGCGCGCGATGTCGTAGAGCAGCCCGGGCCGGTCCATCGCCTCGACGTCGATGATCGTGTAGAAGTCGGACTCGTCGTTCTCGACGCGCGCGCTCGGCGCGCTGCACGCGCAGCGCGCGCGGCAGCGGCGTCTCGCGGCGCCGGCGGCGCAGGGATCGCGGCGGTTGCCCTCGAGCACCGCAGCGAGCGCGCTTCTCGATGCGTCTCGCGCTCGAACTCCTGCTCGATCGGCGCCGCCCGCGATCGGGTCGACGTGGAACAGATCGAGCGCGATGCCGTCGCGCGTGGTGTACGCGGACGCGCGCCAGGATGTTGTGGCCGCAGCCGGAGAGCACGCCGGCGACGGTCGCGAACAGCCCGGGCGGATCGCGCGCGAGCACCACGATGCCCCACGACGGAGCGCTCGGCGCGGCGGCGCGGAACGGCTCGACGCGCGCGATCGCGCCCGACTCGCAGGAAGCGCAGCGCGCGCGCAGGTGCGCGCGATCTCCTCGGCCTCGTTGCTCGAGCAGGTAGCGCGCGCGGCATCGACTCGAGCAGCGCCTCGGCCTCGCGGTCTTCTCCACGCCGACGCTGCGCGAGCATCTCGACCGGCGCGCGGACGTGGCGCGTCGCGCTGGCTCATCGCGCGCTCGAGGAAGAACTGCGGCGCGGCTTCGGCCTCCTCGCCCGCCTCGAGCCACTCCGTGGCGTTGCGGTACAGCGGCTCGAGCAGCCCGTGCCTTCCAGGCTCGTCCACGCGACCGGCGACACGCTGCGGATGTCGGCGACCGTGATCAGGTACAGCAGCCGCAGAGAAGCAGCGCGCGAGCCGCAGAGCTTGGCCAGGTCGCAGGATCAGTCGCGGGATCGTTCACGTCGCGCTGCTCGGCCATCGCGCTCATCGTCAGGTGGTGCAGGACCAGGAACTGCACGGTCTCGGTCTCTTCCGCGGCCAGGCCGCAGGCGCTCGGCGAGCGTCGGGAATCAGCTGTCGCGCCCTTGCCCGGAGTGGCCGCCGCCGCGGCCCTTGCCGATGTCGTGCAGCACGCAGCCGAGGTACAGCCACACCGGATTGCGTACCTCGCGCATCAGCTCGGTCGCGAGCGGCAGCTCCTTGCGGTAGCGGCCGCGCTGGATGCGGCGCAGCTGCTCGACCAGGAAGAGCGAGTGAACGTCCACCGTGTACGTGTGGTACAGGTCCTGCTGCCACATCCCGACCAGGTGCGCGAACTCGGGGATGTAGGCGCCGAGCAGCCTCGACCTCGTCCATCGTCGCGCAGCGTGCGGTACACGCGCGTGGGCGAGGACAGGATCTGGCGGAACAGCAGCGCTCGCCTCGGGATCGGCGCGGAACGTCGTCGTCGACCAGCGCGAGCTTCTGGCGCAGCAGGCGCTGCGCGCGCGCGCGACAGCTCGACGTCGTGGTGCTGCGCCACGGCGAAGGCCGAGAGCAGGCGCAGCGGCCGTTCGTCCAGCAGCGACGCGGCGGGAATCTCGAGCCGTCCGTCGACTGATCGCGAAGCCCTCCGCGACCGGATCGGGCATGTGCCGGACCCGAGCGGCGCCGCGCGGCGCGGACCTGCGCGCGCGTGGTCGATCACGCGCCGCGAGATGCGCTGGATCGCGCGCGCGTGCAGGTAGTACGGTGCGCATCAGCCGCTCGACGCCGCGCACCGCCTTGCTCTCGCGAAAGCCGAAGTATTCCGCGAGCTGCTCCTGCGCGTCGAAGTGCAGGCGGTCGTCCTTGCGGCCGCGCGCGGTGCAGCTGATTGCGCACGCGCCACATGAAGTCGAGCGCGCCGCGAGCTGGTCGCTGCTCGTCCTCGTCGATGAAGCCCTGCACGCGCAGCTGCTCGGCGCGGCGCACCTCCCAGATGCGTCGCGCGCGCGATCCACAGCGCCGTGTGGTAGTCGCGCAGGCCGCCCGACGCTCTCCTTCAGGTTGGGCTGCAGCAGGTAGAGCGACTCGCCGAAGCTCTCGTGGCGCCGCGCCTGCTCGGCGAGCTTGCCCTCGATGAACGCCTCGCGCGTGCTCGCGCAGGTAGCGCGCGCACCTCGCGATCGAGCTCGGCGAACGAGCGCCGGATCGCCGATCAGGAAGCGCGCCGTCGAGGTACGAGGTCAGCGTGGACAGATCCTCGCGGCCGACGCGCATGCGCGTCGGCCAGATCGTGCGCGTGGCGCGCGCCGACGCTCCAGCCTCGCGTCCCAGAGCCGCGTCGAGATCGTCTCGGTGATCGTCTCGACGTACGGGTTCTCCTTGCCGCGGATACAGGAAGAGCAGGTCGATGTCGGAGGCGAGCGAGAGCTCGCGCCGGCCGTAGCCGCCGACCGCGACGACCGCGAGCCGGAAGTTCAGCCGCGGAAACGTCGTCGAAGTAGCGATCCTCGGCCAGCCGGAACAGCTTGCGGATCGAGCCGGTCGATCGAGCTCGGCGTGCTCCTCGTTCACGGTGCGGCCCGAGGGCGCCCGCGTCGTGCAGCTCGAGCAGGTGCGCGCGCACCGCGTCGAGGTACGCGCGCACGAACGGATTCAGGTACGCGACGACGGCCCGGTCCCGCGCGGCGGCGCCGTGCCGAAGAAGTCGTCGCAGAGCGGCTGCACGGCTCAGCGCCTGGCGACGAGTCGCCGCGCGTGCTGCTCGCGATACGCCGAGACGCCGTCGGCGATGCCCTGCGCCGCCATCGCGCGCGAACGCTCGAGCTGCGCAGGCGCTTGCCCTCGGCCGGGTTCGACACGAAGCCCACCTCGACCAGGATCGCGGGCATGTCGGCCTGGAACAGCACGAGGAACGGCCCGCGCTTCACGCCGAGATCGATCGTGCTCCGGGTAGCTCCGGCGCAGGCGCGAGACCAGCGAGCTCTGGACGTAGCTCGGCGTAGCGCGCGGCGTAGCGCTCGTTGTTGCCCGAGGCGCAGCGACGCGAGGATGCTTGCTGCAGCTCCGAGAGCTCGCGCCACGGTGGTGCCGTTCTCGCGCGCCGCGACGCGCGCGGTCTGGCGGTCGTAGCGCGTGTCGAGCAGGTAGGTCTCGACGCCCGCGAGCTTGCGGTTGCGCGCCGCGTTGGCGTGGATCGAGATGAACAGATCCGCGTCGCGGCGGTTCGCGACGTCGGTGCGCTCCTCGAGCGGCGAGGAACGACGTCGGATCGCGCGTCATCACGATCTCGAAGCCGCGGCGCGTCGCAGCTCGCGCTCGAGCTCGCGCGAGATGCGCGAGCACCACGCCGCCTCGCGCACCGCGTCGACGCCGAGCGCGCCGGGATCCTTCCCGCCGTGGCCGGCGATCGATCACGATCCGGCGCACGCCGCGCTGATCCCAGTCCTCGGGGTCCGCTGCTCCGGGCGCGGCCGCGACCTCGGGCCGGGCGCGCGCCACGGGCAGCTCGGCCACGATCCGGAACGGCGACTCGAGCGTGGAGAGCGTCGGGCTCGGCGCCCGAGCGTCGAGCTCGAGCACCACGCGCGAGCGTCGCAGCGTGTTCTGTCCGCCGCGCACCAGGCGCAGCGCCGAGCTCGCCCTCGATCGCGCGCGGCGTCGCCACCGGCGCCTCGATCCAGACCTCGTCGATGTCGATGTACAGGCGCGCGCGGATTCGCGAGCTCGTTCACGCTGTAGGCCGTCTTCTGCGACAGCTCGATCACGACACGCGTCTGTGTCGCCGTCTTCTCGACCGCGATCGAGCGCACGTCGCCGAGCCCGGCGGGCCGCACGCCCGCGCCGAGGAGCGCGAGGCCGACAGCAGCGCGAGCGCCGAGCGCGCGGCAGCCGCGCATCACGAGCCGCTCCTCCGGCCAGTCGCTTCAAGCGGTCGAGCGCGACCAGCGCCTCGAGCGGCGTCATGTGCTCGGGCTCGAGCGCGCGCAGCGCCGCGCTGGAGCGGGATCGGGCTCGGGCGCGAACAGGCCCGAGCTGCGTCGGCTCACCGGCCGCACCGGGCGTGCGCGCCAGACGCGGCACTCCGCGTTCATCGAATTCCCCCCCTTCGAGGTTGCGCAACACTTCCCGCGCACGTCGGATGACCTTGGGGGGGAGTCCGGCCGTACGCGCCACATCGATTCCGTAGCTGCGGCTGGCGGCTCCCGGCTCCATCCGGCGCAGGAAGAGGATCTCTCCGTCCTGCTCGGCGACACGTGAAGTGGTAGTTCCGCACCGCCGCTTTCGGTTCGAGCCAAGTCCGCCAGCTCGTGGTAGTGGGTCGCGAACAAGACCCGCGCGCGCAACCCCGGGGCGTCGTGCAGGTGCTCGGCCACCGCCCAGGCGATCGAAAGTCCATCGAAAGTCGAGGTGCCGCGGCCGATCTCGTCCAGCAGGACCAGGCTGCGGCGGGTGCCCTCGCGCAGGATCGCGGCCGTCTCGCGCATCTCGACCATGAAGGTGCTCTCGCCGGTCGCCAGCGAGTCGGAGGCCCCGACGCGGGTGAAGATCCGGTCCGCGATGCCGATCCGCGCGCGCGCGCGCGGGCACGAACGAGCCCATCTGGGCCAGCAGCGCGATCAGCGCGACCTGGCGCAGCAGGGTGGATTTCCCGGCCATGTTCGGGCCGGTCAGGATCAGGAAGCGCACGTCCTCGCCGATCGAGCGTGCACGTCGTTCGGCACGAAGCCTCGCGCACGCAGCTCTCCACCACCGGGTGTCGGCCCGGCCTCGATCTCGATCGCGAGCGTGCTGCGTCGAGCTCCGGCCGCACCCAGTCGCGCTCGCGCGCGATCGTGCGCGAGCGACTGCGCGACGTCGAGCTCCGCCACCTCGGCCGCGCTGCGCCGCACTCGGTCCGACTGCCGCGCGCAGACGCGCGCGGAGCGCGTCGAGCACGCGCGCTCTCGGCGGCCGCCGCGCGCTCGCGCGCGCGCAGCGTGACGCCTTCCCAGCGCTCGAGCTCGTCGGTCGTGTAGCGCTCGCCGGCGACCGTCGTCTGCTTGCGCCGGTACTCGGCCGGCACCAGCGCGAGGCGCGCCTTGCGTGACCTCGATCGACCAGCCGAACACGCGGTTGTAGCGGACCTTCAGCGTGGAGATGCCGGTGCGCGCGCGCTCGCGCTGCTCGAGCTCGGCGAAGAACGCCTCGCCGTCGAGCGACGCGCGGCGGATCTCGTCGAGCTCGGCGTCGACGCCGTCGCGCACGTAGCCGATGTGCGGCTCGCCGCGCGGCGCCTGCGGCGGATCGTCGACGAGCACGCGCTCGAGCTCGGCGCACACGTCGCGCGAGCGCGATCGCGCGAGCGGCGCGGCCTCGGCCACGCGCGCGACGCCGCGCAGGCACGCGCGCAAGCTGCGCGAGCTCGCGCGGTCCGCCGGTCGGCAAGCGTCGCGCGCGAGAGCGCGCGCTCGAGATCGCCGACGCCGCGCAGCGCCTCGCCGCAGCGCCTCGCGCAGCGGAGTCGGGCTCGAGCCAGGCCGCGACCCGGTCCTGGCGCGCGCGGATCGCCTGCGGGATCGAGCAGCGGCTCGCCGAGCCAGCGTCGCGAGCCGGCGCCGTCCGAGCGGCGAGCGCGTCTCGTCGAGCGCTGCGATCAGCGTTCCGTCGCGACCGCCGTCGTGCGCGTTCTCGAACAGCTCGAGGTGGCGGCGCGTCGCGCGGTCGAGCATGCAGGAACTCGGCGGCGCGAGTAGCGGCGCAGCTCGCCGAGCTGCTCGAGCGCCGCGGGCTGGAGCGTCGCGACGGTCGCGAACAGCGCCGCCGCCGCGCGCGCCGACGCGCTCGTCTCGTCGGCGCTCGAGCCCGTGCGGCAGCCGCCCGACGCGCGCGGCGACCGCGCGCGGATCGAAGTCCGCGTCGGGCGCGCGCCGCGCAGCGCGATCGCCCGCGGCAGATCCTTCTCGACGTCGCGCGCGACCACCTCGCGCGGCGCGATGCGATCGAGCTCGGCCTCGAAGACCTCGCGCCGCTCGCTCTCGGTCGCGGCGAACTCGCCGGTCGAGAGGTCGAGAGTACGCGAGGCCGTGTAGCCCCGCGTCCGCGATCACCGCGCCCAGGTAGTTCGCGCCCGCGCCCTCGAGCCGATCCGCGTTCGCGACCAGCCCCGGGAGTGACGATCTCGACGATCTCGCGCCGCACCAGGCCCTTGGCCTGGCGCGGATCCTCGGTCTGCTCGGCGATCGCGACCGAGAGCCCGGCGGCGAGACAGCGCCGCACGTAGCCCTCGAGCGCGTGGAACGGCACGCCGCACATCGGCACGGGATCGGGCGTGTCCTTCTCGCGCGAGGTCAGCACCAGGTCGAGCAGCGGCGCGGCCTTCTCCGCGTCGGCCTCGAAGAGCTCGTAGAAGTCGCCCATGCGGAAGAACAGCAGCGCGTCGCCGGCCTGCGCGCTTCAGCTCGCGGTACTGGCGCATCATCGGCGTCTCGCTGCGGCGCGGCTCCACGCGCGCAGTCTATCGCGTTGACGCGACCCGGCGGCCTGGGGTACAAAGCCTCGCCGTGAATCTCGCAGCGCTCCTTCTACGCGTTCTACTTTAGCTGGCGGGCCTTCGGGGCCGCGGCGGGAGACGTGAGCGCGTAGGGCGCGAGTCAAAACCAGTCGTCGCGAGCCCCGAGAGGCCCCTCTCGGGGCTTTTTTTTCGCCCGCGCGACGACCGATCGACCGGAGGTCCCATGCAGACCCAGTCCGAGACACCCGCAGCCGAGCTGCCCTCGCCCGGGCGCGCTGCTCGCCAAGCTCGCGCGCACGCCCGCGGTCGAGCGCAGCGTCGAGCGCGGCCGCGTCGCGATCCGCGACGCGCTGCACGGTCGCGACGCGCGGCTCGTCGCGATCGTCGGGCCGTGCTCGATCCACGACGCGGACTCCGCGCTCGAATACGCCGCGCCGACTCGCGCGGCTTTCGCGACCGAGCTCGACGACGCGCTGATCATCGCCATGCGCACCTACTTCGAGAAGCCGCGCACGGCGCTCGGCTGGAAGGGATTGATCAACGACCCGCGCCTCGACGGCTCGTGCGAGATCGCGCTCGGGCTCGAGCGCGCGCGCGAGATCCTGCTCGCGATCGGCGAGCTCGGCCTGCCCTGCGCGAGCGAGCTGCTCGACCCGATCACGCGCCACTACATCGGCGACCTGCTCGCCTGGGTCGCGATCGGCGCGCGCACGTCGGAGAGCCAGATCCACCGCGAGATGGCGAGCGGCCTGCCGATGCCGGTCGGCTTCAAGAACCCGACCTCGGGCGAGCTCGCGCCCGCGCGCGACGCGATGGTCGCCGCGCGCAGCGCCCACCGACACCTCGGCATCGGCCCCGACGGCGGCTTCCGCCGCGTCGAGACGCGCGGCAATCCGGACGTGCACCTGATCCTGCGCGGCGGCGAGCGCGGACCGAACTACGGCGCGCGCGACGTCGCGCGCGCGGCCGAGCTCACCGCCATGCTCGGGATCGCGCGCCCGATCCTGGTCGACTGCTCGCACGCGAACTGCGAGAAGGACCACCGTCGCCAGGCGCACGTGCTGCGCGACGTGCTCGCGCAGCTCGAGTCGCGCACGAGCCCGATCCTGGGCGTGCAGGTCGAGAGCCATCTCGAGCCGGGCCGCCAGGCGCTGCGCGCGGGCGAGCCGCTCGCGTACGGCGTCTCGCTCACCGACGCGTGCCTGGGCTGGGACGAGACGGAGGCGCTCCTGCGCGAGGCGGCCGCGCGCGTGCGCGCCTCGAAACGGCGCGAGCCAGCGGTTAGCATGGCGCCCGCCTGATCGAGAGGAGAGCGCTCGTGCCGACCCAGCGACCGTTTCGCGTCCTCGGACTGCAGCAGATCGCCGTCGGCTCGACCGACAAGGCGCGCGCTGCGCAAGCTCTGGGTCGACCTGCTCGGGCTCACGCCGGCGGGCACCTATCGCAGCGAGTCCGAGAACGTCGACGAGGACATCGTCACCGTGGGCGCGGAGCCGTTCACCGTCGAAGTCGACCTGATGCAGCCGATCGATCCGGAGAAGCGGCCGAAGGTGCACGACCCGTCGCTGAACCACGTCGGGCTGTGGGTCGACGACCTGCACGCGGCGGTCGAGTGGCTCACGAAGCAGGGCATGCGCTTCGCGCCGGGCGGGATTCGCAAGGGCGCCGCGGGCCACGACGTGTGCTTCATCCACCCGAAGGGCAGCGTCGATCTGCCGTTCTCCGGGGAAGGCGTGCTGATCGAGCTCGTGCAGGCGCCGCCGCGCGTGATCGCGCAGCTCGAGGGGATCGACTTCGGCGAGCGCCGATAGGCGGGCCGGAGCGGAGGCCGGGCGCGCGGGACTCCTCGTGGGTCCCTTCTCGCTCGCGGACTCGCTGCGAAACCCATTCGTCGCTCCGCGCGCCCGGCCTCCGCTCCTACACCGAGGTGTTTCGGCGGATCAGAAGATCGCGTAGCCGCCGTCGACGCGGAGGACGTCGCCGTTGTGGAAGCGCGACTCCTTGGCGGCGAGATAGACGGCGATCGCCTCCATGTCGTCGGGCGTGCCCCAGCGGTGCGCCGGGCGTGCGCTGCACGATCGTGTCGTGGAGCTTCTTCCAGGCGACCGCGGGCGCGGTCATGTCGGTCTCGATCCAGCCGGGCAGGATCGCGTTGGCCTGGATGTCGTGCCGGCCGAGCTCGACGGCGAGCGAGCGCACGAGCGCGATCACGCCCGCCTTGCTCGCGGCGTAGTTCGGCTGGCGCGGCATGCCGTGGATCGAGCCGATCGACGACGTGACCACGAGCTTGCCGCCGCCGCCGCGCGCGACCATGTGCTTCACGGCTTCGCGGAAGCATCAGGAACACGCCCGTCAGGTTCACGTCGAGCACCGCGTTCCAGTCCGCGAGGCTCATCTCGACGAACGGCTTGGCCACGCCCATGCCGGCGTTCGCGAAGCACGAGTCGACGCGGCCGAAGCGCGCGAGCGTCTCGCCCATCGCGCGCACGATCTCGCTCTCGCGCGCGACGTCGCACGCGAACGCCTCGGCGTCGGCGCCGAGCGCGCGCAGCTCCGCGACCGCGGCGCGCGTTCTTCTCCGCGTTGCGGCCCCACAGCGCGAGCGCGCCGCCCGCCTTCGCGATGCCGCGCGCCATGCCGAGACCGATGCCGCTGTTGCCGCCCGTGACCAGCGCCACGTGGCCCGTGAGATCGAACATGCCCACCTCGCGATTCGCGCGTGCGACTATAGAACGCATGCGAATCCGCTCTGCTCGCCCTCGCGTTCCTCGCTGGCCACGGGCGCGCGCGCCGAGACCGACGTCGACGTGCTGCCGGAGCTGCCGTTCAAGGAAGGCGACGTGCTCTCGTACGATCAGATCGACAAGCTCAAGGGCTACCTGCCCGAGCCGTTCTGGGCCAACCGCGAGTTCTTCTTCTACGAGGGCATGAACCTCGAGATCGGCCCGACGCAGCGACCCTACCCGGTGTCGCCGACGTATCAGGCCGCGACCGAGCGCGGCGGCTGGAAGGCGTCGATCGGCCGCGACGGCGCGCTCGAGAACTGGATCGGCGGCCTGCCCTTCGACCCCAAGGCGATCGACTGCAAGGGCGATCCGCACGCCGCGCTGAAGATCATCTGGAACTTCAAGAAAGGCTGGAACGGCAGCGGCGGCGAAGCGGAGTGGTACTACAGCTACTGGGACCGCGGCGAGCAGCTGCCGCTCTACTACCGCGGCCTGCACAAGTCGATCCTGCTCGCGCGCCGCGTCGAGCCGCAGTACATCCCGACGCAGGGCGACCTGTTCGCCGGCGAGAAGCGGCTCTCCGCCGGCGGCATCACCGTGCTCGCGCCGCAGGACGCGCGCGGGATCATGACGCTGAACTACCAGTACAAGGACGAGGACGGCCCGCTCGACCAGGCCAAGAACCAGGACACGTGGGTGTGGATCCCGGACCTGCGCCGCGCGCGGCGCATCTCGACCGCGCAGCGCACCGACTCGGTCGCCGGCACCGACTTCACCGTCGACGATCTGCGCAGCTTCAACGGCGTGGTGCCGCAGTACGAGTGGTCGTGTCTCGGCGAGCAGCGCGTGATCGCGCCGATGAACGTGAAGGGCCTCGCCTACCCCTACAACGACACCTACAACTTCGGCCCGTACGGCTTCTCGTTCGCCGACGACCGCTGGGAAGTGCGCGACGCCTGGATCATCCGCTTCGATCCGAAGAACGAGGACCACCCCTACGACCACAAGGACATCTGGGTCGACAAGGAGACCTACGAGCCGCTCTTCAGCGCCGCGTACGACCGCAAGAAGGAGCTGTGGAAGGTCATCTGGCACGCGCACCGCTGGAGCGAGGACTGGAAGACCGGCGACCCGATGAACAACGACGGCGCGTGGACCGAGCCGTGGGAGGGCGTCGAGGTCGTGAACGACCTGCGCACCGTCGGCGACATCATCGTGAACGTGCAGACCGGGACCGGGAACCGGATCGAGTTCTGGAACGCGAACGGTCACCCGGAGACGTCGCGGGGGAAGATTCGGACGTTGGTCGACATCGGGCGGTTGAACAAGGGGCGCTAGAGCGATCGTCGGTGGCTGGAGCGCGGAGTCGGGCGCGCGCGGTCGCTCCTCGTGGGTCCCTCTCGCGCGCGGACCCGCTGCGAACCCTGCTCGTCGCTCCGCGCGCCCGACCCCGCGCTCTGCGAGCGCCGCGCGGCGCAGCAGTGAGTGGAATGGAGAGAAGAGGAGAGACGTGCTCCTCTCTTCATCTCACACTCTCACTCCGACGACGGCGTCGCGTGCGAGCGGGGCTCGGGGCGGCTGAGCGACGAGCGGGTAGCGCAGCGAGTCCGCGAGCGAGCGGGACCCGCGAGGAGTCCAGCCGCCCCGAGCCCCGCTCGCCTCCTCGGCCTCGATCCCTCAGACCATCGACGTCCGCCCCGCCCAGAACGGCTGCCGCAACACCTTCTTGAGGATCTTCCCCGACGCGTTGCGCGGGATCTCGTCGGTGAACGAGACGGAGCGCGGGATCTTGTAGCCGGCGAGGTGCTCGCGGCCGTAGGCGAGGATGTCGGCGTCGGTCGAGCGTCTTGTCGGGCAGCGGCACGATCACGGCGTGCACGCTCTCGCCCCACTCGTCGCTCGGCACGCCGATCACGGCGACGTCGAGCACGTCGGGGTGCGCGTCGAGCACGGCCTCGATCTCGGCGGGGTAGATGTTCACGCCGCCCGAGATGATCATGTCCTTCTTGCGATCGCAGATGTAGTAGAAGCCCTCCTCGTCGAAGTAGGCGACGTCGCCGACGGTGTGGAAGTCGCCGCGCTTGTCCTCGTCGAACTTGTCCTGCGCCTTGTGGTACGTCGCGAACACGCTCGGGCTGCGCACGGCCAGCTCGCCGGGCACGCGCGGCTCGGTCACGCGCTTGCCGTCGTCGTCGAAGAGCACGATCTCGACCATCGGCGCGGGCTTGCCGCACGAGCCGGGCTTTCGCAGCTGGTCCTCGGGCCGCAGGATCGTGTTCACGCCGAGCTCGGTCGAGCCGTAGACCTCGAAGAGCGAGTCGCCGGGGAAATCGGCGAGATAGAGCTGTTTCAGCGCGAACGACCAGGGCGCCGCGTTCGCGATGAAGCGGCGCATCGAGCTGCGGTCGTACTTCGCCTTCACGTCCGTCGGCAGGTTGCAGATCAGGCGCACGGGCGTCGGCGCCGAGAACGTCGTCGTCACCTTGTGCGTGTCGACCAGGCGCAGCCAGTCCTCGGCGTCGAACTTCTTCTGCACCAGGACCGTGTTGCCGAGCGCGTGCGCGATGCGCCATGAAGCCGCCCGGGCCCGAGTGGTACAGCGGCCCGGTCGTCAGGTAGACGTCGTCGGGCACGTAGCCGATCAGGCCGAGCATGCGCGGCGGACTGCTGCGCGTTGCCCGGCGCCGCGCACGGCGCCCTTCGGCTTTCCGGTCGTGCCGGAGGTGTAGATCATGGTCTGCGCGGCCTCGTCGCCGTCGGTGAGCCGGCGGCTCCGCGGCGCTCGCGCGCGGCGAGCGAGCGCGTCGACGTCGCGCTGGCCCGCGCCGGGCGCGCCGTCGAACACGAGCACCTCGCGCAGCTTCGGCACGTGCGCGCGGATCTTCGCGAAGAGCGGCGCGTACTCCGCGTCGACGTAGGCCATCACGGCGTCCGAGTTGTCGACGACGTACTGCGCCTCCTCGGGCGTGAGCCGGTAGTTGAGCGGCACCGCGACCGCGCCGACCTTGCGCGCGGCGTGCATCACGCGCACGACGCCGGGCGAGTTCTGCCCGCACCAGACGAGCTTCTCGCCGCGCCGCAGGCCGAGCGAGACGAGCACGTTCGCGAGCCGGTTGGCCTGCGCCTCGAGCTCCGCGAAGCGTCCAGCGCACGATCACGCCGTCGGGCCGATCGTGGATCAGCGCGGCCTTGGTCGGCGTGTTGCGGGCGTGGAGCGTCAGGATGTCGGGCGGGCGCGTGTCGGTCATGCGCGGATTGTCTCCGGGCCCGCGCGCCCGGGTCAAATCGGCCTCAGGTCAGCGTCTTCACCAGCCCGAGCAGCAGATCCTTGATCGGGATCTCGATCGCGAGCACGACGACCTGCGGCAGCGCCGCGGGCAGCAGCACCGCGCAGCAGCGAGCGGCGTCCGATCGGCACCACGCGCATCTTCCGCGTCGCTTCGTAGCAGCGTGATCGTGATCGGCCACCGGGCCGATCTCGGGCGCGGACAGGATCGGCGCGTCGCCGACGTCCTCGCCCAGGATCCAGCGCTTGCGCACCAGCCGCCGTGGTGCGCGACCATCGCGCCGTACTCGAGCTCGGCGCGCCGCTTCGCCGCCGCGAGCGTGCGCTGCCAGGGCAGAGCGGCGCCAGGAACAGCACCAGCAGCGACCACGCCGAACGCGATCATCGGCATGCGCAGCTCCGCCACGTGCACGCCGTGGTACGCCACGTCGTGGCTCCAGCGCGACGCCAGCACCGACGGAGAGCGCGAGCACCACCGGGCTGAACGCGATCGGAAGCGCCTCGAGAAACCCGAGGCCGCCGGCGCCGTCCGCGTGCGTCGGCACGAGCTGCAGGTCGAGTCGGGCCAGGCGCGCGCAAGCAGGAAGGCGATGAAGAGCCGCCAGAGCCAGCGACAGCATCAGCGCGGTGAAGATCGGGCGCAGCACCCAGCGAGAACCAGAACGCAGCGAAGCCGTAGGCCCCTCGCCCTCGCCCGTCCAGCTGAGCTCGTGGTTCGCACGCCGCGCTCGGCGACACCAGCGATGAGCGCGAGCACGATCCCGCCGAGGATCACCCAAGGCAGCGTCCGATTGCGCAGCCGCGTGATGCCGCGCAGCGTGTCCCGGAACTTCTCGAGCTCCGAATCCGGCACCAGGCCCGCGCGCAGGAACTGCGGGATCAGCCGCGTGGTCACTCCGTGACTCACGGCCTCGGCCGATCACCAGCAAGCGGGATCGCGACCAGAGCGCGCACGTGGATGCCGAAGTGCTCGCAGCATCGGCTCCTCGACCGCGTCGCCGAGGGCGCGGCCCTGGACGAGCGCCCAGACCGCGAGCGGCAACCAGGTGAAGAGCGGCCAGCACGAGCGCGCGCCGGCCGACGCCGAACCCCGTCCGCGGCGCGAGGAAGATCAATCGCTGCGCTCTCAGCAGCGGGTCTTCGCTCACCAGGGAGAACTCGGGCGTGTCTGCGTCGCTCGGTGTCGTCACGGTCGACCTCCAACGCCGGTGGCGTTGGAGACCATCCTACCGCTCGCGCACGCGAATGTTCCCGCCGGAAGTCGCGAGCTCGAGCTTCGCGCCGCCCGGGCCGAGGCGTCCGCTCACCCGATCGGACTCGATCTCGCCGGAGACCTGGAGCGGCGCGTCGACGGAGATCCGGCCACCGCTGGTCCGACGCGTCGAGCTCCGCGCCCTGCCCCTCCGGGAACTCGACCTCGATGCCGCCGCCGGAGGTGCGCAGCTCGCCCGCGGGCGCGCCCTCGAAGCGCACGGTGATGCCGCCGCCGCTCGTGCGCGCGCCACCGCGGCCCATCGACGTCCTGGATCGCGGATCGGTCCGCCGGAGGTCCGCGGCCTCGACGTCGCCGACGACGTCGCTCGCGGTGATGCTGCCGCCGGACGTACGCAGAACGGTGTCGCCCTTCACGTCGTCCGACGCGGATCGAGCCCGCCCGAGGTCGAGAGCTCGACCCGGCCGACGCGCGCCCTCGAGCTCGATCCGCCCGCCGCTCGTGTCGGCGCGCACCGCTGCCGCGCACGGCCTCGATCTCGATCGAGCCGCCGCCGGTCTAGAGCTCGAGCGAGTACTCCTCGGGCACGCGCACGCGGGCGCGCGCGCCGACGCCACCGGGGAGCCAGCTGCCGCGCGTCGCCGACGAGCTTCGCGTTCGCTGCCGTCGCTCGTGAGCGCTGAAGCTCGAGCCCTCCGGACCAGCCGCCCGAGCTCGCCTCGACGTCGACGCGGTTCTCGTCGTGCGTCTCGATCTCGAGCGCGCCCGCGGCGAGATCGACCTCGAGCGTCCCGCCCGCCTGCACGGCGACGCTCTCGCGGTACTCGTCCGCGCGCGCGGCGGGCGCGAGCGCGAGCCCGGCGCACAGCGCCGCGATCCCGAGCTTCGCTTCATCGCGAATCCTCCATCAGCGTGGCTCCACGCGCACGCTGCCGCGCGCGGTGTAGATGCGCAGCGTCTCGCCGCCGCCGTTCAGCGTGCCGGTCGCGCGATCGTCGGCGCGCGCGCCGTCGAGCGTCGAGCCCGGCGCCGACCTCGACGCGGCCGCGGCCGGAGCGCGCGTCGAGCGCGAGCTTCGCGGCGGCGGGCAGACTCACCTCGACCGAGCCGCGCTGCGTCTCGATCACGCCCGACGGATCGGCGAGAAAGCTCGCGTACACCGCGCCCGACTCGGTCTTGGCCGAGACCTGGTCCGCGCACGTCGCGCAGCTCGATCTCGCCCGAGTCCGCGCGCAGCTCGACGCGCCCGTCGAGGTGGCTCGCGACGAGATCGCCCTGCCCCGTGCGCGCGTCGACGGCGCCGGTGATCCAGCCGAGCTCGATCGACCCGTCCTGGGCGCGGACCTCGACGTCGCCCTGCACCTCCGTCACCGCGACCTCGCCGCCGCGGGTGCGCAGGCGCACCGGACCGTCGGCGCCGCGCACCTCGAGGCGGCCGTCGGTGCGTGCGCGCGCGCAGCGAGCCGGTCACGTCCTCGACGCGGATCGGACCCGAGGCGGAGCGCAGATCGACCGAGAACTCGCGCGGCACGAAGACGCGGAGCTGCACGCTCGGGCCGCCGAAGAGCCACGACAAGAGCCCGCCCGCGCGGCCGTAGAGCGCGCACGCCGGTGTCGTCGTGCTCGAGCCGGAAGCTCACCGCGGACGCGCCCGGTCCGGAGACGTCCGCGACCACCCAGACCTCGTCCGCGTCGTGCGAGCGCACCTCGAGCGCGACGCGTTCGGCCGCGCCTCGTCGCCGAGATCGAGGTCCACCTGCAAGCAGTCCTCCGGGCTTCGCCGGCAGCCGCTGGTCGAGCGATCCGGAGAAGCTCGTCGGGAGAGCACGCGCAGCGCGAGGGCGAGCGCGATCGCGAGCCCGAGCTTCACTCCGCGTCTCCTTGCGGTTTCGCGGCCCAGCGGAGCAACCGACGTGCCAGCCGGCGCGCGTCCGCCGCGCGACGAGCGCGCGCGAACCGGCCGCAGTCTGGCGCCTGCACGTGACCGGCTCAACCTGCGCCGAGCGCGCGCCTCGGTGTGATCGGCCCGCTTCCAGCGGCGGCCGGGACGTGCTATCGAACGCGCCGTGCACAATGGCGTGGTCGAGGGGCCCGGGGTCGGCGGCGAGGCCGCGGCCACGCTGCGGCCGGTCGATCTCCGGCGCCTGACGCTGGGCGCGCTCGGCGTGGTCTACGGCGACATCGGCACCTCGCCGCTCTACGCGATGAAGGAGTGCTTCCACGGCGCGCACGGCGCGTCGCCGCACGCCCGAGAACGTGCTCGGCGTGCTGCTCGCTGGTGTTCTGGTCGCTCATCCTCGTCGTCGTCGTCAAGTACCTCGGCTTCGTCTGCGCGCCGACAACCAGGGCGAGGGCGGCGTCCTCGCGCTGCTGGCGCTCGTCGCAGCGACGGGCTCGACGCGCGCAGCGCGCGCGTCTACGATCGCGTTCCTGGTCGCGCTCGTTCGGCGCCGCGCTGCTCTACGGCGACGGCATGATCACGCCGGCGATCTCGGTGCTCTCCGCGGTCGAGGGCCTCGACGTCGCGAGCCCGGCGCTTCGCCCTGTCGTCGTGCCGATCGCGCTGCGTGATCCTGGTCGCGCTGTTCCTCGTCCAGCGCCGCGGCACCGAGCGGATCGGCGCCGGTCTTCGGCCGGTGATCGCTGGTGCTGGTTCGTCGCGATCGCGCGTCGCGGGCTGCCCTGGATCGTCCGCGAGCCGCAGCATCCTCGAGCGCCGTCGAACCCGATGCACGCCGTGCACGCTTCTTCGCCGCGCCACGGCTGGCACGGCTTCCTGGTGCTCGGCTCGGTCGTCCTGTGCGTCACCGGCGGCGAGGCGCTCTACGCCGACATGGGCCACTTCGGCACGCGTGCCGATCCGCTCGCCTGGTACGCGGTGCGTCTTCCCGGCGCTGCTGCTCAACTACTTCGGCCAGGGCGCGCTACCTGCTGCGATGCGCGCCGAGGCGCGTCGCGAACCCGTTCTTCGGCCTGGTGCCGGCTGGGCGTTGCTGTCCCGATGGTCGTGCTCGCGACGCTGGCCACGGTCATCGCGTCGCAGGCGCTGATCTCGGGCGCGTTCTCGCTCACGCGCCAGGCCATGCAGCTCGGCTACCTGCCGCGCGTGCACGATCGTCCACACCTCGGCCGACCGGAGGGCCAGATCTACATCCCGGAGGTCAACTGGCTGCTGATGGTCGCCTGCGTCGCGCTCGTGCTCGCGTTCCGCGCGTCGAGCGGACCTCGCCGCCGCGTACGGCATCGCCGTGACCGGCACGATGGCGATCACCTCGATCCTGTTCTGTCGTGTCGCGCGCCGGCGCTGGGGCTGGTCGCCGGCCGCGCCGGCGCGCTGCTGGCGCGTCTTCCTCGTCGTCGACCTCGCGTTCCTCGGCGCGAACGCGCCGAAGATCCCGCACGGCGGCTGGTTCCCGCTGCTGGTCGGCGCCGGGCTGTTCACGGTGATGACGACCTGGAGGCGCGGGCGGACGCTGCTGGCGCGACGCTTGCACGGCGTGACGCTGCCGGTCGACCTCGTTCCTCGCCGACCTCGCGCGAGAAGCCCGCTGCCGCGTGCCGGGCACGGCGGTGTTCATGTCGTCGGCACCCGGACGGCATCCCGCCGTGCTGCTGCACCACTTCAAGCACAACAAGGTGCTGCACGAGCAGGTCGTGCTGCTCTCGATCGTGACCGAGCACGTGCCCGGGTGCCCGAGCGCGACCGCGAGCGCGTCGAGTCCTCGGCGAGGGCTTCTGTGCGCGTGACGGCGCAGCTACGGCTTCATGCAGACGCCGCGACGCCGACGCATGCCTGCGCCAGATCGCCGCGACCGGCGTGCCGGTCACGAGGACGACGCGACGTACTTCCTCGGCCGCGAGACCCTGCTCGTCGGCGCCGCACGCGGACCTCGCGCGGTGGCGGAAGAAGCTGTTCGCGTTCCTGCGCGCAACGCGCAGCCCGCGACCGCGTACTTCGGCATCCCGCCCGACCGCGTCGTCGAGCTCGGCATGCAGATCACGATCTGACTGGTCCTAGCGCAGCAACGCGATCGCGAGGCCCGCCAGCGCGCTGCCCGCGAGCGTCACCGCCAGACCCGCGTGAAAGCGCAGCAGCGCGACGCAGGCAGCCGAGCGAGAGCGCGAGCGCGGCCGGGATCGAGGCTCGCCAGTCGGGCAGCGACACGCGCAGTCCCGCGCGCACGACGTCCACCGAGTGAACAGCACGTGCAGCGCGAACCAGAGCCGCGAGGTTCGCGACCACCCCGACCACCGCCGCCATGATCGACTGCAGCGCCGCCGTGAGCCTCGGCCCGCCTCGCAGCCGCTCGACGTACGGCGCGCCAGGAAGATCCACAGAGAAGCTCGGCACGAACGTGACCCAGGTCGTGAGCAGCGACCCGAGCACGCCGCCACCACGGGCGACGACACATCCGCGTGTCGGTACGCCGCGAGAAAGCCGACGAACTGCACGACCATGATCAGCGGCCCGGGCGTGGTCTCCGCGATACCCAGGCCGTCGAGCATCTCGCGCGCGCGACAGCCAACCGTAGGTCTCGACCGCCTCGCTGCGCGACGTAGGCCAGCACCGCGTACGCCCCGCCGAAGGTGACCACCGCCGTCTGGCTGAAGAAGGTGCCGAGACGCGTGAAGACGTCGGTCGGGCCGAGCAGGAACGCGCACGCGAGCGTCGGTCCGAGCCACAGCGGCACGAAAAGCCGAGCACGCGCAGCGCGTGGTAGCGCGGGACCGGCGGCGCCGCCGCGGAATCCGCGTCGTCGGCCGGGCTCGGGACAGTCGGA
>CAWALW010000020.1:0-124264 GCA_963782855.1 uncultured Alphaproteobacteria bacterium | reverse complement strand
GCGGCGAGCGCGTCGCGATCTTCCGCTGGGACGGCCAGGTCGCGGCCATCTCCAATGTGTGCCAGCACCAGAACGGCCCGCTGGGCGAGGGCCGCGTGCTCGACGGCTGCATCACCTGCCCGTGGCACGGCTACCAGTACCGGCCCGAGTCGGGCAGCAGCCCGCCGCCGTTCACCGAGCGCGTGCCCACGTTCCGCGTCGCGGTGCGCGACGGGCGCGTGCTGCTCGATCCGCGGCCGGCGCCGCCGGGCACGCTGCAGGTGCCCGCGCGCTGCGACGGCGCTGGCGCCGGCGCCGCGCGAGGACGCGGGCTTCTTCGTCGGCTACCTGCCCGCGGTGCCGCCGCGGCTGCTGGCGCGGTTGCGCGCCAGCGTCGGCGTGCTGCTGCTGCTCGGTGCGGTCGTGGGCGTCGCCATCGCGGCCAGCCAGGAGCTTCAAGCCGGCGACGTACGAGTTCGGCGTGACGCGCAGCTTCGACGGCGTGATCGTCGAGCGGCCGCTGCCCACGCTGCTGCCTCGACCGGCCCGCAGGCCCGGAGGCGGCCGCCGTGCCGGCGCAGTCGCGCTGGCTGCTCGTGCGCGCCGTGGAAGCACGGAGCGCAGGAGCTGGTCGCGGGTCTCGACGGCCGGCGCGTGCGCGCGGCGGGCTCGCTGGTCTACCGCGACGGCCAGACGTATGATCGAGCTGGCCGCGCGCCCCGAACGCTCTCGGCGGCGGCCGGCGCGCCGCCGCGACCGTGCCGCTCGGCGAGGTCGAGCTGCGCGGCCAGATCGTGGACAGCAAGTGCTGGCTGGGCGTCATGAACCCCGCCGACACGGTGAGCCACCGCGCGTGCGCCGTGCGCTGCCTGTCGGGCGGCATCCCGCCGCTCTTCGTGGTGCGCGCGCGGGGGGCGCGCCGGTGAGCCTGCTGCTGACGGGCCGCGACGGCCGCGCGCTCAACGCCGAGATCCTCGACCTCGTCGCCGAGCCGCTCGCGGTGCGCGGCGTCGTGGAGCGGCAGGGCGCGCTGCTCGTGCTGCACGCCGAGCCGGGGGACTTCCGGCGCGTGGAGTGAGCGGCGGCGCGGCGTATCATGCCCGCCCGCCATGGACCGCGTCCCGACCTACCGCGACTTCTACGAGTACGAGGCGGACACGTACGCCATCGACGCGGGGCACGAGGCGGCCTGGCCGCACCGCCGCGCGCTGGTGCATCGGCTGCTGCCGCGCGACGCGGGGCCGGCCATCCTCGACGTGGGCTGCGGCGACGGCGCGCTGTCGCGCGACCTCGCGGCCGCCACCGGCGCGCGCGTCACGGCGCTGGACCTCTCGCTGCGCCGCGTGGGGCGCGCGGGCGGCGACGGCGGCGTGCGCTTCGCCGCCGGCAGCAGCTACGAGCTGCCCTTCCGCGACGGCAGCTTCTCGCTGGTGCTGTGCACGGACCTGCTCGAGCACCTCGACGACCCGCAGCGCGCGATGGGCGGAGCTGGTGCGCGTCTCGTCGCGCTGGGTGCTGGTCTCGGTGCCGTGGAGCATCCGCATCGAGAAGACGCTCTGCCCGCACTGCAACAAGGACTACTTCCTCTACGGGCACCAGCACAGCTTCGGGCAAGGAAGGCATCGAGCGCCTCGCGCGCGGGGCCGGCGCGGAGGTGACGCGCTTCGAGCACGTCATCCCCATGTTCGAGTGCCGCCGCTACAAGTGGCTGCCGCCGCTCAAGTGGCTGATCTGGGACCACTTCAAGGACTCGGGCACGCTGGGCGCGCTGCTGCGCAAGCGCTGAGCCCGCGTCCGCGCCCGAATGACTTCTTCGATGGGCTGCTACGCCGCCGCGCGCGGGAACTCGGCCACGAAGCGCGTGCCGCCGCCCTCGCGCGGCTCGTGCCAGATGCGCCCGCCGTGGGCGCGCACGGCGGTGCGGCAGATGGTGAGCCCGAGGCCGTAGCCGCCGCGCTCGCCGCGCCGCGCGCGGCCGCTCACGAAGGGCTCGAAGATGCGCTCGGCCAGCTCGGCCGGGATGCCGGGGCCGCGGTCCTCGACCACCAGGCGCACGGCGGCCGGCGCGCCCTCGACGCGCACGTCCACCGCCGCGCCGGCCGGGCTCCAGGCCAGCGCGTTGCCGACCAGGTTGCGCAGCACGCGCAGCACGCCCTCGCGGTCGGCCAGCAGCGTGGTGTCGCCGCCGCCGGTGAGGTGCAGCTCGGCGCCGGTGCGGCGCGCGCGTGCGGCGCTCGCGGGCGAGGCGCAGGTCGGCCTCGGCCAGCAGGTCGAAGCGCTCGCGCACCGCGCCGCGCGGCTGCGGCTCGGAGCTGCGGCAGAAGGCCACCAGGTTGTCGACGGCGTCGGACAGCTCGTGCAGGTCGTCGAGGTTGCTGCGCAGCAGCGCCGTGTAGTCGTCCGCGGAGCGCGGCGCGAGCAGCGTCACCTCCGTCTCGCCGATGAGGTTCTGCAGCGGCGAGCGCAGCTCGTGCGCGAGGCTGGCGGTGAAGGTGCGCATCGCGTGCAGGCCGTCCTCGATGCGCGCCAGCATGGCGTTGACCTCGGCGGTCAGCTCGCGCAGCTCCTCGGGCGCGTCCTCGGGCGACAGCCGCGCGCCAGCCGCCGGGCAGCTCGATGGCGCGCGCCTGCGCCACGAGGTCGCGCAGGGCCTGCAGCCCGCGACGCGCGGTGACCAGGCCGCAGCACCGCCGCCACCGGCACGGAGATCAGGAAGGCCAGCAGCGCCGCGCGCAGGTACTTGAAGATGGCGCCGCGCACGTCCTTCGCGTCCACCACCAGCTCGACGACGATGCCGCGCTCGGGGAGCGCGCGCGCGTGTCCCAGCACGGTGTCGCGCAGCAGGGACAGGCCGACCGGCCGGTCGACGGCCGGGACGGGCTCCGGGAAACGCTCGAGCAGCCTGCTGCTGGCCGGACTGCGCCAGGATCGCGCCCGTCCGGGCGTCGCGCACGCGGTAGCCGCAGGGCGGCTCGTGCGTCACGTCCGAGACCGACTCGGCCACCTCCTGCATCGCGGCCGGGCTGCCGTCGGTCTCGAGCAGCAGCGTGGCGAACTCCTCGGTCTCGTGCTCGAAGAAGTTGTGCAGGTCGTCGCGCAGCGCGTCGAACAGCACGTACGAGGAGCCCGCGGCGTACAGCAAGCACGATGATGCTGGTCATGGCGGCGAAGCGCCACGCGAGGCGCGAGGTCAGCGACCAGCGGCGTTCAGGCGGCAGGGCCGAGGGCATAGCCGGAGCCCCGGATGGTCTGGATGCCGCAGACCCGCATGACCATGGGCCATGAGCTTCTCCGCATCTGGTCAACGACGCAGAAGACGGTGCTGTTCATCACCCACAGCCTCACCGAGGCCGTCTATCTCGCCGATGAGGTGCTCGTCATGTCGGCGCGCCCGAGTCGCATCATCGACCACATCGAAGTCACGCTGCCGCGGCCGCGCACCTACGAAATGATGGCGACCGACGTTTTCGGGCGCCTGCGTGACCGCATTTGGCAGCAGATCCGCAAGGCAGAGTGAGAAGATCGTGCGCTGGCCACACCCCTCTACAGTCCGCTGGGCGATCCTCGCCGCCATTCTCATCCTGTGGGAGGTGGTGCCGCTGACCGGCCTGCTGCCGGAGCTGTTCCTGCCCGCGCTCTCCAAGACGCTGACGGTCCTCTACATCGACCGGCATATCTATTTCGGGGCGCTGCTCGTCACGCTCTATGAAGTTGCCCTCTCCATGGTCATTGCCTGCGGGCTGGGGATACTTCTCGGTGCAGTCGTGGGCAACGCGCGCCTGCGCGACCTCCTCCTGCCAGTATTCTCCAGCCTCTATGCCGTGCCCATCGTCATCCTTTACCCGGTCTTCACGGCATGGTTCGGCGTTGGCTCCAGCTCGAAGATCGCGTTTCGCAGGCGTCTACGGCTTCTTCCCTGTCATGCTCTCGACAGCCGCGGGTATTCGCACCATCGACCCACAGTTTCTGCTCGCCGCGCGCAGCATGGGCGCGACGCTGCCGCAGCAGATCACGCGGGTGATCATCCCGGCCTCCCTCCCGACCGTATTCGCCGGACTCCGGCTGGGCGGCGCCTTGACGATCATCGGTGTGATTGTATCCGAGATGCTCACCTCCTCGGCGGGCATCGGCTATCTGGTGACGCTCAACCGCACCATTCTCGACAGCCCGCGCGTCTTCGCCGGCATCCTTGCCATTCTCGTGCTTTCTATCGCGTACTATATGCTCGCGCGGGCGCTTGAGAGCCGCATGATCGTGTGGCAATCCGCCGGCCGGCAACAGCAGCAAGGAAACACGCGCAGCGTCCCTGCCGCCGTACCCGCTACAGCCGCCGCATGATGTCGTAGTCGACATCCAAGAGAGGCAAAACACCATGAGCCAGCACCTGCTTCCCACCACCGTTGTCGGCAGCTACCCGCAACCGGACTGGCTGGTGAACCGCGAGATGCTCTCCAAGTCCGTTCCACGCGTACGCATGGACATTTGGCGCGTGCCTGAGCAATGGCTCGAGCAGGCGCAGGACGATGCCACCATCGTCGCCATCCGCGACATGGAGCGCGCCGGCATCGACATCATCACCGACGGCGAGATCCGGCGCGAGAGCTACTCCAACCGCTTCGCCACCGCGCTCGACGGCATCGACATCTCCAAGCCCGGCCAGGTGAAGGCCCGCTCCGGCCACGAGACGCCGGTGCCGCGCGTCGTCGGCAAGATCAGGCGCAAGGGCCCTGTCGAGGTGCGCGACATGCAATTCCTGCGCGCCAACACCGACCGCAAGGCCAAGATCACCCTGCCCGGCCCATTCACCATGAGCCAGCAGGCGATCAACGAGCACTACAAAGACACCGACGAGATGGTGATGGACTACGCGGTGGCCGTGAATGAGGAGGTCAAGGACCTCGTTGCCGCCGGCGCAGACATGATCCAGCTCGACGAGCCCTGGCTGCGCAACGACCCCGATGCGGCCAAGCGCATCGCAGTGAAAGCCATCAACCGCGCGCTGGAAGGCGTCTCCGTGCCGACCATCGTGCATCTGTGCTTCGGCTACGCGGCGCTGGTACCCGGCGAGACCAAGCCTGTCGGCTATTCGTTCCTGGCGCAACTTGCCGACACGACGGCCGAGCAGATTTCCATCGAGGCTGCGCAGCCCAAACTCGATCTTGGCGTGCTAAGGGAGCTGTCCCCCAAGAAAGTAATGCTCGGCGTTATCAACCTCGACGACCGGACACCGGAGACACCGCAGGTCGTTGCCGAGCGCATCCGCGCCGGGCTGAAATTCCTGGCCCCCGATAAGCTCGTACCGGCGCCGGATTGCGGCATGAAGTACCTGCCGCGCGAGGTCGCCTTCGCCAAGCTGAAAGCCCTGAGCGAGGGTGCTGCCATCGTTCGGCGGGAACTGTCGTAGTTTGAATATTCCGGCGCACTGACAACCCCCCGGACCCGTTCCGGGGGCTTTTTGATGGCGCGTAGTGCCTGCTTTCTGGAGGTTTTTTTTCGCTTGCCTCTTTTGCCCCCTTCCCCTTGGGACCATCTTGGGGCCACAGAGGGCTGCGGCCGCTCGGGAGGAGTTTACTGACATGGCAGATATCGTGAAGACGCCCCTGCAATATCTCGACAAGGCGTCCTCGGCCCTGCGGGAGATGGGCCTCATGCCGGAGAAGATCGACCCGGCGCCGATCAACGCCCTGCTGGAGAAAATCTCCGACCTCGACAAGGATAAGATCGCCCTGATCGCGCGCACGCTGGGTCAGGCCGAAATCTTCAACGAGGTGGTGCGCGAGCAGACTTCGCGCATGGAAGTGGGCCAGCGCTACGAGTCCATCACCGAAGGCTTCAACTCCATCCGCGACGACTTCAAGCGCCTCGTGGATCAGGTCTCCGACGGCAAGATCGACATCCTCGAGCGCGGCACCAACATGTGGATGAAGATCGCGCGCGGCGACATCGCCGACCGCTTCGACAAGATCCGCAAGATCTATCTCGACGTCACCAAGGAAACCAAGAACCAGATCGAGCGCGAGGCCAAGATCCTCGATGCCTATCGCGATTATCGCGGCGCACTCAAGCATTCCGAGGTGATGGCGCTGGAAATCCTCAAGCAGGCCGAAGGCAAGCTCACCGTCGCGCGCGAGACGCTCAAGGCGGCCACCGAGAAGGTTGCTGGCTTCTCCGGCACCGAGCCGGCCGAGCGAGCCAAGCTCGAGCTGGCGCGCGACGAAGAGCTGCGCCGCACGCAGGACGAGGACAAGCGCTACCAGATCGCCAAGGATCTCTCCGACAACCTCACCATCTCCTACCACACCTCCGAAGTCATCATGGCGCGCCTGATGCAGACGACCTCCGCCAAGGAGCGCGTCTACGGCCAGGCCGTCTCGTTCTTCTCCACCAACGACAGCGTGCTGACCGCGCTCAAGGCGTCCTTCACCGGCATGTTCGGCCTGCACGAGTCGACCAAGACGCTGGACGCCATGAAGGAAGGCATGTCCAAGAGCCTCGAGACGCTGTCCGAGATCGGCGACAAGGTGCAGGAGGCGGCCATTCGCAGCGGCTACGGTCCGACCATCCGTGCCGATGCCGTGAAGAAGCTGGTGGAGAGCGTCGTCACTTTCCAGGAGCGGTCGACCGAGATCATCGCCGAGATGCGCAAGCTCTCTACCCAGAATTCCGCCGAAATCCGCGACGCCGTCGAGGACGGCAAGAAGCGCATCGCGCGCCTGATCGCCGCCGGCGAGACCCTGCCCGCCGCCGTCTGAACCGCTTGCGAGGTTTGAACATGGCCCAGGCTGTGGCGCCGCCGAGCACCCCGCAGAAGCTCGACGACATCATGATCGCCATGGACGTGGTGGACACCCTGCGCCACCGCGAGGACCTCGTGCGCCGCGAGCTCAACGAGGAAGGCCGCGAGACAGAACTCATCGACCGCCTGCGCACGATCTACCACGACCAGGGCATCGACGTCCCCGACCACGTGCTCGCCGATGGCGTCAAGGCGCTGAAGGAAAGCCGCTTCACCTACACGCCGCCGCCTGCCGGCCTGAAACGATCGCTCTTCACGCTGTGGGCCAGGCGGGGCAGCTACGGGAAGCGCACGGGCATCGCCGCGGCAGCGCTGCTCGCCGGCTACGTCGGCTATGACCGCATGATTGCGGCCCCGGCGCGGCTGGTGCAGGAGCAGTCCCGCATCGAGATCACCGAGACCCTGCCGAAGGCGCTGCGGCAAGCGCACGCCGATGTTGTGGGGATTGCACCGGGCGACGGCCTAGCCAAGCAGAAGGCGGACGCGTTCGTCGCCGACGGCGAGCGCGCATTGCGCGATGGCAATCGCGATGGCGCTGCGAGAGCCCTTGCGCAGCTCGGCGATTTGCGAGAGCAGCTCCGCAGCGCGCAGGCCGCGGGGCAGTCGTTGCGCCAGGTGCACGCCGAAGTCATGGCTATCGCGGTCGACAATGCGGCGAAACAGAAAGCGAACATCATCCTAGCCGAAGGCGAGCGGCTGGCCCGCGCCGGCGAGAAGGCGGGCGCGGCCAAGGCAGCCGCCGACCTGCAATCCCTGAAATCGGATCTCGCACGCGAGTACACGCTCACCATCGTGTCCCGCCCCGGCGAACCATCGCTCG
This sequence comes from uncultured Alphaproteobacteria bacterium, assembly GCA_963782855.1. Taxonomy (GTDB): domain Bacteria; phylum Pseudomonadota; class Alphaproteobacteria; order Rhizobiales; family Hyphomicrobiaceae; genus AWTP1-13. The sequence continues at coordinate 116,669 of CAWALW010000020.1, read as the reverse complement.
TACGCCGCCGGCCACCGCGCAGCGTCAACAGCGATGCGCGCAACCACTACGTCATCGTCGAGGCCATAGCGCCGGACGGCAGCACGCTGGCCCTCTCCGTCCGCAGCGAGGAGGACGGCAGCACCAAGTCCGTGACCAAGTTCGGGATGCGCATTCCCCAAGCGACCTACGATGCAATCGCCCAAGACAAACGCGACGACGGCATCGTCCAGCGCAACCGTTTCGGCGTGAAGCGCCGCGGCATGCTGGACGTCGAGCATCTGATGCCGTTTGACGGCGGCTATATCACGAGCTGGTAGAGCCGCTGGCATGTGGACCGGACGTCAGACACTGGAAACGATCGAAGGTGCGCTCACCTCGCTGCGTGGCGAGGAAGGCCAGCTGGAGTCCGCCCTGCGCTCCGCCGTCACGGACGCCGAGCGCCTGCGCAAGGAGCGGCTTGAGACACTCCACGAGCTGGCGCGCGTGAAGCTCGATGATATGGCCGCAGGCCGCCTCGGCAACAATCTCGACGCCGGCGAACGCCGCGCGACGCAACTGCTCGAGGACTACCGCCTGCGCATCGCTGCCCTGGAGGACCGCCGCAAGGCACTGCTGGGAGAAATCGCGCAGGCTGAAGCTCAACGCAAAGGCGCCGCCGAAATCATGGAGCAGGCGCTTGCCGCCGTCGAGCGGGTCCGTACGGACGCGCACGCAAAGGTGAAAAGCTCGCCGTCCTGGCAAGCAGCGAAAGCCGCGAGCGACGGCGCCGAGGCCGTGGCGGTCGAGGCTGAGAAAAAAGCTCAGAACTCGGAAGCGGAACTCACCGCCAAGCGCAAACCCTATGACGGCGATCCACTGTTCACCTACCTGTGGGAGCGCAAGTTCGGGACCAGCGCCTACTCCGCGGGGAACTTTGCGCGCACAATGGATCGCATGTTGGCTGACTACGTGGGCTTCCTCGATACCCGAGCCAACTACGCGGCCCTGATCGAGATTCCCCTGCGTCTGCGCGAGCACGCAACGGCAAAGCGGACTGCCGCAACCGAGGCTGCGGCGGCGCTGGCCACCATCGAGCAGCGTGCTATGTCCGAGAACGGCGTCGAGACCAGGGAGCGCGAATTGGCGGAGGCGCGCCACAAGCATGCCGCCGCGGATCGGACTGTGGAGGACAAGCACGGCCTGATGCGCAAGGTCGATGAGGAACATGGCACTCTCGTTGCGGGCGGCAAGGATGCCGCCTATCGGCAAGCGATCGAAACCATCGCCCTCGCCGACAGCAAGGACGACATCGCCGCGCTTTACCGCGAAGCGCGCCGCACGCCCTCCAGCGCCGACGATGCCATCGTGCGCCGCATCGAGACCTTGGACGCAAGCACCGGCAAGGCAGATGCGGAAATCGCCGATCTTCGGCAGACGGCGCGTGACCTTGCCCGCCGCCGCACCGACGTCGAGCAGACGCGCGACCGGTTCCGGCGTGCCGGCTACGATCACCCCAACGCGACCTTCGGCAACGAGAACGAGATTGCCGAAATGCTCAAGAGCGTACTCGCAGGCGGCGCGGGCGGTTTGCTCTGGGATCTGTTGAGAGGCGGCTACTCATACCGGCCGCCCCGCAGCCCGCCGGATTTCGGCGGTCCCACTTTCCCCTTCCCGCAGCCGCGCTCGGGTCACTCCGATCCGGGCGAGCGCTGGCGTGAACCCAGCAGCCGAGGCACTTGGTCGTGGGATGACGATGGCCGGTCCAGGGGCGGCGGCTGGTCGGGTGGCGGCGGGAGCGACGACAGCTTCACCACCGACGAAACGATCTAGACTAGACGACCTGATTGTGCAGCGCCGTCTCGCCGCGCCAGAGCCGGTCGAGGTTGTCGAGAAGGATATCGATCACCGCATCCTCGTAACGTTGAGTTTCGCCGGCCGTGTGCGGCGTTATCAGCACGTTGGGCATGGCCCAGAGCAGCGAGGCGGCAGAGAGCGGCTCCTCCTGCGTAACGTCGAGGCCAGCCGCGCCGATGCGCTTTGCCTGTAGCGCCGCGATCAGTGCCGTCTCGTCGACGACGCGGCCGCGCGACACGTTGATGAGATGCGCGGTAGGCTTCATGGCCGCGAGCGCTTTCGCATCAATAAGACCCTCGGTTTCAGGTGTGAGCGGGCAGGTCAGGGCGACGATGTCCGCCTGGCCCAGCAACTCGCTGAGCCGGTCGTTGCGATAGACGGCGTCCGCGCCCTCGGCGCCCGTGCTTGGGTCCCGCTTGGTCGCAAGGACGCGCATGCCGAAAGCCTTGGCGAACTTGGCGAGCCGGGAGCCGATCCTGCCCATGCCGACGATCAGCAGGGTCTTGTCCGTAAGCTGGTCTTCGCGGGCGGCGATCTCGGAGATCATGCCCCGCCAGCGCCTGGCGCCCTGATTGACGACGGCCTCTGGCAGCTTGCGCTGCAGCGCCAGCATGAGCGCCATGGCGTGCTCGGCAACCGCCGTTGCGTTCACGCCCGCCGCGCTGGCAAGGCGGACGCCGTGCGCGCGCAGCACCTCCTTGTCGTACCAGTCAACGCCGGAACTGATGGACTGGATGAACTTGAGCTTCGTTGCAATCTTGGCCAGCTCGTTCTTCCAAAGCATGGAGACGACCAGCACGTCGGCATCCGGCAGCGCCTTCGCCAGCTCGTCAGCAGTTCGCACCTGCACGTGCGCGATCCCTGCGTCGCGCAACGCGAAGCGTTCGGCCATGCGATAGGCGGCATGGGCAAAGCAGATCGTGAGACCGGTCTTGGGAGGCAGCATGGCGGACGTCCTAGAAAACACGCTGAGGGAAGTATCTGAGCAGAAGCTCTTCGTAGCGGCCGCCCTCACGCAGGCGCTTCAGCGCCCCGTTGATCAGTGATTTGAGCTGGGCGTCGTCGCGCCTGACCGCGATGCCGATACCGTCGCCGAAGAACCTTGGCTCTGCAAACGGCCCGCCTTTCAGCTCGCAGCAGGCCTTGGATGCGGTGCCATTGAGCCAAAACACAAGGCTGATGCCGTCGTCGAACAGTAGGTCGGCCTCCCCGGTGATGAGGGCATCGCGCGCCAACTCTACGGTTTCATAGATGCGGATCGGGCTGTCGCGAAAGAACGCCCGCAAATACGCTTCGTGCGCTGTCCCCTTTGCAACTGCGATCTTCTTTCCTTCCAGCGACTCCGGGGTCGCGGTGCTCAGGCTGCCGCCGCGCTTGCCCGCAAACCTTGCAGGCGTGAAGTAATAGGGCTCAGTGAAATCGACGATCTTCAGCGCGTTCGGGCTGGCCGTGTGCGAGGCGATGACCGCATCCGCCTGGCCGCGCACGAGGGCTTGCAATAATTCGGACCAGGGCCGGGCCTGGACATCGCAGGCGGCGTTGAGTTCCAGGCAGATCGCTCGGGCCATGTCGACATTGAAGCCGGTCAGAACATTGTCCTCGTCGAGATAGTTGAACGGTGGGAAATCACTTTCGGTCAGAAAGCGAATGGCGACGCGCCGCGGCGGCTCGCGCTCTTCCGCCTCAGGCTGCGCGAGTGGTGCCCTGCGCATAAACTCTCGACACGTCCACAGCCCATGCGAGCCCAACAAAAAGTAAGACAGCACTTACGCGGCATATCGGTAGAAAGATCATTCGTATTTGGCCTGCGTACGACGATTAGAGGGCACGTCGGATGGCCATGCAAAGCTCTGGGCGCTTGCGCGCCCAGCCTTTCCGCGCTGGCCGTGCGGATATCGATGACAGTCTAGCGCGTGCGCGCCCGTCGGGACAGCCGCCACCGCTCCCTCGTTCACAGGATGCCGTGCCCCTGCGCTCGCAGGTCGCTGATCCAGCCGAGGTTGCCCTTCAGTCCCTCGAGCAGGCGGCCACACAATGGGGTGTGCCCCTCCACGAGGCGTGGCTTGCGAGCGGTGCGGCCACGCACGATACGTATGCGGCTGCGCTCGCAAACCGGATCGGCGTACCCCTGGCCGGTTGGGAGGCCGAGATCACGATCGATACGGGCGGGAACATCGAAGACCCCGATCGCCTGGGCTTTCCGGCGAGCATCGGCGGGCGTCCTTGCCGGGTCCTCCGCGCGGACACCCTCACGCCTGAGGAACTCCGCGCGCAGGTTGCAGAACTGACAGTTCCATGGCACAAACGTGGCATTGGCCCCCCGCTTCCGCTTCAACGCCGCGCTGGAAGAGTACTGGAGGGCGGAACGGTTAGACGAAGCCGTGCATGGGCTCTTGCGCCGAAGCCCGGAGAGTTCCGCCTGCGCCTCCGTTTGGATATGGCAGGTTGTGGCCGCGGCGGTTGCGGTGGGGCTGATCATCGGCGGCCTCTCAATGTCGCCGCAGGCTACCATTGCGGTCCTGACGGCGATCGTCGCCATTCCCTTCTTGTGCATCACGCTGTTGCGGCTCATCGCGTTGATCGAACTCCTGTTCGCGAGGCGTCCGCGCACCATTGCGGCTGCAGCCCTCTCGCCGCCCGATGACGTGGCATTGCCGCGCTACAGCATACTCGTGCCGCTCTTTCAGGAAACGAGCGTTCTTGCGTGGTCTCGTGAACGCGTTGCAGGCCTTCGACTATCCCGCGCCGAAACTCGAGATATTCCTCATCCTCGAGGCGGCCGATCTGGAAACGCAGGCTGCGGTTCTCTCGCTCGACCTGCCCCCGCACTTCCGTACCATCCTCGTGCCCGATCATGCCCCGCGCACAAAGCCCAAGGCGCTGAACTACGCGCTGCAGTTTGCGTGCGGCGAGTTTGTTGTGGTGTACGACGCGGAGGACCGGCCGCAACCGGATCAGCTCAGACGAGCACTCGATGTGTTCCGCCAGGGATCGCCGCAACTGGGGTGCGTGCAGGCGCAGCTCAACATTTACAACCCCCGCGCAAGCTGGTTCACGCGCGGTATTATGGCCCAAACGCCATTAGAAATAAATCCGGTTCCTCGCCATTTCTAGTGGATGACCGAACGCAGCCGTGGTGATCGCTACGCCCTCTCCGCTCTCAGGAAGCGCCGCGCCTTGCTGGCGTCGGAGATCGTCCAGCTAGAGCGCCAGGTCCGCGCTCGAAGAACTCACTCTCGCACGTCGATGCAACACTCCGGTTGCTTGATCCCGAGTACGACGCGGACACCGTACCCAACAAACGACTGCCGCAGCGCATACGGCTGTTCCGGCAAGGCGAGCTAGGGCGGCTCGTACTGGGCGCACTACGTGACGCAGACGGCCCGATCAGCACGCATGCCATTGTGGCAGCCATCCTAAAGGCTGGCGGCCACGGCAACGGAGCGAAGCCCACGGTGACGCCGCGCGTGCGGGGAAACCTCGCTTACCTTGTTAGGCGGCAGAAGGTGGTTAAATCAGGCGCGGGCAAAAGCACACGTTGGTCGCTCGCGTGACCCGCGCGTCCTAGTCAACCCGAGCGAAGTGGTTTATGCGTCGCGGCATGACGGCTTCGAAGATCAACGGCTGTCCGTGCATCCTGTGCACGGGGCAGTGGCCTAGGGGGAAGCTTTCTTCCCGCCAGCGCGAGGCGGTGCTGCTTTCAGCTTTAGCCCGATTGCAAGCTGAAGTTCTCGCAGTTCACTCTGCCCCATCGAGAAGCCGTAGGCGTAGCGCTGCCCAGCGGCGTCCTCCACGTCGAAATACACCGTCGCGACGCCAGCACCGTCAATGACGACGTTGTGCCCGATGGCCTCGAAGTGCATCGGGATCGAGAACTTCTTGGACGCCATACTCGAACGATCCTACTAGCGCTTGCTGCGTGGCTCGGGCCGGTCCTTGCCGCTCGTACTCTCGACGTGGGCGACCAGCACACGTTCGATGTAGTTGGACAGCTTGCGGCCATCGGCGTCGGCAAGGCGCTGCAATTTCGAGCGCAATTCGCTCGTCAATCGCAGGTTCACGGACGCGTCCTTCTTCATGAGGCCGCTGTAGGACGACCGCATTGACCCCACAAGGCATCGCGATGTACAGCTTTGCGTCACATTGCTTTACACATCCTTTTGCCATGGGTTCGCGATGGGGGAATTGATCACCCTTGTGCTCGGATTGGCAGGCCTCGCGCTGCTGTTCTGGCTGTTTTCCCAGCGCTGGGTGTGGATGGTCGTGATCGCCATCGCAGGCTTGGCTTGCGCCTTCACCACGCTCGCCAGCATCATCCATTTCCAGATATTCGGGGCGCTGGTGTTCGCCTTCCTGACCGTGCTGTGTTGGCTGGCGGTGGCCGCACTCGGGGAGTTCTAGCTCATGCGAACCGTCAACTGGCACCGCGTGCTCATGGCCCTCGCGATAACGCTCGGAATAACGTTGGCGGCATCATCCGGGCTTCTCCTGCTCCGGCCGTACCTGCCTGAGAGTTCGGTCAGAGCCGGTCCTCTGGACCGCCATGGCAATCATGGGCGCAGGCTTCGTCCCCTTGCTGCTCATGCAGGTCGTGAAGGTGCTTGGCCTGATCTTCTGGCACCCAGATCGCGGCCCGTACTAGGTGGGGCTGGGCGCAAGGACAATTGCGCGGACACAGATCATTTTACGTGCCGCTGCTTGTATCCGTTCCAGTCCACTGACTTGCCGCGCCCGAGTGCGAGCTTGGCGACGCGATGCACTTGCTCGCCGTTCGGAACGCGGCGGTTATCCTCGCGCCATGCGGCTTCCTGAGCGAAGCGCAGCAGGTACGGGCCGGAGATGTGGTGATGATGGCCCATCTCGCCGCGACGGATGCGGCGAGAAATAGCTCTCGGCCTGATTGGTGCGACGCGCCATCCAAGCTGTACGCCTGCTGGTGATCGATGCGCTTGACCTCGAAGCGCGCGTGCAGGTCGTTCCACGATGACGCTTCGTCGGCATGCAGCACGGTGCCCTTGACGACGCGGTGCTTGATCCAAGACAGCGCTTGGCTTTCGGACCTGAACACGCCCGGCAACGTCTCGCCGCCACGCTCGCGGATCACGACCACGACCTTGCGGTTGCTCGGAGTGGTTCTTGCGCAAGCGGCGATCAACGCGATCCTCTTTCAGGTTGGCGGGGCGCACGTACCGTTCCAAAGTATGCGCCATCGACTTCTGCCTCGGGACGGTCGTCGCCGATCTGGCGGCCCTTCATTTCCTCGGCCATTGCCTCGCGCAGCTTGTGAGCGAGCACGAACGCCGACTTGTAGGACAGCCCGAGATCGCGGCTCGAGCGCGAGCATCGCTCTTGCCCTTGACCTCGTTGCAGAAGATGGCGATGGCCGCGAGGTAGCCGCGCAGCGGCAGCTTGTAGGACGAGAACAGCGTGCCGCGACGTGATGCGGAAGTCCTTCTTGCAGCCACGGCAGCGCCAGCGCGGCGCACCGGACGGACGGCGGCAATCGTAGGCGTCGAGCGATCCGCAATGGGAGCAAACCGGCTCGCCGTCCTGCGCCCAGCGGATCCGGCGCATCATGGTCTCTGCGTCGGCGTCCGACAGGCGCATAACCTGGGCCAAGGTGATCGTCTTGGCTTGGCGGGAAAGGAGGAAATGTTGGGCCATGTCACTGCATCCGATGGTGTATACCCCTGCTTATAGGGATATACAGACCGGAATGCAAGTGCTAATATCATTGGATGCCGTGATATTTGGAGGCCAGCGGATGCCAGTGAACGCCTACAAGGATTCCCCCGTTACGAAGGAATACGAGACCAAGGCCAAGAACATCCTGAAGGGGGAGCTGAAACGGCGGGGGGTGACCTACGCCGATCTAGCCGGAAAGCTTTCCGAAATAGGGGTGTCCGTCAGTGAACGGACGCTGAATAACAAGATCAGCAACGGCGGATTTACAGCGGCGTTCTTTCTCGAATGTCTTGGTCGCGATTGGGGTTCAAAATCTTCGATTGGATTTGGCGTAGCGGGCATCGCCGTCGCATTGCTTGCTGTTAATGGCTGCCGTCACAAGCGGCTATTTGATGAGCTGCAAAAAGCCCTACGCCTATCCAGGCTATGCCACCCCAAATCACTACCTGCCGCCATACTCGCCCGTTCCGGGGCTCAAACATGCACTCCCTCAAACCGTCCAGAAGGAGCTTCGCTGCAATGACCCCGGCAGCAAAGAGGAATACGAGCTTTGCCAGCCATGGCGCCAAGCAGAGGCGGCAGAGGATGCTGCGTGCTCGGCTCGATGGCAGTTCTACGCGGGCTTGGTGGGCATCGGTCTTATATTTGGAACGTTCCTCGCCAACGCGGTTGCAGGATGGGGGGCCAAACGCTCTGCCGAAGTTGCCAAGGATACGCTGGTTGCCAGCAACCGAGCTTGGATAAGGCGTGATGAAATCTTCTTCACCGCGCCGCTCGCATTTCGCATTGATGGCTTGGTGCACAGTTCCCATAGGATTCGAGTTTACCAATGTCGGCAACGCACCGGCACGGCACATTCATATGTTCGCCGAGTTGCTCACCGTGGTCGAACGGTGTCATCCCGGAAGAGCGAGCACGAGAGCTTTTTGATGAGTGGCGAGGGAAGCGGGTCACCGGCGGCTTCGTGCTCTTTCCGAAACGACGCTACCCACGGACTGGCGGCGTCGCTGGCAACGTGATCCGTGAGGACGTGAATTCGACAAGCGAGCAGGCCGATGCCGCGACTGATGAACATGGTGGCATTTGCCTGTGGGTGGCTGCTTGCATCAACTATTCGTTCGCTTCCGATCCGACGAAGAACCACCAGACCAGTTGCCTGTTTGAGGTCCAGAGCAAGACGACAGGGTTTCTCACGAGAACACCAGGAACGAGCATCCCAGAAACCGACTTGCGCCTGCGACAGGTGGGTTTCCTCGGCATGGACCTCGCCGACTAATCCTAAAAGGCAACACAAGCCTAGCCATTTGAAGCGGCCCCATGCCGCGCGCCTGAGCACGGCGCGTTATCCCCTACATGTCACGCCCCTCCGTTATCGGGACGCTGAAAACATGTGGGCGCGATGCGCGTGAACGGCTTGTGGCGTTTGGGCCAGAATACCGTTCACGCGTCAGTTCACGATCGAGTACTCCGCTCTTTTTGACGGCATCCTTCCGGGGTTGACGCGATTGCGTCTGCCGGTGCCGCTTGGTGGAACGTCGAACCACTTCCGGCGCAAGGCTCTTGACGCCGCCGGCGGCTGGGATCCCTTCAACGTCACGGAGGACGCCGACTTGGGTTTCCGGTTGGCACGGACCGGGTGGCGCACCGCCATGCTCGCCTCCACCACTTGGGAGGAGGCACCCATCAGGTTCGTCACGTGGTTCAAGCAGCGCACGCGCTGGCTGAAGGGCTGGATGCAGACCTATCTTGTCCACACGCGTCGGCCTTGGCGACTGAGCAGGGAGGTGGGACTACGCGGAGCGATCGGCATCCATGTGATCATGGGCGCACTTATCCTCTCGGCGCTCGTCCACCCTTTCTTTTATGTGCTGCTTGGCTACCACGCTCTATCGGGCCAATTCTTGGCGCCGTCCGAGAGCCTTGGCGGCTCGATCTTGTGGACCATCGCCTGGGTGAACCTCACCGCCGGCTACGCCGTCGCCATTCTCGTAGGCGCGGTGAGCGTGATCCGGCGCGGCCGTCCGGCTCTCGCGCTATCGGCTCTTTTCATGCCGCTGTGCTGGCTGCTGATTTCCGCCGCCGCGTACCGCGCGCTGTACCAACTCGCGACCGATCCCTACCGGTGGGAAAAGACGACCCACGGCGAGGGGACCGCGGCCGGGCGGTAGGTTGCTCCGCGTCGGCGGGAGCTATCGCCTGCCGGCGCTCACACCTTCATCTTCGGGTCGAGCCAGTCACGAAGGGCATCGCCGAAGAGGTTGAAACCGAAGACCGCCAGCGAAATCGCGATGCCGGGGAAGACGGCAACCCATGGCGCGCTCTCCGCGTATTCCTGGGCGCCGCCGCGCAACATCAGGCCCCAGGCCGGGACCGGCTCCTGCACGCCAAGGCCGAGAAAGGACAGGGAGGCCTCGATCAGGATCGCCTGCCCGACGGCCGCCGTCATCATGATCAGGTAGGGCGCCATCACGTTCGGCACCATGTGGCGCAGCACGATGCGGGAATGACTGAACCCGCAGGCCCGCGCCGCATCGATATAGGGCGCTTCCCGCACCGACAGCGCGCTCGATCGCACGACGCGCGCGCAACGCGGGATGAACGGAATGGTAATGGCAAGAATGACGTTCTGGATGCCGGTGCCGAAGATGGACACCACCGCCAGCGCCAGGATCACCAGCGGAAATGCCATCAGCACGTCCATGATGCGCTGGAAGATCAGGTCGAAGCGCGCCGCCGAAGTAGGCGCTGGCCACGCCCAGCACCAGCCCAAGGGTGGCCCCCACGAAGGCCGAGACGAAGCCCACCAGCAGTGCGGTGCGTGCGCCGTAGACGATGCGTGCATAGAGGTCGCGGCCGTACTGGTCGGTGCCGAGCCAGTAGTCTGAGCTCGGTGGTTCCAGCATGGCGCCGAAGTTGTTGCGGGTCGGATCGTAGACCGTGACGAAATCGGCGAACACGGCCATGAAGATCATGAGGAACACGACGACGGCGCCGGCGGCGCCGAGCGGGTTCTCGCGGCAAAACCGCCAGAGCGTGGATAGCCGCGATGCCCTCGGCAGCGCGTCTTCGCTGGGGCGCGAGGCGGGCTCAGAGAGGATTGCCATCGGAGACCTTCAGCGGCTGTAGCGTATGCGGGGATCGAGCCACGCATAGAGGATGTCGACGAGGAGGTTGGTGAGGGCGAAGATTCCGACCACCAGCATCACGAGCGCCTGCGTCATGTTGTAGTCGTAGTTGGTGATCGATTCCACGAACAGCTTGCCGAGACCGTTGAGGTTGAAGACCTGCTCGGTGACGACCAGGCCACCCATCAGAAACGCGAACTCGATACCGATGATGGTGATCACCGGAAGCAGCGCGTTACGCAAAGCGTGCCGGCGGACGATCAGCTTGCGAAAAACGCCCTTCGCGCGTGCGGTGCGCACGTAGTCCTCGCGCAGCACCTCCAGCATGGCCGACCGGGTCATGCGGGTCGCGACCGCCGAGTAGCGATAACCGGTGGCGAGCGCGGGCCAGATCAGCATGCTCAGATTGGTGAGCGGATCGATCCAGATCGGCACGTAGGTGATGGGAGGCATCCAGGACACGCCGAACCACGCCTTGGACGTGATCAGAATCCCGAGGATGATAAGGATGCCGAGCCAGAAGGAGGGCATGGCCACGCCCGCGATGGAGAACGCCCGCACCACGTAGTCGATCCAGGTGTTCTGCCGGACCGCCGAGATGGTGCCGAGCGGGAATGGAAATCAGAATCGCTGTCAGCGTCGCCATGATGGCGACCTGCAGCGACAGCTGAAAGCGCAGGCCGACCTCCTGAATGATCGGCCGGCCGGTCCACATCGAGTTGCCGAAGTCTAGCGTGGCGAGCCCCTTCAGGAAAGCAAGTAACTGCACGATCATCGGCTGGTCGGTGCCGATCTCGGCGCGGCAGTTGTTGAGAACCGTCGGATCGATGCTGCCGCCGCCGCTCGCCAGCCTCAGAACGCACACATCGCCAGGAATGGCGCGCATCAGCAAGAAGACGAGCACGGCCGCCCCGATCAGCGTCGGGATCACCAGGAGCAGGCGCTTGACGATATAGGTGAGCATGGTTCGCGGTGCGAAGGCTCCGGCCGGCACGTTGCTGCCGGCCGGAGCCTGTTGGCGTCGCTACGACGCGGAAGCGCCGTCTACTTGTCCAGCCAGACCTGCGACAGGTCCTGGTTCAGGTAGTGGCTGGGCGTGACCGTCCATCCCTTCAGGTAGGAGCGGTGCGGAATGATGCGGTACCACCACAGCGTAATGGCGCTGGAGGCCAGATCGTTCAGCACGCGCTTCTCGTAGGCCCGCATCAGCTTCCTCTGCTCGGCCACGTCGCCCGTCTGGTTCATGGCGTCGTGCAGCTTGATCAGTTCGTCGTCCTTGAACTTGCCGTAGTTGGCGCTCGGAGTCGGGCCGGAAGGTGGAGACGTCGACCAGCGGGTTGACGACCGACTGGCAGTTGAACTCCAGCGCCACCTCGAACTTGCCCTCGCGCAGGGACGCGTAGAACGGGCCCGTCCCCTCCACCTTCTGGTCGACGGTCATGCCGACCTGCTTCCACTGGTCGATCATCCACGTGCCCAGGATGGTGTAGGGCTGGTCGACACCGCGGTTGAGCAGCGTGAACTTGAGGTTCTCCTGCCCGGCTTCCTTAAGCAGCTTCTTGGCCTCTGCGCGCGACTTGTTGATGTCGGGCCAGAAGCCGACGATCTGCTCCAGCTCGGCTTTCGTCGCCGCCAGCGGATGGCCGGGGAAAACCACGCCGCCGACCGCCTTGACGATGGCGATCTTCGATATGTCCTTCGATCCGCTCCAGCGGTCGAGCGCGAGACGTGATCGCCTTGCGCACGCGCACGTCGTCGAAGGGCTTCTTCTCCTGGTTGGGGGTGAGGTTCAGCACGCAGTTCCAGTTGCTTTCCTGAACCGTGATGTCCTTGCCGAGCGCCGCAACCAGGTCGTCACGGCTCTTGGGCGGAAAGCCACGGAACTCGATGGCCGCCTGGTCGCCGCGGATCGCCTGCACGCGCAGCGTCTGCGTCTTGGCGAAAATCGCCTCGAAGCCGTCGATGTAGGGCTTGCCCTTGTGGTGATAGTTGGGATTGCGCTTCCCCTTGACGAAGGCGCCGGCCTGGCGCTCTTCGAAGATGAACGGACCGGAGCCGAGCACGTTCTTCTCATACCAGTGCTGGTCAGTGTCCAGCTTGGCCTTCGCGTAGATGAAGTTGTAAGGCGTGGCGAGTGCGGGAATGAACGCCCCGGATGGGTGCTTGAGCTTGAACACCACCGAATCGGCGTCCGGGCTGGTTACGCTGTCGACCATGCTGAACTGGGCATGGCGTGCGCTTGAAACGCCCTTGGGCGGGAAGATGATGCGCTGGAAGGTCGCGTTCACGTCCGCGGCGGTCACCGGTGTGCCGTCGTGGAATTTCGCATCCTTGCGGATCTTGAACGCGTAGGTCTTGCCGCCATCGGCCGGTTCCGGCATCTCGGTGCACAGATCGCACACATAGTTGCCCGAGTTGGGGTTCTCGGGCTCCACCCGGATCAGCGTGCTATAGAACGGCGCGATGGGGTGGATCAGGGCGAAGGTGGTCTCTCGATGACCGTCGAAGCTCGGCGGCTCGTCGGGCACGACGAACTTGAGGATTCCGCCCTTCTTTGGCGTCTGAGCGTCAGCCGACGGCATCGCGACCGGTATGGCCAACAATCCCGCAAGCAATGGAAGGGCGATGTTCCAACGTGACGTTGGCATTATGGGAACCTCCCTTAAATTGTTCTTTGTTCACCGGCAGCCGCTAGCTGGTCGGTGGTATACCATCCACGATCTTGGCGGTGATTTCAAATCATTCGGGCCGTTCAGTGCCAAAAATGGCAAATCGAGCCGCCGATTTACTTTGTTGTCAGTCTCGCAAATGCGAACAGCTCAGGGTCAGGTCCACACATGCATCCCGGCAAAAAGTTGAAAGAGGCGCTGGCAAAGGGCGGACTTCTGAGCGCGCCCGGCGTGTACGACATGATCTCGGCGAGGATTGCAGACCGGCTGGGTTTCGGCGCGCTGTATATGACCGGGTACGGTGTCTCCGCCTCCATCGGCCTGCCGGACGCTGGATTGGTCAGCTACACCGAAATGGTGGGACGCGTCGCCCAGATCTGCCAGGGCACGCAGACACCGGTGATCTGCGACGCAGATACCGGGTTCGGCGGGCTCCTCAACGTCGAGCGCACGGTGAAGGGCTACGAGGCTGCAGGCGCCGCGGCCATTCAGCTCGAGGATCAGGTGTTTCCGAAGAAATGCGGACACACGCCCGGCCGTCGCGTGGTGCCCGTAGGGGAAATGGTACGCAAGATCGAGGTCGCGGTCGCAAGCCGTTCGTCGCCTGATTTCCTGATCGTGGCGCGCACCGACGCGCGTACGCAGCACGGACTGGACGAGGCGCTAAGGCGGGGGGAGGCGTTTGCGAAGGCGGGCGCCGACATTCTCTTCATCGAAAGTCCGGAGAGCGAGGAGGAGATGGCCAGGATCGGCCGGAGCTTCGATCTACCCCTGCTCGCCAACATGGCCGACGGCGGACGCACGCCGATACTCCCGAAGGAGCGGCTGGAAGAACTCGGCTACAAGCTCGCGATCTTTCCGGCGACGGGTTTTCTCGCGACCGCCAAGGCGCTCGAGCATGCCTATGGCGTTCTGCGCGAGAAGGGCTCCAGCGACACGCTGGCACCCGACCTCTATTCGTTCGACAAGTTCTGCCACCTCGTAGGCTTCGAACACGTCTGGGAGTTCGAGAAGCGCTGGGCGGAGGGGGATGTTTAATCCCGGCATTTGGCTTCCTTGATCAGCGGCGCGGCTGAGCCTCCCGCGCCGGGTGTGGTGAACTGGATGCCGTTGTCGGTGAGCACGGTGTGGATCTTGTAAGGGACAGCCGCGATCAGCCGCAGCAGGAACTCCCTGGAGATGGCGGTGGCGGCCTTTTCGTGGAGTTCGGCGAAGGCGCACTTGGAGGTGCGGTCGATCCCACGGACATGTCGCTGGAGTCCTACCTCAGAAGATCCCTGAACTGGGGGTTTCGCTCGATGAATTCGCGAACGAACCAGCAGTCCGGCACGACCTTCAAGGTCAACTTGCGCGCTTCATTCAACGCGCCTTCGACGAGACGGCCACCGATGCCACGGCCACGCAGAGGCGCGGGCACCTCCGTGTGATAGATCGTCATCACCCCTGCATCGAGGCGATAGTCCGCGGTGGCAGGCCCCGCTGGCGTCTCCAGCTCGAAGCGGTTCTTGCTGGCGTCGTTGACCACCGAGCTGCTCATCACAGCCCCTCGATCAGCCACGGTAGTGAGCGAACTGACCGTGCGGCTGGAAGCGCTCCAGGTACGCCGGCACAATTGCCGCCATCGCGTGAGGGTGCTCCACGCCAAGCCCCCCCAGGGTACGTCCCTCGGCGGCCGCCTTCTCGGTGACGACGTTGGCCTCCGTGAGCGCCCGGACCTGGTCGACAGTGAGCGGGCGAAGATTGTTGGGCAGCGGCACCGTCACGAAGGCGCCGATCTGAGCCAACCAGAAGGGAAGGCGCAGATACCAGCGCTTGTGGCCGGACCACTGCTGCGTGAGATCGAGGATCTGGCGGAAGGTGACGACGTCGGGCCCGCCAAGCTCATAGATGGTGCGCTTCTTCGCCTTGCCGGCGCAGACCGTTGAAATGGCGGCGGCAACATCGCCAACGTAAACGGGCTGAAATCTCGTCTTGCCGCCGCCCACCAGTGGAAGGAATGGCGACATCCGCGCCATGGCGGCGAACCGGTTGAACAACTGATCCTCCGGGCCGAACATGAGCGAGGGACGCAGGATGACGGCCTCGGGAAACTCCGCCAGCGCGGCCGCCTCGCCCGCCGCCTTGGTGCGGCTGTATTTCGACCAGGACTTGCGATCGGCGCCGATGGCTGAGACGTGGACGAAAATGCGAGCGCCGGCGTCCCGGGCTGCCTTCGCGGCCGCGCGCGCGCCGGCAACATGCACCGACTGGAACGTCTGCGGTCCGGATTTATGCAGAATGCCCGCGAGGTTGACGACAGCCTCGGCCCCGTCTGCAGCGCGGCGCAGCGAATCCGGATAGCGCACATTGGCCTGCACGGCATGAACCTGCCCGACCGCACCCATGGGCTGCAGGTAGCCCGCGAGGTCGGGGCGACGAGACGCCGCCCGCACGCGCCAGCCGTCGGCAGCAAGCGCGCGTACGGCGTTGCGACCGACAAAGCCCGAGCCGCCGATTACCGTCACCAGGCTGCCTTGCTCCAGCCGCGAGGCCATGGCCGGTTTCCCCCGTTGCAGAATAGTGCCCTGCAATAGCCTTGTAATGAGCGGCTGTGAAGTCGGCCCGCGGCTGCAATTGACAAGCCCCGGTGCTGGCCGTAACTAGCGCCCGTGCCTGCCCAGGTGGCGGAATTGGTAGACGCACTAGTTTCAGGTACTAGCGGGTAACACCGTGGAGGTTCGAGTCCTCTCTTGGGCACCACCATTCACTGCGTTGGCCGCCTAGGTCTGATCTGACCGGGTCGCGGCAGCGACGGCACCCGAAACACCGGCACCTGCCGTTCTCCTGTAGTCGCTGGGTGACAGGCCGTAGGCTGTCTTGAACCTGCGGGCGAAGTGAGTCATGTCGGAGAAGCCCCAGCCGAAGGCGATGTCGGTCAAAGTGCGATGCGCCTGGGCCGGGTTCAGCAGCGCCTGCCGGCAGCGTTCCAACCGCCTGCTCTGAACGAGCCTCATGATCGAGGTGCCCTCTTGTGCCAGGATGGAGTTCGCATAGCGCACGCTGATACCAGCGGCTGCCGCCGCGGTGGCAGAGTCGAGCGAAGGATCCGTGAGGCGCCCTTCGATCGCAGCGCGCAGGCTAGCCACCGCAAGCCCGCGAGCCGAGGACACTTTCGGCCGTTCGCCTCCGCTCCCTTGGCAAGAGCGACGGCGACCAGGTCGAGCAACTGGTTCTCGATCATGCCGTGATTGGCGGGCTGCAGCCGCTCCAGGAGCTGCGGCAGCGCGGCCAGATAGGAAGAAGCCAGGCCGCTTTCCGCTTCGAGAGGCCTTAGCCGACGGGCGAGCAGAGGACGCGTGTCGCCGACCCGGGCTTCCAGCACTCGCCGCGGTGCCTTGACGAGGAGCAACTCGGAGCCGCCGAAAAATTTGCCGGAATAGGGCCGCGTCGAATCAATCAGCGCCATCTCGCCAGGGTCCAGGGTGGTCTCCCGGCCGTCCTGCTCCAACACCAGGGTTCCCGACATTTGCCGAAGCACGAACAGATCGTCATGCGCCTCCAATGCAATGTGGCTGCTGGTGCGCTCCACCCGCATCGGCGCATTCTCAAAGAGCAAGAACTCCATTCCGGCCAATGCCCCGGACTGCAGAGCGGCATGGAACTCCTGGCGGGATTGCGGCCGGGAGTCGTGCTTGACGATGCGGCGGCATGCGACGTTGTGCCAGTAGGCGAAACGATCGCGCGGATGCACCTCCTCGGTGGAAAACAGGGGCTTCATGAAATCATTCGCGATGTGTGCCCGGCTAGCCGAGCGCTAGTGCCGACCCAGCCGATCCGGGGTGGAGCGCATCGCTTATATGGGACGTGCACTCCGTAGTTCAATGAAACACGTCGCTGGGCCGGCCGCCGGACCGCGGGCTGATGCGTAAAGGGGGCGACGAGTGAACCGGAAACTGATTGAACTCAGCGGCGCTTATCACGCCCTCAACAAAGTGTTGGCAATGATCCGGCTGGCCGAGCGGGACGGTTGTGCATGGGAAAAACTCGTTGAACTCGTGATGGATAGAATGAGCGAGTTGTCACGCGAGATCGTTGCGGCACCTGCCACATGCGCCGAGGAGGTCGCCTGCAAGGCCAGCGTCGCCCTTGACTGGCTCAACGACAGCACGCCAGAACTGGCAGATGAGCTGGCGACTTCGGTCTGCCGCGACCTCATGCGCTTGTTTCCGGGCGCTGGCGGTAATGCCACCTGCGAAGGAGAGGCGGGCAAGGACAGGACGGATCGGACAAGTCTGGGCGCAACCATCGGATAGTTGCCCCCGTCAGCCGCCGCCATTTCTGTCGGCGCGTCACTTCTTGGCCGGGACGACCGGCTGGCTCGCGCCGAGCTGGAACATGAGGGCCGCGCTGCCGTCGCCGCCGACGAAGGTGTGAGGCAGAACGCCCGGCACGAGCCGCACCGCGCGCTCCCAGTCGATCAGCAGCGGATTTGACTTCAGGATCTCGGCCTGGCGCTGCTGGATGTCGAGCTGGGCCTTGCCCTTGATGGCAATCGAGTAGGCCTCGGCGTCAGCTTGCGCCTTGGTGGCGTCGGCCTGGGCCTTGGCGCTGTTGAACACCTCCTGCGCCTTGAAGTTCTGCTTGCGCAGCTCCTGCTCCTGCGCGTTGGCGGCCTCGCGGGCGACCTGCACGGCGGCGATCTGCTGGGTGTAGGCCTTGGGGAACTCGACGTTAGTCACCGAAAAGCCAGTGATCGTCATGATCTGCTGCGGAATGACGCTCAGCGCTGCGGCCCTGGCCTGGTCGCGCAGTTCGTTGCGCTTTGTCAGCAGCTCGTTGACCGCGAACCGCGAGACAACCGCCTTCACGGCGTCAGGCAGGCGCGGGGCAATGATGCGCTGCTCGAACTGATCCAAGCTGCCAAACTGATTGTACATCAAGATGACGTGCTCTTTGTTCACGGCCCAGTTGAGGGCGACCGTGACATTGAGCTCCATGGGATCGCGAGAAGCCGACTCATAGGTCTTGCTGTAGGCGCGCTCGCGCAGCTCCACCGTGTGGCGCGATTCGACATAGGGAATCTTGAAGTTGAGCCCAGGCTCGGTGACGCGGATCGGCGCGCCCCAGCGCAGCACGATATCGACCGTGCCGGCCTGCGTGTTGAACGCCGCGAGCCACGCAGACAGGAGCAGGAAGAAAATAACCGCCCCAATTGCGATTATCCTCGGTTGAAACCAGGAAGGTGTCGGGGAACCAGGGTTCCGCCCGATGTAGCGTTGGTCCATGACGTTGGGTCCTCAGTGAGAGCGACAGCTTCCATCAGAAGCTCTTACGGGAAGTTACTGCCAGCACCATTCTGGCAATTTTCACGCGGTCTCAATTCTGGTCCCATATACTACTGAGGCGATTGAGTTTTCGGTGCGGCAGCAACAATGGTGATCAGAGCACTCTGACGACCCGGAACCCCTGCACGCTGCTGCGGTTCTTGGGCTCATTCCAATAGCGGTAGGCGGAGCGGAGATGGGTCGGGCCGTAGTTCCAGGCACCCCCGCGCACGACACGCCAGCGGCAGTCGCCGCCGGCCCTGGCGCTGCCGTCGGCCGGGTTGCCCTGGTTCTTCTCGTTCCAGCACTCGTCGGTCCAGTCCCAGACGTTGCCGTGCACGTTGTAGAGACCCCAGGGGTTCGAGCTGAAACTCTCGACCGGAACGGTGCGCTGGCGCCAAACGCCGCGGGTCTTGCGCCTGGAGATCATGCGGCCGTCATAGTTGGCCCGATCGGTCGTGATCGACGGCCCCCACCAGTAGGGCGTTGCCGTGCCCGCGCGCGTTGCATATTCGCGCTCGGCTTCCGAAGGCAGGCGATAGGTCTTGCCCGTTTTTGCCGTAAGCCACGCCGCGTAGGCCTTGGCGTCGCCAACGTCGACGCAAACAACGGGATGGCGATCATCCTGCGGTATGCCGGGTGATCGCCACGAGCGATCCGCGCGCTCTTCCCAGGTCTTGCCGTTCCAGAAATAGCAGCCGGGCGCAGGCTGGTGTTCCGTCGCGGTCACGAATGCTGCGAACTCGCCGCGCGTCACCGCGAACGCGCCGATCGCGAACGGGCGTGCGATCGTCACGGGCACCTGATCCTCGCGCGCAGCTTCCCGCTTGGGCTCGGACGCGAGCGAGCCCATGATGAACCGGCCAGCCGGCACTACCACCATGGGCGGGCAGTCCTCGCAATCCTTGAACTGCTCGCCGCGCCCAGGATGCAGGCAGCGCGTCTCGCCCATGGCCGTGTCCAGCGTGAGCGCATCGCAGGTCTGCCCCGCGGCGGAGGCAAGGGGAAGAGCGCTAGCGATTGCCGTCGCAAATGCGAACGTCCTCAAGCTCATCCAATTTTTCTCCGTCCACAGCGTCCCGCCACCCATGCTAGCCTACGCCAGCAACGGAGGTGTGCAATGCCGGACGCACTCACAAGGTCGCTTGCCGCGTTTGTCGCCGATCTCAAGTTCGAGGCAATCCCGGAGAAGGCCCTTCCGGTCGTACGGCTGGGGTTTACCGACAGCACCGGGACGATGATAGCAGGCAGCATCGAGGAGGCACCGAAGCTGCTCGAGAAGGTGCTGGCACCGGGCGCAGGCAACGCCAGCCTCTATCTTGCTGGCCCGCGGATTCCGGCGCCAGATGCGGCGCTGATCAATGCTACTGCCGCCCACGCCCTCGACTTCGACGATGTCGCCCTGCGCGGACATCCGAGCACGGTCCTCGTTCCGGCGATCCTCGCCGAGGGCGAGTCCCTCGGGGCAACCGGCGCCCAACTGGCAACCGCCTATGCTGCGGGATACGAAGTCTGGGCCGAACTCGCGGGGCGTGACCCTGACCAACACCACCAGAAGGGCTGGCATCCAACCGGTATCTTCGGCCCCATCGGTGCAGCCGCCGCGTGCGCGTCCCTGCACGGCCTGGATGTTGAACGGACGGCACAGGCCCTGGCGCTGGCGGCTTCCCACAGCGCGGGCCTGGTCGCGAACTTCGGCACGATGACCAAGCCATATCATGCCGGACGTGCCGCACACGCTGGGGTGACCTCGGCCCGCCTCGCAGCGGCGGGTTTCACCGCCTCGCCGGATGGGCTGGAGCATCCGCTCGGCTTCCTGGCTGCGGTCTCGCCCGGCGGCAAGGCGGACAGAGACTCGCCTTCGAAGATCGGCAAGGAGTGGCAGATCCTGAAGCAGGGTCTCAGCATCAAGCAGTATCCCCTCTGCTACTGCACGCATCGCGCTATCGACGGCATGCTCGATCTGCTCGCCGTTCATCCGCTGCGGGCGGACGACGTGGAGAGGATCGTCGTCTCGACGAGCCGCCGCAACGCGACCATCCTGCGCAATCACCGCCCGCAAACCGGATTGGAGGCCAAGTTCAGCATGCAGTTCGCCATGGCGAGCTGCCTCGTCGCACGTCGCGTCGGGCTCGTGGAGCTGACGGATGCCTTCGTGCAACGCGCCGATGTGCAGCGCGCGATGCCGAAGGTAACGGTGGTGGCCGACGATCGCGAAGACCCCAAGCGCCCCGGCGATGCGCCCTACGATCTCGTCATGATCGAGACGCGCGATGGGCGTTCGCTCGAAAGCGAGCAGGTGAGGCGCGAACGCGGATCTCCGGGCAAACCGCTATCGGAAGAGGCGCTGTGGGCCAAATTCTCGAGCTGCACGGCGGTCGGAAACCCGACACTCGATGCGCGCAGGCTGTTTAACGCATTGATGTCAGTCGACCGGCAGCCGGGTGTAGCTGCGTTGCGCACCTAGCTCGGAGGAGACCCCAAACCACTGTCGGGTGGACCCGCGGCAGCGCTGTTTGCAAAAGCGCAAGCAGCTCGTGCGCGATCCAGTGCGTATGCTTCGAGCCGCGCGCTGTTCAGCTGGCCGGCGCGAGCCATGGCCAAAAGTGCGTCTGAGATTGCGTCTTGAGCACGCATCGCGTTGTGGGGGTCTGTAGCAGGTTCGACCTCGTTCCACACCGCATCGTAAGCGGCCAGCAGCGTACTGACGACGGCGGGCTCCAAAGAGTGTTCGGTGAGACTAGCGCGGGCCATTCTTCTTAGCGCCCTCAGCGGGAGCAGGCGGGAACTCAGCCTGCAGCATGAACCATCATCGTTGCTTCTAGTGTCTCATGCGGGCGAATATTTGGCCATGTCATAAGATGGGAGAATGCAGGAAAGTGCGCGCCACAAAGGCTAACAAAGCAGCAAGTGCCTAAAGGGTGGATGCTCCGCAGCACCGCGCACGCATGAATTTCAGGACGGCATGTCCCGACACATAGAACAGGACAGTTCGCCTTGTATCGGCGCGGCACGATGCAGTGGAAGCCCCAGATGAGGAAGTGATCCGCATGCGGTCTGCATCCGATACTCACGTCGTGACCCTCCAACAACACGCGAAGCTGATCTTTGGATTGGCGATCGTGTTCGTGCTGTTTCATTTGCTTGCGAACGCGCTCGGCAGCGACAGGGGACAGGCGGGGCTCATTGTTGCCGCAGTCGTGCTCGCCGCACTCCTGATGATCGAGTGGGCCGTGTTCGGGCAGCAGCCGGCTGCCGCCGTGCGGTCGCTGGGTCTTGGACAACCGGCGGTAGGGGGCATGCTGGCAGCTCTCGCCCTGTGCGTGCTCCTGCTTGCAGTGACCCCGGGGTATGCCGCATTGCGCGGCGCCGCCATCTCGATGCACTCCGGGTGGGTCTGGCTCCTGCCAGGACTGTTTGCGCAGGCCGGGATTGCCGAGGAAGCGCTCTTCCGCGGCTACCTATTTGGGCGGCTGCGCAAAGGTCGTAGCTTCTGGCGCGCTGCTCTGGCCGCAGCGGCGCCTTTCGTCGCCGTCCATCTGATCCTGTTTGCCACGCTCGAGTGGCAGATAGCGCTGGCGGCTGTGCTTCTGTCGACCATACTGTCGTTTCCGCTCGCCCGGCTGTTCGAGCTCGGCGGCAATACGATCTGGGCGCCGGCATTGCTGCACTTCGTCGTGCAAGGCGCCATCAAGGTCGTGGAGCTACCGGGCGATACCGGCCTGCCGATCGTATGGATGGCAGCCAGTGCGCTGGTCCCGTGGCTGGTCTTTATTCCTTCACCGCGCCGGTGAGCGAGGAGACGTAGTAGTCGACGAAGAAGGAATAGAAGATCGCGACCGGGAGCGAGCCGAGCAGCGAGCCGGCCATCAGCGCACCCCACTGGTAGACGTCGCCGGTGACAAGTTCGGTCAGGATCGCGACCGGGACCGTCTTGTTCTCGCTGCTCTGGATGAAGGCGAGCGCGTAGATGAACTCGTTCCAGGACAGCGTGAAGGAGAAGATGCCGGCCGAGATCAGTCCCGGCACCGCCAGCGGAAGCGTGATCTGTCGCAGGATCTGGAGACGCGTCGCCCCGTCGATCAGCGCGCACTCCTCCAACTCGTAGGGGATGGACTTGAAGTAGCCGATCAGCAGCCACGTGCAGAACGGGATGAGAAACGTCGGATACACCAGGATCAGCGCGAACGGGCTATCGAACAGGCCGAGTTGCACCACCATCGTCGCCAGCGGGATGAACAAGATCGACGGCGGCACGAGATAGGCGAGATAGATCGCGAGGCCGACGTACTGGCTGCCTTGGAAACGCAGCCGTTGGATGGCGTAGGCCGCGAGCGTGCTGGCGAAAAGCGAGAGGAAGGTTGCGCCGACCGCGACCATCATCGTGGTCTTCAACCAGTGCGGGTAGGAGGTCTTGAACAGCAGCAGGTCGAACGTGGTCGAGCGTCGGCGAGCTGATCCAGAGCGGGTTGTGCTGGGCGAAATTATACAGCTCGGCGTCCGGCTTGAAGGCCGTCACCGTCATCCAGTAGAACGGAAACAGCAGGATGATCACGAAGCAAGTGAGCGGCAGCCACAGCACCACCATGCGTCGTGCGCGGCTGTCCCAAGCCATCGTCTCCGGCGGTGCGGTGGCGGAGGTCGGGGTTTCCGCGCGGACAGCAGTGTCAGTCATTGGACTCTCCCTGCTGCCACTTGCGCCGTGCGAGAGCGAAGTAGCTGAACAGCGTCGCGAAGACGAGGAACGGGATCATTGAGACGGCGATTGCCGCACCCTCGCCGAGCTGACCGCCGGGAATGCCGCGCTGGAAGGCGAGCGTCGCCAGCAGGTGGGTGGAGTTCACCGGCCCGCCGCGCGTGATGGCGTAGACGAGCTGGAAGTCGGTGAAGGTGAAGATGATGCTGAAGGTCATGACGATCGCGAGGATCGGCAGGAGCATTGGGAAGGTGATGAAGCGGAAGCGCTGCCAAGCGGTAGCACCGTCGAGCATTGCGGCCTCGTAAAGCGAGGGCGAGATGGTCTGCAGTCCCGCAAGCAGCGAGATCGCGACGAAGGGAATGCCGCGCCAGATATTGGCGGCGATCAGCGACCAGCGCGCCGGCCAGGCGGTGTTGATGAAGTCGACGTTGGTCTCGCGCACGCCCGTCTGGATCAGCAGATGGGAGATGATCGAGAACTGCGGGTCGTAGATCCACCAGAAGGCGATAGCCGAGAGCACCGTCGGCACGATCCACGGCAGCAGGATGATCGCGCGCAGCAGGCTCTTGAAGGGCAGGTGGTTGTTGAGCAGCAGGGCCAGCCAAAGGCCGAGGCCGAATTTTCCGATCGTGGCAACCGACGTGTAGAAGACGCTGAAGAAGACGGCATTCAAGAAGATCGGGTCGGTCAACAGGTACTGGAAGTTCTCGACGCCGACCCACACGCCCCGACGGCCGATCGTGGTGTCGGTAAACGCGAGGTAGATGCCGAGGCCAAGTGGATAGGTCAGGAAGGTCATCAGCAGGCCGACGGCCGGCAGCAGGCAGATGACAACAAGGAAGGGCTTCGCAGTCGAACAGGCGCACAAGCCAAGTGGGGTCGGCGCGGCGATGAACCCAGGTCGCTGAGATCGTGGCGTCGGTCATGGCGCGGGCAAATCCTGCTGTGACGGCAGCGCCCGCGAAGGGCGCTGCCGGTTCCGTTCAGCTCAGCGGAAGAAGCGCTTCGCGCGGCGCTCTGCTTCCGCGGCCGCGGCCTCGGGCGTCGCCTGGCCGGAGGCGACGGAGGCGCACATCTGCACCATGACGTAGTCCGCGTTGGCGGCGGCCGAACCCTGGCTGATGGGGCCCCTGTAGCCGACCCAGAAGTTGCTCCGCATCACGTCGCGGAAGATCGAGCACCTTCGGATCGCTCGCTCCAGACGGCGCTCTCCGAATAGTTCTCGAGCGGCTGCGACCAGTAGCCGAGGTTCGCCTGCAGCCACGGATCGTACTGCTCCTTCTCCAGCAGGAACTGGAGCAGTGCCTTCGAGGCATTCGGGAACTTGCTGTGCTTGAACACCATGGCGTTGAGCGTGAGGCCCGCCATCGGCGAAACGTTCAGCGAGCCCTTGGGCAGCAGGCTGTGCTGGGTATCCTCGGCGATCGCAGCCAGCTTCTCGTCCCGCTTCAGCGCGAAGTACATCGAGACGCCGTTCGCCGTCAGCCAGATCTCGCTGGCCGCATAGGCGCGGTTGTTGCTGATGTCGCCCCAGGCGATCGTGCCCGGGACAAAGGTCTTGTAGAGCTCCTGCAGGTACTTCAGCGCCTCGATCGTTTCCTTGCGGTTGATGGCGACGCTGTTGTCCTCGTCGACGAGGAAGCCGCCGTGCGACCAGACGAGCCAGTTGGCGAAGCCGTTGCCGTCGCCGACCGCGTTGCCGAGTGCGAAGCCCGGGGGCTTGCCGGCGGCGTGCAGCTTCCGGCACAGGTCGAGGAAGCCGGCGAGATCGTCCGGCGGGGCCTGGTAGCCAGCCGCGTTCACCGCCGACTTGCGCCAGACCAGCGGGCCGCCGGACGCACCGAACGGCAGGCCGATCCAGTTGTTGGTGCCGTGCTTCTTGCCGTACTTCTGCGCCATCGGCAGCCAGCCGCCGTAGCGCTTGCCGATGTACTCGGCGACATCCGACAGCTCGACGAGCTTGTCGGTATAGATGTGCGGCGCCTCGTTGAAGCCCATGATGACGTCGGGGCCGGCGCCGGTGTTCGCGGTCACCGCCGTCTGCTGGGTGATGTCCTCCCAGCCGACGAAGTCGACTTTGACCTCGACGCCGGTCTCCTTGGCAAACTTGGCGCAGTTGGCGCGGAAGATCACCTCGTCGGGCTGCACGAAGCGGACCGGGCGGAGCATGCGCAGCGTCGCGCCCTTCTCGATGTCGAGCTTCGGCGGCGTGGCGTCGGCGGTCTTGATCGCGGACTGCGCGAACGCAAAGTCGCCGGAGGCGCCGAGTGCAGCGGCGCTCGCGCCGAGCTGAAGGGCGGTACGTCGGGTAATGAGAGGCATCGGATAGGTCCTTCCCTAGTGGTTGAGATCGATTTTCTTGTTGTTCTTGGACTTCAGCTGGCGATGCGCTGGCCAGTTCCCGTCTCGAACAGGTGGATGAGCCCGGGGTCGGGCGTCACCCGGATCATCTCGCCGGGCTTGGCGGTGACGCGCTCGCGGAAGGCGGCGACCAGCGGCTGCCCGCCCACGCGCAACAGCACCTGCGTCTCGGAGCCCGTCGGCTCCACCACCTGCACGCTGGCCGCGATGCCGTTGGGGTCGAGCCGCAGATGCTCGGGTCGAATGCCATAGACGGCCGGACCTTCATGGCGGCCCTTGCCGTTCGTCGGCAGTATCCAATCGGTGCCGTCGGCGGTACGCAGCGAACCGTTGGTGATGGTGCCCTCGATCATGTTCATGGCCGGTGAGCCGATGAAGCCCGCCACGAACAGGTTCGCCGGGCGATCGTAGAGTTCCAGCGGGCGGCCGACCTGCTCGACGACGCCGTGGTTCATGACCACGATCTTGTCCGCCATCGTCATGGCCTCGATCTGATCGTGCGTCACGTAGACGGTGGTGACTCTGAGCCGCTGGTGCAGCGCCTTGATCTCGGAGCGCATCTGCACGCGCAGCTTGGCATCGAGATTGGAAAGCGGCTCGTCGAACAGGAACACCTGCGGGTTGCGCACGATCGCGCGTCCCATGGCGACGCGCTGGCGCTGGCCGCCGGAGAGCTGGCGCGGATAGCGGTGGAGAAGCTGCTCGAGGCCGAGAATCTTTGCAGCGCGCTGAACCTCGCGCTCCATGACCTCCTTCGGAGCCTTCGCCAGCTTCATGGAGAAAGCCATGTTGTGGAACACGGTCATGTGCGGATAGAGCGCGTAGTTCTGGAACACCATGGCCACGTCGCGATCCTTCGGGGGCAGCGTGTTGACCACGCGGCCGCTGATCAGGATTTCACCGGAGGTGATGTTCTCGAGCCCTGCCAGCATGCGCAGCAAGGTGGACTTACCGCAGCCGGAGGGACCTACGAGGACGACGAACTCGCTGTCGGCGATGTCGACGCTGACGCCGTGCAGGACCTGCGTGGACCCGAACGCCTTGCGTACGTTGCGGAATTCGACTGTCGCCATGCATCATCCTCGGAATGCCCGATTTCCAGCCGTCGTGCAGGTGCGAACCGCAGCTCGGCAATCGGCTTTTTTGCGTTTCCTCTCCTTCCCTTACTAGCACCATCCCCGGGGCATGTAACGAGTGGAATTCATGCCCCGGCGAGCACCAGAAATGCGGGGCGGCTTGACTTTCTCGCTCGGTTCAACCCGCGATCTTCCGAAAAACTCCGCCCTGCGATGCGGTAGGCGCCGGACCCGCGCTTGATTGTCATCAGGCTTCGAAATACCAAACAGGTAACAGCATCCCGGAGGAAACGCAGATGAGACGATTGAAGCTGGCCCTACGCCTGTTGGCGACCACACTTGTGCTCGGCTCCATGCCAGCGCTGGCGCAAAGCCCCAAGATCATCGTCGGCTACACGGCAACGGCAGACTTCGCGCCCGGCTTCATCGCCATGGACAAGGGGCTGTTCAAGAAGCGCGGGCTGGATGTCGAGTTCAAGATCGTACCGCTCAACTCGCAGCTTCCGGCGGCCGTGCAGTCGGACTCCATTACGTTCGGCGGCACGACGGTGTCCGTGCTGCTGCAGGCGATCGACGGCGGGCTGGATCATGTCGCCGTCGCCGGCTCGGGTCTGACCGACAAGAACCAGCAGTCGTTCGGTGTCGTCGTGAGGGCCGACCTGCCGGTCGTCAAGGCGGACGACTTCGTAGGCAAGAAGGTCGGCGCTCCGGGGATCGGCGCGTTCCTGCACGTGCTGTTCCGCAACTGGCTGATCGACAACGGCGTCGACTACAAGAAGGTCACGTTCGTGGAAGTGGGCTTCCCGCAGATGGCCGACGTGCTGAAGAGCGGCAACGTCGACGCGGTGGTGACCGGCGAGCCGGTGATGGGACGCATCGTGTCGGCCGGGATCGGCAAGAAGGTGACCTCCTACACCGACAACCTGAAGACCGAGCTGCCGATCATCGTCTATTCGGCGACGCGCAAGTGGGTGGATGCGAACCCGGCGGCGGCCAAGGCGTTCCGCGAGGCCATCGCCGAAGGCACCGAGATCGCCAACAAGGATCACGACGCGGTGCGCGCATCGACGGGCAACTTCATCAAGATGCCGCCCGAGGTGATCGCCAGCATGAAGCTCGGCCGCTGGCAGGCGGAAGTGACGGATACCGGCATGGGCGCCTGGATCGACATCATGAAGCGCCAGGACATGCTGCGTGCGCCGCTGGACGTGAAGAAAGTCATCGCGCGGTAGCAGCGTGGCGAACAGCAAGGCGGCCTTCGCGTTCGAGGGCGTGAACCTCGAACTCGGGGGCCGCCCCATCCTGCGAGGACATCAGTTTCACGGTCGGGCGCGGCGAGTTCGCGTGCGTGATCGGCGCGTCCGGTTGCGGCAAGACCACGCTGCTGCGGCTGCTTGCGGGGCTGCTGACCGCCGACATCCGGGACGGTGCGCGCTGGCGGCGAGCCGGTGACGGCGCCATCGCGCGAAGTCGCCGTCGTGTTCCAGGACTACAGCCGCGCGCTGCTGCCCTGGCGCACGGCGACCGGCAACGTGAGCCTGGCGCTGGAGGCGATGGACGTACCGGCCGCGGAACGGCCGCAGCGCATCGCGCCGCTGCTCGCGAAGGTGGGATTGACCGACCACGCGGAGAAATACCCTACGCAGCTTTCCGGCGGCATGCAGCAGCGACTGCAGATTGCGCGCAGCCTCGCGCAGGACCCTTCCGTACTGCTGATGGACGAGCCGTTCGGTGCGCTCGACGCCATGACGCGGCAGTCGCTGCAGGACGAGGTGCTGCGCATCGCGGCCGAGCGGCAGGCGACCGTGCTGTTCGTGACGCACGACCTAGAGGAGGCGCTGTACCTCGGCGACCGCGTGATCGCGCTCTACTCCAATCCGGGCCGCATCGCGCGCATGGTGGACATTCCGCTGCCGCGGCCGCGGAACCAGCTCGCCACGCGCGAGCATCCGGACTTCCTGCGGCTGCGGCGCGAGCTGTTCACGGTGATGCAGGAGATCCACGCGTGAGGCGCTGGCGCGGCATCCTCGTTCCGGTGGCAGTGCTGATCCTCGCCGAGGTCGGGTTTCGCGTGAGCATCGGGGCCAGCGACAGCCTCGCGCCGCCGTCCAGAGCGATGGTCGCACTGATGAGTGCGCTCGGCGACGGAACTCTGCTCGCAAATACGGCGCGGACGCTGGCGGGGATGCTGGGAGGGCTGGCGATCGGCGGAGCTGCCGGCCTTGCTGCAGGCATCGCCATTGGTTTCTCGGAGACGCTGCGCCGGGCATCGTTTCTCACCATCGAGCTGCTGCGGCCCATTCCGTCGGTGGCGCTCCTGCCGCTGTCGCTGCTGATCTTCGGCTTCGGGTACGGGATGGAGATCGCGGTTGTCGCGTTCGCGACGTTCTGGCCTGCGCTGATCCTCACGCAGAACGCCTTCGCCCAGATCGAGCCGCGGCTGATCGAGGTCGCGAGGCTGATGGGCCTGTCGCGCTTGGAGACCGTGTGGAAGATCGTATTGCCGGCGGCGGCCCCGCGGCTCATGACGGCGCTGCGGCTCTGCGGCAGGCCTCGCGCTCGTCGTGGCGGTAACTGCGGAGATCGTCAGCAACCCGCAAGGGCTGGGGCACGATCTCATGATCGCGCAAGAGACGCTGCGACCGGAGCACATGTTCGGCGTGCTGTTCTGGGTGGGGTTGATCGGCTGGGGCAAGAACGCGGCGCTGCTACGGCTGGAGCGCTGGCTGTTCAGCCACCGCGGCGAGGTCGACACGAGCGTGGCGGCATGAGCGCGATCAACCGCATCCCGGCCCCCGTGATGGGTGTGGCGGGTCTCGCCCTGGTGATCTTCGTCTGGCACCTGGTGACGGCGGGCGGCATGGTCTCGAAGGCGTTCCTGTCGTCACCGGCGGCGACGTGGGATGCGTTGCAGCGCGGGCTGGTAAGCGGGGAGCTCACCGGACAGCTCAGGGCAACCATGCTGCGCATGATCAACGGCTGGCTGCTTGCCAGCGTCGTCGCGATCGCACTCGGCAGCCTGATCGGCATCTCGCAGACGGCGCGGGACTTCCTGCGCCCGACGCTTGCGTTCCTGCGCTCGCTGCCCGCTTCGGCGATTATTCCCATTGCCATCTCGCTGGTGGGCCTCGGACCGTCGATGGTTCTGGGCGTGGTCGTGTTCGGGTCGGTTTGGCCGACGCTGCTCGCAACGGTTCAGGGCTTCGCCACGATCGAGCCGCGGCTGAGGGACGTGGCGCAGGTGGTGCATCTCTCGCGCGCTGCCTTCATCTGGAAGATCGGTCTGCCGAACGCGGTGCCGGACATCATCGCCGGCATGCGCCTGTCGCTGACGGTGGCGCTGATCCTTTCCGTCATCGGCGAGATGCTGTCCGGCCAGGAGGGACTGGGCACGGCGATCCTGCTGGCGGCGCGCGCGTTCCGGGCGCCGGAGCTCTACGCGGGCATCGCCATGCTGGGGCTGATCGGCCTCGTCTCGAGCTACGGCCTGCTGATCGCGGAGCGGCGGATCGTGCGCTGGCGCTGATCGCGAAACCTACCGCTCCTCGGGAGGCTTGACGTGGCGGAAGACCCACAACAGCGCCAAATCGTAGAAGATCTTTAGAAGCGCCACAGATGATGAGTGGCCAGGCCTGCAGGCCGGCTTGGAACAGGGCGCCGGCGATCGCCGGGCTCGCAGCCGCGGCCAAGCTGCGCGGTACGGAGGTGACGCTGGCGGCGGCGGCGCGCTCCGGTGGCGTCACGACGGCCATCACGTAGGAGGAGCGCGTCGGGACATCCATTTGCGACAGCGCCGCACGCACCAGCAGGAGGCCGAGCGCCCACTCCAGGCTCGGCGCCACAGCGGCGATGATGAGGCACACGCTCGAGGGGATGTGGGTGAACACCATCGTGTTGACGAGGCCGATACGTCGCGACAGCCAGGCTGCGACCGGAAACGAGAACGCAGCGAACACGCCCGACCAGAAAAAGAACAATCCAGCGGCGGATAGCGAAAGGCCGTGCCTGTCGAAGAGCCACAGCGCGATCAGCGACTGGACGGCGAAGCCGCCAGCAAAAGAGTCGATGCTGAACAGCGCGGCCATTTTGTAGACGATGGCGCGCGAAGGGCCGAGTGCCGCGGCAGGCTTATCTGCGGTCGGAGTCGGGTCGGGCCTGAGGCGGGCGTAGATCAACCCGCCCGCGAGCCCCATAAAGGCGTAGACGACGAACATGCCCTTCAGGGACGTTATGCGGGAGACACCGGCGGCGGCGAGAAAATCCGGGCTTGCGGCGGCCAGCGAGCCGAGTGCGGCCGCTAGCGCGCCGATCAGGCTGTAGCGCGCGAACATGCGCGTGCGTTCGCTATCAGCCACCGAGCGCGATAGCACCGCGTGCTCCAGGGGGACGAAGATGCTCACGCTGCCGGCGGAGGGGTTGATGGTGCCTACGGCCGCCACGAGAAGGATAAGTGCGTAAGTGCTGGACGCAGCGAAAAGCAGCCCGCTGGCGACCATCAAGCCGGACGCGGCCATCAGCAGCTTACGGTGATCGACCCGCGCGCCGAGAAAGCCGATCCCCAGCGTCGTCAGCGCGGAGCCAAGCAGGGCCAGGGTGGCGACGAGGCCGACCTCGAAGGCCCCGAGGCCGATTGCGGTGAGATAGACGGGGAGCAGCACGGCGACGAAGCCATCGCCGAAATCGCGCAGGGCCCGCGCCCAATAGACGTAGCGAACCTGGCTGTCGCTTCGGGCGACGTCCGGTGCTGCGCTCCACATTCGATGCCTGGGTTCTTCACCGTGCCAATCACCCCTCACGTCGCACCGAATGGAGCGCCGGTCCGGGGCAGAGCTTGGACGCGCGAAGCGTCTTTGGCACCGGGGAGCCTGCCTTTTCCCCGCCTGCGGAACGCTATCAGCCAATCTCGCGTGCTGCAATTGGCCGGGGTGCCGCGATAGACTGGTCCTTCGGACAGAGGAGTCGGCATGGCGAACATAGTTGTTCCTGATCGGGGCAGGCGTGGCGGCAGCGCTGCTCAGTCTGCTTGTGCTGACCCTGCTGATCCCAACGCTGCGCATCTGGCCGACGCCGGGGGAGAAAACCTGGCAGAGCTACGTGTTCTGGCCGCTGTTCCGCTCGCTCAACGTGCTGTGCTTTGTCGTGGCGATTGCGAGCTACTCCAATTTCCTGGGCCTGCCGATGTGGATTCGGCTTGCGGCACTGGCGGTGCTGATCACCTCCATCGCGGTCTTCATCCATTCGTTCCGGATGCTGGGCCGGGACAACAGCTATGGCGCGCAGGACGGGCTCGTCACCGGCGGTATCTACTGCTGGAGCCGCAACCCGCAGAACGCGATGCTGGTGGTGGTGTACGGTGCGCTGGCAATCGCCGCCGACAGCGGGCCGGCCCATCTGCTCTGTGGGGCCATGATGGCCGTTTACGTGCTGATGGTGCTGGCGGAGGAGCCCTGGCTCGCAGCGGCCTATGGCGAGCCTTACCGAGACTATTGCCGCCGCGTGCCGCGCTTTTTCAACTGGCGGTTGGCAGCGACCGAGGGGCGCCGGTTATTGCGGGGAGTAATCGCGAAGGACCCCGTCAATCGCTGACCCCAGCTGCCTCAAGGGATTTGTTCGCAAGTGTGATAGAACCCGCCATTCGCCTCCGGCGGCGTACTTTTCAACCAAGGGTTTGTTCAAGCCACTCCATGATCAACCGCGCACTTAAATTGCCGCATAAGGTTCTGGCCGCAGCCCTGTTCATCCTGGCCGGCTGGAGCGCCCAGGCGCAGTCCTACACCAAGGGTGACCTGATCACAGGGCCGGCGAAGGTGGTCAACGGAAGCACCTTCGACATCAAGTCTACCCGCATCATTCTCTGGGGCGTCGATGCGCCGGAACGCGGCGCCTGGTGCTATCGCAACAGCAAGAAGTGGAAGCCTGCCGACGAATCTTCCAGCGCGCTGCGCCGCTGCGTCGAGGGCAAGACCGTGACCTGCCGCGTGCAGAGCACGGAGCGCGAATGGTTCCGCACGCTGCACACCTCCGAATGCTACACCGACGACGGCCGTGACCTCGGCGATTGCATGGTGCGCGGCGGCTGGGCGACCGACTACACCTGCTACTCGGGAGCCTTCTACAAAGACCAGGAAGCGGAGGCCCGAACAAAGCTCGAGGGCCTGTGGCAGTGCGATACAGGTCCCGGGACCAAGCGCTGGGGCCGCAACGGGCCGGGAGCGAACTGCGAGTCGCCGACCTACCGGCCGCTGGGTGCGCCCAAGTAGCCCGGTTGCGCCGACCGACTGAGGGTCGCTACTGTTGGCGACCGCAGGAGGCAACGCGTCATGGTCAAATATCTCAAGAAGGCTGAACCCGCATCACCGCAAGACGACCGGCTGTTGTCGGAGCGGGTGCGGGCGATGCTGGACGACATCGCGCGCAACCGCGACGCCGCCGTTCGGCGTTACGCGAAAGACCTCGACAAGTGGGACCGGGCGGAGTTCCGCGTCAGCGATGCTGAAATCGATGCGGCGCGCAAGGCCGTCAGCACCACGTTCAAAGAGGACTTTGCCGCCTGCAAGAAGCAGGTCACCGACTTCGCCAAGCGCCAACGCGAATCGCTGTCGGAGTTCGAGGCGGAGTTCGGCGAGGGAATTACGCTCGGGCAGAAGATCATCCCGGTGGAGACGGTGGGTTGCTACATCCCCGGCGGCAAATATCCGCTGATTTCGGCGGCCATCATGAGCATCGCCACCGCGAAAGTGGCAGGCGTGCCGCATGTGATCGGCGCTGCGCCGCCGCGCGACGCGCAGGGCATCTTCCCGGCGACGCTATACGCGCTGGCGGAGTCGGGCGCGGACGAAATCTACGCCATCGGCGGCGTGCAGGCGTTCGGCGCGATGGCTTATGGCTGTGTCGGCATGAAGCCGGTCGACATGATCACGGGGCCGGGCAACCCGTACGTGGCCGAGGCCAAGCGGCAATTGTTCGGCCTGGTGGGCATCGACCTGCCGGCGGGGCCGACGGAAATCCTGGTGATCGCCGACGACAGCGCCGACCCGGCGCTGGTCGCGACCGACCTGCTCGGACAGGCCGAGCACGGGCCCGACAGCCCGGCATGGCTGGTGACGACGTCGGAGAAGCTCGGGCGCGAGGTGATGACGGAGGTCGAACGTCAGCTCGTGACCCTGCCGACGCGCGAGATCGCGGGCGTGGCCTGGAAGCGGCTGGGCGAGGTCGCAGTGGTAGAGGACGACGATGCGGCGATCGCGCTGAGCGACCAGTACGCGCCGGAGCATCTGGAAGTGCAGACGCGCCGCAACGACTACTACCTGTCCAAGCTCAGGAACTACGGCAGCCTGTTCCTCGGCGAGGAAAGCACGGTGGCCTACGGCGACAAGGGCGTCGGCACCAACCACACGCTACCGACCGGGCGCGCGGGCCGCTATACGGGCGGGCTGTGGGTCGGCAAGTTCCTGAAGACGGTCACCTATCAGCGGCTCACGCCGGAGGCGAGCCAGCGCATCGCGCCGGTGATCGGGCGCATGTGCGCGGCGGAGGGCATGCTGGCGCACGAGCTGACCGCGACGGTGCGGGTGGAGCGGTACGCGCAGCGGCGGCGCTAGGCGCCAGGAAGCGCCAAATCGGCTTGCACCAGGAGCACCATAAGGGCGCTCGCCAGGACGAAGGCGAGGACCACGCGGGCGGCCAGGCCGCCGCGCGTGGGGTTCTCGATGCCGGCCTCGTTGCTATGGGCAGCTATCAAGTGGCTCATGATTATCGCTCCTCTGAGCGCTCGTTGTTGTGGCGCGCTTATGCCGGAGGAGAGCGGGGCGGGATAGCCGCTGCCCGGCTAACGGTTCGTTAGCCGGAGCGTAACGTGCCGCCGCTCAGGTCGCGGCGGCCTCGACCTTGTTCGGCCAGGCATATTGGCGGGCGGCGCGAACGGCAGTCGCAACTGGGGCGCTGTGGGGGCGCGAGGCAACCGTGGCTAGGCTGACGTTGCGGCTGACCTGCGGATCAATCAGCTTCCGCGTGAGAGAACGAGCGCATCCCCGCATGGCCCCGGCGGGCGCGCTGAGCAAAGAAAATGGGACGCCTGTCGCCGCACGAACAAGCGCCCCGCACCTTAGACGAGAAGTTTTGCCGACAATTGGGGGATCGGCAGACGCATAAAAGCGTATTGCTCAGTGCACGTCAATTGGAAAGAGTTACGTCGCGCCATCCGGCCTGGATTCCTGCTCTGCGCTTCGCTTGGCGGAAAAGACGATGACCGCGTCGCTTCACACAGCCGACTGATACCGCGCGATGCAGGTGTCGAGCACCTCGTCCGGCGGACGCGCTCCACCAGCGGTCGGAGAAGATCTCGACCTCGGCGAAGCCGGTGTAGCCGGCGGCCTCGACCCAGCCGCGCACCTTCTTCAGCTCGATGACGCCGTCGCCCATCATGCCGCGGTCGTTGAGGAGGTCGCGCGTCGGCATCGAGCCAGTCGCAGACGTGGTAGGCGAGCAGGCGCTCGCGGCCGGCGCGGGCGATCTGGCGCTTCGAGCTTGGGGTCCCACCACACGTGATAGACGTCGAGCGCGACGCCGAGCGCGCCGGTGCGGCCGGGATCGAGCGCGTCGCAGATGTCGAGCGCCTGCTCCAGCGTGTTGATGCAGGCGCGGTCGGCCGCCTGCATGGGATGCAGCGGCTCGATGGCGAGCGGCATGCCGGCTTTCTGCGCGTAGTCGAGCGAGGCGGCGATGCCGTCGAAGCACCTGGGAGCGGGCGAGCCCGATGTCGTTGTAGGCCGGCTTGCCCGGCAGCGCGCCCGGCAGCGCGCCGACCACCAGCACGAGGCAGGGCGCGCCGAGCGTGCGCGGCTTCGTCGATGGCGCGGCGATTGTCCTCCAGCGCGGCGGCGAGACCGGCGGCATCGGCGGCCGTGAAGAAGCCGCCGCGGCAGTAGCCGGAGAGGACGAGGCCGGCATCCTTGATCTGCTTGCGCGATCGCTTGCGAGGCCGGCGGCGGCGACCTGGTCGCGCCAGGGACAGATGGCGCGGATGCCGCGCTGCGCGCAGGCCTCGATGATGCCGGGCAGCGGCAGCTGCTTGCGCAGCGTCGCCGTGTTGATCGAGAGATGCGCGGTGCCGCGGGAGAAGTCGCGCATCAGGCGATCCCGTGCACGGCCAGCACGTGCACTCATGCGGCGGCGGGCGAGGTCGGGGTCGCGCAGCAGGCCGGCGCGGTCGGCGAGGCGGAACAGCTCGGCCAGGTGCGGCAGCGAGCGCGCGCTCTGCTGGCCGCCGACCATGACGAAGTGATCCTGCAGGCCGTTGAGGTAGGCCATGAACACGACGCCGGTCTTGTAGAAGCGCGTGGGCGCCTTGAAGATGTGGCGCGAGAGCGGGACGGTCGGCTCCAGGATGTCGTCGAAGCGGCGCGCGGTCGCCGGCGGCCAGCGCGGCCAGTGCGGCGGAGGCGGCCGGCGCGATGGCGTCGAAGATGCCGAGCAGGGCGTCGCTGTAGCCCTGCTCGTCGCCGGCGATCAGCTCGGCGTAGTTGAAGTCGTCGCCGGTATACATGCGCACGCCCTTGGCGAGCCGGCGGCGCATGGCGATCTCCTTGTCCTTGTCGAGCAGCGAGATCTTGACGCCGTCGACCTTGGCGGCGTGCGCGTTGATGATGCCGACGGCGGTGTCCATCGCCGCCATGTGGTCGGCCGATGCCCCAGTAGCCGGCGAGCGCGGGATCGAACATCTCGCCGAGCCAGTGGATGACGACGGGCTCCTTGGCCTGGCGAGAGCACGCGGGCGTAGACGCGTCTCGTAGTCGGCCGGGCGACTTGGCGACGCGGGCGAGCGCGCGGCTCGCCATGACGATCAGGCGGCCGCCGGCCTTCTCGATGGCCGCCATCTGCTCCTCGTAGGCGCGGATGATCTCGTCGATGGAGCGCACGCTGGCCGGATCGAGATGGTCGGTGCCGCAGCCCGAGGCGATCAGCGCGGGGCGGCCGTTGCGCGCTTCCCAGGCCTTGCCGGCCTTGACCGCGCGGGTGATCAGCTCCAGCGAGGTCGGCCAGTCGAGACCCATGCCGCGCTGGGCGGTGTCCATGGCTTCGGCGACGCCGAGGCCGAGGTCCCACAGGTACTCGCGATAGCGCGAGCGTCTGCTCCCAGTCGACGCGCGCAGTCGAGCCAGGGATCGTTGGCGGCGCGCGCATCGGCGACCACGTGCGCGGCCGAGAAGGCGACGCGGTTGAAGGTGGCGCTGGCCTTGTCGGGATAGGCGCGCGGCTCGGACAGGATGAAGGTCTCGAGCTTGCCCGGCGTCGGTCGGGAGGTTGATCTTCAGGGAGGAGAGGATGGGTGCGTTCATGGTTCACCGTTGCCGTCTCGTCCCTGTCATCCCGGGGAGAGTGTCCGCGGTAGCGAGGTATCCGCAGACACCGACGTTGGGGTTCGCCCCGCACCCTGGACCCCTCCCGCACAAGGCGGGCCGGGATGACAGTTGCTCAAGCCTTCAACTCCGGCACATCCACCCAGCGGCGTTCCTTCCAGCTCCGCAGCGCGCACTCGACGAGCTGCACGCCCTTGGCGCCTTCGAGCAGGTCCCACTTGTAGGGCGCGTCCTCGCACGACGTGGCGGATGAAGGCTTCCCACTGCAGCTTGAAGCCGTTGTCGTAGACCTGCGTCTCCGGCACCGGCTGCCAGCCCTCGTAGAAATCGATCGGCTGCTTGATGTCGGGGTTCCAGACCGGCTTCGGCGTCGCCATGCGCTGCTGGGTGACGACATCCTGCAGGCCGGCGACCGCCGAGCCGTGCGTGCCGTCGACATGCAAGGTGAGCAGATCGTCGCGGCGCACGCGCGTCGCCCACGACATGTTGAAGTGCGCGATCACGTCGCCGTCGAGCTGGAAGGTGGCGTAGGCGGCATCGTCGGCGGTGGCCTTGTAGCGCTTGCCGCTCTCGTCGATGCGCTCGGGGATGTGCGTGGCGCCGAGGCAGGAGACGGACTTGACGTTGCCGAAGGTGTTGTCGAGCACGTAGCGCCAGTGGCAGACCATGTCGAGGATCATGCCGCCGCCGTCCTCGGCTGCGATAGTTCCACGACGGCCGCTGCGCCGGCTGCAGGTCGCCCTCGAACACCCAGTAGCCGAACTCGCCGCGCACCGAGAGCAGGCGGCCGAAGAAGCCGGAGTCGATCAGCATCTTGAGCTTGCGCAGGCCGGGCAGGAACAGCTTGTCCTGCACCACGCCGTGCTTGATGCCGGCGGCCTTGGCCTTGCGCACGATGCCGAGCGCCTCTTCCAGGTTGGTGGCGACCGGCTTCTCGCAATAGATGTGCTTGCCGGCGTCGATGGCCTTGGCGAGCAGGCGTCGGGCGCATCTGGGTGGTGGCGGCGTCGAAGAAGACGGTGTCGTTCTTGTCGGCGAGCGCCTTGTCGAGGTTGGTGCGTCCAGCGCGAGATGCCGTGCGCCTTGGCGAGGGCGGCGATCTTCTCCTCGTTGCGGCCGACCAGGATCGGGTCGGGCATGACGCGGTCGCCGTTCTTGAGGGTGACGCCGCCCTGCGGCGCGGATGGCGGCGATGGAGCGGATGAGGTGCTGGTTCATCCCCATGCGCCCGGTGACGCCGTTCATGACGATGCCGAGCCGCTTCTCGCCCATGGGTTTCCTCCTATGCGTTTTGTAACCGTTTAGTTACCTGGAGCATGGCGCGGGTGTCAACGCGCGTCGCGCTGATTGTCAACGTCAACACCCGCGGCCGGAGGACCTCAAGCATAGGGAGCGGCGATACGCGCGCCTGGACCACGGCCACCAACGCGGCATCGTGGGCGCCACGACAGGCCGCATGCATGCCGTCACGGGCCGTGCCGCTAGGCACCGCCCGGGCGCCGCGGCACAGCATCGAGGGCAGCGAGATGGGGTGCACGACACACCCTACGGCACAGCAAGCGTGACGGCCACGGCACACCAAGCGGGACGGCAAGCACGCGGCATGCTCCGTGCCATTGCATGCGCACGGCGCAGCAGCACGTGCCACCGCGGCACAGCAACGGACGCGGCATCGGCGCGGCCATGCGCGTGCCGCACCGCACCGGTTGCCCAAAAGTCACGGCCGCAGGTAGGAGAGCACCAGGTCGACCACGTGGCGCCGCCGCGCCTCGCGCGCTTCGGCCTTGTCGAAATCGCGCTTGAAGATGGTCGAGAGCGTGAAGATGTTGGAGAAATAGAAATAGCTCACCGCCGCGATCGAAATCCACGTCTGCAGCGGATCGACGCCTTTGCGGAAGACGCCCACTTCGCGCACCGCGCTCCAGAATTTTCTGCATGATGGCGATCAGCGGCGAGTGCATCTCGGCGATGCGCTTGGACCGCTTCAGGTTCGCCGCCTTGTGCAAATTCTCGTCGTTGAGCAGCTTGATGAAGCTGCGATCCTTCACGAAGCTGTCGAAGGTGTATTCGATCAGCCGCTGCATCGCCTCGCGCGGCTCGAGCGCCGCCAGCTCCAGCGTCTGCTCGGCCGAGCGCTCGCGATGATAAGCCTGCTCGAGAACCGCCAGATAGAGCCCGCGCTTGTCGCCGTAATAGTGATAGATCATGCGCTTGTTGACGCCCGCGCGCTCGGAGATGCGGTCGACGCGCCCGCCGCCGAAACCGTAGGCGGCGAATTCCTTCGTCGCCGCCGCCAGGATCGACGCGGAGGTGGCCGCGCTGTCGCGCGGCTTCCGCCGCCTCCCCGAACCGCGAGCCTCGCTCGTCACGGAAGCGTTGCTCATGCCATCGGCTCCAACGCCGCGAAGTCGGGGTGCGCACTCGATCCAAGCCCTGCCGCGCTGTTGATCGAGCCGAGCGCGAGCAAGCCGCCGGAGATCGCGAGGCGAACCTTGCCGCCGCGCAGCTGATAGAGATCAGGATGCGCCGCGCGGAACTGCGCGACCTCGCCCGCCGGCGCCACGCCGAAGCCGTCGACGTAGTGATGGCCGTTGCGCTCGACATGCGCGAGACCGAGCAGCGCGACCAACGCCAGATCCTGCTGCACGGCGAGCCCCGCCTGCGTCGTCAGGTCTTCGCCGGAAAGGATCGCGCCTCTGCCCGCCGCCCGCACGCGCGCCAGATTGACGAGCGACCGCCAGACGCCCTTGCAGGCCTTGCTGGAAACGCCGCGATAGCCGAGCTTGAACGCCTGCAGCAGCGCATCGTCCTCGCCGTCGGATTCATCGATGATCATCGCCACCTTGGCGCCGGTCTCACCGAGCGGCTTCTGCAGCGCCACCGCGCGCGCGATCGGCTGCTCGATGAACAGCGTCGCCGCGCGAAGCCTCGCCAGCGCCGGTATCTCGTCCATGCGCGCGACGAGTACGGCAACGGCCTCCGCATCGGCGTACTGCTCGTTGCCGTCGATCGTCGCCGTGTAGGGGCCCGCCTGGCCGTCGAGGATTCCGGCAATGCGCCCAAGGCGAGCGAGATCCTCGTCGATATTGCCCCCCACCTTCAGCTTGAAATAGCTGTGGCCATAAGCGGCGATCACCTCCTGCAGGGTCACCGGCAAGCCGTCGGCCACATCGGGCCTCGGGTCTCTTCCGTCCAGCGGATCGAGCATGCCGACCGTGTGGCGCGCGGCAATCGAGGTCACAGGCGTGAGCGACCGCAGGAACGCCGTCGCGTCCAGATCTTTCAGGTCGGGCGCAATGCGCGCCGGCTCGAACCCGAGCGCGTTGCTTCGCACGGCCTCGGCGAAGCTGATGCCCTCCGCCCGGCACACCGCATCGATCAGCGCGCGATCGATCAGCGCCAGGCCGAACGACATCACCAGCGGCGGCAGATCGCCGGCCACCCCGGCGCGCTTCACGGCGGCGGCGTGGGCGGCATGCGCGGCGAACACGGAAGGGTAGCGGCCATCCGCCAGGTAAGCATCGCGCGCAATCCGCAACGAGGTGCGCAGCTGCTCGACGTTGTCGTCGTTGGT
Source organism: uncultured Alphaproteobacteria bacterium (assembly GCA_963782855.1). Lineage (GTDB taxonomy): Bacteria > Pseudomonadota > Alphaproteobacteria > Rhizobiales > Hyphomicrobiaceae > AWTP1-13. Next base: position 76,004 of record CAWALW010000020.1, on the reverse strand, counting down.
GATCTCGGGCCGCTTGTCGAACCACTTCGGCACCATCACGTCGGCAGCGGCGCCGAATGCGCGCTTCCCGCCGGTCTCGATCTCTGCCCGCACGAAAACCTGGCTCGTCTCGCGCACCGTGACCGAGCCGAACCGGAACGGCAGCCGCAAACGCACCGGCCGCTCGAAAAATTCGATCCCCTTCAAGACGATCGGTTTTGGCTCCGCGCTCATGCCAGCGCCTCCTGGACGCCGCGGATGTAGCCGATGGCGCGCGCGGCGCAGGAAGGCCCGTCCGGCTCGTAGACGAACGGCTCGATCGCGGCGTTGCCCCCGTAGCCTTCCGCCTTCAGCGCCTCCAGGATCGGCGCGAAACCCAACTCGCCGTCGCCGGGCCCTCGCCGGTTCGGATCATTGAGGTGGATGTGCGCGATGAGTCCGCTCGAAAGCCAGCTGCGAATGAGGTCGGGAATGATTTGGAGTTCCGTCCGCGCGGCAGCCGAGCAATCGATCATCGTCCTGACCGCCGGGCTGCCGATGGCGCGCACGATCTGCGCCGCCGCCTCGACCGTGTTGACGAACGCCGTGTCCTGGCGCGACAGCGGCTCGATGCAATAGGTGACGCCGGCCTTCTCGGCGACCTCCGCCACGGCCGCAAAGCACTCCGCCCCGCGCTTGCGCCCTTCCGCCTCGCCGCCCGGCTCGAGCGCGCGCTGCGCCGGCGAGCCGTGCACGAGAATGTTCCCGCCGAGGTCCGCCGCAAGCTCGCAAAGCCCGCGCATCACCTCGATCGTACGCGCCCGCGTGCTCGCATCCGGCGACGTGATCGACAAGCGCTTCCGGCGCCAGCAGCAGATAGTGCAATCCGGTGATGGCGATGCCGGCGTTGGCGGCCGCGTTTCGCACCTCAGCGCGCCGCGCCGCGCTCAGCCGGTGCGGCTCGGCACCCAGCGTGAACGGCGCAATCTCCAGCCCGTCGTAGCCGGCCTGCCTTGCAAACGCGCACTGGCGCTCGAAATCGAGCTCCCGGATCACCTCGTTGCAGAGCGAAATGAGCATGGGCTCAGCCGCCGCGGCGCAGCCCCCCGGTGAGGCCAGCCCATGCCGCGGGCGACGCCGTTGTAGATGAAGGGCACGTTCGACAGAACCGTCGCCGCCACCAGCAGGAACATGACGAAGCTGATCGGGCGGGTGAAGAACAGCGTCAGATCGCCGTCTTGCAGCACGAGCCCACGCCGCAGGTTCTTCTCCAGCAGATCGCCGAGCACGATGCCGAGCACCAGCGGCGCCATCGGGAAGTTCAACCTGCGCAGGAAGAAGCCGATCACGCCGAACGCCAGCATCACGTAGACGTCGAACAGCCTCTGCGCGATCGCGTAGGACCCGACCACGCACAGCACGAACACCACCGGCATGATCAGCAGTTTGGGAAACTGCAGGATCCAGATCAGCGGCCGCGTCAGCGTCAGGCCGTAGATGAGGATGCCGATGCTGGCGAGAAACATCATCGCCACCACCTGGTAAACGAAGGTCGGGTTCTCCACCATGATCAGCGGGCCCCGGATTGATGCCGTGGATCAGCATCGCCGCCATCAGCACGGCCGCGGGCGCCGAGCCCGGAACGGCAAGCGCCAGCACCGGGATCATGGCGCCGGGCACGCAGGCGTTGTCGCCCGTCTCCGCCGCCATCAGGCCCTCGACCGAGCCCTTGCCGAATTTCTCGCGCTCCTTGCTCGCACGCTTGGCCGCCGCATAGGAACTCCAGGCCGCCACGTCCTCGCCGACGCCCGGCACGATGCCGATGCCGGTGCCGATCAGGCCCGAGCGGATCACGGTGCGCCAATACTGCGCCACGTCGCGGAACCTCGGGATCACCGAGTTGAAGGCGTTGATGATGCCCTTGCGCACCGGCTCCTGCATCACGGTCAGCACCTCGGCGAACCCGAACGCGCCGACCAGCGCCGGCACCAGCGAGATGCCGCCCGACAGATCGAAGATGCCGAAGGTGAAGCGGTCGTGCGCGAACAGGCCGTCCTGGCCGATGGTGGCGACGAACAGGCCCGCAAAGCCCGCCATCCAGCCCTTGAGCGGGTCGTTGCCGGTGAGGTTGCCGGAGATCACCACGCCGAACACGGCGAGCCAGAAGAACTCGTAGGCCTGGAATTTCAGCGCCATCTCGCCGAGCACCGGCGTGAACAGGGCGAGGAAGAACATGCCGATCCAGGTGCCGAGCACCGAGCCCGAGGTGGCGATGCCCATCGCGCGGCCGGCGACGCCCCTGCTGCGCCAGCGCGTAGCCGTCGAGGCAGGAGGCCGCCGAAGCCGGCGTGCCCGGAATGTTGAGCAGGATGGCGCTGCGGCTGCCGCCGTAGATGGCGCCGACGTAGGTGCAGACCAGAACGAGCAGCGCCAGATGCGACGGCATCGAGAGCGTCAGCGTCGTCATCAGCGCGATTGCCATCGTCGCCGTCAGGCCCGGCAGCGCGCCGATCGACGAAGCCGACGAGGCTCGACACCAGTGCGACGAATATCGGCAGCGGCTTGCAGAAAGCCTGCGAGCGCGGAAGCAAAGCCGGCAAGTCCCGTCCAGCATCGGGAGGCCTCAGGGCAGGCGCACCAGGAACACGTCCTGGAACAGGTGATGGATGGCGAGGCCCGCGATCAGGCCGTAGACGACCGCGAACAGGGCGCCGCGCAGCAGCGTACCCGTCGCGCCTGCGATCCTCGAACTGAAAGATCAGCACGAACAGCGCCGACAAATAGCGCCGCAGCCGAGCCAGAACGGCAGGCCGTGGCCGACCAGCCCCAGCGCAAAGCCGAGGCAGAGGACGAGCGACACCGCGAGGCGCCAATGCTGTGCTGGACCGGAACGGCCGGCAGCGCCTGCGCCAGGGCTCCGCCCCGGAGCGAGCGCGCGATGAGAATGCCCGACATCACCGCCAGCATCAGTCCCAGCATGCCGGGCACGAGCCCCGGCGCCGTGTAGATCGTGGCCTGCAGCCGCTCGAGGCGGTCCATCATCAGCGAGCCGATGATGATGGCGATGGCAAAGCGCAAGAAACGCGAGGCCGGCAAACAGGTCGGCCCGCGCCGAAGGCTTTTCGTCTTGCATGAGGTCGTCGGCGGGGACCGCGCGTACGGTCCCCGCCGCCTTGCATCAGGCTTCGGAATGCCGACCGTATCCGGCGCGACCTTCGATTTGCCGGCGGCATGCAGCTGCCACGCCGTCGTGCTGATCGCCGGCATCGCGGCCTTCACCGCGGCGTCGCCATGCACGGGCGCGAACACCGCGCCGTTGGCGACCGCATACTTCTTCATGGCTTCCGAATTCGGGATCACCTGGGTCCAGATGCGGTCGAGTTCGGCAAGCACCGGAGCCGGCACGTCCTTCGGCACGAAGATGCCGAAGTAGTTGGCATCCGGCCTGTAGCTCGGCACGTCCTTGGTGATCGGCGGCACGGTGCCGTAGCCGTCGAGCTCCAGCGGACGGTCGGAGAGCACCGCCAGCGCGTTGAGCCGCTTGGCGCGGATCATGTTGGCCTGCTCCACCGCGAGCTGCGTGGTGACTTCCGCTTCGCCCGACACCACCGCGATCACGGCCGGATTGCCGCCGTCGTAGGTCACGTGCTTGTACTGGAGGCCGAGTGCGCGCGTGAACGCTTCGATGGCCGCATGGCCGGACGAGTTGACGCCGGCGGTTGCCACCGAGATCTGGCCTGGCTTCGCCTTCATCGCCGCGATGAGATCGTTCGCCGACTTGTAGGGCAGCTGCGGGTTGACCCCGAGCACCGACACGTTGATGACGCTCAGATACAGCCGCCAGTCGGAGATCTTCGTATCGAGCAGGCCGCTGACAACGTAGGTGCCGATGTCCTTGGCGGCGCCGGCCGTCCAGGTGTAGCCGTCGCGCGGAGCCGACATCGCGTTCTTGGTGCCGATCGAGCCCGACGCGCCGCCCTGGTTGACGATCACGACCTTCTGGTTCAGCGCCTTCTCGATCTCCACCGCCGCCAGCCGCGTGACCTGATCGGTCGATCCGCCCGCCGCCCACGGCACGATGATGGTGATCGGCTTGTCCGGCTTCCACTGCGCCTGCGCGATCTGCACCGACAGGCCGCTCACCAGCGCGGCCGCGGCCACTCCGGCCGCCAGCCCTAAACCAAAGCTCCGCCTTGCCATGTTTTCCTCCTCCTGGGGCGTGGTTTGGCGCCGCGCGGATCATGCGTCCGCTTCACGCCGTTTCGTTGCGGCGCATCTTGTCCAGGCCCATCGGCCGCGTCAACAAGTAAGTAACTGGTTAGTGCGTTAGAGCGCGGACAGGGACGCGCGCGTCAGCCTCGCGCGCCGAGCTTCTCCACCGCCCGACGGGCCCGGTCCTCTTCCGCTACGGCCTTCTGGCGCCTCGCAATTTCCAGCGCCTGGGCGAACGCGCGGCCCGCTTCCTCGCGCTTGCCGACGGCCGCCAGCAGCTCGCCGCGCGCCCGATGCAGCGCCGAGTCCGCCCGCCCTTCCCCGCTGCGCCTGGCCGTGTCGATGGCCTCGTCGATGAGTGCAAAAGCCTCGTCGATCTCGCCGATCCGCGCGTACGCCGCGGCGAGCGTCGCCAGGTGCACCGGCCGGAACAGCCGCGAGTTCATCGCCTCCGCCGCGTCGATGGCCCACGGATGACGATGATCGCGCGCGCCGGATCGCCGCGCCGCGCGATGATGGCGCCCTGCGCAAAGCGCGCCCATGCCTCGAAGTTCGCCAGGCCGTAGCGCGCACAGAAGCGCACGAGATCCTCCGCGCGCTCGAGATCGGGCTCGATGCCGCCGGGCACCGGCGAGAGCAGCTGCGACACCCGCGCGAGCGCGATCGACAGCGCGTGGTTGATCTGCTCCGCCCTGTCGATCGCCTCGTCCATGCGCGCCCGTCCGAGCTCCGGCTTGCCGAGGCCGAACTGCACCCCGCCGCTCAGCGCCAGCGAGATCACGTGCTGGCTGCCGAACGCGAACAAATTGGCGACGTCCTCCGGCTCCCGCTCATACACATCGAGGCTGCGCTGGAACGCGACGTCGGCCTGCTCGAATTCGCCCATCGCCGCGTAGGTCTGGCCCAGCAGTCCATAGGCGCGCCCCAGTTCCTGCCCGTGACGCTCGCTCAGCCCGCAATACTCCCGCGCGACCTGCAGCGCCTCCGCCAGCTCCGCGCGACCGTAGCGGACGTTGAACAGGCCGAGCAGGAACAGCAGCCGCTCGTGCACGGCGCCCGCGCTTGCCACGAGCGGGGCGGCACGCTCGAACACGACGAGGCTTTCCTGCGCCGCGTAGCCCTTGGCCGCCATGGTGACAGGACCGAGCGCCAGATTGAGCTCCAGCTCCAGCCGCTCGCGCTGCTTCGCATCCTGCACGGAGGCGACAACCTTCAGGCCTTCCACCAGCTGCCGCTGCGCCTCCACCAGCGCCCAGCGCCGTCCGGCCGCGATGCCGGCCCGCAGCCAGTAGCGCGTCGCGGGCTCCGCAAGGTCGGCCTTGGCAAAATGGTCCGCCACCACTTCGGGCTCGGTTGCCGCGCGGTCGGGGAAACCGGACTCGAGCGCATGCGCAATGCGCGCGTGCAGCCCGCGCCGCTCGTTGCGCAGAAGCGTGCCGTAGGCCGCATCCTGGATGAGAACATGCCGGAACATGAAGGCATCGAGCGCGGCCGGCTCGACCCGCACCAGCAGTTCGGCCTCCAGCAGCGCGCCAAGCGCCGCCCGCAGGTCCGCCTCCGCCCGGTTCGGCATGACGGCGTGGAGCAGCGCGAACGTGAACCGCCGCCCCAGCGCGGCTGCGACACTCGCCACCTCCCGCGCACCGCCGAGCCGGTCGAGCCGCGACAGCAGCGAAGCGTGCAAGCTGGAGGGGATGACCAGCGCAGTGCGCCCGTCGCCCGCCTTGCCTTCGCCTGCGGCTCCGCCCGCCACCACCGCCTTGGTCAATTCCTCCAGGTAGAGCGGCACGCCGTCCGCGCGCTCCGCGATGCCGCGCACGACTTCGCCGGGCAGGTAGCGGGCGCCCGGCACGCGGCGGATGAGATCCTCGGCCTCGCCGCTACCGATAGGTTTCAGCTCGATCAGCGTCGCGTGCTTCTCGAAGCGCCACGCCGGCTGGAAGTCCTGCCGCCCGGTCACCAGCAGCATCACCGGCCAGTTGCGGACGCGGCCGACGAGCAGGTCGAGCAGCTCGCGCGAGGTCGGATCGATCCAGTGCGCATCGTCGACGATCACCAGCCCCGGTTGCGTGCCGGTCAGCCGCCGCAGGTTGCCGGCGATGCCCTCCAGCAGCACCTCGCGCAGCCGCCGTGCATCGGGCGGCGTCCCGGAGCGCGCGCCGTCCATCGGCACCGCCAGCAGTTCCGCAATCAGCGTAGCGGAGCTGACGCCGTCCTCGCTGTCCTGCGGCAGGAACGGCTTGAGGCGCTCGAACGCCGCGGGATCGGCGCGATCGAACCGCGCGGCCCGTCGCAGCCACTCCAGGATCGGGTGCAGCGTGCTGCTCTGATGCTGCGCGGAGCAATAGTAGCGCAGCAGCAGCGGCGCATCCGCCCGTATCCGGCTGGCGAGTTCGAAAGCCATGCGCGACTTGCCGATGCCGGGGTCGCCGCTCACGACCACCACCTGCCCGGTCCCGCTCTTTGCCAGGGCCCAGCGATCCAGCAGCGTCGCCATCTCTTCGTCGCGGCCGATGAGCGGCAGGTTGCGCGAGCGCAGCGCCTGGAAACGGCTTGCCACCTTGCTCGGCCGCAACGCCTGCCACGCCTGCACGGGCCGAGAGAAGCCTTCGAGCGCCCTGCTGCCGAGATCGCGGTAGTCGAACAGCCCGCCCGTCAGCCGCCGCGTCGCATCGCAGATCAGCACGGCGCCCGGATCAGCCAGCGCCTGCAGCCGTGCGGCGAGGTTCGGCGTCTCGCCCACCACCGGCGGATTGTCCGCAACCTTGGAGCGCAGCAGCTCCCCGACAACGACCATCCCCGTGGCGATACCGATGCGGACGCTCAGCGGGCTGCTCGGCACACCGCCCGTCTCGATGCCCGCGGCCAGCTCGAGCCCCGCGCGCACCGCGCGATCGGCATCGTCCTCGTTGGCGGCCGGATAGCCGAAGTAGGCGAGGACGCCGTCGCCTTCGTAGCGCGCCACGCTGCCGCCGGCCGCCTCCACCACGGCCGTGACGCGCGTCTGGTACGCCACGAGCACCTCGCGCAGATCTTCCGGATCGAGGCGCGCGGAAAGCGCGGTCGAGCCGACCAGATCGCAGAACATGACAGTAAGGAGCCGGCGCTCTGCTGAAGTCGGGCGCCGCGGTCGTGTCGCTCATGGTCGCCTGTCACCTGGGTGACAGACCATAGCAATGTCGCAGCTGCGCAAGAACCCAGAAGTTCTGTCCGCGCAGGATTTTGGGAGCGCCCAGCGCAGTCAACGGTTGAGGGGATCGGCCGCGGTCACCTGGGCAAGCTTTGTCGCGTTGCAGAGGAGCTGGCGGCCCGCGCGTTTGAGCGCGCCCAGCTCTTCCAGATGCGCCAGCGCCTCATTGACTTTCTGCCGGCTGGCTCCGACGAGCAGCGCCAGTTCCCCCTGCGACATGCCAAGCTCCAGCGGCTGCGGTCTGGCCGTCTCCGCAGTTCCCTCGCGCAGCTTGAGCTTGGCCAGAAGATAACGCGCCAGCCGCACCTCGATGGGATGCAGCGCAATCGTTTCCGCCTGCTCGCTGGTCTGGCGCAGGCGCGTGCAGAGATAGGCGATCGCCGCGCGCGCAACCCTCGGATTGTCAGCCAGCAGGGCATCGACGCGCGCCTGCGACAGCGTCATCGCCTCCACATTCGTAAGCGCCAGCGCATCGGCGGAGCGGACACCGCCGTCGAGCACCGCGATTTCTCCGAAAATCTCGCCCGCTCCCGCGAGCTTGAAGGAAAGCGCCCGTCCATCCGAGGAGAACACGGACAGCCGCACGCGCCCCTCCACCAGCAGATACAGCTCCCGGCCTGCATCGCCGCGCGAGAAGATGGTCTTGTTGGTCTTGAACGTGACTTTGCGCATCTGCTCGGCAACGAGGATGCGATCGGCCTGGGAAAGGGAGCCGAACAGGGCAGTTTTGCCGAGAATGCCGGCAAGGGTGGTGCTGTGGGCCATGCCCCGCTTGTGCGCAAAAATGTCGGCAACAAATTGTGCAGAGAAAAAGAAATGGGCCACAGGGACGCGATGTCTCTGTGGCCCGTAGCGGTCTTGCGACCGCCACCCCGCACCGGGGTTCCAAAGTGCATGGCCGCCGCATCGATAAGCGGTCGGCGCTCTCCTAGCAGGGCGGAGATGCGAGCCCTGTCACGCGACGTGACAGGGTATCTCGAAAAATGAGGTCCACGTCCTATTGGCAACGGTATGCGCCGGAGAGCGCTAATATTTCACATTGCGAAAACGCCCGTCTGAACCTCAAGCGTCGCGCGTCAGCCCGTCCACGACACCGCTGAAATGCCTGCGATTTGATCCCGGCGTACGTGGCGGCCGGCGGCCACGACGCGCTTGCCGGCAGCGAAGACCTCGCTCACCAAGCCTTCGCCGCCCGCGAAAATCCAGGAATCGAGAATGAAATCCCCGCGGCGGGCCGCCAGCACAGGATGCGCGGTATCGAGCACGACAATGTCCGCCGTCTTGCCGGCCGCCAGCGCTCCCGAATTCAACCCCAAGGCTTGGGCGCCACCGCGGCGCGCCGCGTCGAACAGATGCCGGCCGATCGACTGGCCTTCCGCCCCGAGTCTGTTGCGTCTCCGCTCACGCAAGCGCTGGCCGTACTCCAGCGTGCGCAATTCCTCGTTGAGCGCGATGCGCACGTCGCTGTCCGAGCCGACGGCGATGCGCCCGCCCGCATCGAGATAGCGCGGCGCCTCGAAGATGCCGTCGCCCAGGTTCGCTTCCGTGATCGGACACAGCCCTGCCACCGCGCCGGATTGCGCCAGCCGCCGGCTTTCGTCGTCCGTCATGTGCGTGCAGTGGATCAGGCACCAGCGCGCATCGACGTTGGCATTGTCGAGCAGCCATTGCACCGGCCGCGCGCCCGACCAGGCGAGGCATTCCTCCACCTCGCGCGTCTGCTCGGCCGCATGAATGTGCACCGGCCCGGCCGTCCAGCTCTCCAGCAACGCCGCCAGTTCCGGCGCATCGACTGCCCGCAGCGAATGCGGTGCGATGCCGAGCACCGCGCCCTCGATCCGCGCGCACGTGACGGCGGCTCGCCTCCATCAGCGTCCAGAAATCGTCGAGGCCCGAGAGAAATCGCGCCTGCCCCGGCGTGGGAGGTCGCCCGCCGCAACCGCCGTGCGCGTAGAAGCTCGGCAGCAGCGCAAGCCCGATGCCGCTAGCCTCGGCCGCCGCCACGATACGCCCGCCCATCTCGGCGGGATCGGCGTAGCGCGCACCATCCGGCGCGTTGTGCAGGTAGTGGAACTCGCCGATGGCCGTGAAGCCCGACCTCCAGCATCTCCACGTACGCCATCGCCGCAATCGCCTCGACATCGCCAGGCGTCAGCCGCGCGAGGAAGCGATACATCACCTCGCGCCACGTCCAGAAATCGTCATCGTCAGGCCCGCGCTGCTCCGCCAGCCCCGCCATCGCCCGCTGGAACGCATGGCTATGAACATTCGCAACGCCCGGAACCGCAGCACCCTCAATCCGCACCGCGCCACTTGGCGCAACCGCTCCCGGCACAACGGACTTGATCGTGCGTCCCTCGATCTCGATCAACACATCGCGATGCCAGCCGCTCTCCAGCAAAGCTTCGGCGACGAATAGCTGCGTCATAATCTCGGTCCTGTTCCCTCTCCCCATTCTACTTCAGAATAGGAGAGAGAACGTGAGGGCCACCACATTCCCTCTCCCCATACTTCATGGGGAGAGGGTTAGGGTGAGGGGCAGCAGCTTGCTCCAACGCTGGCGTGCGTGGCTGCCCCTCACCCCGGCCCTCTCCCCGCCCGCGGGGAGAGGGGGAAGATGATGAGGCGCCATGAAAGTTGACCGTCTCTGGACGAATGCGCGCATCGCCACGCTCGATCCCGCGCGCGGCGGCATCGGCAGCATCGAAGGCGGTGCCGTCGCCGCCAAGGATGGCCGCATTGCCTGGGTCGGTCCGCAGTCCGAGCAACCCGCGCTTGAAGCCGCCGAGCGCATCGATCTCGAAGGCCGCTGGATCACGCCCGGCCTGATCGACTGCCACACCCACCTCGTCTACGGCGGCAACCGCGCGCACGAGTTCGAGCTGCGCCTCGGCGGCGCCACCTACGAGGAGATCGCGCGTGCCGGCGGCGGCATCCTCTCCACCGTGAAGGCGACCCGCGCCGCATCCGAGGACGAGCTGATCGCGCAGTCCCTGCCGCGCCTCGACGCCCTGCTCGCCGAAGGCGTCACCACCGTCGAGATCAAGTCCGGCTACGGCCTGGAAACGGACACCGAAGCCCGCCAGCTGCGCGCCGCCCGCGCTCTGGGCACGCGGCGCCCCGTCTCCGTCACCACCACCTTCCTCGGCGCGCACGCCCTGCCGCCCGAGGCCGACGGCGACAAGGACGGCTACATCGCCCGCCTGTGCGCGCCAGATGCTGCCCGCCATCGCCGAGCAGAAGCTCGCCGATGCCGTCGACGCCTTCATGGAAGGCATCGCCTTCAGCGGCGGGCAGACCGCGCGCGTGTTCGAGGTCGCCAAGCGCCTCGGCCTGCCGGTGAAGCTGCACGCCGACCAGCTCTCCAACCTCGGCGGCGCCACGCTGGCCGCCCGCTACGGCGCGCTGTCCGCCGATCACCTGGAGCACACCGACGAGGCCGGCGCCGCCGCCATGGCCAAGGCCGGCACGGTGGCCGTGCTGCTGCCCGGCGCCTTCTACTTCATCCGCGAGACGCAGAAGCCGCCGGTCGATCTGTTCCGCAAGCACGGCACGCGCATCGCCATCGCCACCGACTCCAACCCCGGCTCCTCCCCGCTCACCTCGCTGCTGCTGACGATGAACATGGCCGCCACCCTGTTCCGCCTCACCGTCGATGAGATCATCGCCGGCGTGACGCGCGAAGCCGCGCACGCGCTCGGCCGCCAGACCGAGATCGGCACGCTCGAAGCCGGCAAGTCCTGCGACCTCGCCATCTGGAATGTCGAGCGCCTGGCCGAGCTGCCCTACCGCATGGGCTTCAATCCGCTGCACGCCCGCGTGTGGAGAGGGCAGTGAGCGCCGCGGCCTCGCCCATCAAGGTCGGCAGCGCGGCGCTCGGCCTGGACGGATGGCGCGCAATCTACGACGGCGCCGCCGTCACCCTCGATCCCGCCTGCACCGCCCGCGTCGAAGCCAGCGCCCGCGCCGTGGACGCCATCATCGCCAGGGGCGACCCCGTCTACGGCATCAACACCGGCTTCGGAAAACTCGCCAGCGTCCGCATCGAGGCCGCCGACCTCGCCGCCCTCCAGCGCAACATCGTGCTCTCGCACGCCGCCGGCGTCGGCGAGCCGACCCCGCGTTCGATCGTGCGCCTGATGATGGCGCTCAAGCTCGCAAGCCTCGGCCAGGGCGCCTCCGGCGTGCGGCCGCAAACGCTCGCCTTCCTCGAAGCCATGCTGGCGCACGATCTGATCCCGGTGGTACCGAGCCAGGGTTCCGTCGGTGCCTCCGGCGACCTCGCCCCGCTCGCCCACATGACCGCCGCCATGCTCGGCGTCGGCGAGGTCGACACGGCGGCTGGGCGCAAGCCCGCCGCGCAAGCCTTGAGCGGTGCCGGTCTGTCGCCGCTGGCGCTCGGCCCCAAGGAAGGCCTCGCGCTGCTCAACGGCACCCAGTTCTCCACCGCCCACGCCCTCGCCGCCCTGTTCGCCGCCGCCGATCTACTGCAGGCCGGCCTGGTCACCGGCGTTCTCTCCACCGAAGCCGCCAAGGGCTCCGACGCCCCCTTCGATGCCCGCATCCACGCCCTGCGCCGCCATCGCGGCCAGATCGACTGCGCCGACGCCCTGCGCCGCCTGATGGCCGGCAGCGCCATCCGCGCCTCGCATCTCGTCGGCGACGACCGCGTGCAGGACCCCTACTGCCTGCGCTGCCAGCCGCAGGTGATGGGCGCCGTCCTCGACACCTTGCGCCACGTCGCCCGCGTGCTCGCCGACGAGGCCAACGGCGTCTCCGACAATCCGCTGATCTTCGCCGACGACGGCGCCTCGCTCTCCGGCGGCAACTTCCACGCCGAGCCCGTCGCCCTCGTCGCCGACATGACCGCGCTCGCGCTCTGCGAGATCGGCTCGCTCGCCGAGCGCCGCATCGCCATGCTGGTCGATCCGGCCCTCTCGCGCCTGCCGGCCTTCCTCACGCCCAAGCCCGGCCTCAACTCCGGCTTCATGATCCCGCAGGTGACGGCCGCCGCCCTCGTCGCCGAGAACAAGCAGCGCGCCGCGCCGGCCAGCATCGACACCATCCCCACCTCCGCCAACCAGGAGGATCACGTCTCCATGGCCGCGCACGCCGCGCGCCGCCTGCTGCCGATGGCCGAGAACCTCACGCAGATCCTCGCCATCGAGTTGCTCGCCGCCTGCCAGGGCTGCGACTTCCACGCGCCGCTCGCCTCCAGCGCGCCGCTGGAGCGCGTGCGCTCGCTGTCTGCGTGCGCAGGTTCCGCACCTCGACGACGACCGCTATCTTGCCCCCGACATCGCCGCCGCCGCCGACCTCATCCGCTCGCGGCGCAGTGACCAACGCGGCAGGCATCCAATTGCCGGAGGTGTGGGAGCGATGACCGTTGCAGCACGTGACCGCGGTCCCCTCTCCCCATCCTTCATGGGGAGAGGGTTAGGGTGAGGGGCAGCGGCAAGTGCCAGCCTCTCCGCCCTGAGCCTGTCGAAGGGCGCTTGCAGGTCGGTCGCAGCAAACAATGCCGTGGTTCGACAAGCTCACCACTGGGAATGTGCGCGCGGCTGCCCCTCACCCCGACCCTCTCCCCGCTGGCGGGGAGAGGGAGAGCGCACGGAGTTCACTGATGCCCAACCACCCCACCTGGCTCACCGTCGAGCCGCGCGACGCGCCGCTCATCGTCAGCTTCCCGCACACCGGCACCGACATTCCCTCAGACATCGAGGCGCGCTGCGTCTCTCCGTGGCTCGCCCGCAAGGACGCCGACTGGTGGATCGACCAGCTCTACGCTTTCGCGCGCGAGCTGGGTGCCACCACGATCCACACCGCCATCTCCCGCACCGTCATCGACGTCAACCGCGACCCCTCCGGCGTCTCCCTCTACCCCGGCCAGAACACGACCGAACTCGTCCCCACCACCACCTTCGACGGCGAGCCGCTGTGGAAGCCCGGCATGGCGCCCGACGCGGCCGACATCGAGCGGCGCAAGGCCACCTACTTCGCCCCCTACCACGCCGCGCTCGCCGCCGAGATCGCCCGCCTGCGCGGCGCGCATGCGCGCGTCGCCCTCTACGACTGCCACTCCATCCGCTCCATCATCCCGCGCCTGTTCCCCGGCGAGCTGCCGGTGATGAACATCGGCACCAACGCCGGCGCCGTCCTGCGATCTGGACCTCGCCGAGCCGATCGCCGCCATCGCCTCCGCCAGCCGCTTCTCCGCCGTCATCAACGGCCGCTTCAAGGGCGGCTACATCACCCGCCGCTACGGCAGGCCGGACGAGGGCGTGCACGCGGTACAGATGGAACTCGCCTGCCGCGGCTACATGCGCGAGCCGGTCGGCCCGGTGGACGAAAGCAACTGGCCCGTGCCGTTCGATGCCGCCTTCGCCGCCGATATCCGCGCCACGCTGCGCGCCATCCTCGAAACCTGCCTGCACTTCGCCGAGAACGGCAAAGCGAGACCCACATGACCCGCATCGACAACGCCCGCAAGATCCGCGCCCCGCACGGCACCGACATCTCCGCCAAGAGCTGGCTCACCGAAGCGCCGCTGCGCATGCTCATGAACAACCTCGACCCCGACGTCGCCGAGAAGCCGGACGAACTCGTCGTCTACGGCGGCATCGGCCGCGCCGCGCGCGACTGGGAATGCTTCGACCGCATCGTCGCCTCGCTGCGCAAGCTCGAAGCCGACCAGACGCTGCTCGTGCAGTCCGGCAAGCCCGTCGGCGTCTTCCGCACGCACGCCGACGCGCCGCGCGTGCTGATCGCCAACTCCAACCTCGTGCCGCACTGGGCGACCTGGGCGCACTTCAACGAGCTCGATCGCAAGGGCCTGATGATGTACGGCCAGATGACGGCCGGCTCGTGGATCTACATCGGCAGCCAGGGCATCGTGCAGGGCACCTACGAGACCTTCGTCGAAGCCGGCCGCCAGCACTACGGCGGCAGCCTCGCCGGCAAATGGATTCTGACCGCGGGCCTCGGCGGCATGGGCGGCGCGCAGCCGCTCGCCGCCGTCATGGCCGGCGCCTCCATGCTCGCCGTCGAATGCCAGCCGAGCCGCATCGAGATGCGCCTGCGCACCGGCTATCTCGACACGCAGGCCAAGACGCTCGACGAAGCGCTGGCGATGATCGAGCAGGCCTGCGAGGAGAAGAAGGCGATCTCCGTCGGCCTGCTCGGCAACGCCGCCGACATCTTTCCCGAGCTCGTGCGCCGCGGCGTGCGCCCCGACCTCGTCACCGACCAGACCTCGGCGCACGATCCCATCAACGGCTACCTGCCCAAGGGCTGGTCGCTCGGCGATTGGGAGAACCGCCGCGCCTCCGATCCGAAGGGCGTCGAGCAGGCCGCCAAGGCATCCATGGCCGAGCACGTGCGAGCCATGCTGGACTTCCACAAGCGCGGCATCCCCACCGTCGACTACGGCAACAACATCCGCCAGATGGCGCAAGGACGAGGGCGTCGCCAACGCCTTCGACTTCCCGGGCTTCGTGCCGGCCTACATCCGCCCGCTGTTCTGCCGCGGCGTCGGCCCGTTCCGCTGGGCGGCGCTCTCAGGCGATCCGGAAGACATCTTCCGCACCGACGCCAAGGTGAAGGAGCTGATGCCGAACGATCCGCACCTGCACAACTGGCTCGACATGGCCAAGGCCCGCATCAAGTTCCAGGGCCTGCCCGCGCGCATCTGCTGGGTCGGCCTCGGCGACCGCCATCGCCTCGGCCTCGCCTTCAACGAGATGGTGGCGAACGGCGAGCTGAAGGCGCCCATCGTCATCGGCCGCGATCATCTCGACTCCGGCTCCGTCGCCAGCCCCAACCGCGAAACCGAAGCCATGAACGACGGCTCCGACGCCGTCTCCGACTGGCCGCTGCTCAACGCGCTGCTCAACTGCGCGAGCGGCGCCACCTGGGTCTCGCTCCATCACGGCGGCGGCGTCGGCATCGGCTACTCGCAGCACGCCGGCATGGTCATCGTCTGCGACGGCACGCAGGACGCCGCCCGCCGCATCGAGCGCGTGCTCTGGAACGACCCCGCCACCGGCGTCATGCGCCACGCCGACGCCGGCTACGACGAAGCCATCGCCTGCGCCAAGGCGAACCAGCTCGACCTCCCCGGCATCCTCGGGTGATCGTCCCAAGCGACGGACACGGCCGTTCCCCTCCCCTCGCCGGCGGGGCTCGGGCTCCCGACAGCGCCGTAGACGCCCCCTCCCCCTCGAGGGGGGAGGTTGGAAGCGCCACGGACTTAGGCCCGCCACGAACAGTCCACCGCCTTCGATCGAATGCAACGGGCGGTCTAAGTGATCGATGGCGTTCCTGGTGGGGGTGCCAGTGAACCGCTGCGACAGGCGCACCCCCACCCGGCGCGCCATCGATCACTTAGCCCGCGCTGTTGAGTCCATAGATTGCGGTAGTGATGGCGGGGCTAAGTCCGATGGCGCTCCGCCCTCCCCCCTCGAGGGGGAGGGGCCGCCCCCATCCTCGCCAACGCCCCAGCATGAACGCATCGTAACCGTGCGGCGGCGACGGGCCGGTGCCCAAGCCACCGTTCTCTCACCGATCACTGCCCAAGGCCATCCCAAGAGGAGTCCCATGAACCGTCTAGCCAAATTCGCGATCCCAGCCCTGCTGGTCGCCGCGCTCCCCGTCGCTGCCGTCGTGGCGCAGACGAGGGGCGACCAACCGTCCGCCCAACCCCGCGGTCCCTCGCCGGAGGTGCGCGCCAGCCTGCTCGATGGCCGCTTCGCCATGATCAAGGCTTCGCTCAAGCTCACGCCTGAGCAGCTCAAGCTGTGGGAGCCGGTGGAAGCCAAGATGCGCGCCAACGTCACCACGCGCCAACAGGCGCGTGAGGAGCGACGGCAGAAATTCGGCGAGCGCCGCGGCATGAGCCGCGACGAGCGCCGCGCCAGCCGCCCCGCCCTGCCTGACCGCCTCGACCGTGCGAGCCAGCGGATGACCGAGCGGGCCGCGCAGATGAAGGACTACGCCGAGACCCTGCGCCCGCTGTACGCCTCCTTCAGCGAGGAGCAGAAGGCCGTAGCCAACGTCGTCCTCGGGCGGCAGGGCCGCCACCACGGCCGCCGTTTCGCCGACCGCGGATAGCGACGGATCGCGCCTACCCGGCGCGTTACTGAAGGGTCGGGGCGGCAATGCCTCCCTCGCCCCGCTCTTCTCGGGCATCCGGTCACAGCCCCCCGTCCGGATGCCCGAATGCTGTTCAGGGTTCCGGCATGACGGTCATCCCGGCACTTGTTGCCGGGATCCAGCGTGCCGCCAACGCCGGAGCAAGCGGAGAGATGGAGCCCCGGGACGAGTTCCGGGATGACAGAACGAGTTTGGCTTCCCGACTTGGCCTCAAGCCTGTCGCCGGACCCGGCTAACCCGCCACCTTCTTCAGCGGGTCCTCGATCGGCACCTGCATCTCGCCGCCGCGGCCGAAATTCACCGTCTTGCCGTCGGCCGAACTCCTCGCGCGCCCGCTGCTGGCCCAGCGCCAGGATGGACGGGATGTCCTTGTCAGCCAGCGCCGGTCGCCGCTGCTTGCGCGCCAGCGCCCGCTCGATGTAGGGCGCCAGCTCCTTGGCTTTCTTCTTCTCGCGCGCGGCGTGCCGCTTCTTGAAGCCCGGCATCACCGCCTTGGCGAACAGCTCCAGCGACTCGCAGATATGGCCGTGCTCGTTCTTGCCGCCCTGCTGCAGGAAGATCACCTGGTCGAGCCCCGCCTCCTCGAAGCGGAGCATATTGGCCTGCACCTGCTCCGGCGTGCCGATGCCGCCGGCGCCCGGCGTGACGGGCATCAGGTCGCGCGCCTTCTCGAAGTTGGCCCAGATATCGGTACGACCAGGCGTGTGCTCGCCGAAGATGTAGTGGTGGCCGAGCGCGTAGCCGAAGAAGCGGAAGCCATCGAGCCCGCGCTTGCGTGCCTCCTCCTCATCGGCATGGCAGGAGAAGCCCGCGACCATGGCGATGTTGGCGTTCACCGTGTGCCCGATCGGCACGCACTCCTCCGACTTGATGATGTCGTAGTACTCGCCGATCCACTTGATCGCCTCGCTCTGGTCGACGAAGGCGAAGGTGAGCGCGCCGACGCCGTGCCGCGCCGCCTGGTGGATCGTCTCGCGCTTGGAGCAGGCGACCCACAACGGCGGATGCGGCTTCTGCACCGACTTCGGCACGAGGTTGCGGCACGGCATGGAGAAATATTTGCCCTCGTAGCCGGGGTAAGGGTTCATCACCAGCATGTTGGCGGCTTCCGTCACCGCCTCCAGCCACATGGCGTGCCGCTCGTCGGGATGGATGCGGAAGCCGCCGAGCTCCGCCGCCGACGCGCCCTGTCCCGTGCCCCACTCCACGCGGCCCTTCGAGACGAGATCGAGCGTGGCGATGCGCTCGGCGACCCGCGCGGGATGATTGTAGTTGGGCGGCATCAGCACGATGCCGTGGCCGAGCCTGATCTTCTTCGTCCGCTGCGAGCAGGCCGCGAGAAACACCTCGGGCGCGGAGGAGTGCGAATATTCCTCCAGGAAGTGGTGCTCCACCTCCCAGGCGAAATCGATGCCGAGCTTGTCGGCCAGCTGCACCTGGTCCAGCGCCTCCTGGAACAGCTTCAGCTCGCTGCCCTCGGTCCAGGGCCGCGGCAGCTGATGCTCGTAGAAAATCCCGAAACGCATGCCTGCTCCCTCGCTGTTCCGGCCCTTTGCGGCGCAGTTTGACGACGCTTCCCCGTGCCCAGCATGGCACGCGCCTTTGGCTCTCACAACGGAGGCGGCGCTCCTCTCGTCTGTGGATGGGCCTGCGTCATCCCTGTCGGCGGCCCCTCGCGGTGGTAACGTCCGCGCCTTCGACGCTGTGAGCGCGCGGCCCCATGAGCAGCATGAGCGGTGAGGAAGCAGCAGGGTCCCGGGGCGCCAGGCCCGACCCTTTCCTGGCTCTGACCGGCAAGATCATTCTCGTCGCCGCCACCGACGCCACCGTTCTCGGTCACTGCCGCACCATCCTCCGCGTACTCGGCGAGGTCGCGCGCGAGGTCGTCGTCATCACCGCATCCTCGGGCCGCATGGATGAGCTGGAAGGCCTCGGGCCGCGCGTCATCGATTTCGACTGCCGCGCCTTCGGCACCGCCCTGACCCAGGAAATCCGTCACCGCCTGGCGACTCGCGCGCATCATCGAGGACGAGGAACCGGACGCCGTCCACTTCTTCGGCCTGAAGACGGCTGCGCTGGGCAGCATGGCCGTGAAGCTCATCAAGCCGCGCCATGCCGTCCTGCACCTCCCCGACCTCGGCGCGCTCGAAGCGGCGAGCGGCAGTTTCGGATGGCTGCACCGCAACCTCGCCTTCAAGGTGATCGGCTCGCTCGCCGCCAAGCCATCCACTTTCCTGCTGACCGAGAGCGAGCAGGATCTCGCCTTGCTCCGCGACGGCGGCATCGATCCCGGCCCGCGCTTTGCCCTCGTCGGCGGCACGGGCATCGACATCGACCACTATCCGGTCCTCCCGCCGCCGCAGAACGAGATGCCGGTCGCCGCCTTCGTCGGGCCGCTGACGCGCGCAACCGGCGTTGCAGATCTCATGCAAGCCTTCGATCGCGCCTGGGCGAAGGGCGTACGCCTCCGCCTGGAGCTGCATGGAGAGCCGGAGCCCGAGGAGGTCGACGGCATCGCCTACGCCGCATTCGCGCAATGGATGCAGCATCCGGGCGTCCGCATGCAGCCTCCGCCCTCCGACGTGCGCGAGCTGTGGCGCCGCGCCGATTTCTTTGTGTGCGCCGCGCCGGTGCGCCAGGGGTTGCCGCGACCGCTGCTGGAAGCCGCCGCTTGCGGTCGCCCCCTCATCGCCAGCGACATGGTGGGCGGGCACGGCTTTGTGCGCGACGAGGTGGAGGGCCTCGTGGTGCCGGCCTCCGATCCCGCCGCGCTCGCCGAAGCCCTGGAGCGGCTCGCGCGTGACGCCGGCTTGCGCGCCCGCATGGGCGCCGCCGCGCGCCTGCGCGTGCTGCAGGGCTATACCGACGCGCACGTCAGCGAGACGCTGCGCAACGTCTACCGCTCCCTGCTCGGCGCGGTGCCACGGCGGGCGCTCTTGGCGTAGCCGCTAGCGCGCGCGCTGCGTTTCCGTGTGGTGGGAAATGGCCGGCCACGCGCAGCTCGCGATCAGCTCCGCCAGCGCATGCGTCGTCATGCCGTCGATGGCGAGGCGCCGCCGCCGGCCGAGCTGCATCAGGCTCGCGTCGGGAAGGCCGACCGCCACTTCCATCTCGGACGCGACGCGCTCGATATGCATGCGCGCCACTTCGCTCTGCCGCACCTGGATGCCGACCGTCATGCGATGCCGTCGCGCCTCCGCATTCCACGACGGCGGCTCCAGCGTCACGAAGCGCGAGCCCGCCTGCGACAGCGCACCGCCGGCAGCATCCAGCGCCGAGACGACGATGGGATGCACCGCCTGCCAGGCCTCGCCGCTGGCCTGCTGCTCCGGATCGGCCACCGCGGGCTTGCCGAGGGCAAAAGCCGCCGCCGGCTTCAGCGCCTCCGACAACAGGTCGCTGGCGCGGCCGGAGCCCAGCGCCTGCGCCGGCGCGCTCGAACTCGCGTTGATCGCCGCTGCCTCCCTGCCGTGCGATTTGACGCGCGCCTGCACCTGGTCGTGCACCGTCACCTGCACGCGCAGCGAGCCGGCATTCTCGCCGGCAATGAGCAGCCGGTAGTTGGCGCCATATCCGCCGTTGATGCTGCGCGAGGGCGACCCCGGCGGTCCGATTTCAATGCCCGCGGCCGCGAGCACCAGGTTCACCTGCCGCAGCGCGTCGGCAAACACCGACTGCAGCGACTCCCAGCGCAGCGTGACGGTGCGTGCATCCAGCATGACCTCGGGGAGGCTCTCCACCGGCGCCGGCTCGGCCGCGCGCTTGCCGGACATGCGTGCAGGTGTCTCCGGGGCGCCGGCTTCCTTCTGCCCCGGCCGCGAGATGGTGATCTCCACATCGTCTTGCGCCGGCGACTCGCCCTGCGCATCGCGCTGCATGACGAAGGCCGCGCGCCGCTTCTTGTGCGCGTCACGCCAGATCAGGGCGATGCCGGTGCCGATCAGGACACCGCTCAGGAGCAGGAGGAGCGTCGTATTCATGGCTCACGCCTGGGAGCCGGCAGGCCGGAGCGCCGATCCGCCGCGCGCACGCGGGCTGGTGGCCCTCCTATTTCCCCTGCCACTGCTCCTTCACCTCCATGCACTTGGTGGTGATGAACTCGTTGATGTCCTCAACCGCAATGCTCTGCAGCAGGCCGAACGTGTTGTCGGCCGCGGTGATCGACCAAAGCGCGCTCTTGGCGAGCGTGGGCGCTTCGAGCTTGCCCCAGTTCAAACTGGCCTTGACCGCCTTTCCGTCCTTGAACGTCACCTTCGGACGAAGCTCCGTGGTCACCTCGTACTTCTCGGCTTTCTCGCCCCCGCTCTCGATCGTGCAGCGCACCGCGTAGGTGTCGAGCTGCACCTCGAACTGCGGTTCGGACATCGCCTTTATCAGCGTGGCGCGATCGAGCTTGAGGTCGGACGCGCAGCGCGTGTCGCCCCAGGGCCAGGACACCTTTCCGCGCTGGAGTACCTTTGTCAGCGCCTCCTTGCGCCACGTCTTGCGGATATCGCAGCTCACCTGACCTTCGGACGGCTTCTTGTTGTGAAGGGTGGAGCAGATGTCGGCCGCGCACTTGCGGCGGCCTTCCTTCTCCTTCTTTTCCTCCTCGGTCTCCGGCGGTGCTGCGGCAGGGTCCGTCTTGGCTTCCTGGGCAGGGACGCTGGCGGGCACCATCGCGACTGCAATCAGTCCGAGCGCCAGGCCGGCCAACACCGGCATTCTCCATGAAACAGCTTGCATGAAACCTCCCTGCATTGACGCCGCCCGCCGCGCCCAACCTGCCGGCCCCGGTGCGATCTTCGCTTCGAAACGGCCCGCAATATGACGCGAACTCACAGGCTGGACCAGATGAGACCGATCCCGGAAAGCAGCAGCACGGCGAGCACGATCTGGTCGAAGCGCAGATCGTCGAGCCGGCGGTAGACCGCAACGCCCACCCAATTGCCGGTCAGCGTGCCCGGAATCGCGATCGCCAGGGCGGCTACGGATTTGCTCTCGACCATGCCCTGCACGAGGCTGGCGGCCAGCATCGCCGTCAACACCGTGAAGTTGAAGATCTGGAAGAATGCACGCCGCTCGTGCCTTGGACCAGCCCTTCAGCGACGCCCACACCGTCGGCAGCACGCCCGACAGCGCGGCGAGCCCGCCGAGTATGCCGCCGCAAAGCCCACGACGGCCTCGACACCGCGCCCGCCGCCCTTCGACCCGTATCCGCCCCGCCGCAAGCAGCATGAAGGAGCAGTAGGCGACCAGTACGATACCGACCGCGAGCTTGAACGTGGCAAGGCTCACCAGCGGCAGCAGCGAGGTGCCGATCGGCACGCCCAGGAGCCCGGCAATCAGCATCGGCGCCATCCGCCGCCAGTCCGCCTCGCGCCAGACCTCCTTGATCGTCGCCAGGTGGCCGACGACCGAGCATGCGGAGGCAAGCTGGGCCGCGACCCGCGGCTCCAGCGCCTGCAGCCACATCGGCAGGCCGGAGAGCGCGGTTCCGAACCCCGTCAATCCATTGACGAAGCCGCCCACGAACGCGCCCGCCAGCACGAGCGCAACCGTGCTCCAATCGCCAAGCAGGGAAGCCATTGGCGCCGTTACCGTTCTAGACCTGTTCTTGAAGGTGCCCGCGTTGAACACCATATTCCCCGGGCGAACGCAACCGGCGCCGGAAACGGGCCAGGTGAGCGGGGGCCGCAACGGCACCGCAAACCGGAAGGTTGCAAGGAAGCCGCTCCAGGAGGGCTTTGCAATGACGCGCCTGTCTCTGCTGTCGAACCCGCTCCTGCTGGGCTTCGAGGAAATCGAGCGGCTCATCGACCGGGCCGGCAAGGGCGGCGAAGGCTATCCCCCCTACAACATCGAGCGCATCTCGACCTCGAAGCAGGCGAACGGCTCCCCCGCCGTCGATACCCTGCGCATCACGCTCGCGGTCGCCGGGTTCAAGCGCGACCAGCTCCAGATCACGATCGAGGACAACCAGTTGGTCGTCCGCGGCCGGCAGGAGGACGACAAGGCGCGCCAATACATCTATCGCGGCATTGCGGCGCGGCAATTCGTTCGTACCTTTGTCTTGGCCGAAGGGATCGAGGTGAAGGCTGCGGAGTTGAGTGATGGAATGCTGTCGATCGACCTCGTGCGCCGGGAGCCCGAACGCATCGGTACGCACCGTGCAGATCAAGTCAGGAGTGTGAGCCCTACGCAACAGTTTCCGGTCGCGAATCGCGGATGATGTGACCGGCTGAGAATCCGGCGAGCCCAACAGGCCGCCGCAGCAAAGGGGACCCGTGCAATCCCCGACTGAGAAGGAGTGAGCGTCGTGGAAAAGAACAGCAGGAACTCCGTTAAGCGGAAAGCGCCGCTGACTGTACCGCTGATGAGCATGACCGATCTCGCCCAGCTGGGCGGCGGCAAGGTGGCCTACATCAAGACGATGACCCACGACGAGGCCAAGGAGCTGTTTCCCGGCCGTCGAGGGTCTGCCGACCGGCATCGACCTCTTCGCCCTCCACGCCGCCGACGGCACGCCGCTGGTGCTGACCGACAGCCACCAGGCCGCCGTCGGCCACGCGAT
The DNA here is from genome assembly GCA_963782855.1 of uncultured Alphaproteobacteria bacterium. Classification (GTDB taxonomy): domain Bacteria; phylum Pseudomonadota; class Alphaproteobacteria; order Rhizobiales; family Hyphomicrobiaceae; genus AWTP1-13. The sequence continues at coordinate 52,941 of CAWALW010000020.1, read as the reverse complement.
GGGCGATGAGCTGGAGATCGCCAGCGTCCACTGAGGTCCGCGCCGTAGCTCGAAGACGCAACGATCAACGACGCCCCGGCCGCAAGGCCGGGGCGTTGTCATTTCGGCGCAGCTTCAGTCGAAGCTCAATAAGCCTTCGTGAACGAGCGCGGGAATCGCTGCAGGGCACGATCGATGGTCACGCGGTCCGTCGCGCGCCCAGCACATGCCCTTGTCCCTTCGGCCTCCTGTCGGCCGGCGCTCGCTTGCCGCCTTCTGCAGACTTTCGGACCTGCGCGGTCGCGCGGCGCCGGCCGTGGCGACGCACTTGCCGTTCGTCTCGACCTGTGCCGGCGCCGCACTCGAGCGGGCAGACGCGGTCTTGCCGCGCCTTTGACCGCATCGAGCGCGGCCTGGTACGGCTCGTCGGTGCGACAGGTTCGAGCTCGTGCGGCTCGCGAACTGCTTCGAGCGCCGCCTTCGTTCGGCCTCCCCAGTTGCCGTCGACAGCTCCCGGATAGCAGCCCACCCGCTGCAGCTCGGTCTGCAGCGACCGCGCGAGGTCCGGCGTGGCGGCCTGCAGCGGCGGCACCTGCATCGCAGCCCCTGCCGGCGGCAGCGCCGCGACCCGGCCCATGCTCCTGGATCATGCGCGCGGGCAAGGCCCGCGAACGTCCCCTGTCGGGATAGCGCTGCAGGTAGGTCTCGATGATCGCCGGCGACTTGCTGTCCTTCACCGTGTTCCAGAAGGAGATCTCCAGCTCCCGATCGTAGTTCGGCATCTGCGGTGCCGGCGACGGCGTCGGGCTTGGGGCGTCGAGCTTCAGATAAACCTGCCCGGTGAGCGACGTGTGCTCCCACGGCACCTGCCTGCCGTCGGTTGCCTTCAGCACGTCATTGCGCACGGCAATCAGCACGCCGCTGATATCCCTGCCCGGCACCTCGATGTGCCGCAGCAGCGCCTCCGCGTAGGGTGAGTTGCGGTCGGCGCCGTCGAGCGCCACGTTGCCGGGCTGCGTCGAATAGCCGATCAGCGTGCCGACGCCGGTCTTCACCTCGGCCAGCCCCTGGCCGATCTGCGCCGAGCGCGTGCCCATGTTGCGCGCCAGGTTGCGCGCGAGCGGATTGTCGCGGCAGGCGTCCAGCAGCACGATGCTCGTCTTGGCCTCGCGCTCCATCTGCTTCAGCACCAGGTCGAGCGCCGATCGTCTCGAAATCGGCGTCGCCCTCGCTGGCCAGCCGCGCATCGACCGGCACGCAGGTAGTTCTGCCCGCCGAGCTGCACGCCGTGGCCGGCATAGAAGAACAGCGCGAGGTCGGCGCCGGACAGCTTCAGGCCGAACTGGCGGATCAGCCGCTCCATGCCGCGCTTGTCGAGATCGCGGCCGTCCAGCACCTCGAAGCCGAGCCGCCGCAGGGCGACGGCCATGTCGGCCGCATCGTTCTTCGGATTGTGCAGCTCCGCCGTGTGCTGGTAGGCGGAATTGCCGATCACGAGCGCCACGCGTTTGTCGGCGTGCGCAGGCGTCGCCAGTAAGCAGCGCGACACAGCAAAAAATCAAAGCAATCGAAGTGCGCATAACCGCCTCCGCAAACGATGCAATGTCTTATCGAACTAAAAAGGCTATATGGCCCACGACTTGGGCCTAATATTGGAATGCAGGACGGATGACGCCAGATGCTTCCGTCGCTGACCAAGCCGGAATCCTGCTGACTGGGCGAATGGAGGAATGATGGAACAGGCGCTGCTCGACCGGCTGGCCATCCGCACGCTGGTGGAAAACTGGGTGGTGTGGCGCGATGCCGGCGACTGGGAACGTTTCCGCACCGTCTGGCACGACGACGGCCGCATGATGGCCACCTGGTTCCAGGGCACGGCCGACGAGTTCATCGCCGTCAGCAAGTCCGGCTTCGAGAAGGGCGTGAACATCCTCGCACTTCCTCGGCGGCCACTCCGCCGACCTCGCCGGCAACCGCGCCATCGCACAAACCAAGATGACCATCTCCCAGCGCGCCCTCGTGCACGACGTGCTGGTCGACGTCGTCTGCACCGGCCGCTTCTACGACTTCCTCGAGAAGCGCGACGGCCGCTGGGGCGTGGTTCTGCGCCAGCCCATCTACGAGAAGGACCGCATGGACCCCGTCGACCCGGCCGCGAAGCTCTCACTCGACAAGGCTCTGCTTGAGCGCTTCCCCGAGGGCTACCGCCACCTCGCCTACCTGCAAACCGACATCGGCTTCAAGGTGAAGCCCGACATGCCCGGCCTCAAAGGCCCCGAGGTGCAGGCCCTTTACGCGCGAGGTCATGGCTGGCTCGCGGGGAAGTCGCTATAGCCTACGTGGCAATTCCGCAAACACACGTTGTCATCCCGGGCCTCGTGCCCGGGATCCATCTCTCAGCTTGCACCAGCGTTCGTTCGTTGATGCCTGGATCCCGGCAACGAGTGCCGGGTTGACAGCGTGCAAGGCCCAAGGTCACCAATGCGCCTCCCCTTCTACTACGGCTGGGTGATCGTCGGCGTCGTGTTCGTGTCGATGGCGATCGGCGTCAACGCGCGCACGGCCTTCTCGCTGCTGTTCCCGCCGATCCTGGAAGAGTTCCGCTGGGATCGCGGCCTCACCGCGGGCGCCTTCTCCTTCGGCTTCCTGCTCTCCGCCTTCATGAGCCCGCTGATCGGCCGCCTCATGGATCGCGCCGGTCCCCGTCTCGTCATGGAGATGGGCGTCGTCCTGCTCGCCGCCGGACTGCTGCTCGCGCCGCTGACGACGGAAGTCTGGCATCTTTACGCCACGCTCGGCGTCCTCCTCGGCGGCGGGAAGCGTCTGCCTCGGCTACTCCGGCCAGTCGCTGTTCCTGCCGAACTGGTTCGTGCGCAAGCGCGGCCTTGCCACCGGCATCGCCTTTGCCGGCGTGGGTGTCGGCTCCATCATCCTGTTCCCGGCGATGCAGTTTGCCATCGAGACCTACGGCTGGCGCACGGCGTGCTGGACACTCGGCCTGCTCGCCCTCGTTCTCCTGGCACCCATCAACCTGCTCCTGCGCAAGCGCCCCGAGGACATCGGCCTCCTGCCCGACGGCGATGCGGCGCCCGAAGCTTCCGCCGCACCGAAACCGTCCAATGTTGTCGATCCAGCCTGGGCCGCCATCGACTGGACGCTCGGCCGCGCCATGCGCACCGCCCGCTTCTGGTGGATCGCCATCGGCTACTTCCTCGGTCTCTACGCCTGGTACGCGGTCCAGGTGCACCAGACAAAATACCTCATCGAGATCGGCTTCAGCCCGACGCTGGCCGCCTGGGCACTCGGCTTCGTCAGCCTCGTCGGCATCCCTGGCCAGATCGCGCTGGGCCACATCTCCGACCGCATCGGCCGCGAATGGGTATGGGCCGCGGGCATGGCGGGCTTTGCCACCTGCTATCTCCTGCTGCTGGCACTGCAGGCGGTCCCCAGCCCCGTGCTCCTCTACCTGATGGTGATCGCCCAGGGCGTACTCGGCTACGGCGTGACCTCCGTCTTTGCCGCCATCGTGGCCGAGATTTTCCAGGGCAGGCACTACGGCACCATCTTCGGCACGGTGATGCTGGTTGCGATTACGGGCGGCGCAGCAGGGCCCTGGCTCACGGGTGTATTGTTCGACGCCTACGGCAACTATACGCTCGCCTTCTGGATCGGCGTTGCCGCCAGCCTCATCTCGGCGCTTGCCGTCTGGCTGGCAGCCCCGCGCAAGGTGCGCGCGGTGGCGGGCCAGATGCACAAGGTGCCGGCCGCCGGCTGAAGCAAATCTGAGGAGCACGCGATGCGCGACAAGATCCAGGAAGGCTTCGAGGTGTTCCTGTCCGATCACGACAAGACCTTCGGCGCGGTGCGCCAGGTCGCACCCAGTGGCCGGCAGGAGATCGTCGTCTACGTCGAGAATGCCGGCGACTTCTACGTCCCGCTCGATGCCGTCGCGGAAGTGCATGCGCAGAAAGTGATCCTGACGCGCGACAAGCTCGACAAGAAGCTCCGCCAGGCCATCGCCCACGCTCACGACGCGGAAGATTCGAATATCTGATCGGCCTAGCGCCCGCGGAAGCGCGGCTTGCGCCGCTGCAGGAAGGCGCCGACCCCTTCCTCGATGATCCTCGGTGAGGCTCGCCAGCGCGAACTGGTCGCCATCCATGTGCGCGGCGAGATCATCGAGCGCGCCCGACAGCCGGTTGACGCTGGTCTTCACCATCGACACCGGGATCGGCGGCAGCGCCGCGATGCGCTCGGCGAACGCCATCGCCTCCGTGAGTACCTGACCGTCCGGCACCACCTTTTCCACCAGCCCCCACTCCTTCGCGTCGGCCGAACTGATGCGATCCTCCGCCAGGATCACCGCCTGCTTGGTGCGCGCCGGCCCCATCAGCGCCAGCAGCCGCGGCAGTGAGCCCCAGCTCATGTTCATGCCGAGCGCGACCTCGGGAATGCGAAAGTGCGCGCCCGTCCCGCAGAAGCGAAAATCGAGCGACGCCGCCAGCGCCACGCCGCCGCCGATGCACGGCCCTCGATGACGGCAATCGTCACCTGCTCCATCTCCCACCACGCCCGGCACATGCGCGGGCCGATGCGCAGCGCCGCGCGCCGTTCGCCGAGGCCCATCTCCGCGTGCGCTTGCCCTCGGCGTCCTTCAGGTCGAAGCCCGCGGAAAAGACGTGCGCGTTGCCGGTGAGAATGACCACCGAGGTGGCGGTATCGTCCTCGAACGAAAGCGCCGCCGCCCGCAACTCGCGCATCACGGCCGGCGACAGCGCATTGATCCTGTCGCCACGGTCCAGCCGCACGACGGCGACCGTCCCTCCGGGCCGAGCCCCTTCTCGATGCTGACGGCGACTTGCGGCATCTCGTGTTCCTAGACCGGCCGCGCCAAGCGGCGCAAAGCCTGCGGCGGCTGGCCGAATGATCGCAGAAAAGCCCGGCGCATGCGCTCTGGATCGTGAAAGCCGGTGGTCTCCGCGATGTGTTCGATCGGGCTGGTCCCGGTCTCGATCCTCTCGCGGGCAACCTCGAGCCGCATCCGTTCAACGGCCTTGGCGGGCGTCGTGCCCGTTTCGGCCGTGAACGCGCGCGCGAAGTTGCGCGGGCTCATGTTGACCCTGCTCAGCCAGCCGCTCGACCGGCAGCGGCTTGGCGATATTCTCGCGAACCCATGTCACCAGGTCGGTGAAGCGCCCGTCGGCCTGCTCCATCTCCAGCAGCGCCGAGAACTGCGACTGGCCGCCCGGCCGCCGGTGGTAGACGACCAGCTCCTGCGCCACGCGCTTGGCCACGCGCTCTCCCAGGTCGTCCCCGATCAGCGCAAGCGCCAGGTCGATACCCGCCGTAATGCCCGCCGATGTCCAGAACTTGCCGTCGCGGGTGTAGATGCGGTCGGGATCGAGGTTCACCGTCGGAAACATTTTGGCAAAGTGGCTGGAGCGGCCCCAGTGCGTGGTCGCGCGCCGGCCATCGAGGACGCCGGCTGCGCCAAGCACATAGGCACCCGAGCAAACGCTGCAAACTCGCCGCGCCTTGGCGGCCTGCGCTTTGACGAAGGCAAGCGTCTTGCGACAGGCCGCGGCAGCTTCCGACCCGCGTCCGCCCGCCACGATCAGGGTGTCGAGCGCCATGCCGTTGCGGAACGCGGCGGCCTGCATCGCCACACCCGAGGAGCTGACAACCAGCCCCGGTGCAGCGGCAACGACTTTGAGATCGTAGGGCGTGGGCGAGGTGCCACGCATCGGCATTTCGAAGGCGGCAGATGGGGCCCGCCGCATCCAGCAGCTGGAACTTCTCGAAGATCAGGAGAGCGATGGAGCGGCGCATGGCATGAATCGAGGGAAGCTTGTCATTTCAGACAAACGCTAGTTGTCGGAAGATGGCTTGTCAACACAGGAGATCGACGATGCCCGACACGCCATTCCGAATGGTCTTCCCCATCTTCACGGGAATGACGCAGCTGGACTTCACCGGGCCGCACCAGTTCCTCAGCCGCATGCCCAACACCGAGACCATCGTCGCCAGCACCACCGGCGGCCCGGTCGTCGCCGAAGGTCTGACCTTCGCCAACACGGTGCCGCTCGCGAGCATCCCGGCTTGCGATCTCATCTGCGTGCCCGGCGGCGGCGGCGCCACCAAGGTCGCCCAGGATGCCGCCTACATCGCCGAGCTGAAGCGGTTGGCGTCCAGTGCGCGCTACGTCACATCGGTCTGCACGGGATCCCTGATCCTCGGCGCCGCCGGCCTGCTCAAGGGCAAGCGCGCTGCCTGCCATTGGGCCTGGCGCGATCTGCTGCCGCTGTTCGGCGCAATTCCCGATGCGGGCCGCGTCGTGAAGGACGGCAACACCATCACCGGCGGGGGCGTGACCGCGGGCATCGACTTTTCGCTTGCCGTCATCGCCGAGGTCGCGGGCGACGCCACGGCACAGATGATCCAGCTCTCGCTGGAATATGCACCGGCGCCGCCATTCAACGCCGGGCGTCCCGAGACCGCACCTCCGGAGGTGCTGGCCGAGTATCGGGCGAAGAATCAGCGGAGCGATGGAGCAGCGGCGGTCGGAGGCCGAGGTGGCCGCGGCACGGCTATGATGGAAGACATCGGGCCAAGCCGGACATTGCGATGAGCCCGGCCTGGCCCTGCACGTTCTAATTCTTCCAGACCTCTTTCGAGATATCGACGATCATCTTGAGCTTGGCCCACTGCTGGTCCTCGGTCAGCACGTTGCCTTCCTCGGTGCTGGCAAAGCCGCACTGCGGGCGACAGGCAGAGCTGATCGATCGGGGCGTACTTGCCCGCTTCGTCGAGGCGGCGCTTGATGTCGTCCTTCTTCTCCAGCTCGCCGGTCTTGGACGTGACGAGGCCGACCACCACGCGCTTCTTGCCCTTGGGCAGGAAGCGCAGCGGCTCCAGGCCGCCGGCGCGGTCGCTGTCGTATTCCAGGAAATAGCCGTCGTAGTCGACGCCGCCGAGCAGCAGCTCGGCCACCGGCTCGTAGCCGCCTTCCGAGATCCACGTGGAGCGGAAGTTGCCGCGGCACACGTGGGTGGTGATCATCATGTCGGCCGGCTTCGACTTCGAGCGCCGTGTTGATGACGCCGGCGTAGATGCCGGCCAGCTTGTCGGCGTCCTCGCCGCGCTCGCGCGCCTGTGCCTGCTCCTTTTCCGAGCACAGGTAGGCCCACACCGTGTCGTCGAGCTGCAGGTAGCGGCAGCCGGCGTCGTAGAACGCCTTGATGGCCTTGCCGTAGAGCTTGCCGAGATCCTCGAAGTAGGCGCCCATCTCCGGATAGACGTCCTTGGCGATGGCCGCACGGCCGCCGCGGAAGTGCATCACCGACGGCGACGGGATCGTCATCTTCGGCGTCACCTTGGTGTTGGCCTTCAGGAACTTGAAGTGCTCGAGCATCGGATGATCGGCCGGGAAGTCGAGCTTGCCCGTCACCTTCAGGCTCTCGGCCTTGGTCTGCACGCCGTGGAACTGGATGCCCTGCGCGGTCGTCACGCGCTCGCAGCCCGTCAGGTGCCAGAAGAAATCGAAGTGCCACCAGGAGCGGCGGAACTCGCCGTCGGTGGCGAGCTGCAGGCCCACGCTCCTCCTGCTTGCCGATGATCTTCTTGATCTCCTCGTCCTCGACCGCCTTGAGCTGCGCGGGCGTGATCTCGCCCTTCTCGCGCTTGGCGCGGGCTTCCTTCAGCGGCGCGGTGCGCAGCAGGCTGCCGACCTCGTCGGCGCGATAGGGGGCGTGTCCGGGACATGAGCGTCACTCCTCTCGACTCTTTCCCGTATCCGTGTTCGTTGGGTCGGCAATCTAGTTCGGCGCGTTCGCCCGTTGGCTACGTCGATCAGCGCGGCATCCCATTGGGCGCCGTCCCATCGCATCCCCGTTCTCGAAAGCCTCGATGATCTCGGCCGGCATGGTCGCCGACTTGAGCTCTTGGGATCGGCCGGATCGCGCATGGTCCACAGCCGCGTCTCGAAGCCTTCGAGCGCCAGCACGCCGCCCTTTGGTCACCGTGTGGCGCACGAAGAAGCACGAGCGGCGGAACTCGGTCACCTGCGTCTCGATGTCGATGTCCTCGCCGTAGTGCGACGCGACCTTGAAGTTCGCCCGCGCCTCCAGCAGGGCGAGGCCGGCGCCGTTGTACTTTGCGAGCATGTCGATCTTGGTGATGCCCGTCGCCTTCTCGAACAGCAGGATCGTGCAGGCGTCGAACCATTCGAAATAGCGCGGATAGAACACGATGCCGGCCGGATCGCAGTCGCCCCACTGCACGCGGATCGTCCTGGTGTTGGTCAGCATGCGGGCTCCGCCCTTGCCTCGCCGGCGCCTGCCATCCGGGATCGATCGTGCAGCCTGCTCACGGCGTTCGCATGGATCGGCGGGATCCTGGGCACGAGCCCAGGATGACGCGAGCTGCATCAAGCCGCATCGGGGTTCTCCACCAGGATCGCGACGCCCTGGCCGCCGCCGGCGCAGGCCGTGGCGATGCCGTAGCGGCCGCCTGCAGCGCTGCAGCTCGCGCGCCACCGTCAGCGTGCAGCGGATGCCCGTGGCGCCCAGCGGATGGCCGATGGCGATGGCGCCGCCGTTGACGTTGACCTTGGCGCGGTCGAGTCCCAGCTCGCGCTCCACGGCGATGTACTGCGCGCCGAACGCCTCGTTGATCTCGAAGCGGTCGATGTCGCTCCAGCTTCAGGCCGGCCTTGTCCAGCACGGCGCGGATGGCCGGCGCCGGCCCGATCCCCATGATCTCCGGCGGCACGCCGACCGTGGCGCCCGGCGACGATGCGGGCGAGCGGCTTCGCATCGCCGTTATCTTTGCCGTTGCGCCACCACGACGGCGGCCGCGCCGTCGACGATGGCCGAGCTGTTGCCGCCCGTCTGCACACCCTTGAACGCGGGCTTGAGCGCCTTGAGCGCTTCCAGCGGAGTCGGCCGCGGATGCGTCGTCGGCGTCCAGCGCCTTCACCCCGCGGGGCAGCCTGATCTCGCGCGTCTGGTAGCCCTCGCGCTCGAACTGCTCGGCGACGACCGGCACCACTTCGCCCTTGAAGTAGCCCGCCTCGCGCGCCTTGCATCGCCCGGTCGAAGCTGGTGGCGGCGAAGGCATCCGTGTCCTCGCGCGTGATCTGGTAGCGCTTGGCCAGCTCCTCGGCCGTGTCGCCCATGCGCGACTTCGGCGCCGTATCCAGCGTCGCCTCCCACAGGAAGTCCTTGAACTCCACCTGGCCCATCCTGAAGCCGCCCCGATGCGAGTAGGACGCGATCGGATTGCGCGACATGGATTCGGTGCCGACGCACAGCACCGCGTCGGACTTGCCGAGCGTCGATCTGATCGGCCGCCTGCAGGATCGCCTCGAAGCCCGAGGTGCACAGCCGCTGCACCACCAGCGCCGGCACGCCGATCGGCAGACCGGCATAGAGGCCGATGTGGCGCGCAGAGAAGAACGCATCGAAGCTCGTCTGCGCCACCGACGCCGCCACCACCGCATCGATCTTGTCCGGCGCTCGTCTCGTCGCCTTCAGCGCCTCGCGCGCGGCCTTGATGCCGAGGTCGGTGGCGGAAACATCGCGCAGCGTGCCGTTGAAATCGGCGAACGGCGTGCGCGCGCCGCCCAGAAGCCAGATGTCCTCGTAGATGATGGTCTGCGCGTGCTCTGTGTCGCTCATCTCGGGCTCGGCGGTTTCTCAGTTTCATCCAGCTCGATTGTCATACCGGGGCTTGTCCCCGGTATCCAGCCATCCGCGAACGTCGCAGCAGCCGATAGATGGATCCCGGTGACAAGCACCGGGATGACAGCAATCGCCCATATCACTCCCATCGGTCAGGCAACCACGATCACATCGTCAGCCGCCGTCTCGGCTTGCAGCCGCTCGACCAGCGCGGCGCGCTTGGTCAGCACCGCGCGCTGGTTCAGGTAGCCCTTGTCGGTGATCTCGTTGGCGTCGATGGAGGGCGGCTCCGTGAGGATCAGGCAGCGCGCGATGCGCATGGAGCTGCCCTGCGCCTGCGCATTGTGCTGCGCCAGGCCCTCCGCCAGCGCCGCCTTCACGCGCGGCATGCCGCGCCATGTCCTCCAGCTTCGCATCGGCGCCGAGGTCGCGTGCACAGCGCCTTGAGCCCCGCCAGGCTCGGAAAGATCAGCACGCCGATCTCGTCGCCGTCGTGGCCCGTGATCACCGCGTCCTCGATCACCGGCGCGCCGGCGGCGATCACAGCCGGACGCAGCATGCCGACGTTGACCCACGTTCCCGTGGTCAGCTTGAAGTTCTCCGCCACGCGCCCGTCGAACAGCAGGCCCGCCGCAGGATTGCCCTCCTCGGCGAAGCGCACCGCATCGCCCGTCCATGAGCCAGCCTTCCTCGTCGAAGGCCTTGGCCGTCAGGTCCGGCGCCTTGTAGTAGCCCGGCGTGACGTTGGGGCCTTTCACCCGGATCTCCAGCTTGTCCTCGACGGGCACCAGCTTCAGCTCCATGCCCGGACCCGGCACGCCGATGTTGCCCGGCCGCGGCATGGGGAAATGCACCATGGTGACGGCCGGCGCCGTCTCGGTGAGCCCCCACGAGGAGAAGAACGGCACCGTGCGGCCGCGTACCTTCACGCCCAGCCGCTCCAGCCGGTCCCACAGGGTCTGCGGCAGCACGGCCGCCGCGTAGAACAGCAGGTCGAGCCGCTCGAAGAATTTCTGCTGCAGCGCCTCGTCCTTCTCCAGATGATCGAGCAGCACCGCGTAGCCGCGCGGCACGTTGAAGTACACCGTGGGCGAGACGTCGCGCAGGTTGGCGATGGTCTTGCCGATCAGCGCCGGCACCGGCTTGCCCTCGTCGATGTAGAGCGTGCCGCCGTTGCGCAGCATCATGTTGAAGTTGTGGTTGGCGCCGAAGGTGTGGTTCCACGGCAGCCAGTCGACGATCACAGGCGGCCGCGCCTCCAGGAAGCGCCAGGCCGCCGCCGCGCTCTCCTGGTTGGCGCACATCATGCGCTGCGTATTGATCACGCCCTTGGGCATGCCGGTGGAACCCGAGGTGAACAGGATCTTCGCCACCGTATCCGGTCCGACGCTGGCGAACGCCGCATCGACGGCCGGCGTCGGACCGCACGTCCGTCAGGGTCGAGAACGGTGTGACACGCCTTTCGCCGAGGCTGCCGCGGCTCGCGACGACCTCGACGTTCGTCGCGCCGATCGCCTCCAGCGCCTTGGCATAGCGATCCGCCTCGTCGACGTAGATCATGCCCGGCTTGATCAGGTCGAAGATGTAGCGCAGCTTGCCGTAGTCCTGGCTCATCCGCGCGTACGGCGTCGACACCGGCACCACCGGCACGCCGACATGCATGGCGCCCAACGCCATCAGCCCATGGTCGATGCCGTTGTCGGCCAGGATCAGCAGCGGCCGATCCGGCCCCAGCCCGCGGTCGAGCAGCGACTGGGCGATGGCGTTGGTGGCCTGCGCCGTCTCCTCGTAGGTGATCTTCCGCCACCCGCCCTTGGCGTCGCGCTCGGCCAGGAATACGCGCGACGGCGCCTCCGCGGCCCAGCGCTCGAGCAGCGCCCCGATGGACGCCGGCACCGTCCCCAGTCCACGCGATGAGGCAATAACAATGGAACCGTCGGGCCGCCGCTCGTGCGTGATCTGGGGCTTGGCGAAAAGCCGGTCCATCTCGCTGTCGGCCACCTTCGCTCCGCCGGGCGTCGCCATGCTGCCGATTGTCCTTCCCTGTCGCAGCCCACCGGACCGTCTCCGGCCGCCGCCTAGCGGCTTCTCTTATCCAAGCCCGCCGCCGCTGACAACGAAGCCGGGTGCACGGCACCGCGCTAACGAACGCAAGGCGGCCCATTTGCAGAACCGCCGGGCCTCATCTATCAGAAGCGGGCTATTTCGCAGTGTCCGGAAGTCCCGCGAGTGCCCAATGATCCCCCCGTTGACCTTGGGCCCGTGAGCCGTGCGCTCATGAAGGCGCCCGTCTCCATTCGCGCGATCCTTGTTTCCATCGTGGCCCTGGCCGCCATTCCGGCGTTGGCCTTCAGCGGCCTCGTCCTCTACCGCTACGCCGAGACGACCCGGATCCAGGCCGAAGTCGAGCTGGAGGACAGCGCCAAGGGCATCGCGCGGGCGATCGATGCCGAGTTCACCGCCGCCCAGGCGATGCTGTTCGCGCTCGCCAGCTCCACGCGGCTTGCCGACGGCGACCTGGAGGGTTTCTCACGCCAGCTGGCTGGCGCGTTCGAGCGCACAGGGCGCCGGGTCGAGCTGGTCGATGCATCGGGCCAGGTGCGCGCGAGTTCGGTTGCCCAACGTAGCCGGCGCCGCACCAACCATGGGCCCGCAGATCAGCGCCACCGAAGGCCGCCTCATCGTCACCGATGTGATGCCGGCAGGAAACGGCAGCCCCGTAGCGCGCGTCGTGGTGCCGGCCACGACGACCCTGGGCCAGGGCTGGACGCTGCAAGCGATCCAGTCGGCCGCCGAGTTCAAGCGCATCCTCGAGCGGCCCGGCGTACCCAACGATTGGATCGTGTCGATCGTGGACCGCGTGGGCGTCCATCTGGCGCGCTCGCAAGCGAATGAGAAATTTGCCGGGAGACCGCTCGTGCCGGAGCTGGTTGCCCACCTCAGAGCGGGCAAGTCAGGCACCCTGCAGAGCACTTCGCTCGAAGGCATTCCACTCATATCGACCGTGGCTTACGCGCCTCTGAGCGGGTGGAGTACTGCCGTGGGGCTCCCCCGGGCCTCGCTCGCCGCTCCCCTACGCCAGCAGATCAACTCCATGCTCGCCCTCGGCGCCGTCGTCATTGCGGCCGCGCTTGCGGCAGCCCTCTTCGTTGCGCGCCGCCTCGACACCACCATGAGCGACCTCGCCTCGCTCGCGCGCCGCGTCGGCGCCGGCGAGGTGGTGGAATACCAGCCGTCGCGCCTGCGCGAGGTGGACGCCCTCGGCGACGTGCTGGCCGGCACGTCCGTGGAACTCCAGCGCCGATCCCAGGGATTGATCGATCTCAACGCCACGCTGGAGGACCAGGTGGTGGCGCGCACCGCGCAGCTCTCCGACGCCAACGCCAAGCTGCACGAGGAGATGGCCCTGAGAGAGCGCTCCGAAGGGCAAATGCGCCAGATGCAAAAGATGGAAGCCGTCGGCCAGCTCACGGGCGGCATCGCGCACGACTTCAACAACATGATGGCCGTAGTCATCAGCAGCCTCCGCCTCATGCAGCGGCGGCTGGAGCGCGGCGACACCAATATCCAGGAGTACACCGACGGCGCATTGCGCGGGGCAGAACGCGCCGCGAACCTGACGCGACGCCTGCTTGCCTTCTCGCGCCAGCAGCCGCTGGCGCCGGAGACGGTCGACGCCAACAAGCTGATCGCGGGCATGGAGGACGTGCTGCGGCGGACCATCCCCGCCAGCATCAGCATCGAGACGGTATTCGCCGGCGGACTGTGGCGCACGTGTGCCGACGCGCAAGGCCTGGAAAGCGCGCTCCTCAACCTCGTCGTCAACGCGCGCGATGCCATGCCCGACGGCGGCAACCTGACCATCGAGACATCGAATGCCTTCCTGGACGAGGCCTACGCCGCAGGCCACGCGGAGGTCGCCGTCGGCCAATATGTGCTGCTGGCGGTCACCGATACGGGCTCGGGCATGACGCCACAGGTCATCAACCGCGCGTTCGACCCATTCTTCACGACCAAGCCGACCGGCGAGGGGACCGGCCTTGGCCTCAGCCAGGTGTACGGCTTCATCAAGCAGTCCGGCGGCCACGTGAATATCTATAGCGAGGTGGGCGTCGGCACGACCGTGAAGCTCTACCTGCCGCGACTCTGCATCCTCCAAGGAGACGGAAACGGGCGCCAAGCCCGCCGGCCCGGTGGGACATACGAACGGCCAGGGCCAGGTTGTGCTCGTCGTCGAGGACGACACCGATGTCCGCAGGCTGACCGTGGATATGCTGGAGGAGCTGAACTACGTCGCCCTGTCGGCGGAGGGCGGCGCGCGTGCACTGGCCATCATGGAAACGAGCCCGCACGTGGCCCTGCTGCTCACCGACATCGTCATGCCCGACATGAACGGCAGGGCGCTGGCCGAGGAGGCGCGAAAGCGGCGGCCGGACCTCAAGGTGCTGTTCACGACCGGCTACACCCGCAACGCCATCGTGCACAACGGCGTGCTCGACCAGGGGGTACACCTGATCGTTAAGCCTTTCGCCCTCGAGGCTTTGGCCGCAAAGCTGGCCGAAATCCTCACCCCCGGACCACCGGCCGAAGCCTAACGCGGCCCGGCCACACACGACAGTTTGATTGGCTTTCGCGCCCGCCCCGGCGGGCCGACCTTGACGTCGCAGCCGATCCGGTAGCAAAGTCACAGCTGGTTGCGAGGGCCGCGACGGCGGCTCAACCCCATGCAGGGAACGCGACCGGACGCGACGCGTTAGGAATCCCAGACGTCTCGGAGAACGCCACATGAAAACATGGCATAAACCGGAAGTGACCGAGCAGGAAGTCGGGCTCGAAGTGACGAGCTACCTGCCGGCCGAGCTTGATCGCGACTGATCTGGCGGCTCATTCAGTTTCGACTTCAGCGGCGGCGGTCGATCCTATCGGCCGCCGCTGCTGCGTCTGGAGTAGGCGCCAGAATCGATTGACCTGAAGCGATTGGCTTGAATGCTCATCAAGGTTCTCGGCTCGGCCGCCGGCGGCGGTCTTCCGCAGATCAACTGCAACTGCCGCAACTGCGCCGCCGTGCGCAGGGGCGAGCCGGGCCTCACCGCCCGCACGCAGTCCTCCCTGGCCGTCAGCGCGCGACGGCAAGTCCTGGGTGCTGCTCAACGCGTCGCCGGACCTGCGCCAGCAGATCGCCGCTACGCCCGAACTAGCGCCCGATCCGGAGCGCGGCCCCCGCCACAGCCCCATCAAGGCCGTCGTCCTCACCAACGGCGACCTCGACCATATCGCCGGCCTGCTGAGCCTGCGAGAAGGCATTCGCCTTTACGATCTACGCCTCCGGCGGAGGTGCTCGCGGCACCTCGACGCCAACAGCGTCTTCAACGTGCTCGACCGCGCGACTCGTCCCGCGCGTCGCGATCGGAACCGGCGTGCCCGTCGAGCTTCGCAACGGCGGCGAAGGGCTCGGACTGGTGCTCGAAGCGTTCCCGGTTCCCGGAAAGGTTGCCCTCTACCTGGAAGACACGGCCGCCGGGCCGAACTTCGGCACGCGCGAGGGCGACACGCTGGGCTTCAAGATCAGCGATGCCGCGAGCGGGCACCTCCTTCTTCTTCATTCCGGGCTGCGCGGCCGTCGACGCGCGGCTCGCCGCACGGCTGCGCGGCGCCCAACTGGTCCTGTTCGACGGCACGCTCTACACTGACGACGAAATGCTAGCCCAAGGGCT
This sequence comes from uncultured Alphaproteobacteria bacterium, assembly GCA_963782855.1. Taxonomy (GTDB): domain Bacteria; phylum Pseudomonadota; class Alphaproteobacteria; order Rhizobiales; family Hyphomicrobiaceae; genus AWTP1-13. The sequence continues at coordinate 37,568 of CAWALW010000020.1, read as the reverse complement.
GTCGACCAAGACCGGCAAGCGCATGGGCCACATCAGCATGTCCGGGCCTGACGGATCGATGGCGGCTTTCGCGTCGCTCGATGTCGCGCCGGCGCGTCTACGTGCACATCAACAACTCCAACCCCGCGCTGCGCGAGGGCAGCCCCGAGCGGCCGCGGTCGAGACGCGCCGGCTGGGAAGTCGCCTTCGACGGCATGGAGATCCGCCTGTGAGCCGTGCCGATGCGACCCGATCAGCTGGAAGCGGCCATCCGCCAGGTCGGCGCCGAGCGCTACCACGACAAGCACCCGTTCCATCGCCTGCTGCATGGCGGCAAGCTCGACAAGGGCCAGGTGCAGGCCTGGGCGCTCAACCGCTACTGCTACCAGTCCGGCGTGCCGCGCAAGGACGCCGCCCTGATGAGCCGCGTGCACGACCGCGAGCTGCGGCGCGAATGGGTGCACCGCATCCTCGATCACGACGGTGCAGCGGGCGAGGAAGGCGGCATCGAGCGCTGGCTGGTGCTGACGGAAGCGCTGGGCCTCGAGCGCGAGTACGTCATCTCCATGCGCGGCGCGCTGCCGGCCACGCGCTTCGCGGTGGAGGCCTACGTCAACTTCGTGCGCGAGCGCACGCTGCTCGAGGCGGTCGCATCCTCGCTGACCGAGCTGTTCGCGCCCTCGATCCACCAGGAGCGCATCTCCGGCATGCTGGAGAACTACGACTTCGTCGGCGAACGGGCGATGCAGTACTTCCGCCGCCGTCTCGATCAGGCCAACCGCGACGCCGACTTCGCTCTCGACTACGTCAAGCGCAACGCACTGACGCGCGAGGCCCAGGATGCCGCCGTCGACGCCGTGCGCTTCAAGTGCAACGTGCTGTGGGCGCAGCTCGATGCCCTGCATCATGCCTACGTCTCGCCCGGCCTGATCCCGCCGGGCGCCTTTCGCCCCCGGTCCAAATGAACGACGCAACCCAGTCCAGCGGCCCGGCGCACCGAACCATCGTCACGGCGGACTCCAAGCCGGCCCTGCCGCGCCACATCAAGCTGCGCCAGGACGCGGCGCGCGACGCGTGGACCATCCTCGCTCCCGAGCGCGTGTTCACGCCCGGACGAGATTGCCGTCGCGGTGCTGCAGCTTTGCGACGGCAACCGCACCGTCGACGCCATCGCCGGGGAGCTGTCCGCGACCTACAATGCGCCCAAGCAGCAGATACTCACCGATGTCGTATCGATGCTTCAGGACCTCGCCGACAAGGGCGTCGTGAAGACGTGATCGCCACCGCGAAAACCGATGCGCAGGAAGATGCGGCACGCAGCGTACCCGGCGCCGGTCGGCCTGCTCGCCGAGCTGACGCATCGCTGCCCCCTGCAATGTCCCTACTGCTCCAACCCATTGGCGCTGGAGAAGGTCGGCGGCGAGCTGCCGCCGAAGTCTGGATCGATGTCCTCGCGCAGGCCGCCGACCTCGGCGTGCTCCAGCTGCATCTCTCCGGCGGCGAGCCGACCGTGCGGCGCGACCTGGAGCAGATCGTCGAGCAGGCGCGCGAAGGTCGGCCTCTACACCAACCTGATCACCGCCGCCGTGCTCGCTCACGCGCGAGCGCCTCGAGAAACTGGCGAAGGCCGGCCTCGACCACGTGCAGATTTCCATCCAGGACACCGACGCCGCGAACGCCGACCGCATCGCTCACTACAAGAACGGGCACGAGAAGAAGCTCGCAAGCCGCCCGCTGGGTGCGCGATCTCGACCTGCCGCTCACCGTCAACGCCCCGATCCATCGCCAGAACATCGACAGCCTGCCCGCGTTCATCGATCTCGCCGTCCGCCTTGGCGCGCAGCGGCTCGAGGTGGCGCACGTCCAGTACTACGGCTGGGCGCTGAGGAACCGGCAGGCCCTGATGCCGACGCGCGAGCAGGTGTTGCGCAGCGCCGAGATCGTCGCGGAGGCGCGCGAGCGCCTCAAGGGCATCCTCGTCATCGACTTCGTGGTGCCCGACTACTACGCGCGCCGGCCCAAGCCCTGCATGGGCGGCTGGGGCCGCGGCATCATCAACATCACGCCGTCGGGCAAGGTGCTGCCCTGCCACGCCGCCGAGATCGCTGCCGGGCCTCCGCTTCGACAACGTGCGCGACAAAAAGCTGCGCGACATCTGGCTCAACTCGGACGCCTTCCAGAAGTTTCGCGGAACGCAATGGATGCAGGAGCCCTGCCGCTCCTGCGAATTCCGCGAGCAGGACTGGGGCGGCTGCCGCTGCCAGGCCTTTGCCATTTGCCGGAGATGCCGACGCCACGCCGACCCGGCCTGCTACAAGTCCTCTCTTCACGGGGCGTTCGCCCGGCATCGCCGAGGTGGAGGCGGCAGCACCGGCTCCCCCGCTTCATCTTCCGTAGTCCGCGCGCAAGTGCGTAACAGCCTCCTGGCACGCCGCGCCGCGCTCGCGTAGTCTGTCGTCCGCGCACCGAACCAATGGATGCGCCACTGACAGACAATCAAGAGCTTCCCGGGAGACGCCCACATGCCAAGCGTTGGACTTTCTGCCGCCAGGCTCGCAGCCGGAGCCGGCTTGGCCGCCCTACTGGTCTCCGCCTACATCGCTCGATGTGCAGCGCGCAGCAGCCTCCGCCGGCCTGGAAGCAGGGCCAGCCCGACATCCGATGAATCGGAGTCGAAGCTCGCCCCGCATGCGTCCCCGCTGACGGTCACGCCGGTGGACAAGATCCAGCTCGCCAAGCTGAAGGTGCCGGCCGGCTTCAAGGTCGAGATGTGGGCGCACGGCATGCCCGGCGCGCGCATGATGACGCGCGGCGACAAGGGCACGATCTTCGTCGGCACGCGCGCCATCGGCAAGGTCTACGCCGTGACCGACAAGGGCGGGGAGCGCACCCACAAGGTCATCGCCGAAGGCCAGCAGCAGCCGAACGGCGTGGCCTTCAAGAATGGCACGCTCTACGTGATCACGATCGACAAGTCGCTGCAAGTTCGACGGCATCGAGGACAAGCTCGACAGCCCGCAGGTGACCGACGTCAGCGACAGTCTTCAAGATGCCGGCGTCCACGCACCACAACTGGAAGTTCGCGGCCATCGGCCCTGACGGCAAGCTCTATACGGCGATTGGCTCGCCCTGCAACGTGTGCGAGGTCAACACCGGCATGCATGGCCTGATCCGCCGCCAGAACCTCGACGGCTCCAAGATCGAGATCGTGGCCCGCGGCGTGCGCAACTCGGTCGGCTTCGACTGGCACCCGCAGACCAAGGAGCTCTGGTTCACCGACAACGGCCGCGACTGGGCCGGCGACAACGGGTTCGAGGAAGAACTCAACCGCGTTCCCAAGGGCGAGAGCGGCGCATTCTTCGGCTTCCCCTACTGCCACGCCAACGGCCAGCCCGATCCCGACGATCAAGCGGCCCAACCCGTGCGCGGGCGTGACCCTGCCGGCGGCGACGCTCGGTCCGCACGCGGCAGCGCTGGGCATGCGCTTCTACACGGGCAACATGTTCCCGGCCTCCTACAAGAACACGGCATTCATCGCCCGCCGCGGCTCGTGGAACCGCACGAAGAAGATCGGCTATGACGTCGTTCAGGCCAAGATCAACGGCGGCAAGGCGACCATCACGCCGTTCATGACCGGCTTCCTCGACCCGAAGACCGACCAGTTCTGGGGCCGGCCCGGTCGACGTGCTGCAGATGCCGGACGGGGCCCTGCTGGTCTCCGACGAGCAGAACGGCGCCATCTACCGCGTCACGCTACGGAAAGGAAGTAGTTGGCGAAGAAGTTGACAGGCTGCTTGACGTCGTTGCGGCGGTTGCGAGCTCTGTGGCTCGCGATCGCCGCAGCGTTTTGCACTGGCGCGCTCGCCCTGCGCGGCCGCCGCCCAGGACCTGCAGGAACGCCTGCAGCTGTGCGGCACCTGCCACGGCGAGACGGGCAACTCCAAGATGGAGAAGACGCCCTCGCTCGCCGGCCAGCCCGCGCTGTTTCTCACCAACCAGCTCATCCTCATGCGCGAGAACATGCGCAAGGTCGGAGGTGATGGCGCCCTTCGTCAAAGGCCTGAAGGACGACGTGATCATCGCACTCGCCGAGCACTACGCGAAACTGGCGCCCGAGCCGAGCGACGAGCCGGTCGACCCGACGCTCGCGGCGCGCGGCAAAGGGCTCGCCGTCGAGCTGCGCTGCGCATCGTGCCATCTGTCCGGCTTACGAGGGCCGCGAGCAGATGCCCCGCCTCGCCCGCCAGCGCATCGACTACCTGATCCTGAGCCTTGACCGCCTACCGCGAGGGGACGCGCTCGGGCATCGACACCAGCATGAACGGCGTCATGTACGGCGTGTCGGACCCCGACATCCGCGCGCTTGCCCACCACGCGGCAAGCCGCTGACCCCGATTGAGCCCAGGCTCAGGTTGCCGAGACAGCTTGCGCCACCCCAGTGGTAGCGTCGGACCCGCACGCGTGCGCAGCCGCGTTGCCGGGCTCGGCCGGTCTGGGCCGCGACTGCGCTTGCCACGAGCCGGCAGGTCGCTAGGCGCCAAAACTGGCGTCGCGTAGCGCCTGGCTGCCGACGCAGCCGCGCGGTGCCTGTCGCGTGCGCTGTCGCGGCCCTGTGCGTCGCATGCGCTGCGCGCGCATGGCTTGCCACGCGCGCCGGTCTGGACGCCACACGACGCATACGGCGCGCATGACGCGCAATCTTCTGCACCTCGCAAGGTCGGCTGCACGCGACTCACGTTGTCCTCGCAGCCGTCCGGCAAAACGGCGTCCTCGTGGGTCGCCACGTACTGCTTCTCGCACACGCTGATGCGGGGCGGCATGCGCGTGCGCTCGAAGAGATCGTATCCCGGCTTCAGCGTTGCCCAGAATGGGCTCCATTCGCTGTCCTTGCGCGCGGCCATGTTCGCTTCCGTCATGCGGAACGGGAAGACATGCACGGGGATGCGATCCTGTCCGCCCTGCAGCGCCGCGTCGCTCAGAGCGTAGATCTCCTCCATCTGCGCGTTGGTCATGGCGTAGCAGCCGGTCGGTCGTGCAGCCGCCGTGCACGAGGATGTAGGAACCCGTGCGGTCGTGCGCGCGATCGAACGTGTTGGGATAGCCGATGTCGAGCGAGCGCGGCCAGCGCCCCTTGGTGTGGAGCTGGGAGGGGCCGACCGAGTAGAAGCCCTCGGGGCTCTGGCGATCGCCTTCAGTCTTCTTGGGACCCAGCGAGCCCGACCAGTTGCAGATCGGGTAGACCGCGACCAGCTCGAAGCGCGCGCCTTTCTTGGCCCACAGCTCCAGCTGGGATTCCGCCTTGAAGATGCGGATCATCAACGGAAGCCCCGGTGGAATGCCTTTCGCCGCCAGGCGCAGGTCGACGGCGCCGGCTTCCGAGGTCTCGGGGACGACCTGGTGGGCATTCGCCGGAGAGGGCGTGAGATCCAGGTCCGGCAGCAGCAGCAGCGGCGTCGCCGCCAGCATCCACAGTGTGCAGCTTGCGGCCAGTCCGAGCGCCTTCATGGGCATCCCCATCGATGCACGCAAGGACGCGTTGGCGGGCTCGACGATCGGGAGGGGTCACACCGCCCGTTCATTGGCCCGGGGTGGTCAGGAACCTGGGCATGTAACGCCGCCACCAGGAATTTCCAGCTTCCGGCGCCTTCGTAAGGCCGGAGCGCGGCGTATCGGGCGCGAACGTCTCAACCGTCCGCATCTTGGGACCGGGCACCACGACCTGCGGCTCTGCCATCTGTTCGCCCGGTCGTGGCGTGAACGGGCTCGGCGTCGGACGCTGGAACGCGGGGCAGGCGCCTTCAGGGTCGAGCCGCACCGGCGTTATCGTCGGCATGGTGACGTTCACCACGTAGCGGCGATTGCAGACAGCGACGGCCGGCACCTGCCGCGTCAGCTCGAAATGGTCGTAGCCTTCCTTGAGGTTGCGCCAGAAGCGCAGCCAGGGGCTCTTGGCGTGCCGCGCAAGGTTGGCTTCCGTCATGCGGAACGGGAAGGCGTGGACGGGGATCGCATCCTGGCCGCCGATGAAGGCCTCGCGCGCCAGCGCGTAGATCTCCTCCATCAGCGCATCCGTCATGGCGTAGCATCCCGCCGAGGTGCACTTGCCGTGCACCATCAGCGCGTCGCCGGTGCGGCGGTGCGACTTGTCGAAGGCGTTGGGATAGCCGAGGTTGAACGCCAAGTGAAACCGGGAGTCCGGCTTCATCTGCTCGCGCGTGATGGTGTAGAAGCCTTCCGGTGCCTGCCTGTCGCCCTGGCGCTGCTTGGGCCCCACCTGGCCCGACCAGGTGCAGATCGGGTAGGTCTTGAAGTGATAGTAGCGGCCGTCGTCGCGCAGCTTCCACACCTCGAGTTCGGACTCCTCCTTGTAGATGCGGACGAAGATCGCCGACTGGGGGTTCATGCCCTTCTTGCCGAGCAGCATGATCGTGTCGTTGGACAGCGGACGCAGGTGCGCGGGCACGTCGATGCTCGCACAGGCAGCAAGCCCGCACGCGAGCGCCGCGACTGCGGCCACCCGCAGCGCGCTGTAGAGAGCCCCACCGGGGAAGAGTCAACTCATACGCTGTGCCCCCAAGGCAGCCTGCCGAGTCACCAATGATTCGTAAGCCTTAATATGGGGTTAATTGTTAGCCGATCGTTCACCGCCCGGCAACCCGGTCGTCCGCGGACCCGCGTTGTATAGGGCTGATTCAGCTAGAGATTCCGGCCGATCGCGAGGAATTTGTCCTGCCGCTGTCGCCGAATTGCCTCACTGCTCATGCCGGCGAACTCGCCGAGCGACTTGGCAATGGCGTCGCCCGCGCGCCTGAAGGCGAGCGTGGCGTCGCGATGAGCCCCGCCCACCGGTTCGGGAATGATCGCATCGATGACCCCGAGCGCCTTCAGGTCCTGCGCGGTGATCTTCATGCCCGTTGCCGCGTCGATGGCACGGGCCGCATCGCGCCAAAGGATCGACGCGGCCGCCTCCGGCGAGGCGACCGTGTAGATGGCGTGCTCGAGCATGAGCAGGCGGTTGGCGGTGGCGATGGCAACGGCTCCGCCCGAGCCACCCTCGCCGATCACGACCGCTATGAGCGGTACACCCAGGGACAAGCAGCGATCGGTGGAGCGAGCGATCGCCTCCGCCTGCCCGCGCTCCTCGGCACCGATGCCCGGATAGGCGCCGGCGGTATCGATAAGGGTCAGCACCGGCAGGTCGAACTTTTCCGCGAGGTCCATCAGGCGCACGGCCTTGCGGTAGCCCTCGGGCCGCGCCATGCCGAAGTTGTGCTTGATGCGGCCTTCCGTGTCGGATCCCTTCTCGTGGCCGATCACGACCACCGAACGACCGCGAAACTTGCCGAGACCGCCCATGATCGCGGCATCCTCGGCGTAGTAGCGATCACCGGCGAGCGGCGTGAAATCCTCGACAAGCGCGCCGACGTAGTCGAGGGCGTGCGGGCGATCCGGATGGCGGGCAACCTGGGTCTTCTGCCAGGGCGTGAGTTTCGCGTAGGTGTCGATGAGCGCCTGCTGCGCCTTCTGCTGCAGGCGAGTCACCTCATCCGTGATCGAGACGGCATCGTCGTCGCTGTCGATCGCCTTCAGCTCGGCGACCTTGCTTTCGAGTTCCGCGACGGGCTTCTCGAAGTCGAGGTAGGTACGGACGGTGACTTGGCGATCCATCAGCTCTTCGACGTGGATGGCGGATTGGGGCGGCGCCCAGCGCGCGCAGATCATTTGCTGCAGGCGGGGCATGGGAGTCAAGCCAGCGAGGTTAACGCCTTAGATCAATGACTTAAACCCTCGCTTGCTCAGCTTCACGTCTTGGCGGCGCCCGGTTTGGCCGCCAAAGGGTGGCGCTCGAATACGACCTGTTTCAGGCGCTCCTCCAGCACATGCGTATAGATTTGCGTGGTCGATATATCCGCGTGACCCAGCAGCTGCTGGACGGATCGCAGATCGGCACCCCGGTCGAGCAGATGGCTGGCAAAGGCGTGTCGGAGGACGTGCGGAGACACGCGTTGCGGGTCGAGACCCGCGTCCTCCGCAAGCCCCTTGAGTTCCTGGGCGAGGCGCTGCCGCGTGAGGTGACCTTCCGCGCCCGAGGAAGCAAAGAGCCACTTGGCCTTGCCCAGCGGAGCACCGCCGTTCTCGCGCTCGGCCTCCAGGTAGCGGGTCAACGCTTCCCGCGATGGCTTGTTGAGGGGAACCAAGCGCTCGCGCCCGCCCTTGCCCTTGATCATCAGCACGCGCCCGTCGCCCGTGAGCACAGCGCGCGGCAGCGTCACCAGTTCGCTTACGCGCATGCCGGTGGCGTACAGCATCTCGATGAGCGCATAGAGGCGCAGCGCGCGCACCCGGTCGCGGCCGTGCGCCGGCTCGATGCGCTCGCGCGCCGTTTCGATCAGCCGGTCGACCTCCGCCACCGACAGCGTCTTGGGAAGCGCGAGTGGCTTCTTTGGACCCGACAATCCGTAAGCCGGGCTCTCCTTTAGGACGCCTTCTGCCGTGAGAAAGCGAAAAAACTGCCGGATCGCCGAAAGCCGCCGCGCGCGCGACGACGGCGCAAGCCCGCCCTCGGCGACGTGGCGCAGGTAGCCTGTCACATCAGCCGCCGCCGCCTGCTCGATCTCGCGATGCGACCGCGCCAGAAACTGGGCGAAGTCATCGAGGTCGCGGCGGTAGGCCTCGAGCGTGTTCTGCGCCGCGCTCCGCTCGGCTGCCAGCATGTCGAGGAATTGGCGGATGTGCCTGTGGGCGCTCATTGCGCCTCCCGGAGCCTCACCGGCGAACCTTGACGCCGGGCACGGACGTCGACATGTCCCGCTGATCCGGCTCGAGAAATATCGACATCACGTAGAGGCCGCCGAAGAAGACCGCTGCCAGCACCACGGCGACGATGAGAAACCGAAACAGGCTAGGCATGTGGCGAAACGGCTCCCTGCGAGGTAAAGTCCTAGCCCACGATGACGCAAATGTGGCCCGATCTTCCTGCCCGGTCTGCCCTGCTGTATGCATCGCTCGGCGCCCGTTACCCGACGTAGACGCCGTTAACGACGAACGCGCGTGGCAAGCGCTGCAGTCCACCGGCACTGGGTCCGGCGGCACAATAGGAATGCATGATGCAATTCGCGGTGGGAGGCAAAGAGGGCGAGCCTTCGGGGGACGCCGAGCGCCGGATCAGGGAGAGCCTGGGCAGCCGGTCCATCGTCCTGATCGGCATGCCGGGATGCGGAAAATCCGCGATCGGACGCCGGCTTGCGCCCCGCCTGGGGCTTTCTTTTGTGGACGCCGACGAGGAAATCGAGCGCGCCGCCGGCAAGACCATCAACGACATCTTCGAGGACCACGGCGAGCCTTATTTCCGCGCGGGGGAGATCAGGGTCATCGCGCGCATCCTGGGCGGCGCACCGGTGGTCCTGGCCACGGGTGGCGGTGCCTTCATGGCACAGGAGACGCGCGACAACATCCGCCGCGCCGGGATATCGATCTGGGTCAAAGCGGACCTGCCCGTGCTGGTGCGGCGCGTTTCGAAGCGCAGCAACCGGCCGCTGTTCGCGGGCCGCGATCCGGAAACGGTGATGAAGGAGCTGATGGAAGCGCGCTATCCGGTGTTCGCCGCCGCAGACATGATCGTGGAAAGCCGCGATGTCCCCCACGAAGTCATCGTCACCGATATCATCAAGGCCCTCGCGGAAGGCCCCTTGCTTGCGCAGCAGGAAGCCAAGGACGTGCCGCAATGACAGCACCGGCAACGCAAGCCTCGCCCGCCGTCGTCCGCGTGAAGGCGGGGGCGCAACCCTATGACGTGCTGATCGGCACCGGCCTGCTTGCGCGAGCGGCCGATCTGATCGGTGAGCGGCTCGGTCCGGCAAAGTGCGCCATCGTCACCGACGCCAACGTCGCCAAGCGCCACCTCCAGCCGTTGGAGGCGCGGCTCATCGAACTCGGCCGGCATGCGGGAACGCAGGTGCTGGAGCCGGGCGAGGCAACCAAGAGCTTTCCCGCGCTTGCCAACCTTTGCGAGCGTCTGCTCGATACCGGACTGGAGCGCGGCGGACTGGTGATCGCGCTCGGCGGCGGCGTCATCGGCGATCTTGCCGGCTTGGCCGCAAGCCTGGTGCGGCGCGGCGTGCGCCTCGTTCAGATTCCGACCACCGTGCTGGCGCAGGTGGATTCCTCGATCGGCGGCAAGACCGGTATCAACACCCCGCAGGGCAAGAACCTCGTCGGCACCTTCCATCAGCCGAGCCTGGTGCTCGCCGACATCGGGCTCCTCTCCACGCTGCCGCCGCGCGAGTTCCGCTCGGGCTACGTCGAGGCGGCCAAATACGGCCTCCTCGGCGATGGCGCCTTCTTCGCCTGGCTCGAACAGAACTGGCCGCGCGTCTTCGCTTTCGAAGAGGCCGCGCTCGCCCGCGCCGTCGGCGTGAGCGTGCAGGGCAAGGCCGACGTCGTGGCGCGCGACGAGACCGAAACCGGCGACCGCATGCTGCTCAACCTGGGCCACACCTTCGGCCATGCGCTGGAAGCCTGGACCGGCTACTCGCAGCGGCTCCTGCACGGCGAAGCGGTGTCGATCGGGACCTGCCTCGCCTACCACCTTTCCAAGGAACTGGGTTTTACGGATGACGGCACGGTGCAGCGGGTGGTTGCGCATTTGAAAGCCGTGGGGCTGCCGACACGGATCGCGGATATCCCCGGCGGGGAGCCCGCGAGCGCCGCAACGCTGGTCAAGATCATGGGGCAGGACAAGAAGGTCAGGGACGGCGGGCTGACCCTGATCCTCGCACGCGGCATCGGCGCCGGCATTCGTCACACGCGACGTGACGGCCGACGCCGTGCGCGACTTCCTCGCACGCCGCCTCGCGGCCGAAGCCAAGGGCTGAGCCTCACCTTCAGTTCGCCGCCTCGCCCGGCGCATAAGCCTTGATGGCGAGCGCGTGCACGCCGCCTTTCAACTCGGCCGCCAATGCCTCGTTCACGAGCCGGTGACGATCCACGCGCGATTTGCCGGCGAACGCGGAAGACACAACGAGCACGCGAAAATGGCTTTCGCCCGTCCCCGGCGAATTGCGGTGACCGGCATGCAGATGCAACTCGTTCGATGATGTCGAGCTGTGTCGGCTGCAAGGCGTCCACAGCTTCTCGCGCATCCGGATCTCAACCGACATTAACGGACCTCACAGGCAACAGGTGTCAAGCTCGTTCGCACGATAGCAGACCGGCGGCACCCGCGTAATCGAGCGGCGGAGCCTTGTGTGCGAAAGCGCCTGCGCCCATACTTGGGGAAAGATGAAACTCAATTCAAAATACTTCGAACTCTTTGCGCACGAAGCCGTCGGAAGAGACGGTGAAGCGGGCGACGGGTCCGGCGTGCCAATGGAAAGGCTGCCAGGCGATCGGATCGCATCGCGCACCCATGGGCCGCGGGCGCGAGGGCAAGTACTACCTCTTCTGCCTCGACCACGTGCGGCAATTCAACGCCTCCTACAACTACTTCGAGGGCTGGAGCAACGCCGACGTCGAGGCCTACCAGAAGGACTCCATAATCGGCCACCGGCCGACCTGGCGAACCGCGACCTCCGTCGGCGGGGGCAGCGTGGAGGACCAGTACGGTCTCCCCGGCGGCCGCGGCCATGCGGATCCGCATGGCTTCTTTGCGTGGCGCGAGACCCGCAAGAGTGCCGAGCCCCAGCGCCGGCTGCGCCCGCTGGAGCTCAAAGCCCTGGAGGCGCTCGATCTAACCGAGCATGACGCCGACAAGGCCCGCATCAAGGCCAGGTTCAAGGAGCTGGTGAAGCGGCACCACCCCGACGCCAACGGGGGCGACAAGCGGTCCGAGAACAAGTTGCGCGAAATCATCCAAGCTTATAACTATCTGAAGCAGGCTGGACTCGTCTGAGGCTGGCCCTTAGACGGAACCGATTATTTGGCCTAGCTGGCTCGGGGCCTTGCCTGCCGAGCCCAAATCACTCCGGAAACCCAAGTAGATGCCCGCCCAAGCCCAAGCCGGCGCACCCGGCATGCCGGACATGAAGGTGTCCGTGCGTCAGCTTTTCGGAATCGATACCGAATTGGAAGCACCGGCCTATTCGAAGGCCGCCGACCACGTGCCGGATGTCGACAGCGACTACGTGTTCAACAAGGAGGTCACGCTCGCCATCCTGGCCGGCTTCAAGTTCAACCGGCGCGTGATGATCCAGGGCTATCACGGCACCGGAAAATCGACCCACGTCGAGCAGGTTGCGGCGCGCCTCAACTGGCCCTGCATCCGCATCAACCTCGACAGCCACGTCAGCCGCATCGACCTCGTCGGCAAGGACGCCATCGTGCTGAAGGAGGGCAAGCAGGTCACCGAGTTCCGGGAAGGCATGCTGCCCTACTGCCTGCAGAGCAACACGGCGCTGTGCTTCGACGAGTACGACGCGGGACGCCCCGACGTGATGTTCGTCATCCAGCGCGTGCTCGAGCAGTCGGGCCGGCTCACCCTGCTGGACCAGTCCAAGGTCATCCGGCCGCATCCGGCGTTCCGCTTGTTCTCGACCACCAACACCATCGGTCTCGGCGACACCTCCGGCCTGTACCACGGCACCCAGCAGCTCAATCAGGGTCAGATGGATCGCTGGTCGATCGTGGCGACGCTCAACTACCTGCCGCACGACGAGGAGACGCGCATCGTGCTGGCCAAGGCCAAGAGCTTCAACAAGAGCGAGGCCAAGCGGAAGGTCGTTTCCAATATGGTCCGCGTGGCGGACCTGACGCGATCGGCGTTCATCAACGGCGACCTGTCGACCGTCATGAGCCCGCGCACGGTGCTGACCTGGGCGGAGAACGCCGAGATCTTCAACGACATCGGCTTCGCCTTCCGCCTGACCTTCGTGAACAAGTGCGATGAGCTGGAACGTCCGCTTGTGGCCGAGTTCTATCAGCGCTGCTTCGGCGAGGAACTCCCCGAGAGCGCGGCCAACGTCGCGCTGAGCTGAGGATCGCAATGGCGGCAGGCTCCAACCGCAAGGAGGCGCCGTCCGAGCCCTTCAAGCGGGTGCTGGGGCTCGCGGTGCGCGCCATCGCCGGCGACGGCGAGGTGCAGGTCAGCTATGCGCCCGGCAAGCCGGAGATCGACGGCAAGCTGGTGCAGCTACCTGAGCCCTCGCGTGTTCCCTCAGCGCGCGAGGTGGCCGTCATTCGCGGCTGGGCCGACAGCCTGGCGCTGACGGCGGCCTGCCACGACGTCAAGCTGCACGCGCGCCTGGCTCCAAAGTCAGGTCCCGCCAAGACCGTGTTCGAGGCGGTCGAGCGCGCGCGCATCGAGGCGCTGGGCGCCAATCGCATGCCCGGCATGGCCGCGAACCTCACCGCGCGCGTGGAGGACCAGTACGGTCAGGGCCGGTACGCGGAAATCACCGAGCGCGCGGATGCGCCGCTGGAGGATGCGCTCGCACTCATGGTGCGCGAGCGGCTCACGGGCGCGGCCCCGCCGAAGTCGGCCAAAGCCATGGTCGACCTGTGGCGATCCTGGATCGAGGATCGCGCCGGGCGCACGCTGTCGCGCCTGAGCAAGGTCGCCGAGAGTCAGGCCCTGTTCGGGCGTGAGATGCGCGACATGCTCAAATCGCTCGACCTGTCGGATGAAATCGGCGAGGGCGAACGCGAGGAAGGCGACGAGGAACAGGAGCAGTCCGAGGGCAGCGAGCAGCAGGCCCAGGACCAGCAGGAAGGCGACGACTCCCAGGATCAGTCGTCCGACGACGAGCGCGGCGAGGGCGAGGAAGGCGAGCCCATCGATTCCGCCCAGGATGCCGATGCCGATCAGTTCGACGCCGACTCGGACGCCGAGGAGATGGCGGAGGCGCGCGAGCCCTGGCGGCCCAACACCAGCGTGCTCGATAACCCGGAGGCCTTCGGATACAAGGTCTTCAGCCGCCAGCACGACGAGGAGATCGCGGCCGAGAACCTCTCGACGCCGGACGAGCTGGAACGGCTGCGTGCCTTCCTCGACAAGGAGCTGCGCAACCTTCAGAGCGCAGTCGGACGCCTCGCCAACAAGCTGCAGCGCAAGCTCATGGCGCAGCAGAACCGCGCCTGGGACTTCGACCTCGAGGAAGGCATCCTCGACACCGCGCGCCTCACCCGCGTCGTGATCGACCCGATGCACGCGCTCTCCTTCAAGCACGAGCGCGATGCCAACTTCAAAGACACCATCGTCACGCTGGTGTTGGACAACTCGGGCAGCATGCGCGGCCGCCCGATCATGGTGGCGGCCTGCTGCGCGGATCTTCTCGCGCGCACGCTTGAGCGCTGCGGGGTGAAGGTGGAGATCCTCGGCTTCACGACCAAGGCCTGGAAAGGCGGTCAGGCCCGCGAGGCATGGCTGGCCGCAGGCAAGCCGGCAAACCCCGGGCGCCTCAACGACCTGCGCCACATCATCTACAAGTCCGCCGATGCGCCGTGGCGGCGCGCCAAGCGCTCGCTCGCACTCATGATGCGCGAGGGGCTGCTGAAGGAGAACATCGACGGCGAGGCGCTCGCGTGGGCCCACCGCCGGCTGCTGGCCCGCCCCGAGCGGCGACGCATCCTGATGATGATCTCCGACGGCGCGCCGGTCGACGATTCCACGCTGTCGGTCAACACGGGCAACTACCTGGAGCAGCACCTGCGCCAGGTGATCGAGGAGATCGAGACGCGTTCATCCGTGGAGCTGATCGCCATCGGCATCGGTCACGATGTCACCCGCTACTACCGCCGCGCGGTCACCATCACCGACCCGTCCGAACTCGCTGGCGCGATGACCGACAAGCTCGTCGAGCTGTTCGAGGAGGGCGCCCCGGAGGCGCCTATGACAAAGCGCTCGCCGGCTTTGCCCCGCCGCAAGTTCCATTAGCACCACGGGCGGGACCGCACGCCAATCCTCATCATGACGGGTGCCATCACACGCAGGTCTGTCGTAGGCGGCCTGCTCGCCGGAACGGGTGCGGCGCTGTCCTCGCGCGTCCTGGCTCAACGGGATCCGCCGCAACCTGAGCGGGCCTCTCGGTCCATCGAAATCAGCGCCCGGCCCATCACCCACTTCAATCGCGCGGACCCGAAAGCGACCCGGTTCGGCGTTCTGGAATTCCGCGGCGGGCTGGTGCTGTCCTCGCCGGAACAGGAGTTCGGCGGCTGGTCGGGCCTGGTCATGGAGTCCGACGGCTCGAGCCTGTTCGCCGTATCGGATGCCGGAAGCTGGCTCACCGCCGACGTGACCTACCAGGCAGCCGCCCGACCGGACTCGCCCGCGCGCAAATGGGGTCGCTGCGCGCGCTCGGCGGACGATCCCTGGACGACAAGCGCGAGCAGGACGCCGAGTCCGTGACGCTTGCCGAGGGCACACTTGCGCGCGGCACGCTCCTCATCGGCTTCGAACGCCTGCACCGGATCGGCCGCTTCCCGATCCGCGACAGGGATGCAGATGCCCTCAGGCTACCTCAAGCTTCCGGCCGAAGCGCGCAGCATGCCGCGCAACCAGGGCTTCGAGGCGCTCGCCGTCATCCGCGGCGGGCCGTTGCAGGGCTCGCTGGTGGCCTTCGCGGAACGCTACACGCGCGGCAGCGGCTACCACACGGGCTGGATCTGGGTGCGCGGGGAGCCGCAGCGCTTCCAGTTGCGCGACGACGACGAATTCAACATCACCGACGCAGCCGCCCTGCCCGATGGCGGGCTGCTGGTGCTGGAACGGTTCTTCCGCTGGACCTCGGGCGTGAAGATGCGCATCCGGCGTCTGGCGCCCAATGAGGTCGACCCCGGGCGCAGCGTGCCGTGGGGCAAGTGCTGATCGAAGCCGACAGCAGCTACGAGATCGACAACATGGAGGGCATGGCCGTTCACCGCAGCCAACGGGGGAGACGGTCGTGTCGCTCGTCTCGGACGACAACTTCAACCGTTTCCTGCAACGCACAGTCCTTCCTGCAGTTCACGCTGCACGGCGTTTAGAACAGACGTGTATCGGCTATCGACATGAACGAGCGCGACTTTCACATCAGGCATACCCTGCAGCCGGGCGATCTCGGCGCCATCGTGCATCTGCACGGCATCGTCTACGCGCGCGAGTACGGGCTCGACACGACGTTTGAGCCCTACGTCGCCAAGCCGCTTTCCGATTTCGTGCTGGAGGGGACGGGACGGCTGTGGGTCGCGGAACGCGACGGCAGCCTCATGGGATCGATCGCCGTCGTCGAGTGCCGACAGGGCGAGGGCCAGCTGCGCTGGTTCCTGCTGGCGCCGGAGGCGCGCGGCTCCGGCCTCGGCCAGCGGCTGCTCGAACTTGCGCTCGACTACTGCCGCGAGCGCGCCTTTCCGAGCGTCTTCCTCTGGAGCTTCTCGGACCTCGCGGCCGCCCTTAGCTCTACGAGCGTGCAGGCTTCAAGGTCACGGAGACGTCGACGGAATACAGTATGGGGCGCAGAGCGACCGCAGGTCCGCATGGACCTGGAGCTATCGAAACCCTGAGCGCTCGCTGCTTCAGGCGCGCTTTCTGCTCGCTCGCGGCCTTCTTGATGTCGCGCTTGAGACGCAGGCAGCGCGGCCGACAACACGTCGTCCTTGGCCTTCAGCAGGAAGGGATCGAGGCCGCCGGTGCGCTCGACCGTCTTCAGGGCATTGCGCGCTGATGCGCAGTCGCACGTTGCGCTGCAGTGCATCGCTGATGAGCGTCACGTCGACCAGGTTCGGCCGGAACACGCGCCTCGTCTTGTTCTCGGCATGGCTGCGCAAGTTGCCCGACATCGGGCCTTTGCCGGTCAGCTCGCATCGCCGGGTCATGGCTGCCATTCCTCTTGGGTAACGCGTTGGCGCTGAGCGCCGCGGCGCCGTTCTATACAACAGGCCAGGAACGTCAAGGGCTTGTGCCAAAGGAGGCCGGCCGTTTCCGACTTCTTTACTGTGGGCAGCGTAGTGTGCGCGAGACACACAAATGACGCAAAACCGGCTAGCCTGCAACCAGACTGCCGGGGGTCGCGTTGCGTAGCTGAGGCGTTTGAGGGTGCGTCATGAAGCGCGTGCTGCCGTTCGTACTGGGTTTCGTTGCGTTGCGTGTCGTGCGGCTCAGCCGCCCTCCGGGCATCGGAATGGCCCAACGTTCGCGCCGTCTATGACGTGAACTTCAACGGCTTCAACGTCGGCTCCTTCGAATTCCAATCGCCAATCCGAGGAAGAGAGCTACTCGCTCGTCGGCAACGCCCAGCTCACCTTGCTGCTGGGCGCCATAACCTGGATCGGCGAAACGCGCTCCTTCGGTCTGATCGCCAACCAGATCCCGAAGCCCGCGGCGTTCACCTTCGACTTCAAGACCAACAGCAAGACCGGTTCCACGAAGATGGATTTCGCGGACGGGTCCGTGACGAGCGTCCGCCATCTGCCGCCTGCGCCTCCGAAGCCCGACATCGTTCCCGTGCGCGAGCAGCACCTGCGGGGCGTGCTCGATCCGCTGAGCGCGATCATGGTCGTTGCGCGCAACGGCGCCGCCGCCAATCCCTGCAACCGCCGCCTGCCGATCTTCGATGGCAAGGAGCGCTTCGATCTCGTCCTCTCCTACAAGGGACAGGTGAAGGTGAGCGAGCAGCAGCCGAGCGGACAGCCCGGCATGGCCTATGTCTGCAGGGTCAAGTACCAGCCGATCGCCGGCCACAAGGTGGATGCGGAGCATTCCCATCTGGCGACCACGGACGGCATCGAGGTGTCGCTGCGTCCGATCCCGAGCGCGAACGTGTTCGTGCCTTACCAGATCACCATCCCGACGATGCTCGGCTACGCCACCATCAACTCCCGGCGCATCGAGATCGAGACGCCGGGCAAGCCGCAGATTGCGCTGCTGCACTGATTGTCCTGATACTCGAAGCGACTGGGTGCACTGCAGAGCACAGGCCTCGCGCCTCTCCTCGCTTTTTCGGCTTTGCCTCTTGATCTTGCCGCATCGCTCTGCAAGGTCTCCGCTGACGCCACAGGCGGAGTGCCATTGGAATGAGCCGCGACTTCGAGCATCGCATTCGCAACGTGACGGCCGTGCTGGGACCCACCAACACGGGCAAGACGCATCTCGCCATCGAGCGCATGCTGGGTCACCAGTCCGGATTGATCGGGCTGCCGCTGCGGCTGCTCGCGCGCGAAGTCTACGACAAGATCGCGGCCCGTGTCGGCACCGATGCCGTCGCCCTGGTGACGGGCGAAGAGAAGATCAAGCCGGATCGCGCCCGCTACTTCGTCTGCACGGTCGAGGCGATGCCGCGCGAGGCAGATGTCGACTTCCTCGCCGTCGACGAGGTGCAGCTCGCGGCCGATCCCGAGCGCGGCCATGTGTTCACGGACCGGCTGCTGCACGTGCGCGGCAAGCACGAGACGTTGCTGCTCGGCGCGCAGACCATGCGCGAGACGATCTCGGAGCTCATTCCGGGCGCCAACTTCATCTCGCGTCCGCGCCTCTCCAAGCTCACCTATTCCGGCGACAAGAAGATCACGCGCCTGCCGCCGCGAACCGCCGTCGTCGCATTCTCGGCCGCGGAAGTTTACGCCATCGCCGAGCTCATGCGCCGCCAGCGCGGTGGTGCCGCCGTCGTGCTGGGCGCGCTGAGCCCGCGCACGCGCAACGCGCAGGTCGCCCTCTACCAGTCGGGCGACGTGGACTTCCTGGTCGCCACCGACGCGATCGGCATGGGTCTCAATCTCGACGTGGACCATGTCGCCTTCGCCGGCGTGCGAAAATTCGACGGACAGGTGCACCGCGATCTGACCCCGGCCGAGATGGCACAGATTGCCGGACGCGCCGGCCGCCACATGAACGACGGCACGTTCGGCACCACCGGCGAACGTGGAGCCGTTCTCCGAGGACATCGTCGAGCGCCTCGAGAATCACACCTTCGACAGCCTGAAGTCGGTGCAGTGGCGCACGCGCATGCTCGACTTCTCTTCGCTCGAAGCCCTCCGCGAAAGCCTCCGCACCATGCCGCGCGAGATGCGCCTCGTGCGCGCGCGCATGGCCGATGACACCCTTGCGCTGGAGACGGTGAGCCACGACCGCGACGTGCTCGCGGCCGCGACGAACAGGGAAGCGGTCAGCCGCCTGTGGGACGTGTGCCAGGTGCCGGACTATCGCAAGATCTCCAACCAGGACCACGGCGAGCTCATCGCCACGCTCTACAAGTTCCTGATGGGGCCGGAGGGCAAGATACCGGTCGACTGGTTCGAGAAGCAGGTGGCTTTCGCCGACCGAACCGACGGGGACATCGACACGCTGGCGACGCGCATCGCCCACATCAGGACGTGGACCTTCGTCTCCAACCGCGCCGACTGGCTGGCCGATCCCGAGCACTGGCAGCAGCGCACGCGGGCGATCGAGGACAGCCTGTCGGACGCGCTGCATGAGCAGCTCACGCAGCGCTTCATCGACCGCCGCACCAGCGCGCTCATGCGCGGGTTGAAGCAGAAGGACGACCTGTCCGCCGACATCGCGGACGACGGCAACGTGCGCGTGCAGGACCATTTTGTCGGCCGCCTGCAAGGCTTCCGTTTCTTCCCGGATACGCAGGCCGAAGGCATCCACGGCAAGGCCGCGCGCAATGCGGCCGCCCACGTGCTGGTGCGCGAACTCGCCATGCGCGCGCGCCGCGTCGTGGCGGCCAAGAACGACGCCTTCAAGGTCAACCGGCTGCGGCCAGGTCCTCTGGCGCGACGAGGAGATCGCGCGCCTGGAGCCGGGCGACTCGCCGCTCAAGCCGATGCTGGTCCTCTCCACGGACGAGCACCTGAGCGCGCCGGACAAGGAGAAGGTGCAGGAGCGCCTCAACACGTGGATCACCGAGATCATCGGCGAACGGCTCAAGCCGCTGGTGGAGATCGCGGCGGCCAAAGACCTCTCGGGCATGGCGCGCGGCATCGCCTTCCGCCTGCTGGAAAACTTCGGCGGCCTGCGGCGGGAGGCGGTCGCGGAGGAGATGCGGACGCTCGACCAGCCGGCCAGGGCCAAGATGCGCGCCTACGGCGTCCGCTTCGGCGCGTTCAACATCTACTTCCCCGTGCTGCTCAAGCCGGCGTCCGCGGAGCTGGCGCTCGTGCTGTGGGCCCTCAAGCATGGGGCCGAGCACAACATCGATCTGTCGACGCTGCCCGAACCGCCGCGCGCCGGCCTCACCTCGCTCGTGCCGGACAAGGCGGTGCCGGAGGCGTTCTATCGCATCGCCGGCTTCCACAGCTGCGGTACGCGCGCGGTACGCTTCGACATGCTGGAGCGGCTCGCCGACCTGATCCGGCCGCTGGTGGCCTGGCGGGCCGATCCCTCCAAGCCCGATGCGCCACCGAAGGGTGCGACCGGTGACGGCGGTTTCCGCACGACGCCGGAGATGATGTCGATCCTCGGTTGCTCGGCAAACGAACTCGGCGGCGTGCTGCAGGCGCTCGGCTTTCGCGTCGAGCGCGTGCGCGCCGAGGCGGAGGCAGCCCAGCCCGCCGACGACCCCGCCGGAAGCGGCCGCTGCGGAGGCAGTTCCAGCCGTTCCCGATGTGGTGGCCGAGGCGGCCGCCGAGCCGCTTGCCAATGGATCAGGGGAGCCACCCGCCGCTGCCGAGACCGTCGAGAGTGCGACCCGCGCGCGCCGGCCGCAGAGACGCAGGAACCCAAGTGGGACGAGATATGGCGGCCCCGGCGCCCGCGCGGCCCGCCGAACCGGGACAGGCGCCCTCGCGATCGCGCTCCGGAGAAGCCTCGTGGATCAGCAGAAGCCCCTCAAGGCGAGCAGACCGCTCCCGCCCCGAGAAGGGCAAGGACCGCCGCCACGATCGCCGCGACCGTGACCGCGAAAGGCGGCGCGACGGCAATGGGCCGCCGGGGCGCCGCCAGGAGCGGCCGCGCCCCTTCATGCAATCGGCCGGCCCCGGACCGAAGGGCGGGGCTATCGACCCGGATTCGCCCTTCGCCGCGCTGCGCCAGCTCAAGGCGGCGATGGAAAAGCCGACCCAGGAGTAGGACTTCCGCATGGGCCAGCCCCATGAGAAGCGGGAGCGGCCAGCCGACGACGGCCAGCGGCTCGACCAGTGGCTATGGTTCTCCCGCCTTGTCAAATCGCGCACCTCGGCCGCACAGCTGGTCGCGGACGGCAAGGTGAGGGTCAATCGCGTGCGCACCCTCAAGCCCAGCCACGCCATCCACCCAGGCGACGTGCTGACGCTGGCGCTGCGCGGCCAGATCCGGGTCGTGAAGGTGGTGGGCCGTGGACAGCGCCGCGGACCGCCTCTGGAGGCGCGGTCGCTCTACGAGATGCTTGGCGACCGGCGCGACCCTAAGCCGTAGTGGAAAGTGCCTGCTGCCGTGCTTCAAGCAGCGTGGTGATCGGTCCACTTGTGCCTTGCGGCAGCAGTCCCATTTGTGGCAACAGGTGGCCACCCCATCTATCTGACCGCGACCGGCCTCGGGACCGCATGACCTACATCGTCAACGAGAATTGCATTAAGTGCAAATTCACCGACTGCGTTGAGGTGTGCCCGGTGGACTGCTTCTACGAGGGCGAGAACATGCTCGTCATCCACCCCGACGAGTGCATCGATTGCGGGGTATGCGAGCCCGAATGCCCCGTGGAAGCGATCAAACCTGACACCGAGCCAGGTCTCGAGAAGTGGTTAGAGCTGAACCGCCAGTATTCAGAGAAGTGGCCCAACATTACCTCAAAGAAAGAGTCCCCTTCCGACGCAGATGATTATCGAGATGAGAAGGGTAAATTCGACAAATACTTTAGCGACAAGCCCGGGTCGGGGGATTGATCGCAGCCGCAAGATTCTCACATCTACCGGCAGGCCGCATTGCTAGCGCCTACAACTGCAAAGCTTAACGCTTACCGGAAAGGGTGAAGAACAAATCTTGCGTCGGACCGCTTCAAGGGCGGTGAATATTGTGTTATAGTAATTGCAGTGGTGTAGGCGTGAACAAATCTGGAACATAAGCCGCTGATGCTAAGCGGTTACCCTGCGCAAAAAGGGCACGAGGCGTGCGTTATAGCGTTACGTCGGGTGCCGTGCGCGGTTTTGGGCAGCCAAACCATACGACTGAGCGGCGGGGACCGACCAGAAGCCGGGTCCGCCCTGGGGCGTGGTTACGCAAATGCTGCCGATGCCTATCGGTGGCAGCTGCAAGCCTGCGTTCCGAACCCGGCGTGGACTGTGATTGCGTAGTGCAGTCGAGCGGTGAGTGAGAGCAAAATGGCCAAAATGGCAAAGACAGCGATCAGCAAAAGCGCGGGCAAAAAGGTGGCAGGAAAGCAGGCTGCACATCGTGCAGGCACTCGCCCTGGCCCCACCAAAGCCGCCAAGCCGAAGGCGCCCCCTCCGAAGCTGCCAGCCCAAGCCCCAGCTTAAGGCCGTCGCCGCCAAGAAGCCGGCTCCTCCTTCCAAGGTCGTGGCCAAGCCGCAGGCCCTGAAGGAAGTGGCGAAGGTTGCGGCCGAACGCATCCAGGAAGGTCCTGCTGCCCAAGGAAGTTGCCATCAAGCAGGCGATCGCCGCGGCTGCGCGGCCTCAGGCCGCCGGCGCGCGCACGATGCCGGCTGCGGTCGCCAAGGCCGCCGGTCAGAAGATCGTTGCGCCCGCGGTAGCCAACCAAGCCGCCGCAAAAGCAGCGGCAGCGGCAGCGGCTGCTGCCGCAGCTGCGGCAGCAGAGGCCAAGAAGAAGCCGGTGAACCAGCGGCATGGGTTCAAGACGAACGAATGGATCGTCTATCCCGCGCACGGCGTCGGCCGCATCGTCACGATCGAGGAGCAGGAGATTGCGGGCATCTCGCTTGAGCTGTTCGTCATCACCTTCGAGAAGGACAAGATGACGCTGCGGGTGCCGACCGGCAAATCCCAGAGCGTCGGCATGCGCAAGCTCGCCGAGGAGAACACCGTCAAGAAGGCGATGGACACCCTCAAGGGCCGCGCACGGGTCAAGCGTACCATGTGGAGCCGGCGGGCCCAGGAGTACGAGGCGAAGATCAACTCCGGCGATCTCGTGTCGATCGCCGAGGTCGTCCGCGACCTCTACCGTTCGGAGAGCCAGCCGGAACAGTCCTACTCCGAGCGCCAGCTCTATGAGGCCGCGCTGGATCGCATGGCCCGCGAGATCGCGGCGGTGGAGAAGCTCGACGAGCGCGGCGCTGTTCAGCGCATCACCGAGATCCTCTCCAAGAGCGCCCGCGGGCGCCGGACCGAGGAGGCCGAGGCGGCCTAGCAGGCCTGCCTCCACGGCTTGAAATGATGATCGCCCGGCCTCTTGGCCGGGCGATTTCTTTTGCCGGCCGTGGCAGCAGCGCCAACTCGACGTGGATGCGGGCAATCGATACGTTTGCCGGCATTCTCGCGCAGGAACTCCGCCCATGATTGTCACTTTGAACCGCATGCGTGTGACGACGCTCGCGCTTTCTACGGCCGCCTTCATTGCGGTTTCCGCGCTTGCGATGGCGCAGGACGCCGATCGGCCGTCGCTCGACGTGCCGTACGTGCCGACGCCGCCCGAGGTCGTCGAGAAGATGCTGCAGATGGCGGAGGTGAAGGCCGGCGACTACGTCATCGACCTCGGCTGCGGGGATGGCCGCATCGCCATCGCCGCTGCCAAGCGCGGCGCTAAGGCCCTCGGGGTCGATATCGATCCGCGCCGCATCGAGGACGCGAACGAGAACGCAAAGAAGGAAGGCATGACCGGCAAGGTCTCCTTCAGGCGCCAGAACCTGTTCGAGACCGAGATCGACGAGGCCAACGTCATCACCATGTACCTGCTGACGCACGGTCAACCTGAAGCTGAGGCCTCGGCTCCTGGAGCTGAAGCCCGGCACGCGCGTCGTCTCGCACGCCTTCGAGCTCGGCGACTGGCGCGCCCGATGAAACCGCGCAGATCGGCTTCCGGCATGCGTTTCTCTGGATCGTACCCGCGAAGGTCGGCGGGCGCTGGCAGTTCGAAAGCGGCGGGATGCGCGGGACGCTCGATCTGGATCAGACCTACCAGCGCCTGACCGGCCGCGCCGAGATCGGCGGCAAAAGCATGGCCGTGACTGACGGAAGGCTTCGCGGCACCGACATCGAGTTCACGCTCGAGGACGGCCGCAAGTTCCGTGGTCGCGTCGATGGGGGCCGCATGCAGTCACTCCGAGCCGGGCGCAAACGCCTGGCAGGCGGCGCGCGCCTCCTAGAGCACAACCCGACCCCATTCCCTTCCGAGAGTCCACCCGACATGACCGCATCCGACACGCCGGCGGCGCCCCGCCAGACCCTGTCGACCTGGGATGGCGTTGCCTTCATCGTCGGCGTCGTCGTCGGCATCGGCATCTTCCGCCTGCCGTCGCTGGTCGCATCGGGCGTCAGCAGCGAGGCGATGTTCATCGGCGTCTGGCTGCTCGGCGGAGTCGTCATGCTGGTCGGCGCCCTGTGCTACGCCGAGCTCGGCAGCGCGCATCCCGACGCCGGGGGCGAGTATCATTTCCTGACCCGCGCCTTCGGCTGGCGGGTGGGTGTCCTGTTCGCCTGGGCGCGCGGCACGGTGATCCAGACCGGAGCCATCGCCGCGGTCGCCTTCGTTTATGCCGACTATGCCTCAAACATTGTCCCGCTCGGCACCTACAGCGCCGCCATCCATGCCGTGATCGGCGTGGTAGCCGTTACCGCGCTCAATCTCACCGGCACCGCGCAGGGCGTCCGCGCGCAGCTGACCCTCACGACCCTCACCATCCTCGCCCTGCTTGCGGTCATCGTAGCCGGCTTCTCGACCGCGGGGGTGTCGCACCCACCAGTCAATCCGGCCTCGCAGTGGGGTTCGATCGGCCTCGCCATGGTGTTCGTCATGTTCGCCTACGGCGGCTGGAACGAGGCGGCCTACCTCTCCGGCGAACTCAAGGACGTCAAGCGCAACATGGTGCGCACGCTGCTGCTCGGCACCGCAGTTGTCGTCGCTCTCTATGCGCTCGCCAACCTTGCGTACCTCAATGTGTTCGGCCTCGAAGGCCTGCGCAAAAGCAGCACCGTCGGTGCATGATGCGCACCTGATCTTCGGACAAACCGCGTGCTTTGGCCACCCGGCCTGGATCAGCGCATTGGCCGGGCTGATGTCCGGGTCGAGGCCGCTGGCGGACGTCGTCACGGCGTCGACCGGGACCGCGGCGTCGTCGGCCAGGCCGTTCTCCTCGCGGTAGGCGGCCGCGCGGTCCTTGACGGCGTCGATCAGCTTCTGGTTGGTCGGCCCGAGGTTCGAGCCGCCCGAGCTGGTCGCGTCGTAGCCGTCGCTGCCGGCCGCCGACGGTCGCGGGTGGAAGTACTGCGGCTCGGTGAAGTTCTGGCCGAGCAGCGCCGAGCCGATCGACGTTGCCGGAGCTGTCGCGGATCAGGCTGCCGTTGGCCTGGCTGGGAAACAGCACCTGGCGAGATGCCGGTCATGACCAGCGGGTAGACGATGCCCAGCAGGACCGTCAGCACGATGGTCATCAGGACCGCGGTGCGGATGTGCTGCAACAGGCTCCGTGCGCGACGCGAGTCGTGACTCGTGGACGATGCCTTCAGGCCAGCCGCAGTGCGGAGACGATGACGTCGATGATCTTGATGCCGATGAACGGCAGCGATGATGCCGCCGACGCCGTAGATCAGCAGGTTGCGGCCGAGCAGCTCGGCCGCGGGCGCCGGTCGATAGCCGACGCCGCGCAGCGCCAGCGGCACCAGCGCGATGATGATCAGCGCGTTGAAGATCACCGCCGACAGGATCGCGCTCTCCGGCGTCGCCAGGCTGCATGACGTTGAGCGCGTTCAGCTCCGGATAGGTGGCCACGAACGCGGCCGGGATGATGGCGAAGTACTTGGCCACGTCGTTGGCGACCGAGAACGTCGTGATCGCGCCGCGCGTGATCAGCAGTTGCTTGCCGATGGCCACGACCTCGATCAGCTTGGTCGGATTGGAGTCCAGGTCGACCATGTTGGCCGCTTCCTTGGCCGCGGCCGTGCCCGAGTTCATCGCCAGGCCGACGTCCGCCTGCGCCAGCGCCGGCGCGTCGTTGGTGCCGTCGCCGGTCATGGCCACCAGGTGGCCTTCGGCCTGCTGCTCGCGGATGATGCGGATCTTCTCCTCCGGCTTGGCCTGGGCGACGAAGTCGTCCACGCCGGCCTCCTGGGCGATCGTGGCCGCGGTCAGCGGGTTGTCGCCGGTGATCATGATCGTCTTGATGCCCATGCGGCGGAACTCGTCGAAGCGCTGGCGCATGCCGGGCTTGACCGTGTCCTTCAGGTAGACGACGCCGACGATGCGCGTGTCCAGCATCAGCGCCAGCGGCGTGCCGCCTTCGCGTGAGATGCGTTCGACGTGCTCGTCGAGATCGGGCGGGCGCTGGCCGTTGACGCCGGAGGCCAGCACGATCGCGTCGACCGCGCCTTTGAAGTACGCGTGGCCATCCTGCCTGACGCCGCTCATGCGCGTCTCGGCCGTGAACGGGACCAGCTCCGCGTCGGCGGTCAGGCCGTCGGTCGGCGGGTGCACCCATCTGCTCGGCGAGGGCCTGGATGCTGCGACCCTCGGGCGTATCGTCGCCGAGGCTCGACTGGCGCGCGCAGATCAGCGCGTCCAGCTTGCTCGCGCCGCCGACGGGCAGGATCTCGGCCGCCAGGCGATTGCCGAAGGTGATCGTGCCGGTCTTGTCCAGCAGCAGCACGTCCACGTCGCCCGCTGCCTCGACCGCGCGGCCGGACATGGCCAGCACGTTGAAGCGCGTGACGCGGTCCATGCCGGCGATGCCGATCGCCGACAGCAGCCCGCCGATGGTGGTCGGGATCAGGCACACCAGCAGCGCGATCAGGATGACCGTCGAGACCGGCGTGCCGGCGTAGATCGCGAACGGCTCGAGCGTGGCCACGGCCAGCAGGAAGACGATGGTCAGACCCGCCAGCAGGATCGACAGCGCGATCTCGTTCGGCGTCTTCTGGCGCACCGCGCCTTCGACCAGGGCGATCATGCGATCCAGGAACGTCTCGCCCGGATCGGCGCTGATCTCGATGCGCAGGGAGTCGCTGACGATCTGCGTGCCGCCGGTCACGCTGGAGCGAATGTCGGTGCCTGGCTCCTTCAGCACCGGCGCCGACTCGCCGGTGATGGCGGCTTCGTTGACGTACGCCACGCCCTCGATCACCTCGCCGTCGCCAGGGATGATCTCGCCTTCGCGCACGAGGACGATGTCGCCCTTGCGCAGGTCGGAGGACGAGCACATCTCTTCGCTGACCGTTGCGCACGCGTCGGGCGGGCGTCTCCTTCTTGGTCGCGCGCAGCGTGTCGGCCTGCGCCTTGCCGCGCGCCTCGGCCATCGCCTCGGCGAAGTTGGCGAAGACCACCGTGAACCACAGCCAGAAGCTGATCTGGAAGGTGAAGCCGACGTTGCCGGTGCCGCGTCACGATCTGCTGCAGCATCACGATGGTGGTGATGAGCGCGCCGACCTCGACCACGAACATGACCGGGTTCTTGGCCACCAGCCGCGGATCGAGCTTGACGAACGACTGGCGAATGGCGGCGCGCACCAGCGGGCCCTGGAAGATGCTGCCGGCGCCGGCCTTGCGGGTCGCGGTCAGCTCCTTGCCTTCGTCGGTCTCGGGTGTGCGGCGCGTTGGCGGCGCGAGACCGCGGGTCGGGTCGGCGTCCCGACGGTCCGCGGACGCGATCCAGCGGCGCGGTGCGCGGCCCTCGGTTGCCAGTCTGTTGCTCTTGCATGCTACGATTCCTCGTGAATGCCTGCAGCGCTAGCTCAGGATGCGGCCGGCGTTGAGCATCAGCTGCTCGACGATCGGGCCGAGCGCCAGCGCGGGGAAGTAGGTCAGTGCGCCGACGATCAGGATCGTGCCGACCAGCAGGCCGACCCACAGGCCGCCGTAGGTCGGAAACGTGCCCAGGCTCACCGGGCACGCGCTGCTTGCGCACCATCGAACCGGCGATCGCCAGCAGCGGCACGATCATCAGGAAGCGGCCGATCAGCATCGCCAGGCCGATGGTCGTGTTGTAGTACGGCGTGTTGGCGCCCAGACCAGCGAACGCCGAGCCGTTGTTGCCGGTCGCCGACGTGTAGGCGTACAGGATCTCGGAGAAGCCGTGCGGCCCGGGGTTGTTCGTGGTCGCGGTGCCCCACTCGCCGACGCTGGCAATGGCCGGTGAAGACCAGGAGGTCAGCCGCCAGGACGAGGACGGCCAGCATGGCCATCTTCATCTCGAAGCTTTCGATCTTCTTGCCCAGGTACTCGGGCGTACGACCGACCATCAGGCCGGCGATGAACACGGCCAGGATGGCGAACATCAACATGCCGTACAGGCCCGCGCCGACGCCGCCGAAGATCACCTCGCCGAGCTGGATGTTGAGCATCGGGACCATGCCGCGCGATCGGCATCAGACTGTCGTGCATCGAGTTGACCGCGCCGTACGAGGCGTCGGTGGTGATGACCACGCACAGGCGCCGAGGCGGACATGCCGAAGCGCGTCTCCTTGCCCTCGAAATTGCCGCCGGTCTGCAGGCTGGTCAGCGTCTGGTCGACGCCGAGCTGCGTGAGCAGCGGATTGCCGCCCTGCTCGACGGGCAGCGACGACGGCGACGCCGGCCACGAACAGGATGAACATCGCCGCCCAGAGCGCCCAGCCCTGGCGCGTGTCGCCGACCATCTTGCCGAACATGTACGTCAGACCGGCCGAATGGCGAAGATCGACAGCATCTCGACGAAGTTGCTGAGCGGCGTCGGGTTCTCGAACGGATGCGCTGAGTTGGCATTGAAGAAGCCGCCGCCGTTGGTGCCCAGCATCTTGATCGCTTCCTGGGAGGCGACCGGTCCCTGAGCGATCGTCTGCGTGGCGCCCTCGAGCGTCGTCGCGGTGGTGTAGTCGTTCAGGTTCTGCGGCACGCCCTGCCAGACCAGAACGAGCGTGTAGACGAAGCAGATCGGCAGCAGCACGTACAGCGTGGCGCGCACCAGGTCGACCCAGAAGTTGCCGATCGTGCGGCCGGACCTGCGCGCCAGGCCGCGCACCAGCGCGATGGCGATCGCGATACCAGCGGCGGCCGACACCCAGTTGTGGAAGGCCAGCGCCGCCATCTGGGTGAAGTAGCTCATCGTCGATTCGCGACGTAGCTCTGCCAGTTGGTGTTGGTGGTGAAGCTGACGGCCGTGTTGAACGCCAGGTCGGGCGGCACGCCGTCGAGCCCTTGCGGGTTGAACGGCAGCACATTCTGGAGGCGCTGGATGGCGTAGGTCAGCAAGCCGCCGACGACGCTGAACAGCAGCAACGCGAACGCGTAGCCGACCCAGCCCTGCTCCGCCTGCCGGATTCACGCCGCTCAGCCGGTAGATGCACTCGCTCGAGCGGGCCCGAGCACCGGTGTCGAGAAACGTGCGCTCGGCCGTGAAGACGCGCCACAGGTGCAGTCCGAGTGGCTTGGTGACGAGGAAGATCAGCACCACGTACAGGACGACTTGGAGCAGTCCTGGGATACTCATCGATCCGCTCCTTACTTTAGAAGCGCTCAGGACGGAGCAAGGCGTACACCAGGTACACCAGCACCAGCAGGGCCGCGAGGCCACTCAACAGGAACTCGAGTGGCATTAGCTGCTCCCGATTCCGCGGTCGCACGCTCGGGCGTACCCGAGCGCAACCGCGAAAAACATGACGATGACGCCGACGTACACCAGATCGAGCATGTCAGCGCTCTCCCACACGACTGAACCGGACGGAGAACGAACCCACGTTCACCCGCAGCCGGCTCTCGAGCCCAAATTCCTCTGCAATGTCCGCGACGAGCGCCTCGACGGCGGCTTACATCGTCCTGGCCCAGGACGCCGACCACTGTCGTCGCGGTGATCTCCGGACCGCGTCCGACTCAGCGTGGCGGCGGCGACGCGCAGCGACGACTCACAGCCGAGTCCTATGCCCTCGCAGAGCGCGGCGCGGCCCAAGGACCTCGTCCAATCACGCGCAAGCATCTGGTTCATGTCTCTTCAAGGCCTCCGCCAACCCACGACAAAGTATCCGTCGAGGCATGTCAACAAACGATCAACGCGGCCGACCAATCGCTCAAAAAAACCTCAACAGTGCCTTGTACAGACGTCCGTGTCTGTCGCGGTCAACACCATTGTCCAGGGACCACCGCTCAAAAACGGTCAACAGCGGCAGCCAACCGGTAAAAATCTTCTCAACGTGGCATCCGACCTCCGAATTACCGCGTCTGGGCGTTGGTCAGTTCGCGTGCTGGCGACGGCGGCCAGCGCCGTGCGCCGGCTGCGCCTGCCACTGACCAGCCGATGCCCGCGCCTCGCTCGGTGACCAGGTAGACGGGGCCAGATGGATCCGCTTCGATCTTCTTGCGCAGTCTGGCGATATAGACCTGCAGCAGGTGACTGCTCGCGTGGCGACCGCTCTTGACCCCAGACGCGCTCGAGCAACATGCGCTCGGTGAACAGCTTGTCAAGATGCGTTGCGAACTGCGTGAGCTAACGCGTACTCCGTGGGCGTCAAGCCGCACCACCCCGCCGCCACGCAAGACGCGCTGCCGAGCGAGGTCGATCTCCAGGTCGCCAACCCGCACCGTGTGTTTGCCAGGCCATCGTGGCATCGCGAATGCCGGCGCAACGCGACGCGAATCCGCGCGAGCAGTTCGTCCATCGCCAGGGGCTTGGCGACGTAGTCGTCGGCGCCGCGCTCGAGCGCTGCCACGATGTCGTCCTGGCCGGAGCGCTCGGAAATGATCAGGATCGGCAAAGCATCGCTCGCTCGAATCTGTTCCAGCAAGACTCCAGGCCGACGCGCCGGCGCCATCGACGTCGAGTAGCAGCAGGTGGGGCTGGCGACGGGCGCGCGCCACCTGCGCTTTGCGCGGGCTGGCACAGACCTGCCACGGAAAACCTGTCGGACCGCAGTCTCGCGCGCAGTTCGTCGCCGAGCGCCGCTCCGCTTCGACAACCAGGATGTGCGCCGTTGCCCCGCTCCGCGCACGCTCAGGCGATCGTCCGGTCCGTCCCATTGGTGACGAAGCGATAGCCCACCCCAGGCTCCGTCAGCAGGTGCCGCTTGGCGCCCAGTCGGGCTTCGAGCTTCTTGCGCAATCGTCCGACGTACACGTGCAACGAGTGCGCCTGCGCGTGGTATGTCGCTCCCCACACCGCTTCCATGATCATGCGATCGGTGAGGACCTTGTCGGGGTGCGTCGTGAACAGTTTCACCAGGTCCCATTCCGTGGGCGTGAGGTGCACTTCGACACCGTTGGTCAGGAGCCGCCGCGTGCCCAGATTGACCTCGACTTCGCCCAACCTGATGACGGGCTCGGTTCCGAGCGTAGGGCTGGCAGCGTGACGCAGCGCCACGCGTACGCGCGCCAGCAGCTCGTTGATGCCGAACGGCTTGGTCAGATAGTCGTCCGCGCCGAGATCCAGCGCGGCGACCTTGTCGTGCTCTGCCTCGCGCGCGGACAGCACCACGATGGGCGTGTTCGCTCGCTTGCGGATGGCGCGAATGACGTCCAGGCCGTCCATGTCGGGCAGTCCCAGATCGAGCAGGATCAGATCCGGACGTACCCGGGCGAAGGCATCGAGCGCCTCCTGTGCGTTGCTTGCCGTCTCGACGCGAAAAGCATGGGCGCCGAGATTTGTCTGCACCGCGCGCAAAATCGCCGGCTCGTCGTCGACGACCAGTACTCGAGCACCGGTGGCCGTCGCGTCACGCGTGCGCCACGTCAGAAGTGACGGCTGGAGTGCCGGCGCGCCCTGGGTCAATGGCAGCGTGAACGAGAACCGAGCTCCGGAACCGGCGCGGTTCTCAGCCCAGACACGGCCACCGTGCGCTTCGACGAGGCCTTTGACGATCGCCAGGCCGAGCCCGAGTCCCTGCGGCCGAGGCTTTCCGTCGATCACTCGATAGAACGGGATCGAAGAGATGCGGCATGGAGTCGATGCGGGATGCCCGGCCCGCGATCCGAGACCTGGACGCGCACGACACCTCCGTCGCGTCGCGCGTCGACGACGATCTCGGTGTCGGGCTGGGGCGTACTTGGTCGCATTTTCGACCAGGTTGTACAGCACTTCGCCAATCTCCACCGGATCCAGCCACACGGCTGGCAGGTCGTCTGGCACCGATGACCTGGAGTCGATGCCGCCGCGTGACCGGCCGCAGACGGTCGACCACGTCGTCGATCAGCGACTCCGAGGTCGTGCCAGCTCATCTGCGGCTTCAGGCTGCCGCCTTCGATGCGCGAGATGTCGAGCAGATTGCCGACCAGGTGGTTCAGGTGGCTCGGCTTCCTCCTCGATCGCCTGCGCGAAGCCCTCGCGTTCCTCTTCGGTCCACGGCGACGTCGTGCTGGCGCAGACTGCCGGCGGAGGCCATGATGGTCGCCAACGGAGTGCGCAGATCGTGCGATACCGCGTTGAGCAGCGTGGCGCGCAGCTGGTCGGTGCGGCGCAGGATCTCGGCTTCGGTAGCTTCTGCCCGCAGCCGGTCGCGCTCGACGGCGAGTCCGATCTGCGCCGCGGCGGCCGACAACAAGCGATCCTCGGAGCCGGCGAACGTGCCAGCGTCATGGGCCAGCAACAACGCACCGATGCGGCGGTCGCCGACCCGCACGGGCACCAGGTGCACGTCATCGCGCGCGCCGGCTGACCGCGGTCGGCTGGACAATGCGCACCCAGCGTCCCGGCGCGGCGTGCTCGTCCGCCGATGGATCGCCTGACCACGCTGCATCACGCGCGCCGCCCCCACTCCGCGGCCGTGCAGCTCGCGCAGCGCCGAGCTATCACCAGCGCCAAAGCGCCTGTGCTTCGCCGCTCGGCGCCAGACCTCGACCGCCAGAGCCGCGAGGTGCAGCTCGCGCGCGAAGCCGTTCGGCGACCGCTGGCAGTGCCGTGTCGACGTCGCCTTCGCCGAGCAGTCGGACCACGTCGTACAGCACCACGGCCTCGCGCTCGCGCTGCTGTGCCTCGAGCGCTCGCTGGCGCTGGCCGGCCGCCAGCTGGCCGGTGACCATCGCCGTCAGCAGGAAGAACAACAGCGACACCCACTCCTCCGGGGTCGCTGACCGTGAACTGGTGACGCGGCTCGACAAAGAACCAGTCGAACACGAGAAAGGCGGTAATCGAAGCGAAGATCGCCGGGCCGCGTCCGAACAGGACTGCCGTCGCCAGCACCGCCAGCAAGTACAGCATCGACACGTTGGCCAGGTTCACCTGGCCCAGGACCAGGCCAATGAAGATGCTCACCAGCGCGACGGCGGCGAGCGCGAACGCGTACCCCAACCAGGCTGCTGCGCCAGCGCCTCAGGAACGGCATCACGGATCGGACGCCGATCATGCGCCGAGTATGACACGCGGTGCCTCAATGAAGGCTCAACAAAGTCATGCTCGTTGCCTCAAAAAAATCTCAACGGCGTGACGCGACTCCGGCTCGAGCATCTTTGACGAAACGTTGAGCGATTGCCTGTCTGCTATTGAGCATTTTGTGAGCGGTGCGCCGCCATACTTGGAAGTCATCCTCTGTCGACCCACTCCCGCGGAGGTCCGCATGAGCGTCGAACTGCCGAACACACGCGCTCAGACCGACAGTGAGCCGCGGTATCGGCGGGTGCTGCTCGTCGAGGACGAGGCCGCGCTGCGCCGAGTGATCGAGCGCAATCTGACTGGGCGCGGTGTCACCGTCCGCGAGGCCGCCACGGTGGCCGAGGCGCTCGCCGCGCTGAACGCTGAACTACCTGACCTGATACTGCTCGACATCAATTTGCCGGATCGCACCGGCTGGGACGTGCTGCGCGATCTGCAACAGCGCCGCATCGATGTCCCGACGATCGTCGTCTCAGCGGTGCGCGTGAGCCAGAGTCGGCTGGACGAGTTCCACCCCATGGCGTACCTGCCCAAGCCATTTCCGATCGAGGCATTGCTGCGCCTGGTACTCAGCTCGCCGGCCGCTAACGCGCTGTTCGCCTAGCATGGTCGACGAGTGCAGGTTGAGGCGCGCCGCTTCACGACCACTAGCGCTGGAGAGCGTGAGCCCGGAACGGCGTCGCTTCAGCAGCGGCGACGCAGAGCAGTGGCGTGGACGCTGGTACTGCTCGTCGCCCTGGGGCTTGTGATCGTCGTTTCCGCGACGCTCGGTGCGGCGCGCATCCCTGTCCACATCACCGCGGACGTGCTCCTGGTCGCAGCAGGTGTGCCGTCGCCGTGGTCGT
Source organism: uncultured Alphaproteobacteria bacterium (assembly GCA_963782855.1). Lineage (GTDB taxonomy): Bacteria > Pseudomonadota > Alphaproteobacteria > Rhizobiales > Hyphomicrobiaceae > AWTP1-13. The sequence continues at coordinate 3,408 of CAWALW010000020.1, read as the reverse complement.
CTGAGGCGACCGAAACGCAGCAGCAGATCGTTCTTGCGATCCGCCTGCCACGCATCCTGAGCGCGGCGCTGGTCGGCGCAGCACTGGGGCTGGTCGGCATGGTCATGCAGTCGATCTTTCGAAACCCCATGGCTGATCCTGGCATCGTCGGTGTGTCCGCGGGCGGCGCCCTTGGCGCGTTGCTGGCGATTGCCTACGGACTCGCGGCCGCTGGGCTGCTCGTGTTACCGGGCGCGGCATTTACGGCTCACTCGTCATTGGCCGGGTTGGCGGTATTTCTGTTCTCGCTGCGGCGCGGCCGAAATCAAGTCGCGACGTTGCTGCTGGCTGGCATTGCCATCACCTACCTTTGCTCAGCTGCCACGACGGCGCTGATCTCTCTCACGTACAACCGCGACACGCTGCGCGAGATGGTCTTCTGGCTACTGGGCGGCTTCGACAATCGCTCGTGGCAGCACGTAGCGTTGGTGGCGCCAGCTGTTGTGCTTGCCACGGTCGTATTCTTACTGCACGCGCGATCGCTCAACCTGCTCGCCCTGGGGGAAGAAGATGCCCAGAGCCTCGGCGTGCTGGTCCACCGCACGCGTCTCGTGTTGCTGGTAGCGGCAGCACTCGCGACGGGCGCATCCGTTGCCATCAGTGGCCTGGTTGGCTTCGTCGGCCTCGTCGTGCCGCATTTCGTCCGATTGCTGGTTGGTACCTCAGACCACCGTGTGCTGCTGCCGCTGGTAGCGCTCGGCGGGGCCGTGTTTCTGCTGACTGCCGACACCATCGCGCGCGTAGTGGTGCAGACCGGCGGAGCTGCGTGTGGGCGTTATCACGGCGTTGGTTGGCGCGCCGTGCTTCTTATGGCTACTGGCACGCTCGCGACGCGACGTGCGCTCGGCCTGATGCGCTTCGTAGCCTGGACCCTGGCGGGCCTGCTTGTCGTGGTAACCGCGTGCAGCCAGGCACCGCCCGCTCCGCCACAGGTGCCGACTCCGGTTCTCGGCGCCGCCCGCTCGCCACGTCAGGCAACGATCGTCGAGCCTCGCGTGGCAGCGGGCATGTTTCCGCGCCAGGTGCGCGATGTGAACGGCGATGTGATCATTCCGGCGAAGCCGCAACGTATCCACACCCTTTCGGTCGGGTACGACGAGATCACGTTTCGGCTGGTCGATCTCTCCCGTGTGCTCGCGGTGGGCAACGCAACCGCCAATCCCGAGTTCTCGAATGTGGCCGACGAGGCGATGCGGGTCCCGGCGCGCGTTGGTCGCGACGCCGAACAGATCCTCGCGCTCGGTCCCGATCTGGTGGTGGCAAGCCCGTTTCGCCAATCCCGACCTGTTGAAGCAACTGCGCGACGCCCGCATTCCACTCGTCATTGCCGACCTCGTCTCGTCGGTGGATGCTCAGGCCGACAACATCCGCTTCCTGGCGTACCTCTACGGCGAAGAAGAGCGCGGTGAGGCATTGGTCAGTGAAGTTGGGCAGCGCATCGCACGGCTGAACGCCGTGGTCGAGCGGCACCCGCGCGATCGGCGACCGAGTGTCGTCGTCCTCGAGGGCGGACAAACGATCACCGCGGCCGGCGCCGGGACCACCGAAGATGGTGTGCTGCAGCTTCCCGGAGCGCGAAACGCCGCGGCCGAAGCAGGCATCAGCGGCAACCGCGACATTTGGCTTCGAGGCGGTGCCGAGCTTCGACCCGACTACATCATCGTGACAGAAGGCAATCCGGATCGGCCGACGCTTCTGCCCAAGCTGCGCGAAAACGCGGCCCTGTCGACGATGGCGGTGTTTCGCGAAAACCGCGTACTCGTCGTCAAGGCGTCGCTCTTGTCGACCCTCTCGCAATGGAACGTAGCGGGCGCCGAGCAGCTCAATCGCGTGCTCTACCCGGGCGAGCTGCCATGACCCTCGTGGCATCCGAAGTCCTGCGAGTTGAACACCTGGGCGTGCGTTTCGACGGCACGCCCGTTCTGGACGATATATCGCTCCGCGTCGGTGCTGGTGAGGTGGTTGGTCTGGTCGGACCAAACGGTTCGGGCAAGACGACTTTTCTGCGCGCGGTTGCAGCGCTGATGCCTACACAAGGGCGGGTGCTGGTCACCGGCAAGGAGCTCGACCAGCTGTCGCCGAGATCAATCGCACGGCGCGCGGCGCGGGTTGCGCAGTCGACCACTATCGAGCCTGGTCTCGCCTTGTCGGTCGAAGAAGTCGTACTCGCGGGTCGCGCACCTCGGGCGCTGGCAATTGGAACGGCCGCACGATCACGCGGCGGCTGAGCAGGCGCTGCAGCGTACTGCTACGCGTCACCTGATCGATCGGCTCGTCGCGGAGCTCTCGGGCGGTGAGCAACAGCGGGTGCTCGTGGCACGCGCGCTGGCCCAGGAGCCGCGGCTGCTCCTCCTCGACGAGCCGACCGCCAACCTCGATCTCGCGCATCAAATCAGGGTGCTTGGGCTGGTGCGCAGTCTTGCGGATCAGGACGGCCTCGCCGCGGTGGCCGCGATCCACGACCTGGAGTTAGCCAGTCGCTTCAGCGATCGACTCGTGCTGCTGCATCGTGGCCAGATTGTCGCCGACGGACCGCCCGCAACAGTGCTCAGCACGGAGCGGCTCGCAGCTGTGTACAGCGTCAAGGCGATCGTCGAGCCGAATCCGCATGTCAACGGTCTGCGCGTGACCGTCCTCGGAACCGACGCTTGAGCGACTTCAAGCACGGGCGTTCCGGCGCCTCACCGCTGAGCGCGAGAAGAGCGTAGTAGCATCGCAAGGTACTCATCGATTCACAACCGCATACTCGTGGTGGAGAATCAGGGGAAGCCCGGTGAAGCACCGGCACTGTGCCGCAACGGTAGTTGGCCCCGGCCGACAAGTCCGAATACCTGACTCCGTCCCGAGCCGTAGTCCTTCGACCCAAAGGGCAAGGCCACCGCCGTCCGCACGAGCGATGGACCCGAGCAAGCCCCAGCCAGTTCGAAGGCCGGGGCTTGCTTGTTGGCCTGGAAAGGAAAGGAGTCGCAACGACATGGCACACGTGTGGACACCGACCGCTGCGCGACGTGGCGGTCCGCTCCTGGTCGGCGCGATCGGGTTGTTCATGCTCTACCTGGTCGGACTCGACCAGGGCCTGCTGCTGAGCGTGTTCGAAGGCCAGACCGCGTTCGACCAGAACTTGATCCACGAGTTCGTACACGATGCTCGGCACTCGGCAGGGTTCCCGTGTCACTAGGCAGGGTTGTGGTCTCGGCGCTGATGGCCGGCGTTGTGGCCGGCCTGGCCGCGGCAACGTTTCACTTCCTGGCAACGGAGTCCGTGATCGATCACGCGATCATGCTCGAAACGCTGCATCGACAGGCTGAAGGCACGTACGAAGAGCCGATGGTGACTCGGGAGGTCCAGAAGGTCGGCTTGTTCGTGGGC
>CAWALW010000019.1:0-43784 GCA_963782855.1 uncultured Alphaproteobacteria bacterium | reverse complement strand
TAGCCGATGCCCGTGCCGCCCACGAGCATCTCGGCTGCCACGATCACCAGCCAGGCTATGCCGATCGAGATACGCATGCCGGTGAAGATCGTCGGCGCCGCAGCGGGCAGAATCACGCGCCACGCTGTACGCCCTGGTCCCATCTCCAGCGTCTTGGCGACGTTCAGCCACTCGCGCCGCACGGTTGACACGCCGAACGCGGTGTTGAGCAGCATCGGCCACACCGAGCAGATGAAGATGACGAAGATCGCAGAGATGCCGGAGTTGCGGATCGTGTAGAGGGCAAGCGGCATCCACGCGAGCGGCGAGATCGGTTTCAGAATCTGGATGAACGGATCGAGCGCGCGGCTCATCAGCGGCGACATTCCGACCAGGAAGCCGATCGGAATGGCGACCGCCACCGCCAGGAGATAGCCCGCCAGCACGCGTGCGATCGAGTAGGCGAGCTGGATGCCGATGCCCTTGTCGTTGGTGCCCTTGTCGTAGAACGGGTCCTTGATGTGCTGCCAGATCTTGGCGCCGACCTCGGCGGGTCCCGGCATCGCGGACTTGCCCTGCGTCGCCGTGATGCCCATCAGCTTGGCATACTCGGGGTCCATGTTGGCCACGGTCCCGGAGCCTGATGTCGCGACGTGCCAGATGCCCAGGAACGCAGCCAGGATCAGCAGCGACACCAGCCCAGCGCGCAGGTTGAGAAACTTGGCCTGCATGGGCCCTCAGGCCGCCCGCTTGATGGCAAAGCTCTTGATGTAGTCCTCGGGCTTCGCCGGATCGAAGGTCTTGCCCATCACGACGAAGGTCTTGGTGGTCGCCGTTGGCGGCGTCAGGCCCACTTCCTTCATGAGCCGCGCCGTGTCGGTGGCGAGGTAGACCTCCTGCGCGATCTTGGCGTAGTCGACGTCGCCCTTGATCTGTCCCCAGCGCTTCATCTGCGTCATGATCCAGACGGCGAACGACTGCCAGGGGAACGGATCGAAATCGATGCGGTCGGGCACCTTCTGCACGTTACCGAGACCGTCGGCGAAGGTGCCGGTGAGCACCTGCTCCACCACGGTCACCGGCTGATTGAGGTAGTTGGCCGGCGCGATGGCTTCCGCAATCTGCTTGCGGTTCTCCTGTTTGGCGGCGAACGCGGTCGCATCGATGATGGCTTTCAGCAGCGCCGCGTAGGTGTTCGGCGTTTGCGTCACGAACTCCTTCGACGCGGCGAAGGCGCAGCAGGGATGGCGGTCCCAGATATCCTTCGACAGGATATGGATGAAGCCGACGCCGTCGTAGACGGCGCGCTGGTTGACGGGGTCGGGCGCCAGGAAGCCATCGATGTTGTCGGCGCGCAGGTTGGCGACCATCTCCGGCGGCGGCACTGAGCGGATCTGGATGTCCTGGTCGGGATCGATGCCGTGCTCGGCCACGTAGTAGCGCAGCAGGTAATTGTGCATCGAGTAGTCGAAGGGCACCGCGAACTTGAAGCCCTTCCAGCTCTTGGGATCGCGCCTGTCCTTGTGCTTGGTCGCCAGCGTTATGGCCTGGCCGTTGATGTTCTCCACCGCCGGCATGGTGTAGGGGATGGGATTGGAGCCGGCGCCCATCGTGATGGCGATCGGCATCGGCGAGAGCATGTGGGCCGCGTCGTATTCCTTGTTGATGGTCTTGTCGCGAACGACCGCCCAGCCCGCGGTCTTCACCACCTCAACGTTCAGGCCGTGCTTGGTGTAGAAGCCCATCGGATGCGCCATGATGATTGGCGTCGCGCAGGTGATCGGAATGAAGCCGACCTTGAGGTCCTTCTTCTCCGGCGTCGCCCCTTGTGCGAACACCTCGGTCGCTGTGCCGATCGGAAAGAACTGCGAGATGGCTGCCAGCGCAGTCGATGCACCGACCGCGCGCAGGAACGTGCGGCGACTGTGCTCCTCGGGAAACAGCGCGCGGACGACGGCGGACTCCACAACCCTGGCAAGCTGCGCATCTGATGAGCCGAGCGCGCGATCGTGCTCCTGCGCCGAGGCGTGTGCGCCGCAGCTGCAGGCGCTGCGGTTCAATTCGCGAGAAGCGTCAAAGGGATCGTCGAAAGCCATTGGTTGTCACCACCCTGATATGCGCACAAACAGCGACGCCGCGGCGGCACGAGTGCAGCCAACGGGCGTGATCAGGGGAGCAAGCTCCATGCCAGCATGCGTTGCGCGCGGAATGAGCGCTGAAGCACGGCGGTTGGTCGCCTCGCGGCGAAGGGGGTGGACCGTGGCGGGCGGTCGCGGCGATCCTGCGTGCTCAGGAGATGAGCAGATCGCCCAGCGGTTGAGCCTTCTGCCTGACGCTTAGGCGCGACTGGCGCGCGTCATCGTCGGACGCCGACGGTTGCGCGCGTGAAGCTCTCGTTATAGTCGATCAGCTTGTCGGAGGCGGCCGCGGCGCGCGTCGGATTGCCCTTGGCGATGGCGCGGGCCTCGTCGGCGTGAAGGCGTGCGCACTTCGGCAGGTCGGCCGCTTCCTTGTAGTGCAGGTACCAGAACCGGCGAGAGTGGCCGTTGAGCGAGCGCATGGCTCGCGACGCATACTCGTTGTGCGCGGCTTCCGCAAGCAGGGCATTGAGCTCGCGGTCCAGCCGCATGAAGGCGATGTCGTCGTTCTTGCTTGCCGCGACTTCCATGCCGTCTGCGATCGTCGGAGAAGCGGCGCCGCTCCGCGTCCGTGGCGCGTTCTGCGCTGGCGCGCGCGAGCAGACGCTCGAGTCTCGCGCCGGACCTCGAGCACGAGCAACTGTCGCCTCGGATCGGTTTCCGTGACGATGATGGCCTTGCGCGGCAGCACCAGCACGAGCCCTTCGCGTGACAGCCGCTGCAGCGCTTCGCGGATCGGTGTGCGGCCGATGCCGAGGTCGGACGACAGCGCCTGCTCGGAGAGCATGGCGCCCGGCGCCAGCTCCAGCGTGACGATCATCTCCTCCAGGCGGTAGATAGGCCTGCTCGGTGAGCGTCTGAGGCTTGAGCATGATGGCGCGCGCCGCCGGCTTCTTGGTGAGCACTGCGCTCGTCATGGAGGATGCTGCGAATCTCGGCTGGCGACAGCCGGTCAGACCTGCCGGCGCTTGGCGACCATCTTGGCGAACTTCTCGTACTCGGCTTCGTTCACCGTATAGCTGTGATCGTCGTCCGGGAACGAGCCTTCCTTCACTTCCTTCACATATTGCTTGATGCCGGCCACGGCAACCTCAGTCAGCTTGGCGAAGCGCTTGGTGAACTTCGGCTTGAAGTCGGTGAAGACGCCGAGCAGGTCGTGGCAGAGCAGGATCTGGCCGTCGGTGCCGACGCCGGCGCCGATGCCGATGGTGGGGATGGTGAGCTGCTCGGAGATCAGCTTGGCGATCTTGGCCGGTACCGCCTCGAACTCCAGCATGAAGCAGCCGGCGTCCTCGATGGCGAGTGCGTCCTCCAGGATTTTCATGGCGGCGTCGGCCGTGCGGCCCTGGATCTTGAAGCCGCCGAACATGGCGATGGTGTGCGGGGTAAGACCGATGTGGGAGGCCGTCGGGATGCCCGCATCGACGATGGCCTTGAGGATGTGCGCCTGTGATTTCCCGCCCTGCGGCTTCACCGCGTCGCTGCCGGCGTCCTGCATGAAGCGGGTCGCGTTGGTGAGTGCGCGGTCGACCGTGTTGTAGCTCTGGTAGGGCATGCAACCCAATACGAACGTGCTCGGCGCGCCGCGGCGGATGGCCTGGGCGTGCATCACCATCATGTCCATGGTGGCGGGAATGGTGGACGGGTGCCCGTGCGCGATCATGGCGAGACTGTCGCCGACGACGGCAACGTCGACGCCGGCCATCTCGGCCCACTTGGCGCTCGTGTAGTCGGGCACCGACATGTAGACCATCTTCTCGCCGGTCTTCTTGGAGTCGCGGATCTCGGTGATGGTGCGCTTCTCGCGCTTCTTCTCCGCGGGTTTGGCGTCGGCGGTCATTGCATGTCCTCCCTTAGGCGGCGATCGTTCCGGCCGCGAGCGCGAGGCCCACGCCGATGACGGTGAAGGTCAGCAGTCCGCGCCGGCCGTTGACGAAGCTGTCGGGCAGCGGCTGCAGAAGAAGCGGCGCGATCAGCACCATCGCGCCGCCCGCCGATGATGGCGGTGGGCAGGGACAGCTGCTGCCAGGCGAAGGCGAGGGCGGCGACCGCGAGCGCGGCGCACAGCGCGATCGTGCCCCACAGCAGCAGCTTGCCGCCGACGGTTCTCAGGGAGGCAGCCCTGTGCTCTTCGGGGAAGTGGCCGCTGACGGTGAGGCCGTACAAGGACAGCACGAGGACGAGAGCCATGAAGACGGCGAGCTGAGGGAGGGGAGGCAACGCCATCGTGTGCTTCCCATGCCCTCGCGCGCTATCTGGGCTTCTTGGCGCCGTCCGGCTCCGGCTTTCCGCCCTGCGCCTCGGGGAACACCCACATGGCGACGACCGCAAACACGGCGAAACCGATCACGAACCAGAACAGGTGGCCGTTGCCGCTGGCGTTCTCCCAGTAGGCGAAGGCGATGCCGACCAGGAGCGTGACGATTGAGACGATGGCCTTGACGTCGTTCGGCATCTGCCGTTCTCCCGCCGCGCCGTCAGTAGTTGCCGAGTGGGCGCTGCAGCCGCTCTGTCGGGCGCTTGTCGGCTGACCGCGCAGGTTCTTCTTCAGGTGGTCCGTGTCGTAGCCGTTGAAGAGGTGGCCGAGCAGCCCGCGGTTGAGGTCCGACGTGCCGAAGAACCAGTCGGCGATCGGGAAGGTCAGGTTCATGTTGGTCTCCATCATCAGCCGCGCGTTGTGGTGCGCGGTGTGATGGCGGCGCAGCGTGTTGACGAACGGGCAGTTGCGCACGAACCAGTTCTCGTCGACGTGGCAGCAGAAGTGCATGAACTCGTAGATCAGATACATGCCCGTCGTCGTGCACATGAAGAGCCAGCCGACGTTGGGCGAGAAGAGGTGGCCCAGCAGCACGCCGGCCGGCAGCGACATCAGGATGAACACCACCAGCGCGTAGGGCGGGAACACCGTGACGCGCCAGTCCTTGTGGTCGCGGAAGCGCATCTCCTCGTCGGTGAAGAACTGGTGGTGGTTCAGCGTGTGCCGCTCGTAGACCGCGCGCAGGCCCTTGATGTTCACCGGGCGGTGCATGACGAACTTGTGCACGAACCACTCGAAGATGTTGGTGAACAGGAACGTGATGGGAATGGTGAGCCACTCCAGCGGCGTCACGTTGTCGATGTGCTGGAGGTAGATGTAGAAGGCGGCCGCGCCCATCGCGTAGATGATGGCGACGTGCAGGTAGCCGTCATAGAAGCCCATGATGCGCGAGCGGTAGACCTGAGCGATAAGCCTTCTGCCGGTCGGAGATCATTGTTCCGTCCTCTTCAGTCGATCGAGCGCGTCGCAACAGTCTACATCATGCCGCCGGCGGCGACCTTGCGTCCTTGCTCCAGTCCTCTTCCTGCTGCACGGCGAAGATCGACGTGTAGCCGCCCGACCAGTCCGGCGGCAGCAGGCAGGGGCGCGGATCGTGATAGGCCCAGCGGGCCGGCTTGCCGCGCACGATGGCGCCGTAGTGCTTCGACTGCAGCGGATTGTAGGTGTAGGGCATGGCGTTGGCCGCCGAGTAGACGTTGAGCAGCAAGCGGCCGCGGGATCTCCGACCAGTTGGCCTTGGAATAGTGCAGCGTGCGGCAGTTGTGGATCGTGATCGATCCGGCCGGGCCTTCCAGGTAGTTCACCTTGCTCATGTCGATGGCGGCGGCGTCCTCGGGCTTCAGGCAGCCGACCCACTGACCCTTGTCGTTGTACTGGTCGACGACCGGGCCGTTGTGGCTGCCGGGCAGCACGCCGAGCGGACCCTGCTCCGCGTTGCAGTCGAACACGTAGGTGCCGGCCGTGCAGGGGCTGTAGTTGGTGTGCGGCCAGAACGAGATGTCCTGGTGCCACTTCACCTCGTCGCCGCCCTTGGACCATTTGAAGTTGAGCTTGGACTGGTGGAACTTCACGTCCGGGCCGACGAGGTCGGCGATGGCATCGGGCAGCGGCGAATTCGGCGCCGAGGCATACTCCCAGTAGGTGGGGTGGTGATCGTTCATGCTGGACAGGCGGCGCAGGCGCGGGTTCTCGCGCGTGTGGCCCTTGTCGACGTCCCAGACGGCGTCCGACTTGGTGACGCTGCGGCTCTTGTCGACCATCTCGTCGGTGGCCGTGCGCAGGCGCTCGATCCAGCTGTCGGGCAGGAACTTCTCGAGCAGGATGTAGCCGTTCTCGAAATAGAACTCGCGCTGCTTCTGCGTCAGCACGCGCGGCTTGATGGCAAGGATCTCCTCAGGCGTCATGGCGCTCTCCCTTGGCCGCTGGCGCCGCACCGAGCGGCCGGCGCTCTGATATATCAGCAATGTATCACATCCCGTGCGTGGTCAATCGCAGGCTCTGCGTTGCGCGTTTCGCGTTCAGTTTCCATCGCTTATCTGAAGCCGAGCAGCACCGACGGCAGCCACAGCACCAGCTGCGGGAAGGCGGCGACGATGACAGGCAGATCACCTGGATGATGATGAACGGCACGACGCCGCGGAACATGTGGTGGATGGTGATCTCGGGCGGCGCGATGCCCCGCAGATAGAAGATGGCCGGCGCCATGGGCGGCGACAGATAGCTCGTCTGGATGACGATCAGGAACAGCACGCAGAACCAGACCGGGTCGAAGCCCATCTTGTTCACGATCGGCATGAACACGGGAATGAAGATCAGCAGGATCGAGATCCAGTCCAGGATGAAGCCGGCGAGGAAGCACACGAACAGGAACAGCGCCAGCGTCAGCCAGGGCCCGAGGTTGGCCGCCTGGATCAACTGCTCGGTGGTCTGCACGCCGCCGCCGGCGATGAACACGCCGGCGAACATGTTGCCGGCCATCAGGATGGTCAGGATCATCACCGTGACCTTGAGCGTCTTGACCAGCGATTCGTGCAGCACCTTGAGCGAGAAGTCGCCGTAGACGACCGAGAGCAGGAGCGCGCCGAGCGCGCCCAGCGCGGCGGCTTCCGTCGGCGCGGCGATGCCGAACAGCATCGAGCCCAGCACGGCGGCGATCAGCAGCATCGGCGGCCACAGGCGACGACGGAGATGCGGCACTTCTCCAGGAAGGAAGGCTCGTCGGGCGAGGGCGGAATGCGCGGGCCCGCCTTTCGGGCCAGATGATGCAGACCGCAGGATGTAGACGATGTAGAGGAAGGCCAGCAGCAGGCCCGGGAACAGCATGCCGAACATCAGGTCGCCGATCGACACGTTGGCGACCGGGCCGAGCAGCACGACGACGACGGACGGCGGGATGATGGTGCCGAGCGAGCCGCCGGCGCAGATGGTGCCGGAGATCAGCGCCTTGTCGTACTTGTATTTGAGCATCACCGGGATCGCGAGCAGGCCGACCACGGTCTCGGTGGCGCCGATCACGCCGGACGAGGCGGCGAACACCACGCACATCAGCACGGTGCCGATGGCGAGCCCGCCCGGCAGGCGCCGCGTCCACAGATGGATCGCCTCGAACAGCCGCTCGGCGATGCCGGCGCGCTCCAGCATGGCGCCCATGAAGATGAACAGCGGCACGGCGGCGAGCACGAAGTTCGACGCCATCGCGTCGACCTTCTGGATGAACTGGTAGATGATCGACGGCCCGAACGCCCAGTAGCCGAAGCCGAAGGCGACGGCGATCATGGAGAAGGCGACGGGAAAGCCGATGAACAGCGCAAACAGCAGCGCCGGGAACATCAGCAGAGAGGCGGCGCCCAGCATCTAGTGCGCCTCCACCGAGCCGTCGCCCTCGTAGCGGGCGCGCCGGCCGCGCAGGTAGTGGATCGCCTTGATGACCTCGGCGAAGATCTGCAGAACCAGCAGCACGAAGGCGACGAAGAAGACGAGCTTGAACGGCCAGATGATGCGGGTTCCAGGCCGACTGGCCGGACAGCTCGTCCGTGCGGAGCGACTTCATCCAGTAGTCCCACAGCGACCAGGTCATCCAGATGAGGCAGGGCAGCACGAAGACCACGTAGCCGATCGAGATCGATGACGGCCTTGGTCGCCCTGCGAGAACTTCTGGGTGAAGGCGTCGATGCGGATGTGGCCGCCCTCGCGCAGCGTGAAGGCCATGCCGAGCAGCGCGTGCGCGCCCATCATCATGTAGCCGACCTCGTAGGCCCACTGCGTCGGCGCGTTGAAGAGGTAGCGCGCGGCCACGTCGTAGACGGTGGCCAGGATCAGCGGCGCGACCAGCCAGGCGGTGAGCTTGCCCGCTGAAGCCGGAAATGCGCTCGATGAGCGCGCAGCAGCAGATGCATGCAGTTCTCCGGGCGCTGGATGCAGGAAGCCGAGGCGCGCAGCGCGGCGCCCCGGCATGAAGGTCGATCAGTACCGCATGTTGCGGTAGCTGGCCGCGTTCTCCCAGAGCTTCTCGAACGCGCGCTGGCTCTCCCAGACCTTCTTGAACCAGGGATTGGTGGCGGCCTGCTCGTCGGCCCACTTGACCGACATGTCCTTGGTCGCCTTCTGCACCTCGGGCGAGAGCTCGATGATCTCGTTGCCCTGCTCGCGGTAGAACTTGAGCGCCTTGGCGTCCTCGGCGCCGACGCGCATCCAGCTATCCATCGTCACCTGCTTGGCCGACAGTCTCGACGATCCTCTTGTCCCTGTCGGAGAGCTTGCCCCAGGCGGCCTTGTTGACGCACAGCTCGAAGGGCGCCGACGGCTGATGCACGCCGGGGATGATCACGTACTTGGCGATCTTGTGGAAGCCCATCGAGATGTTCTCGTAGAGCGTGCCCCACTCGGTGGCGTCGATGGCGCCGCGCTCGAGCATGGGATAGGTCTCCGGCCCCGGCGTGGTCACCGAAGCGGCGCCGAGCGACCTGGAAATCTCGAGCCAGGCGCCGGCGGTGCGCAGCTTCAGGCCCTTGAGATCGTCCATCGTCCTGACCGGCTTGCGCGAGTGCAGGAACGCCTCGGCGGTGCGGGCGAACAGCGGCATCGAGACGACGTCGAACTTCTCCTCGTTGAACTGCCGCCACAGCTCGAGGCCGCCGCCCTCGTAGATCCAGTGCAGCATGCGCTCGCTGTCCATGGAGCCGGAGAAGCCGCCGAACAGCACGGTGGTCTTGTCCTTGCCCCAGTCGTAGCCGATCCAGGTGTGGCAGGCCTCGGCGACGCCGTTGGCGACGGCGGTGCGCGATTCCAGTCCCTTGGAGAGCGTGCCGGCCGGCAGAACCTGCACCTCGATGCGGCCGTCGGTGAGGAACTTGACCCGCTCGGCGAAGGCCTTGGCGCCGAGCTCCATCAGCGGCCCGCCGCCCCACTCGGTCTGCATCTTCCAATTGTGCTCGGCGGCGAGCGCGGGTGTGGCGGGCGCGGCCAGCATGGCGACGGCCAGGCCGGCACCCGCGAGCGAAAGCCCCAGTTTGGATCGCATGATATTTGCTCCTTTGGCGGTTCCTCGTCCCAGTGTTCTTGTTATGGGCGCTGGCTTCTTTGGCTTCGCGCAATTCACCGGCCTCCTTCGATCTCCCTTATGGCCTTGTCGATCTCGGCGCCGGTCAGAACCCAGTCGTTGTCGAGATTGGCCACGACCTTGCGCATGAAGGGGTCGGACAATGATATCGCGCGCTCCTTGTTACCCAAGTGCTCCACCAGGATCGCGAGCGCGAGCTGCTGCGGGCTGTCGCCTTCGTAGGTCCACTCGAAACCCCAGGTGGTAAAGCGCTTCACCTCGTAGTGCTCGTCGAGCCGCTGGCCGTCCACGGTGACCACGAGGCCATCGATGGTTCGCTTGCCCTCGAACGTGCGCACGTGGTTCCCCTTCCACGCTGATAATACACAGGTGATATATCACCTGACCGCGTCGCCACGATAGCCCCAACAAGCAGATCGAAAACACCATTTCGCGCTCGCAGCCGGGCATGCTCGTTTGGCGGGCAGGTCCTGCCTTTGTAAGCTGGCTCCGACTTGGTCGGGCCGCCCACGCCTGGCCGCAACGGCGAACGCGATTTCCACGGCGAGAAGCGCGCCAACGACACGCACGAAAGCACGACCGATCCCGATGCGAAGCTCTATCGCAAGGGCAGGAGCCAGCCGGCCAAGCTTTACTTCATGGGCCACGCGCTGATCGAGAACCGGCACGGCCTGGTCGTGCAGGCGGACGCGACGCAGGCGACCGGCAAGGCCGAGCGGCAGGCTGCGTTGGCGATGATCGACAAGCAAGATCCAGGCTCGGAGCGCCCGCTCACGCTGGGTGCCGACAAGGGCTACGACACCTCCGACTTCGTCGCCGATCTCAGGCAGGCGTGCGTGACGCCGCACGTGGCGCGGAAGGTCAAGGGATCGGCCATCGACGGCCGCACCACACGGCATGTGGGCTACGCGGTGAGCCAGCGCAAACGCAAGCTGGTCGAGGAGGCGTTCGGCTGGGGCAAGACCATCGCCGGCCTCGCAAAGGTGAAAGTGCGCGGGCTGCCACGGGTGAGGTTCAAGTTCACCTTCGCGATGGCCGCCTACAATCTGATCCGCATGCCCAGGCTGCTGGCCGCCGCGTGAGGAAGGCGGTTGCAATGGTCCGACCGGACGTTCCCAACACAAAAAAGCCTGCCGCAGAACATCGCCCAGGGATACGGTCCTGCCCCAGACCCAAGTTCAACAGCCTGCCCCATGGAGCGGCAGGTGCGGGGATGATGGCATGAGCAAAGCACCCTTCGTCAGCGAGAAGCTCATCCGCTTCCATCATTGCGATCCGGCGGGCATCGTCTTCTATCCGCAGTACTTCGTGCTGTTCCACGAACTGCTCGAGGACTGGTTCAATCGCGGCCTCGCCCTCAACTACGCGGATTTCGTCTCCAAGGAACGGCGCGGGTTGCCGACTGCGCACATCGACTGCGACTTCCGCGTGCCGAGCAAGATCGGTGAGATGGTGCAGATGCAGTTGTCGGTGAGGCGGGTGGGGCGGACCTCGCTGTCGATCTCGGTGCGAGTTTGCGCGGGTGAGGAAGTGCGCGTGACGGCAAACCAAGTATTGGTTCTGATCTCGCTGGAGGATGGTTCTCTCGTACCGATCCCGCCGGGCTTGCGCGAGCGCTTCGAATGGTTTGCCGAGTAGCGCTACCGTAGCGCGCTACTCGGGCCGGACGTTCGCAACCGGCTCATTGCCCCGCGGCTTCCCGCCAGGCGAGCAGCCTGCGAATACCTTCGCGCATGTCCACTTGAGGCCGCCACCCGATGGTGCGCTCGGCCGCGCGATGGTCGATCCGCCATGGCCCGCCCGATGTCAGCCGGACCTTGCCCGGGTCTGGCTCCACGTGCTCGGGCGAAAGGTTCTTGCCCGCGAGTTCGGTGACGAGCCTGACGATCTCGAGCGTTGTGGTGGGCTCGGGTCCGGAGATGTTCACCGCAGCATCGGTGGCACTTGAAACGAACGCGGCGACGTTGGCGCGAGCGACATCGCTGACGTGGACGAAATGCTTGGCTTCCGAGCCGTCGCCGATCACCTGTGGCCGCTGTCCTGAGCGCACGCGGTCGTGCGTCTCGATGATGTAGAGCGCGTTGGCTGCCCGGTAGTGCTGGCGCTCGCCGTAGACGGTGGAATAGCGCAACACGACGTAGTCGAGCCCGCGCTTGCGGTGTGCGTCGCGGCAGAGCTGCTCGCCGACGATCTTGCTGGCGCCATAGAGAATCGCGGCGGGCGGCGCGTCGACGGAATGGAACGGGGTGCCCTCCACCAGATCGCCGACGATACCAGGACCGTAGCCGTAGACGGCGTTGGAGGAGGCGAACACCAGCTTCTTCACGCCGTTCGAACACGCCGCTTCGATCGCGTTCTGCGTGCCGCGGATGTTGACGTCGAGCCCGACCCAGGGATCGCGATCCATAGTGATCGACATCACGGCGGCGAGGTGCAGGACGCCATCGACCCCCTTCGTCGCGGCCAGCAGCTGCGGCAGGCGCATGACGTCGCCCTGGATGACCTTGAGCCGCGGGTTGTCCTCGATGTGCCGGATCGCCTCGCGGCTGCCCTGGTAGAAGCTGTCGAGGATGGTGACTTCGCCGGCGCCTTCCTGAAGCAGCAAGTCGGCAGTCGCGGAACCCACGAGGCTGGCGCCGCCGACAATCAGGAACCGGTTTCCGCGCACGGGTACGCTGGCGGAAGGTGTTGATGCGGTCATCGTTTGATTTCTCCTTATCCTTCCCGGCGCACGACGAATGCTGCGGCTTCGAGCAGCACGCGCGCCCTGTCACCGAAGCGAGCCAGCGCCGCTTCGGCCTCACCCTGGAGTACAGCAAGCCGCGCCCTGGCGGCGTCGATGCCGCTTGCTCCATGCAGTGTCGCTTTGTTCACGTCCTTGCGCGCGGCCTTGCCCATGGCGACGGGGTCGCCTTCGGCATCGAGCAGGTCATCGGCGATCTGGAACGCGAGCCCCAGCCGCTCGCCGAAACGGGAGAGTGCCTCCCGGTCCGCGGCAGGCGCCCGGCCGAGGATGGCTCCGGCCTCGCAGGAGAACTGCAGCAGGGCACCGGTCTTCATCCATTGCAGCCGTTCGACATGCGCGGCAGATGGAGCAGCCGGCTGCGCCAGCTTCTCCGCTTCCAGATCGAGGCACTGTCCGCCCGCCATGCCGCGCGCGCCCGATGCGCGCGCCAGACCGGCGAGGAGGTCGGCACGAATATCTGCGTCCGATCCTGAATCGCGTGACGCGAGGCTTTCGAAGGCGAGGGTCAGAAGCGCGTCGCCGGCGAGTATTGCGGTCCACTCGTCGAAGGCCTTGTGCACGGTGGGCTTGCCGCGGCGGATCGCGTCGTCGTCCATGGCCGGGAGGTCGTCATGGATGAGCGAATAGCAATGCACGCACTCGATGGCGGCTGCTGCATGTACGGCGATATTCGCGGGGACATGCGAAAAGAGATGCGCTCTCGATCAGCAGGAAGGGCCGCAGGCGCTTGCCGGCGCCGAGAACGCCGTGACGCATGGCCGCAACCAGCCGCGGAGGCGCGCCGCCTGCCAGTTCTGCGTCCATCATGGCGGCGAGCCGGCTCTCGACGAGATGCGCCGTTGAAGAAAGGCGTTGGCTGAAAGCCATTCGTGCTCCACATGTTGGTGACGGCACTTCCGGCGCCGTGTCGCTGCCTTTTTTTAGCGATCCGGTGCGGGCGGCGAAAGGACCGGATTCGCGCAGGGGTGCGGGACCATTGACCGAAGAAACGCGCCGCGACGATCCGGGCGGCTCGGTGGCCGAAAAGGGCTCCGAGCCCGGGGAGAGTGCGCCGTTCTCGTCCGACGCGCGGCCTGCAGCGTCGCCGCAGGGGCAGGATGCCGAAGAGGTTTCCCCAACGCCGCCCTTCGCCGAAGAGGGATTGACCAAGGAGGTTGTCGAGCCGCCCGCGCCTGACCAGCCCATCGATCCAGAGCCACCTTCTCCCGTTGTCTTGGAAGACAGAGGGCGGTCCGACACCGAGCGGCGACTTCGCGCCTCCTGAAGGCGGCGACGATGCCCGGCGTCCGGGAGCCCGCCGCGCAACCATCGGATGCTCGTGCGGAAGAGAGACCTTCAACCGCCCGAGGCGTCACCGCCGCAGTCCGATGCCGATGCGCGCGGAGACGCCGACGTGGCGGCGGCGCGACCATTCGTGCCTGAGCCGCTCTCTGACGAAAAAGCTACCGAACCCGACGCGACATCGGCCGATGCTCCTTTCCTTTTGAGCGATGCTCCGGCTGACGAAGCAGCGTCGAGATTTGAAGTCGACAAGGACGGGTATGCGAAAGACGACGCGCTCGTATCGGACGCGCGCGAACTGCACGATCCGCTTTCGGAGCGCTCCCAGGAAGAGGAGGCTGCATCCGAGCCGGAGCCGGATGTGCCGGCGACGCCGATAACGGCCGAGCTGATCTGGTCCGGCCCTGAGGAAACTGAAGCTGCTCCCGAGGAAGTCCACGCTGCGGCGTCTTCCGCGTCGTCGGCTGAGGCCTCGACAAAGTCCCGGCCCGAGGATACGGCGGCATCAACGGAGGCCGTCGTCTGGCAGGCTGCCGAGCCGCCGGCGAGCGAGGCACGGGTGCTTCCCGCCGCTGCGGCAATCGCTGCGAGCGCGCCGACGGCACGATACGAGCCGCCGCAAGTCCAACCCGCGCTCGGAGCCCGCCGCCTCGTCGGCTACCTGCGGTTCGCGCTTCGGATTGTCGCGATACTGGTGCTTGGCTATGCGGCGCTGGTGCTCCTGCTGACCGTGCTTTACCGCTGGGTCGATCCGCCGGCTTCCGCGCTGATGCTCGCGCAACAGCTGAGCGGCACGGAAATCCAGCAGCGGTGGGTGCCGATCCGCAGAATTTCTCCGCATCTGGTGCAGGCGGTCATCCTGTCGGAGGACGGCGGCTTCTGCCGGCATCGCGGCGTGGACTGGTCTGCGGTGGAAGAGGCCATCGAGAGCACGCGCGAGGGCGTATTGCGCGGCGGCAGCACCATCACGATGCAGGTTGTGAAGAACCTGTTTCTCTGGAGCTGGCGCAGCTACGTGCGAAAGGCGATCGAGATTCCGCTCGCCTATCTCGTGGAGTTGTTCTGGCCGAAGGCGCGGGTGCTGGAGATCTACTTGAACATCGTCGAATGGGGCGACGGGATATTTGGTGCCGAGGCCGCCGCCCGGCATCATTTTGGCAAGTCGGCAGCCAACCTGACAGCCCAGGAGGCCGCGCTGCTGGCGGTGGCCCTGCCAAATCCCCTGGAGCGCCATCCCGGGCAGCCCGGTTATCTGGTGCGGCGTCTGGCGAGCAACCTCCTGGGACGGATGAAGACCGTCCGAACGACCATGGGCTGCGTTCGCCCGTTTGCCTCGACCCGGTGACGCAGCCGAATCCAGTCTCTGGCCAGGGCTCGCCGTTTGCCGCTATAAGGCGCGCCGAGCAGACAAATCCACCTACGGAAAGACCGGCGAAAATGGCCGTTCCACGCAGGAAGACGTCGCGCATGAAGCGTGGCAGCCGCCGCTCGGCAGACGCGCTCACGGCGCCCACCTACGTCGAGGACAAGGATTCCGGCGAACGCCGGCGGCCCCACCACATTGATTTGAAGACCGGCAAATACAAAGGCCGGCAGGTGCTCGAGGCCAAGGCCGAGGCCTAGTCGCCCGGTCTAGCTGCGCTCGCGCGACAGCTGCTCCAATTTGGCCTGCATGGTCGCGAGCTGCTGCCTCAGCTCGGTGATGTCGTCACCTTTTGCTGCCGGCTTGGATGCGTCAGACGCAGTTTCCTCGCCGGGCTTGCCTCCCGGCTTTCCAATTCCGCCGAACGGCGAAAACATCGACATCGCCTGCTCGAACATGGCGAGGTTCTTGCGCGCCTGCTCCTGATAAGCCTCGAAAGCTCCGGCCGGCGTGAAGGCGCCCGCGAAGGTTTTGCGGAAGCGCTCCTGTTCCTTGGTCAGCGTATCCAGGCTGATCTGCAGGTAGCTCGGAACCAGCCGCTCAACGCTGTCGCCATAGAAGCGAATGAGCTGGCGCAGGAAGGGGATGGGCAGCAGCGTCTGAGTGCCCATGCGGCCTTCCTGATCCACGATGATCTGGGTCAGGACCGAATGTGTCAGATCATCACCGGTCTTGGCATCGAAGACAACAAAATCACGGCCGGATTTCACCATCGCCGCGAGATCATCCAAGGTTACATAGGTGCTGGTATCAGTATTATAGAGCCGCCGGTTGGCGTATTTCTTGACTACGACCGGCTCTTTTTTGTCAGCCGCAGCGTCTTTGCTGGTGTTCGGTGGGTCGGTCTTATTGAGCATGAGCGTTGATCAATCGCTGGGCAGACCTACATTATCTGTTGCCAATTTAGCATACTCGTGCAGTGCAAGACCAGCCGTTTGTTCGGCGCGAGCTTGGCAGTTCCGGTGTTGGTTAGCCGTGAAAGACGGCCTTGGACGACGTTGCGGGTGCAAACTGGCCTGCTATGCTGCAATGCGTCAGCACGCTTCCCGCGCCTCAAATCTCGCGCCCGCACGGGTGCCACTTAACCTTCCGGAGCCCATCATGAGCAACGACCAATCCACGATCGTGATTGCAAGTGCGGCGCGCACCCCCGTTGGATCATTTAACGGCTCCCTCGCGAGCCTGCCTGCCCACGATCTGGGCAAGGTGGCGATCCAGGCCGTACTGGAACGCGCGCGCGTCGAGGCGGGCGATGTGTCGGAAGTCATCCTGGGCCAAATTCTGACTGCAGGGGCCGGGCAGAACGCGGCGCGCCAGGCCTCCATCAACGCCGGCATTCCGGTCGATGCGCCGGCTTGGGGCATGAACCAGCTCTGCGGCTCCGGCCTCCGCGCCGTCGCACTCGGCGCGCAGCAGATCCAGCTCGGCTCCTCCAAGATCGTCATTGCCGGCGGCCAGGAGAGCATGAGCCAGGCGCCGCACTGCGCGCACCTGCGCGACGGCACCAAGATGGGCGACATGAAGTTCATCGATACGATGATCAAGGACGGCCTGTGGGATGCCTTCAACGGCTATCACATGGGCACGACGGCGGAGAACGTGGCGCGCCAGTGGCAGATCACGCGCGAGGAGCAGGACCGGTTCGCGGTCGCCTCCCAGAACAAGGCGGAAGCCGCCAAGAAGGCCGGCAAGTTCAAGGACGAGATCGCCGCCGTCACCATCAAGGGTCGCAAGGGCGACACGGTTGTGGATCAGGACGAGTACATCAAGGACGGCGTCACCTACAACTCGATCGCCAAGCTGCGTCCCGCCTTCGACAAGGAAGGCACCGTGACCGCGGCCAACGCGAGCGGCATCAACGACGGTGCCGCCGCCGTGCTGCTGATGACGCTGGAGGAAGCCAAGAGGCGGGGCATCACGCCGCTCGCCCGCATCGTTTCCTGGGGCCACGCCGGCGTCGATCCTTCGATCATGGGAACCGGTCCCATCCCGGCCTCCAAGAAGGCGCTGGAGAAGGCCGGTTGGACCGTCAAGGATCTCGACCTGATCGAGGCCAACGAGGCGTTCGCCGCCCAGGCCTGCGCCGTCAACAAGGGCCTCGGCTGGGACACCGAGAAAGTCAACGTCAACGGCGGCGCCATCGCCATCGGTCATCCGATCGGAGCTTCCGGCGCCCGCGTGCTGAATACGCTTCTGTTCGAGATGCAGCGCCGCAATGCCAAGAGAGGCCTGGCGACCTTGTGCATCGGCGGCGGCATGGGCGTCGCCATGTGCGTCGAACGCGACTGAGCCGGACCGTCAGCTCCCGTCCTTAAGTTCAACCCCGGTCGGACCTTGTCCGGCCGGGGTTTTCTTCTACTGTGAGGGAAAGGGTAAACGTCGAGGGAACGCGAGAATGACACGGGTAGCGGTCGTCACCGGGGGTACGCGCGGCATCGGGCAGGCGATCTCGATCGCTCTCAAGAACAAGGGCTTCCGCGTGGCCGCCAACTACGGCGGCAACGATACAGCCGCCCGGCAATTCCAGGCCGAGACCGGCATCCCGATCTACAAGTGGGACGTTTCCGACTATGCCGCCTGCGAAAAGGGCGTGGCCGCCGTTACGCGCGAACTGGGCCCCATCGACGTCCTCGTCAACAACGCCGGCATCACGCGCGACAGCATGCTCCATCGCATGACGAAGGAGAACTGGGATGCGGTGATGGCCACCAATCTCGACTCCGTCTTCAACCTGACGCGCCTCGTCATCGACGGTATGCGCAATCGCAAGTACGGCCGCATCGTCAACATATCCTCCATCAACGGCCGCAAGGGACAGATGGGACAGGCGAACTATTCAGCCGCGAAGGCCGGCCTGCTCGGGTTCACCAAGGCGGTCGCGCAAGAGAACGCGGCGCGCGGCATCACCGTCAACGTCATCGCGCCGGGCTACATCGCAACTGAGATGGTAGCGGCGATGCCGAAGGATGTGCTGGACACCAAGGTGCTGCCGCTGATTCCGGTCGGGCGGCTGGGCATGACCGAAGAGATCGCGCGCTGCGTCGTGTTTCTTGCCGCGGAGGACGCCGGCTTCATCACCGGCGCCTGCCTCGACGCCAACGGCGGGCAGTATATGGCCTAGCGCGCAAAAGTGCGGGCCGGCGAAAGGCAGCCCGCACTCTGAAGTGTCAGCCGCGCAGCCGCGTGCGAACGATCCTGGGAAACTCCTCGCCGTGCGCCTGATCTTCTCCCTGCGAGGCTGACGGCTGGTCCATCGTGTGGGCGCGGCCATCGTCGAGCGACCACCAGCGTCCGGCACCTCGGGCGTCGGCGTGCTGGGGTTCGGCGTGAGCGGGAGCCGCCTTGGCTGGCGGTTTCGGCGCGGTCATGTTCTGAGGCATCGTGCCGCCCGCGAACCAGGCGTCGATGAGATCCAACTCGTCGGCGGACAGGTTCAGGCCCTGTCCCCTGCAGCGGGCGACCACGAAGTTGCGGAACCGGCCGGCGAACAGGTTGGCGGATGCGCCATGCTCGAACCAGGGATCGGCTTCGCTGACGACTTCGAGCACGAAGCGGATGTCGTCGCGACGCACGTCGAGACCTCGCTCCTGCGCGCGCTGGGTGATGTTCGTCAGCGTCTGGGCGCCGATCAGGTCGTTATCGTTGATCTCCTTCGCCATGATCTCGAACAGCACCCGATACTCGGGCGGCGCGAGCGGAGGCGCCTGGCAGGCCTCCTGGATGCGCGCGATCGATTGCTGGATGGCGCTGGGCGCCTCGGCACGCGCCTCCTGGCGCACGGGAGCATGCGGCGATGGGGCTACATTCGCAGTGTGCATCGTAGGGGCTTCACGTGCCGTAAGGGTGGTGTCGTGGCCCAGCATCGCACGTTCACGTGGCGCAGGTGCCGGCTCGCGCGGCGCGCGTGACGGCACGGCGGCGCGCGGCATTGCGGGGGCGATAGTCGTACGCCATGGGCGTGTCGGCATGCAGCGACGGCACAGGTTCATGGCCCGTGCCGAGCCCTGCCATGGCCCTTGAGGACGCAGCATGCGGGGCGGCATCCGGGAGCATCTCGCGGCGCTGGAGGGCCGGGCGCGGCGCGGGCTCCTCGACGTGACGCTTGGCATCGAAGGCGAGGTAGGGCGGCTCGCCGGTGAGGCGGATCTCCTCCGGCAGGTTGCGGCGCAGCAATTCGCGGAAGCTGCCCGCACCGGCCCAGCCGGTCGCAATCGTCTTCTCGTGACCGAGCGCCCGGAGAGCCCGATCGGCGAGCGCCTCGAGCGGCACGGGAGCCGAGGACGCCCGCACGCCCGCGATCACTTCGGCCAGAATCTCGCGGCGGATCTCCTCGATCCTGCCGACCCTGGGCGTAGCGGAGGCTGTCGCGGGAATGTCCTCGGCCGCGCCATCAGGCAGTTCGCCGGCGAGCATCAGCTCGATGAGATGCGACTCGCGCACCTCGCCGTCGCTGATCGCCGTGTAGGGCGCCGCCGTGAAATCGTTGGCGAAGATCACCGTGCGGCGCGCATGCGCCCGCAGCCGGATCAGCACCGGCGTGAAGTCGGCATCGCCCGACAGGATGATGAACTCGTCGAAGTAGGTGTCGTGCATCAGCAGGTCGCGGATATCCATGACCATGCGGATGTCGGCGGAGTTCTTCAGTTGCGCCGTCAGCGGCGGGCAGTCGATCACCTCGAACCCTGCGCGCAGGAAATGATGCCGCACGAACGGGAAGGAGTTCATGTCGGTGGAGTTGTCGTGCTGATTACGCCGCGGCACCGGATTGCCGTAGCAGCGGTTCATGACGATGCGGCGCTGCGTGGGGCCGCTCGGCGTGTTGGTCGGCGTGATCAGGCGCCCGTTCTCGATCTCGCGCAGCCAGGCCACCGCCTCCTTGGCGAAGCGCTTGGCGGCTTCCTCGCTTTTTCTCTTCAGCGAGAGGTAGATGTTGTCGTAATCGACGAACACCGCGCTCAGGCATGGTCCGCCTGCTTCCCGCTTCATCTCCGGTACCCCCACGTGCGGCGTTAGTTCATTAGCAACACATGCCAAATCTGAGTCGCGGGGGTGGAGCAAGCGCAGGCACGGCACGCCCATGTACCGTCAACGCAAACTTGCGCCGCCTTGCGTGATACGGCGCAGTGGGAAAGCCATCGGAGCAGATTGGCTGTTGCGAATCGGCCCCCGGAAGCGCTTCGACCGTCCCGGTCGGCCGTGCTTAAGGTGCCGTATTATCGACGGTTTTCAGGTTTAGCCCGGTTGCGGGGAAGCGAGGGAAGCGTTCACAGTGCGCGTAATTTTCGGCGCCGCCGGTGCGGCCATGCTGCTGTGTGCGGCAGTCGAAACTCAGGCTCAGTCGGTGGCGCTGCGCGCCGACGGCAGCCTCGACATCTCAGGTCGATCATTGAGGTGTGGCGCCGTCCGCAATGCGCTCGAACTCGAACCTTCCCAACCTCGGCATATCCGTGCCCGCCAGCGGGCTCCTCGTCATCAATCCCAAACTGCTCGCGCGCCATCCTCAGACCGTGCGCCTGTTCGTCTTCCACCACGAGTGCGGCCACCACCACGTCGGTGCCAGTGAAATGGAAGCCGACTGCTGGGCGGTGCGCAGTGGCGTCCGCGGAAAGTGGCTCGGCAAGTCAGGCCTGGCTCAGGTCTGCCGGTCTTTCGGCGGCGTTCCCGCCACGTCTACGCATCCTTCGGCCGCCGAGCGCTGCAGAAACCTCGATCGCTGCTTCGCCGTGGCCAGCGGCAAGGGTCCCCGGACCGCGCGAGGCGCTGCGCCAAAGAATTCGACCGCTGCGTCGTGGCCGGACGCTGAGCCCGGCCCGCGCGCCTTCCGGAATATCACGCGGCGACACTGAAGCCGCGCTCTCGCTCCAAGCCGCGCAACTCCGGCGCCTGAACGAGCAAGGGGCCAGGAAAATCCTGGCCCCTTGCTTCCGTAGCGAAGAAGAAGAGATCAGCCGCAGGGGCGGGCGCTGGCGCGGCAATGCCAGTTGCCGCCGGCCGGCCGCCGGGCGCAGCGCGTAACTCTGCCCTGTGCGCGCGACCAGAGCGAAGAGCCAAAGCCGAGATCCCGGCGCACCTGCAGCCGCCAATCGGCGCGGGCCGCGATGCCCGTAGCTGCCCGCAGCAGGCCGGAAGCCTCGCCGGTGTAGCGTCTGGCGCATCTGCGCCTCGGCCGACGACACGGTGACAAGCGTTGCGGCGAGAAGCGCCGAGGCGCCGATCGCGGCCTGCAATGTCTTACGCAAAATCATGAGAAGTCCCTCCAACGATTTTACAAGTGACCACAACCGATACACCAGGCGTCCGGCTGCTGTCGACGAAACTAGCCGTGAGCGATGGCAGCTTGCAACCGCGGCCGATGGGTCTGTGGCGCTGCGACATCGCCGCTTTTCGCGTTCTGCCCTGAAGCTGACGCTCGTCTCGTATGTCTTCGCGTCAGCGGCCGGTCCGGCGGCCGCATGGTAACGTTGCGCCGAGCGGTCGTGAACAGCGAGGATGAGCAATGGCCCGAGGCGAAGATCTGATCCGCCTTTCTGCGACGGAGGCAGTCGAGTCTTCTGAAGGCGGGTGAAGTCAGCCCGCTGGAACTGATTGATGCGTCCGCCCGGCGTATCGAAGAAGCCGACAGCCGCATAAACGCCCTGCCGCTCCGTTTCTTCGATCGCGCGCGGGAGACGGCCAGGCGCTTCTCCGGCAAGTCGCCAAGGTCAGAAGAGCCCGGCTGGCTCGCCGGCCTGCCCATCGCGGTGAAGGACTACAACGACGTCGCGGGCCAGGTCACGAGCTATGGCTCGCCTCTCTTCAAGAACAACGTCGCCGCCGCCTCGGACGCCACGGTGCTGACGCTGGAAGCGAGCGGCGCGATCCCGATCGCAAAGTCCAACGTGCCGGAGTTCGCGGGCGCCAACACGTTCAATCCCGTTTACGGCGCCACGCGCAATCCCTGGAGCCTGGAGCGCTCGGCGGGCGGCTCCTCCGGCGGAGCTCGCCGCAGCGCTGGCGTCCGGGATGGTTTGGCTCGCGACGGGGAACGATCTCGGCGGCAGCCTGCGCATACCCGCGAGCTTCTGCGGCATCGTTGGTTTGCGCCCCAGCGTCGGCCGTGTTCCCCGCCCGGCGTCCAATCCGCCGTTCGACGCCTTGTGGGTCGAGGGGCCGATGGGCCGCACCGTCAGCGATGTCGCGCTCATGCTCGATGCGGAGGCGGCGCAGGTCGCGGGCGATCCCTGGTCGATGCCGCGCCCCGAGCGGCCGTTCGTCTCGGCGGTGACGTCGCCCGTTGCGCCGCGCCTCGTTGCCTTCAGCAGCAATCTTGGTCTGTCCAAGGTCGAGCCGGAGGTTGCCGCCGTTTGCAAGGCGGGCGTGAACGCGCTGCGCAGCGCCGGTGTCGGCGTCGACGATGCCTGTCCTGATTTGAGCGGCGGCATCGAGGCCTTCCAGACATTGCGCGCCTTGATGTTCGCTTCCGTCCGCGGCGACCTGCTCACGGAGCATCGCGACAGGATCGCGCCCGACATCGTTTGGAACCTTGAGAAAGGGCTGAACCTCACCGCCGACGAAATCCTGCGGGCGGAGCGCACGCGGGCGCGCCTGTACGCGAACATGGTCGCCTTCTTCCGCAGGTTCGACGTCTTGGCTTGCCCGACGGTCGCGATGCCGCCTTTCCCCGTCGCGCAGCCCTATCCGACCGAGATTGCCGGCGAGAAGCTGCAGACCTACATCGACTGGATGTTTCTCACCTTCGTAATCACGCTCACCGGGTGCCCGGCCATTTCCGTGCCCTGCGGCTTCACTGCGTCAGGTTTGCCCGTCGGCCTGCAACTCATCGGCCGCCCGCACGGCGACTACGATCTGCTGGCGGCTGCAAGAATCTTCGAGCAGACCCGCGGAGAATTGGACCCGCCGCTTCCGGTCGGCTAGCGGGCACGAGCCGCGCATACGTCCTCGTCCTGGCCTGTCGAAGGACGGGCTGCGCACGCCAACTCCGCGCTCGACCGTCGAAGACCCGAGGGCACTCTCAATTCCTGTGCGTCCCCGGCCGCAGCGCGCCCGCGCGGAGCGCCGGGGTCTTTGTGCAGCGGTGCTAAATATCCCGGACAGCCCCGGCTCGAGGCCTCGGCTTCCGGGAACGCACAGAGCATTGCTCAGCGGGTAGCACGCTCGAGCAGATGTCGGCGGAAGCGAGCCGCCTGCCGGGCAAACCTGAACCCGAAAGTGTTTAGCGCCTCTCCGCTCAGCCCTCGACGCGCTGCACGTGCTCGGCGATCAGGCGTGCCACCTCGCCGGCGTGCGTGGCGATCATGAAATGCGCCGCACCCTCGAGAATCTTGAACGCAGACGCGGGCAGGGTCTCGCCCAAGAGCTCGTTCGCCCGCCGCGCCGCCGGATGGCTCTGCGTTCCGGTCATCACCAGCGTCGGCACCGACACCGTCGCGACATCGCTCGCCGTCAGCGGGAAACCGTAGGCACTCGCCCAGTCCAGCACGTTGCCCGGCGTCGTCTCCACCGCGTAGGCGCGAACCCGCGGCGGCCAGGAGGCGAACGTGCCGGCGCCGCCGTAGAAGTCGATCATCGCCGCGATCGCTTCCTTGTTGCCGCCCTCCAGCGCAGCGAAGTAGGCCTGCGTCATCCGGCGGAACGTCTCGTAATGATGCGTCTCGCCCCGGTCGCGCAGAAACTCCACCGCGGGGGCCTCGACAATCGTCAGGCTCGCCAGCGGAGACTTGCGCCTCAGCGCCACAGCGAGCCCAACGAGGCCGCCGAAGGAATGGCCGACGAGATGCACCGGGCCGCCCGCGCGCGCGATCACGGTCTCGATAACCTCCACCACATGCGCGATGGACGCATCGTCCCGCGTGCGTCGCTCCGCCGTCTTACCGTAGCCGGGCAGGCTGGTGGTGACGCAGCGGAAGCCGTCGCCGAGAGCGGCGATCACCGGTCGCCACGCCGCGCCGGTGCTGCAGGATCCGGGGACCAGCACCAGCGTCGGGCCGGCGCCGGTCTCCTCGTAGTCGATGGGGCCGCGGGGGTGCTCGATCATCTCAACCATCATCCTGGTTGCCGCGGCCCCTTTGTGGCCCACCTATGGGCGCGCTTCCAGGATCATGTTGAACGGCGTCTCCGTCGCGCGCCGAACGCTGCGTGAAGCCGCCGCCCGTGATCACCTCGCGCAGCTTCGCCTCGCCGGCCTGCGCGCCGAGCGCGGTGCCGACTTCCTGCGACAGCGAGGTCGGCACGCAGATCATGGTCGAGCCGGCGTAGAACAGCCGCCCGACCGGATTGAGGTTCTGCTCGCAGCGCGTCGCCCGCCATCGGCTCGACGATCATCCAGGTGCCATCCGGCTTCAGCGACTGGCGGATGTGCGCGGCCGCGCCCGCGGGATCGCCCATGTCGTGCAGGCAGTCGAAGCAGGTCACGAGGTCGAAGTCCTTGCCGGGATAGTCCTTCGCCAGGCCCACCTCGAAGCGCGTGTTGGCGGTGACGCCATGCTCGTCGGCATGCGCCTGCGCGTCGCGCGATCGAGTCCGGGATGGAAGTCGTAGCCGACGAACTGCGACTTCGGGAACGCCTTGGCCATCAGCACGGTCGACCAGCCGTGGCCGCAGCCGACATCGGCAACCTTGGCGCCGCGCTCCAGCTTCGCCACCACGCCGTCGAGCGCCGGCAGCCACTGGCGACACGAGGTTGTTGTGGTAGCCGGGCCGGAAGAAGCGCGCGACCGCGCAGAACATGCAGCCGGCCTGCTCGCCCCAGGCGACGCCGCCGCCGGACTTGAACGCCGCCTGCACCTTGGGCTGGTTCTCGAGCATCGCCGCCATCAGGTCGAAGCCGCCCATCATGTAGACCGGGCTG
Organism: uncultured Alphaproteobacteria bacterium; assembly: GCA_963782855.1. Lineage (GTDB taxonomy): Bacteria > Pseudomonadota > Alphaproteobacteria > Rhizobiales > Hyphomicrobiaceae > AWTP1-13. Next base: position 18,994 of record CAWALW010000019.1, on the reverse strand, counting down.
TCCTCGTCGGCGAACACCATGGCCTGCTCGGGCGGCAGCGAGAACTTCGCCGTCGCCGGATCGTAGGCGAGATAGTTGGATGCCGCCTGGTGCGACAGCCATTCGCGCAGGTAGCGCTCGATCGACCTTGGCCGCCTTGGCCAGTTCCGTCGGTCGTCATCGCTCCCTTGCGCGTGAGCGTCTTGTAGAGCCCGAGCGCATCGCCGATCCGCACCATCGCGACGCTCGATGCGCCGCCGAGGTCGGACAGCATCTGGCCGATGAATGCGTTGAGCTTGCCTTCGTCCAGCTTCGTTTCATCTGCGTATTTGACATCACTTTCACTCCTTCTCTGCTGCTCACTTCAAAACAGTTCGGCCGACCGACCGAATTGAGACAAAAATTCGCTCCATTGCTCCGTCGGCGCAAACCCTTGCTTAGATGAGATCGGCCAGCATGCGCGCGGCGCGCGCGGCCCCGTCGGCTTCGACCGGCTTGAACGCGGTCGGCGCCTTCAGCGCTCCGACCATGGCGTCGGCGATCATGTCAGGCGTGGAGGTCGCAAACTCCATCCGCCGCCCGGCCCCGTAGCGGTCGAGCCGGTGCGCGACGTGGAAATTCTGCTCGAAGTGGTTGCGCAGCGGGAAATACAGGAACGGCGTGCCCGCGGCCGCCAGCTCCATGCAGGTCGTGAGCCCGCCCTGCACGAGCGCCAGGTCGCAGGCGGCCAGGTGCCGGTCGAGATCCGGCACGAACGCGCGCACCTCGACGCCCTCAGGCGCATTGAGCGAAGCGGGATCGATGCGCGGGCCCGCCACCAGGATCATGCGCAGCTCCGGCAGCCTCGCCCGCACGATCGGATAGCTCTGCAGGATGCGCCGGATGAGATGCGTGCCCACCCCCGACCCGCCGACCGTGACGATGCACACGCGCTCGTCCGCCCGGTAGCCGAGCCTGCGGCGCAGCTCCTCGCGCGGCCCGAAGGCCTCCGGATGCTCGCCGATGACGTAGCCCGCAAAATCGAAATGGTTAGGCACCCAGTCCCGCATCATCGGCAGGTCCTTGCCGAACGACAGCGGCACGATGTCATCAGGCGAGCCGACGAAGATGGCGCGGTCGCGGACATCGGGATGCCGCTCGATGTGCCCGATCATCTCCGCGTTGTAGTCGGTGGTCAGGAACGCCTCGTGCGCGCCGTTCGCCGGCATCGGCACCCAGCCGACGAAATCCGTGAACCAGGCGAGCTTCGCCTTCTTCAGCTCCGGATGCTCGTGCCAGTAGTGGTCGATGTCCCAGGCCTCGTCCGCGATCACGAGGTCGTAGTCGCCCTCGTCGACCGCATCCTGGAAGATCATGAAATTGGCGATCAGCACCTCGTCCATGCGCCGGATGGCCTGGAACGCGTTGAGGTCGTGCTCGCCCGACTCCAGCTCGATGTGCCGCGACTCGCTGGCAAGCCGCGCGCTCAACGGGTGAACGCGCTCGCCGTTGGCCGCAAGCAGCCGCGTGACGGGGTCCTGCGCCAGCCAGTCCACTTCCAGATCGGGGTGCAGCTTGCGCAGCTCGCGCGTGATCGCGATGTCGCGCCGCCCGTGCCCGAGCCCGATGGGCGAGGAGAGATAGAGCGCCTTCTTCGCTTTCCTTGCGGGTCGCGTCCGCCGCTTTCCCGGCGCGGGGATGCCGAGCCTGCGGTCGAGGAAGTCGTTGATCAGCGCGTTGCACTTGGCGGGGAAGCGTCCAAGAGGATTGTGCCCGCCGCCCGCAATGGTGAACAGCTCCGCGCCCGTGAGTTCCACCACCACCTGCGCGCGCGCATAGGGCTGGATCTGGTCGTCGTCGCCGTGGATCGCCAGCACCGGGCAGCGCACCTTGCGGTACATGGCCTCGCCGACGTCGAACGACGGCGGGATCGTCCGTGCGTCCACCGTGCTGGCGAGAACCGGCCCGGTCGTGTCCGCCGCCCATTCGATCCCGTCCTCGATCTGCTTGGTCGAATGCGGGTCGGAGCAGATGTTGCGCACGAAGTGCTCGGCAAAATCGGGATAGTGCGAGAGCCAGTACTCGCGGTTGTACTTGTCCCACCCATCGTGCCGCTCGCGTCTGGCCATATAATGCTTCGGCGTCAGATAGGGATATCCGGGCCCGACCGTCGCCGCCGTGCCGGCCAGCACCGCCGCCTTCACGCGATCGGGGTGATAGGCCGCGAGGATGCAAGCGTGCATTCCACCGAGCGACAGGCCGACCAGTATCGCCTTGTCGGTGCCCGTCGCATCCATGACAGCCAGGATGTCAGCGACGTAGTTGTCCAGAGAATAGGCCGCCGCTTCCGTCGGCTGACCAGATCGGCCGTTGCCGCGCGCATCGAAGGTGACGCAGCGGAAGCGCTCGCTGAAATAGGGCAACTGCGCCTTGTAGATGCGGGAGTGGACGATGCTCCAGGGCGGCAGGAACATCATCGTTTCAGGCCCGTCGCCGTAGACCTCGTAGTAGAGCTTTACGCCCTGGCGTTCGGCAAATCCGTCCTTGCTCGGCAGCTTGGCACGCATGACATCACCTCTTGGCGGCTTTGCCCTCTGCAATGCGAATGACATCGCCCACGCGGCGCAGCGCCGTCGCGCACCGGCACGCCCTTCTTTTCAAGGCCGAGGAGATAGTGGCTTTCCGCGCCGATGAACGTGTTGGCCACCAGGACGGCGACCTCCTCGGCTGTGAACGGCCCCAGGCCGCCGATGCTGCGCTCGGCCCTGCGCACGAGGTCGCGTGATGAGATCGAACCATCCCTTGATGCCGGCGCGAATGACCTTGGCGACCTCCGGGTCCGCCCAACTCGCCGCGATCAGCTCCTGCAGGACCCGCACGTAGCCGGAGGCGATATCGTCATCGAGATAGTCGCAAGCCAGGTCCCATTGCTCCGACAGCTTGAGCTTCGTGTCGGCAAACATCGCGTTCTGCCGATCCAGCAGCTGCGCGTTCAGGTATTCGAACAGCGCCAGCACGAGGCCCTGCTTGGAGCCGAAGTGATAGTGGATCTGGCTGAGCGGCACGCCCGCCGCGGCTGCCACATCGCGCGTCGAGAGGCCGGCATAGCCGTTCTGGCGCAGCACCTTCTTGGCTGCCTCGAGCAGCGTCGTGCTGGTTTCCGGCTTCTTGGACAGCGCGCGAGACATGGGCAACTCTCGATGGTTCCCCATTCATAATTCGGTCGACCGACCGAGTCAAGTGCGGATCGCAGCCGTCGGGGATCGCGATCACAGTTGGCGGGGCGATCCGCTTCTGATGAGAGCCTGCCAGTCACCCGATCGACGCGAGGAACTTCGATCCGAGACGATCTTCCTCTAGTGTGATGATCGAGAAATTCGCCGGCATATGCCGCGGGGTTCGGAGCGAAATTTCTCGATCTGAATCACACTAGCAAGACTATGATTCTAGCGTCCCTTTTGATTCCGAAGTTCGCTCGGGACATTGGCTGCGAGGTCTGGCGAACTTCGGAATTGGGACACTAGTGCATGCCCGATCTAGGTTGGGCCGCGCCGACGAGCGCCGCCCCAGTGGTGAGCTTGTCGAACCACGGCATTGGCGTGTGTAGCGCGTCCTTCGACACGCTCAGGACGAGGACGGGCGTGCGGCCTATGATTCCACCGAGCACGAAAGACCTCTAATTCACTGTGGCGCCGGTCTTCTCGGCCATCTCGTCCTTGGTGACGCCCGGCGCCAGCTCGACGAGCTTGAGCCCAGCCTCGGTGACTTCGATCACGCCCAGATCGGTGACGATCAGGTTGACCACGCCGACGCCGGTGAGCGGCAGGTCGCACTTGGGCAGGATCTTCTTGTCGATTCCGCCGTCCTTCTTCTTCGCCGTATGCTCCATGACGACGACGACACGTTCCACGCCGGCGACGAGGTCCATCGCCCCGCCCATGCCCTTCACCATCTTGCCGGGGATCATCCAGTTGGCGAGGTCGCCGGTCTCCGACACCTGCATGGCGCCGAGGATGGCGAGATTGATGTGCCCGCCGCGGATCATGCCGAAGCTGTCCGCCGAGGAGAAGAAGCTGGAGCCCGGCAGCGTCGTCACCGTCTGCTTGCCGGCATTGATCAGGTCCGCGTCGACCTCGTTCTCGCCCGGGAAGGGACCGATGCCGAGCAGGCCGTTCTCGGACTGCAGCATCACGTTGACGCCGTCGGGGATGTAGTTGGCAACCAGCGTCGGCAGGCCGATGCCGAGGTTGACGTAGAAGCCATCGCGCAATTCCTTGGCGGCGCGCTCAGCCATCTGTTCACGGGTCCAGGCCATTTGTGCTGCTCCGTTCGAATTGGGTCAGTGGTCAGTCGTGAGTGGTGAGTCGTGAGTGGTGAGTGGAGGCGTTTCATTGGTTGACGGCCTTACGTGCTTCGAGGGAGCGAATGAGCGATCGGAGCATTTTGCTGACACGCTCGCAAAGTTCCTGGAGTGGAGCAACCGCCTGCTGTTCTCCAAGGTGGAGTCTTTCGGCGAGGATCAGATGGGTTTCCAGCTCTCTCGCGGAACCTTGTGCAATTCTGAGGAACTGCACGAAAGAGCCGGTTTGATCCCTGCCATATCCCTCCGCAATATTGGCCGGGATTGAGACCGCTGCCCGCCGTATCTGGGACGTCATTCCGTACATCTCCTCCTTCGGGAAACGTGCGGTGAACAGGTAGCTCTCCTGGGCGAGTGTCATGGCCACCTTCCAGACATCCAAATCCTTGAAGAATTCAATGGCCACCTTCACCACTCACGACTGACCACTCACGACTCACGCTTTCTTCACGGTGCGCTGTTCAATCCGCTTCTCCGGCGTCGCATTCAAAACGATGCGCTGCACGAAGATGCCGGGCGTGTGGATCTGGTCGGCATCGAGCTCGCCCGTCTCCACGAGTTGCTCGACCTCGGCGATGGTGATCTTGCCGGCGGTCGCCACGTTCGGATTGAAATTGCGCGCGGTCATCCGGTAGATGAGGTTGCCTGATTTGTCGCCCTTCCACGCCTTGACGAGGGCCACGTCGGCTTTCAGCGACCGCTCCAGCACGTACTTCTGCCCGTCGAACTCGGCGACCGGCTTGCCCTCGGCGACGATCGTGCCGTAGCCCGTCTTGGTATAGAACGCCGGAATGCCGGCGCCGCCCGCGCGCAGCTTTTCGGCCAGCGTGCCCTGCGGCGTGAATTCCAGCTCCAACTCGCCGGCCAGGTATTGCCGCTCGAACTCCTTGTTCTCGCCGACGTAGGACGAGATCATCTTCTTGATCTGTCGCGTCTGCAGCAGCACGCCGAGCCCGAACCCGTCGACGCCCGCATTGTTGGAGATGGCGGTGAGGTTTTGCGCTCCGGAGTCGCGCACCGCTGCGATCAGCGCCTCGGGAATGCCGCACAGGCCGAAGCCGCCGACGGCCAGCACCTGTCCGTCCTTGATCACGCCGTCGAGTGCCGCCTTGGCACTTGGAAAGACCTTGTTCACCTCGGAAATCCTCGCTCGTCCTGCCGGCATACCGCCGCGCTTGATGGGGTTTTTGTACAAGCTGAAGGCGATGGGTGTCCAAGCCAATGTGGCGGGATCGGTCCTGCCCTGTCCCGCGCGGCGTCCGGCCGCACGGCGCGGTTTCCGTTCCCGCCATGCCGTGGCCTGCTCCCGGCGAAGTTCAACCGCACGTCGGGAGGAGCGCGCCCGACATATTGCGGGCGCGGCTAACGAGGTCTCCGCCGCCGTTGTCACCTGAAACTTTTGTGAAGTCCCGCAGCGCTGACCGAGGACTCCGCGCTGTCTCGACCGAGGTGCGATGCAGATCGTCATACGGGCGTAGCGCCTTGCCGGTACGTGAGGACATCCAGGATGAGAACTCCGCCAGAGTCGTCTGGCGCGTACGACCTTTGTCGGGTGTCCACAGTGGCTTCATCATCGGCAACTCGCGAAAGTTCTCTCCAATCGTCCGTCATTTACGCCGGACGCTGCAACCAGCTTCTCATTTTGCCCTGTTTAGCAGGACTTTCCATCGCAGTTGACCTTGCGCGACGCGGCAACGATTTGTAAAAGCATGTGAGGTTCGTAGGCCAGTTTCGCGCCGCCGGAGAGGCCCGCGCGCGAGACACCCGAAAGGGGCCGACGGGCTATGTGGGGGAGCCAGGCTCGCGCGCGATGCGTCGCACATCTATCATTGCCCGATTTCGCAGGCTCGCCCTCGCGCTGATCGCTTGCCTGCTGTTTGCGGTGGTGGCACCGCTCTATTTCGCCGATCGCCGCTCCGACGAACCGTTCGCGATTTCCTCGGTCATCGCGTCGCCCCAGGATCTCCAGGTGATCACGTCGCCGGTGCGGCTCAGCGAGGCCCCCGATATCACGCTGAGCCGTGGCGTCGGTTATGGAAGTTCCGGCACCGGCGCCGGCACCTCCAACATCATGCTCGATGGGCCGGTGTTCACATTGAATGCCGCCGGATCGCGCGAGCTGACCGCTGTCGCCGGCGGACAGACGGAGCAGGACGTGATCGCTCCGCTGATGGCGCAGATCATGGCGCTCAACTTCGATCGCCTGGTGATCCGCCGCGGCACCGTTCACGTGACGGCGCTGGACGGCAGCCTCGAAACCCTCACCGATATTCAAGCCGAGATCACCGGACGCCGTAAGGGTCAGGTTTCGAGCCGCGGCGCCTTCACCTATCGCGGTCAGCGTCTGGCCTTCGACGCCACCATCGGGCAGCCGGCGGACAAGAAGGAGCCGATGCGTTGGCCCTTCAAGGCCTCGGTCAAGGGATCGCTGCTGACGGCGACGTTCGAGGGCACCATAGACGTGCGCGAGGACCTGCGGCTGGTTGGAACGGCCGAGCTGTCCACGACGAGTTTGCGCCGGGTCGGCCGGTGGTTCGGGCTTCCGCTGCACACGACCGAGGGATTCAACGCGACCAGCGTCAAAGGACAGATGACCTGGGCGCGAAGGTCGCTGGCGTTCGAGAAGGTCAAGGTCGCGGTCGACGGCAACGAGGCGCAGGGCCGCCTGGCGCTGAACCTCGGCGGCGACCGGCCCCAGATCGATGCGACGCTCGACTTCGCCGCGCTCGATCTCATGCCCTACGTCGATGCCACGCGCACGCAACTGTTCGGCTTCGACCTTCCCTCCGCCGCGTGGTCGCAGTTCGACGTTTCGTTGCCGATGATCAGGCATGTGGACGCCGACCTGCGGGTCTCCGCGCGCAAGGTCAGCTTCGGCAAGCTTCAGTTCGGTCAGGGCGGCGCGACCATCACCGCACAGGCGGGCAAGCTGCAGGCCGACATCACCGAGCTTGAGCTGCACGGCGGCACGGCAACGGCGCAGGTTACCGCCATCATGAGCGAGGCCGTCCCGCGCTATGCGGTTCGCGGCAAGTTCGAGAACCTGGACGCGGCAGCCGTCAGCACGCAGCTCATGGGCACACCGGCGATCACCGGGCGCGCAACTCTCGCCTTCGAGCTGACCAGCACGGGCTACGCGACGCAGGACGTCATGCGGCGCCTCTCCGGCAAGACCTCCCTGACGCTCGCGGAAGGCAGCCGCGTCGCTCTCGACCTCAAGGCGCTGCGTGAGTCCGCCAAGTCGGGTGCCGCACGCAGTCTGGCCGAGCTCGGGAAAGGCCTGACGCCCATCGAGCAGCTCGAGGCCCGTACGCTCATCATCGACGGGGTGGCCTTCGCCGAGTCCGTGCAGGCCCGCCTCGGCGGTGCCGCGCTCAGCGCATCAGGCCGTGTCGGCATCGACGACGGCAACATGGAGGTGCGCCTCCTGATCAAGTCGCCTTCCGCGGACCCCGCTGCTCAGACCGGCCCCGTGGAAGTCGTCACCGTGCGCGGCCCCTGGCAGGCCCCGGTGGTGCGCGGAGAGGACGCCGACCCGTTCCAACGCTGACGGCGGTCTGGTAACTCTAGTGGATGGCCTGACGCAAGGGCGGCGCGCACGAGAGCGGCGCGAAGCACTTCTCCAGCAGGGCACGTCGCATCGTCTGCCCGCAGACGTCGACGAACCGCACGCCGACCAGATGCTCGCGGCGCCACCGCACGTCGCACTCGTAGATCGTCCCGGTCCTCTCTTCCCAAAGCAGGATGTCCCTCGGCAGCGGGAAGTTCACCAGCATGGTCAGCAGGGCGCCGCCATCCGACATGTTCCTGATCGCGCACTCGATGAAGAACGGCTGATCGACGAAGATGATCTTGCCGTCCTTGCGCACCTCGCGCCGGGATGAATCTCTGCGATCGGACTCCACGTCCTCTGTCCTCGTTGTTTGGCCTGCCCGAGGACTACCAGCGAATCGTCGTGCGGCTCACCTGTCCGAACCGCCAGGACGGAGCGGCGCCGCTGTCGCATCGGACAGGCGCTTTCGCTGCGCGTGCCGGTCTACGTTGCAGGGTGCATCCGGTAACAGGCATGACGCGCGAACCCAGAAGGCCGACGATAGAAGCCGTGCCGCCGCAAGGCTCCCGCTGGGAAGTCCTTGCCTTGGCCGCCGCCGCCGTCGTCATCTTCATTGCCCTCCTGCTCTCCCATTGATCTTGCCGGCACCGGCTGACTGCCGGTTCCGACAGGTGTGGGCCGGCGGGCGCTCGTGTAGCGTCCACTTGCCTGCGGACAACGCGGGCACCCCGTGTCCCCCCGGGGCCCTGGCCACTCCCCCCAACTGCCGGCCAGGGCCCCACTTCACTCGGCGAGGAGAACAGCGTGCAGATGCAAGCACTGGGAACCGGGACCCGGCGTTACGACGACGAAACTTCCGCGCTCGATTGGCTGCAGCGCATGGGCGTTGTGGCGTTCGACGACCAGGGCGCCTGGAAGCTCACCGACGTCGGTTCCGCGGCGATGGCGCGCTACTACAGAACGTCGGCGCCCGTACCGCTGCCGCGCACGCTGCGCTATCGCAGCCGTCCCGAAGTTTTTGCCATCCGGGATCGTGCCTAACGAGCAGTTACCGCGGCGCGGTCAAAACGCGCGGCCGGCTTAAGAGAACATCCATTCGCACACGCCATTATTGGTCGGGAAGGAACAGGTCATGTCTATGTCGCAGCCGTCGTCCGATGGAGCAGCAACCGGCGCAGCCGGCGATGCCTCCGAGGCGATGCCATCCGATGCGCCGGCGGGCGATGCCCGGTGCAGGCCTCGAGGCTGCCGACATTGCGAACTTGCTCGCTGCCAGCCGAACGGGCGAGTGGGCGCCTGCCGACGCAGCCGGTATGCCGGACTTTCAGGCGTACGACGGTCACGTCGCACTCGCGCTGGACCCGGGCACGCTGGCCGACATCGACATGACCCTCGATCTGCTGACGTCCTCGCACCAGCTCTTCGACGTGCCGGTGCTGGATGTCGGCGGCTCGGACGACGTCTCTGCCGGATAGGGCGGCCGACCGCTAGCGGCTGACCTTGGTCCGGTATCCAACGCCGGAGTTAGCGTATGCTCGACCAAGGCCGGATGTTCCAATCGAAAAGCTCTTCGCGCGCCGACGCCAAGGAGGCTGCCGCGAAAGGGCCAGCTTCCAAGCAGCGCGAGAAGGGACTTTGGAACTTCCTCACTTGGTCGTTCTTCATTTCCCACATCGTCGCCGCGCAGCAGGTGGCTGCAGCCAGTGCGATGGCGGCTGAAGCTTCTGCGGACGATGCAGGGCGCACCGGCGCGCAGCCGGCTGATGCACCCATCGCGGTTGGCGCCGCCGCGCAAAGTGACTTCGAGCGGGCGGATGTTCAGCAGACTGTAGCTCCGCCGGCGCAGTCGCTCGACCCGGGCGCGCCGACCCCTGTCGTGCTGGCCGATCAGACCCCGGCGCCTGAGCATGCGGAGGCGTTCGACGACGCGGCAGCCCACGGCGTGCCCCGCGGGCAGCACACGGTGGCCGATCTCGCCGAGAAGTCCGCCTCTTCCGATAGCGCACAGCTTTTGGAGGCACCGGAACTTGGTCACGTTCTCGACCAGGTGCTCGATCCCGTAACGGATGTTCTGGGCGGCGTCGTTCACGTTGTGGACACTGTCGTCGATCCACTGGTGGCTCCGGTGGTTGGCCTCGTCGGCGATGTTGTCGAGAGCCTGGACCCGATCCTCGATCAGGTCGTCTCGCCGGTGGCCGGCCTTGCCGGCAGCGTCATCGAATTGGTCGAGCCGCTCCTCGATCCGATCATCATGCCGACGGCTGCTGTTCTCGAGGAGGTCCTGCAGGCGCTGGATCCCGTCATCGATCCCGTGACCGGCATTGCCGCCGGCGCTACCGCCTTGCTGGGCGAGGCCATTGAGCCCGTCACGGCGCTGGTCGGCGACGTCGTCGAGCCGCTTGTTCCTGTTATCAACGACCTGACCGCGCCGATCGGCGAAGTCATCAGCCCGCTGCTCGCGCCGCTCGGCTCCGTGCTGGCTCCCGTTACGGCGCCTCTGCTCGGTCCGATTGCCGACGGCATCTCGCTGCTGGACCCGCTCACCGGGCAGGGTTCGAGTCCTCTGGCGGTGCAGTGGAGCAGCCCCTCTCCGCCCTGCTCGGCCTCGACTCCGGCGGCGAACCCATCCTCATCGGCCCCGTCGCCGCCGCGGCTGGCAGCCTGGACTTGCCCGCGCTGCCGGTATTGGGCGGCATCGACGAGCTGTTCTCCGGCAGCAGCTACACCGACTACAACCTCGCGCTGCAGACCGGTGCGAGCGCGGGCGCCCAGCCGCTCGCTGCAGGCGCTGCTGCGCTCGACACCCTCGTCTCGGATATCGAGAGCATCGCTCTCCTCCAGCAGGAGAATGGCAACGCGGATGGTGATGCGCCGGCGTCCCTGCCCAGCGTTCTCGGAGGCGGCGGCCTGCACGGGTTCGGATGGCTCGGGCTATGAGTGCAGGCGCCGGCAGTCGCGAGCCTATACCGCTGCTGGCGCGCCTCGGCGCCCGACTGCCTTTGTCAGCCCCCGCTCGGGGGCTGAAGCTTGCAGGAGACCAGGTGCGCGCGCGAGCTTGCGCGTTTGGGTGCTGCGCCTGATCACACGGAGACCGGCGCACCTTCTGACCCCTCGAAGGACAACGCCGAGCCCACGCAACGCGAGCCTCTGCAGGAATGGCGCCATCTCGCGCGCCGCACCTTCATCGCGGTCGGCATCTTCTCGGTCTTCGTCAATCTGCTCATGCTGACGATGCCGATCTACCTGTTCCAGATCTCCGACCGCGTGCTGACCAGCCGCAGCATCGACACGCTGGTCATGCTGTCGCTGCTGGCGCTCGGCTTCATCGTGGTGCTGTCGCTGCTCGACACCCTGCGCCGCCAGGTGCTCGGCCGGCTGGCGACGCGCATGGAAACCATCCTCGGCGGTCCGGTGCTCGCCAGCATCGTCACCACGGCGCCCGCCAGCGACGGCGGCAACATGCAGCCGCTGCGCAGCCTGCACCAGGTGCGCGGCTTCATCTCGAGCCCGACGATGCTGATCCTGTTCGATGCGCCGATGGCGCCGCTCTATTTCGCCGCCGTGTTCCTCATCCATCCGAGCCTCGGCTTCATCGCGCTCGCCGCCGGCGCGCTGCTCTCGGTCGCCATCGCCGTCGTCAACCAGCGCGCGACGTCGGCCCCGCTGGTGCCAGGCGAGCGTCTCACGCCTCCAAGGCCGACGCGCAGGCCGAGGCGCTGGCGCGCAACGCGCAGGTCATCAACGCCATGGGCATGCTGAACGAGAGCATCCTGCAGTGGGGCCGCGAGCAGGCGCGAGCGCTCTGACCAGGCAGATGGCCGCGCTCGATCGCAACTTCTGGATCAGCGGCGCCTCGCGGTTCTTCCGCCTCCTGACGCAGATCGCCATCCTCGGCTGGGGCGCCTATCTGGCGCTCGACGGCCAGCTCACCGGCGGCATGATGATCGCCGCGTCGATCATCGCCGGCCGCGCCCTGCAGCCGCTCGAAGGCATGATCGAGGGCTGGCGCAGCGTGGTGCAGACCCGCGCCGCCTACCAGCGCGTGCGAGGCGGCCGTCGAGGCGCTGCAGAGCGAGAAGCCGCGCCTGCGCCTGCCCAAGCCGCAGGGCCGCCTCACCGTCGAGAAGATCCTCTACCTGCCGCCGGGCACCAAGGAGCCCGTCCTCAACGGCGTCAGCTTCGAGCTGCAGCCCGGCGAGATCGCTGGCGATCGTCGGCCCGTCCGGCTCCGGCAAGTCGACGCTGGCGCGCATTCTCGTCGGCTGCCTGCTGCCGACCGCCGGCAAGGTCCGGCTCGACGGCACCGAGCTGCGCAACTGGGACCGCCGCCAGTTCGGCGAGTACACCGGCTACCTGCCGCAGGAGGTCGAGCTGTTTCCCGGCTCCATCAAGGAGAACGTCTGCCGCATGCGCAGCGATCTCGCCGACGAGAAGATCTACGACGCGGCCGATGCTCGCCGGCGTGCACGACATGATCTGCCAGCTGCCCGAGCGGCTACGAGACCGTGCTGGAGCGCAACGGCGCGCCGCTGTCGGGCGGCCAGAAGCAGCGCATCGCGCTGGCGCGCGCCTTCTTCGGCGAGCCGTCGCATGGTCGTGCTCGACGAGCCCAACTCCAACCTCGACGCCGCCGGCGAGCAGGCGCTGACCGACACGCTGCTGCGCGCCAAGCAGATGGGCGTCACCATCGTCGTCATCACCCAGCGGCCGGCGCTGCTCAACATCGTCGACAAGGTGCTGATCCTGCGCGGCGGCCGCGTCGAGGCGTTCGGCCCGCCGCAGCGAGGTGCTGCGTCGCCTGCTGAGCCCCAACGGCGCGGCCGCCTCCGCAGCCGGCGGCGGTGCCGCACGGCCAGGCAGTCCGCCGCCGCGGCAGCGCCAGCCGAGTAGATCGAGGACGCCCGATGACCACCCAGAGCATGCGACGAATGGCACCGCGACGTGCCGGCCGGCGTGCGCCTGCCCGATCCTCCTCGGCGTCGCCATCCTGCTGCTCTGCATCGGCGGCTTCGGCGTGTGGGCGGCGATTCGCGCCGCTCGACGGCGCGGTCGTGGTCTCCGGCTCGTTCGTCGCCACCGGCCAGAACAAGCACGTCCAGCACCTGGAAGGCGGCATCCTGCGCGAGATGCTGGTCAAGGAGGGCGACCTCGTCGAGAACGGTCAGCCGCTGGTGCGGCTCGACGCCACCGCCGCCAGCGCCAAGCTGCGCCGCCTGGTGCTGAGGAACTACCGCCTCGCTCATCATGAAGGCGCGGCTCGAGGCCGAGATCGACGAGCAGGCCGAGCTTCGCGCATGCCCGCCGAGCTCGTCGCCGAAGCGGCAGCGGACCCCGAGGTCCGCGGCCATCTTCGAGCGCCAGATCTCGCGAGCTGCAGGCGCGCCGGCGCTTGAAGCGCGTCGACGGAAGAGGAGGTGCTGCGCAAGGAGATCGCGGGCCTCCAGGAGAGCATCGGCGGCTACACGGCGCAGGCGCATCGACCCAGCGGCGTCTTGCGCTCTTCGCCGAGGAGCTGAAGGACAAGCAGGGCTTGCTGGCGCAGCAGCTCGGCGCGCAAGACCGAGGTCCTGGCCCTGCAGCGCGCCGAGGCCGCGCCTCACGGGCGAGCTCGGCGAGCTGACGGCGCGCATGGCCGACGCCAAGCGAGCGTATCGCGCGCGCCGAGCAGCAGATCGCGCAGCTGCGCTCCGCCGCGATGCAGAAGGCGATCGAGGAGTTGCGCGCGACCGAGACGGAGCTCGACGACGTGCAGGAGCAGATCGCGCGCGGCCCAGGACGTGGTCGACCGCATCGAGGTGCGCGCGCCCGTGCGCGGCATCGTCGTCAAGCTGCACCAGCACACGGCCGGCGGCGTCGTCGGCGCGGGCGCCGTCATCCTCGAGCTGCTGCCGGTCAACGACGAGCTCATCATCGAGGCGCGCCTCAATCCGAGCGAGATCTGGCACGTCAAGCGCGGCCAGGACGCGCTGGTGCGGCTGTCCGCCCTCAACCAGCGCCTGACGCCGATGATCGAGGGCAAGGTGATCTATCTGTCGGCCGACGCCGTGGCCGACGCAGTACGCGCGCACCAAGGCCGAGCACGAGGCGCCGTCAGCGCCCAACCTACGTCGTGCGCGTCCGGCTCGACGAGCAGCGATGTGCGCACCAAGCTGCGCAGCCTTCCAGCCCGACGCCCGGCATGCCCGCCGACGTCTTCATCAAGACCGGCGAGCGCACCTTCTTCGAGTACATCATGCGCCCGGTGCTCGACAGCTTCTCCCGCGCCTTCCGCGAGAGCTGAGTCTGGACGCATCCGGCCTGAGCCCGTCGAGGACGCTGCCGCACGAATGCCGTGGTTCGACACGCTCACCACGAGCAGGCGCAATAGTTCTGGGACGATCTGAGACGGGGAGGTTCAACTGCCTCGATCAGCTGCTGCGACACGGCCTTCGCCACGGCCTGCGTCGTGGTGAGGCAGTTCAGCTTCTCGCGCGCGGCGTTGAGATGGAAGCGCACCGTGCGCTCGCTGATGCCGAGGATCACGCTCGCTTCCCACGCGGTCTTGCCGGCCGCCACCCATTTCAGGCAGTCCAGCTCGCGCGCGGACACGAGCATCTGGCTCTGGCGGCGTCGTGGCCGTAGATGCGCAGGATGTGCTGGTGGAAGTAGTTCGCCAGCACCTGGAACTCGCGCAGGCATGTTCGCCTTCTGCGCCTTCCAGTCGTCCGCCGGCATGTCGGCGCCGACAAACAGCAGGGCCGTCTCGCCGACCAGCGGCCGCAGCGGAATGGACAGGACCTGGCGTCCGCAATTCTCCGCCTCGGCCAGGGACAGCAGCTTCTGGGTGTCCGGGGTGTCCGGCATGTCGCTCCAGTCGAGCGCCGACGGCAGGACCAGGGCCAGGCTTGCCAACCGCGCCGGGCCAACCGGCTCGCGGCTCACGCAGTGCTTGACCCACTGATCGGAGTACATGCACTGCGCGAAGCGCTTGCGGTCGGCTCCAAGCGGGATGTTCACGCCGAGGTACGACGTCGTCGTCAGCGGATAGACCGATTTGGCGACGCGCAGAAAGGCGACGCCCTCACGGCGTTCCTGAATGCCGTCGGCTCCGCCGATAAGTCCCTGAAGCAGAGAGTCGAACATGACCGGTTGTCGATTAGGCATGAAGTGATGGCGCCGGATCGGGCGCAGTCTGCGATTTTAGCGTCGCTGGCTTGTTGCACCGCTAATGGGGTGATTGGCATTGGAGCGACTTCGTTCACGGACGGGTAACCATCGTTCCGCGCGACCGCCACAAACGACGGGCGTCATGCCGGTTCCGACAGGTGACCGGCAGGCCTGCGCCGCGTTAGGTTTCTCCATGATGGCAAGGTGATCGAAGCTGCCGGCCCCCTCTCCCAGGCCCAGGCTCCGAGCGCCACGGACGAGGCGAAAACAATGCAAGAGCAACGCGCCTTCCCCCGCTACAAGGTCCGGATCGGCGGCAAGCTGATCGCACCGGACATGTCGGCCTGCGTCGAGGTCAACATCCACGACCTCTCAGAGGACGGCGCCTTCGTCATCTCGATGGTTCCGGCGCAGATGCCCGAGCGCGTCTACCTCTGGGAGGCGTATGCCGGCACGATTTTCGAGTGCGCCATCAAGTGGCGCAAGCGCGAGAAGCTGTTCGGCCTGCATTTCACGGACGGTGCCGGACGAGCCCGGCGGCGTGCCCTGATTGCGGCGGCGACCGGTCCTTCGCGTGAGGAACCCTTCCGGATAGCCGCTGCGCCCCGGTCGCGCATGAGGATCGCGGCAGGCGAGCGGGCGTCCCAGGCGGCCCGCATCCCGCAGCCGAACGCCTAGTTCAGCCGGCTCTTGAGATTGCGGATGCTCTCATCCGTGATGGCTGCGCCGGCGGCGCCTGCAGCCTTCTCGCGAAGAATTCTCTCGGCGGCCGCGATCGCGGCATCCACCGCGGCAGCGCGCACCTCCTCGACCGCCTGCGCCTCGGCACGGGCGATCTTTTCCTCGGCCTGCCGGGTGCGGCGCTCCAGCGAATCCTTCATCGCGGCGCGCGTTTCCTGCGCATAGGTCTCGGCGCTCTTGCGTGCTTCCTCGACGATATCGGCAGCCTCACGCTCGGCGTTGCGGTGCTTCTTCTGGTAGTCGGAGAGGAGAGCTTGCGCTTCCTCACGCAGGCGGCGTGCCTGGTCGAGTTCGTCCTTGATCGCCTTCGCCCTGTCGTCCAGAGCCTTGAAGATCGTGGTGTGAACCTTGAAATAGAAAAGGATCGCGAGGAAGCCGACGAAAGAGATCGCGACCCAGAATTCCGCCATCCGAAGCATCGCCGCCAGCTCCTATTCTGCCGCCCGCGGAGTCAGCGCGCGCTGGACTTCTTCCCTGCTGATCTCCTTGCCGAGGAGCTTGGCAACGATGGCTCCGGCCGTTTCGGCCGCGATGTCGTTCACGCCCGAGAGCGCCTTCGCCTTGCTGGCGCCGATGCGCTGCTCGGCATCGGCCACCTGCCGTGCGATCTGGGCATCGATCTTGGCCCGCTCGGCGTCGACCTCCTGCATCAGCTTGCCCCGCACTTCGTTGGCGATGCCGTGCGCGCGGCTGCGCGCATCGGCCAGCGCCTTCTCGTAGGTCTCGAGCGCCTGCTGGGTTTCGGCCTTGAGGGTCTCGGCCTTCTCCAGGTCGCGCTCGATGCGGTCGCGCCGCTCCTCGATCACCTCGCCCACGCGCGGCAGCGCGAAGCGCTTGAGCAGCACGTAGAGGAGGCCGAAGCTCAGCGTCAGCCAAACCAACTGGGGCACGAACGTCGTTGCGTCCAGCGGCGAGAACACCTTCAGGTGCGCCGCTTCGTTGTAGCCGGTCGTGCCCGTGTTGACCTTGTCAGCCATGGCTGGGTTCCAGCGTGCCCGATCGCTAAGCCTAGACGGCGAACAGCAGCAGGAAGGCGATCAGCAGCGCGAAGATGCCCAGCGCTTCCGTCACCGCGAAGCCGAAGATCAGGCGGCCGAACTGGCCGTCCGCAGCCGACGGATTGCGCAGCGCGCCCTGCAGGAACTGGCCGAACAGATTGCCGACGCCGATGGCGGCAGCGCCCGTACCGATGGCAGCAAGGCCGGCGCCGATCAGCTTGGCGGAAGCGGGATCCATGACAATAAATCTCCTTGTGTTGAGAGAAGAGGGAAACGCCTCGATCTAGTGCCCCGGATGAAGCGCGTCGTTGAGGTACATGCAGGTCAGCATGGTGAACACGTAGGCCTGCAGGAACGCGACGAGGAACTCGAGCGCGGTCAGCGCGATTGCCGCCAGCAGCGGCAGCGGCGACAGCACGGCGAACGAGCCCGCGCCCAGCAGCATCACCACGAAGCCGCCGAACACCTTGAGCGTGATGTGGCCGGCCAGCATGTTGGCGAACAGGCGCACGGAGTGGCTGACGGGGCGCGACAGGAACGAGATGATCTCGATCAGCGTCACCAGCGGCAGGATGTAGATCGGCACGCCGTCCGGCACGAACAGCTTGAAGAAGCGCAGGCCGTTCTTGGCGAAGCCCACCACCAGCACGGTCAGGAACACGATGGCGGCCAGCGCAGCCGTCACGATGATGTGGCTCGTCACCGTGAACGCGCCGGGGACCATGCCCAGCATGTTGCAGACGAAGATGAAGATGAAGAGCGCGAACACGAAGGGGAAGAACTTCATCCCTTCCTTGCCGATGCTGTCCCTGAGCATATCGGCGACGAACTCGTGCGAAATCTCGGCGACCGACTGGATGCGTGACGGCACGAGCGCCCGCGCCCTGGTGGCCAGCATGAAGAAGCCGAAGGTCACCAGGACCGACGCCACCATGAACAGCGAGGAGTTCGTGAAGGAGACGTCCCAGCCGAACAGGTTGATCGGGACGAGGCGATGGATATCGAACTGGTGAATTGGGTCGGGCATTCCGCCCGGTTCCACTCCCCCTGTCGGTGCAGCCACTTGAGAGCCCCTATCGTCGTCTCAGTCGTCGTTATCAGGCACGCGGTGCCCGATGTTGCCCCCGGTGCTCGCGGTGAAATCCCGCTGCATCCGTTCGTAGGACCTCATCAGGTTGAGGACGCCGGCGGCAAACCCCAACACGAAGAAGAGCAGGAAGAGCCAAGGCCTGCTGCCCAACACCCAATCGAGTGCCCAGCCGATCACGCTCCCCACGATCACGGCCGCGACCAGCTCCGCCGCCATGCGCATTCCGTAGGCCATGCCTCGGCCGCGCATCGCTGCGTCCCGATCTGCATCCTCTCCGGCGTGTTGCCTGGCTCTGATTTCACCGAGCCGGCCGCCAAGATCGGAAACCCGCCCTTCGAACTTTGCCCGTTCCTCGGGGGTCATTTCCCCCGGTGCCCGGTGCTGTTTGTCGGGTGAGTCAGACATGGACGCTCGTCCTCGGCAGGAAGCGGAAAACTTGCCCCTGGGGCCCTCGAACGCGCGCGCACCATACGGAGCACCCCATAGGGTGTCAAGGAATGCACACCCCTGCCAACACCTTACCAGCTGCGGCAAAAATCGCGTTCGTCAGCGATGCGACAATTGGACCGGCGCGCGTGCAAGAAGAGCTCGCGAACAATAACGCGGAGATGTCAGTCTTGTTTCGCGAGGACGATATGGGTCACCGCTTGCGAGGGCACGTGCTCAATCGTTCGATAACCGAGTTGCGGCAGGTCAAGGCCCGCAAACAGGTTCTCGCCGGCACCCAGCGGCGCGGAGGTAACCGCGAGGTGCATCTCATCGATCAAGCGGGCCTGCAGGTACTGCCGGAGGGTTGCAACACCGCCCCCGAGCCTGACGTCCTTGCCTTTTGCCGCGGCCTTGGCGCGTTCCAGCACGGCCTCGATGCCATCCCTGACGAAGTGGAACGTCGTTCCGCCCTGCATGATGAGCGGCGCGCGTGCGTGGTGGGTGAGTACGAAAACGTCACAATGGTAGGGCGGCGTATCACCCCACCATCCCTTCCAGTTGTCGTCCGGCCACGGCCCGCGGATGGGTCCGAACATGTTCCGCCCGAGAATCGAGGCGCCGATGCCGTCGAAACCGCGGGCGACGAAGTCGTCGTCGACGCCTGTCGCGCCGCCCTCCTTGCCGAAGACGATTTGCTGGAAAGTGCGCGTTGCGAACGC
>CAWALW010000018.1:0-26745 GCA_963782855.1 uncultured Alphaproteobacteria bacterium | reverse complement strand
CCGTGATGAACTGATCGTCGCCGCGCACTGGCTTCAGCTTGGCGAGCCCTTCCATGTTGGTTTCGGGGCGGTTGCCTTCATCGCGTTCCAGCGTGAAGGTCTTCTTGGTGATCTCCTTCGTTTCCTTGTTCTCGACCGCCATGACGGCCGTGAGCGGCACGATCTCCTGGTCGAACTTGCCGGCCTTCTGGCCAGCTGCCGTGCGCTGCTGGCTCATCAGGGCGTACTCGTCCTGCTGCTGGCGGCTGACGTTGTAGCGCTTCGCCACGATGTCGGCGGTCTCGATCATCGGCATGTAGAGCGCGCCCTTGTGCTCGACGATCCACTCGTTGCGATAGAACTTCGTGTTCATGTTCATCTGCACGAGGCTGATGGATTCCAGCCCACCGGCCACGGCCACCGGGACGCCATCGTTCCGGATGGCGTTGGCCGCAAGCGCGATCGCCTGCAGGCCGGAGGAGCAGAAGCGGTTGACGGTCTGCCCCGCGGCCGTGACGGGCAAACCCGCGCGGATGGCAGCCTGCCGGGCGATGTTGCCGCCCGTCGCGCCCTCGGGGTTGGCGCAGCCGAGTGTCACATCCTCGACCAGCGCGGGGTCGATGCCGGCCCGCTTCACGGCGTGCGAGATCACGTGGCCACCCATGTCGGCGCCATGCGTGAGGTTGAAGGCGCCGCGAACGGCTCTGCCGATGGGCGTGCGGGCGGTGGATACGATGACGGCGTCGACCATGGGGGACCTCTCTCAGTCGTCGGCTCAGTGTTACTCCGCGGCAGCCGCCTTGGCTGTCTGCTTCTGCCGCTCTTCCTCAATCAGCTCTTTCTTCGACAGCTTGCCCACCGGCGTCTTCGGCAAGGCGTCGCGAAACTCCAGATGCGCCGGCATTTCGTGCTTGCCGATCTTGTCGGCCAGGAAACTGCGCAGTTCATCCAGTGTAAATGCGGCGGCACCGGACTTCAATTGCACGAAAGCCTTCGCCGCCTCGCCGCGGTACTCGTCGGGCACGCCGATGACGCTCACCTCGGCGACGCCCGGATGCTCGTAGATCGCCTCCTCGATGGTGCGCGGGTACACGTTGAACCCGCCGGAGATGATCATGTCCTTCTTGCGGTCGACGAGATAGAAGTAGCCATCCTCGTCCATGTACCCGATGTCGCCCGTGAGAAGATATCCATCGGCGAAGGAGCGCGCCGTCTCTTCGGGCGCATTCCAATAGCCCTTCGTGACGTTAGGGCCCTTGATGCGGATCTCGCCTTTTTCGCCCGGCTTCATGCGCTGACGGGGGTTGTCGAGCGCGACAATCTCCAGCGTGATGCCGGGCAGAGGCATCCCTACGGAGCCGGCCTTCCCGGTCCACTCGCGCGGCAAGGCCGTGCCGGCGGGCGATGTCTCCGTCATGCCCCAGCCGCCGCCGAGCCGCTGTCCGGTGAGCTTCTGGAACCGCTCCGCCACCTCGACCGGCAGCGCGGCGCCGCCGGACGCGACGTAACGCAGAGAGGAGAAGTCGCGCTTGTCGATGTCGGGCGTGTTGGCCAGCGCGATCCACATCGTCGGCACACCTGGGAATACTGTCGCCTTCTTGACCTCGATGTCGTGCAGCGTCGTCTCCACATCGAAGCGCACGCGCAGGAGAAGCTCGTTGCCCTCGCTGAAACCTCGCAACATGACCGAGGTCAGCGCGAAAATATGAAACAACGGCAGGACGCAGATGATCCTATCCTCGCCGGGCATGGAGATGCGCTGGGGATCGCCCCAGATCTTGTAGATCGAGCAGGCTGACGTGAGGTTGGCATGACTCAGCATCGCCGCCTTGGGCTTGCCTGTCGTGCCGCCGGTGTACTGAAGCAGCGCCACGTCCTCCGTCGCGACCTTCGGCCACTGCTTCGGCAGGGCGCTTGCACCGCGGGCCCTCAGTTCATCGAACCGGACGAGAGGCGCGTCCGTAGGAATGGGCGTTGTGGGAATCGCCGACGGTCCGAATGCGGTGTCGTCGGCGACGATCAGGTGATCCACGGCACCATCGGCCCTGAACTTCTGCGCCATCAGCGCCATGAAGCCGATATTGGTCGTGACCAGGAAGCGCGCGCCGGAGTTGGCGATCTTGAAAAGCAGCTCGCGCTCGGCATCGAGCGGCGAGAGGTGCACGATGCGCCCGCCGCACTTCAGCACGGCGAAGAACATGATCGGGTGCACGGGCGTGTTAGGCAGGTAAAGCGCAACGGCTTCGCCGGGGCGCAGGCCGAGGTCGATCAGACCCGAAGCAGCTTCCTCAACGGCGGTCCGCAGTTCGGCATAGGTGATCTTGCGGTCGCGATATTCGATCGCGGGCTTTGCTGACCATTCGCGGTGAAGCGATCGAACAGCTCCGGCAGCGGCAGCATCTCGACCGGCGCATCCCAGCGCACACCGGCCGGATAGCTCTTCTCCCAGGGCCGCTCCTCTCCCATCGCCGTCCTTGTCGGATTGTCGGGCCGGTCTCTATGATGCAGCAAACTAGGCCCGGATTGCGGCCTTGGCAACAAAGTTGACGTATAGGGCAAGGAGGCTCAGTGGGCGCCATGAAAAACTTCTTCGATCTTTCCGGACAGGTGGCAGTGATCACGGGCTCGAGCCGAGGCATCGGCCGGTCGGCAGCAGAAATCATGGCGTCGCTCGGCGCCAAGGTCGTCGTGTCGAGCCGCAAGGCAGACGCGTGCGAGGAAGTCGTCGCGGCGATCAAGAAGGCCGGCGGCGAGGCAATCGTCATTCCTTGCAACATCGGGCGCAAGAACGAGGTGGAGGGCCTTGTCGCAGAGACTTCTCAAGAAATGGGGCAGGATCGACACGCTCGTCTGCAATGCGGCGATCAATCCCGACTACGGCCCGCTCGCCGGACTTTCCGACGAAGCCTTCGACAAGATCATGAGTTCGAACGTCAAGAGCAACATCTGGCTCTCCAACCTCGCCATCCCCGGCATGGCCGAGAAGGGCGGCGGCACCGTGATCATCGTGTCGTCGATCGGCGGCATCCGCGGCACGGGCATCCTCGGCGCCTACGGCATCTCCAAGGCGGCTGACTTCGCGCTCGCGCGCAACCTTGCCGTGGAGTGGGGGCCAAAGAACATCCGCGTCAACTGCGTGGCACCGGGGTTGATCAGAACGGACTTCGCCCGCGCCCTTTGGGAAGACGAGAAGAACCTCAAGCCGCGCCTTGTTACGACGCCGCTCCGCCGCATCGGCGAGCCGGACGAGATCGGCGGCATCGTCGCGTTCCTCGCCTCCAAGGCGGCGGCCTTCATGACCGGAACGGTGGTGGTGGCCGACGGTGGCGTGACCATCGCGTAGCGATGGCCTGCCGGGTCGCTCGGATCAGCGATGAAAAGTTGGAGCGTGCGGGGGGAACCGCAGCTACCTGATGTCATGGCCGAGAGCTTGTGATGGCCGCTCCATTGCTGGTGAGGCCGGGGCGACGAGGGTGACGGCGATCACAATCGCAAGTGCTGAAATGGAAACAAGAAATCTCATTTGCAAACCTCCATTCAAGTGGTTGCAAACTGTCGCCAAGGCCCGGTTCGCACAATGACGGGAGCGCCGGAATCTTTGCCGAAACGCCGAACCGGCGGAAAGTCGGGAAGCGGCGCTAGTCTAGGTCCTCGCGGTGGAAACCACGCCACCGCAGGCTGGCCGCTCGTTCAACGGAAATGATAGGGCACTTCGTATGTGAGCTGGGCGGCTGACATGCCAGCTGGCGGCGCGGGGAACCGCGTGCGCCGCACCGCCTCGAGCGCCGTCTCATCGAGCGACCTGTTGCCGCTCGACTTTGCAATCTCCGCTCCGACGAGCGTCCCGCCCGACGCAATCTCGAGCCTTACCTTGACAGTACCGGGGCGGCCCGCACCCTTCGGTCTGGTCTTAGCCAGCGCCTGCGAAACATAGCGTGCATATTCCCGGACCGCGCCGGGGCTGGCAGCCGCCGGCGCACTTTGCGTCGGGGTGTCGCCGGTCTCCGCCAGCGCCGTCACGCCACCTCTCGTTGCGGGCGCACCGCCTTCCGACGGCTGCACCTGGCCCGCTTCGGGAGGCGTCTCGCCCGGCGCCTTCTCAATCGCCACGACGGGTGCCGACTCGAGTTTGGGTGCCTCTTCGGCGGGCGGCGTCTTGGCGTCCGGAGCCGCGGATGCCGCCTCGACCGACCCATCGACGGTCTCCAGAGGCGCTACCTGCGGCGGCGGCGTGGATGGCACGTCAGCACTCGACAGTGCGTGGAGTACGTTGGAGTTGACGATCGTTACGCTAATGGCATCGAGCTGCTGCCCGTAGCTCCCCGCCAAGTTGTCGGCGGGCTCGAGAAGAAGCGGGCCAAGCACTGCCGCATGCAACGCCGCGGCAAGGGCTAAAGCAGCCCAAGGAAGCCGATCGTTGCCCGAAGGGGCCATCACATAGGCAACCGGGAGGAGTTCTGGAGCGCCAATTCCAGCGGCCCCTGACCTCCCCGGCATCGGCACAACATTGGACGGAGCGGATGCCATGATTAGGTACGTTATACTGTTACGTTAAAGCCACTGCCGGCGGCAAAGCAGCCGTTGGAAGCCATCCACGGGTTGCCTCACCCGTCTGCCAAGCGCTACGCCATTTTATGTTACATAGTTACATAGTGGAGTGAGCGGTGGCAACCGGCAGAGCTTGGACCATCTGCGGCATTGGTGCGGCAGTACTCACCCTTCTCGCTAGCCACAAAGCACAGGCTCAGATCTTAGCTTCCAGGAATCGTCGTGACCACCCCAACGCCGGTGACGCGGGCACCGGCCCAAATTGCGCCCGGCGCAGGCCGCGGAAGCTGACGCCTCGCCCGCCGGGACAATCATCGAGGATGCCTTTGCCGCACTGACGGTCGTTCCCTCCCAGGAGGTCGTCGGCACGCCAGGATCCAACTTGGCCGACGCGCTGCAGTACCGGCCCGGCATCACCGGTTCCAACTTCGCGCCCGGCGCCAATCGTCCGGTCATTCGCGGCCTGGACAACTACCGCGTGCGCGTGCAGGAGAACGGCATCGGCTCGCACGACGTGTCGGCGCTGAGCGAGGACCACGCCGTTCCGATCGATCCGTTCTCCGCAGATCAGATCGAGGTGGTGCGCGGCCCGGCGACGCTGCGCTACGGCTCGCAGGCGATCGGCGGCGTTGTGAACGCCGTCAACGATCGTATCCCGCAAGTCATCCCGCCGCGCGGTTTCAGCATCGAGACGCGCGGCGGCCTGAACTCCGTGGACCGCGGCGCCGACGGCGCCTTCAAGGTCACGGCAGGAGCCGGCAAATTCGCGGTGCACGCCGACGCCTTCAAGCGGCATGCCGGCGACTACGACACGCCGCTCGGCAGGATGGCGAACTCCTTCGTCGACAACGAGGGCTTCTCGGTCGGCGGCTCGCTGATCGGCCCGGCCGGGTTCATAGGCATCGCCTTCACGCGCTACGACTCCCTCTACGGCATTCCTGCCGAGGATGCCCGCATCGACATGATCCAGGACAAATTCCAGTCGCGCGGCGAATGGCGCGTCGGCGGCATGGGCATCGAGGCGATCCGCTACTGGTTCGGCGCGTCCGACTACCACCACAAGGAGATCGTGCCCGGCGAACCGCTGCCAGGCTCGATTTTCAGCAACAGAGAAACGGAAGGGCGCGTCGAGGTGCAGCATCTGCCGGTCGCGACCGCGTTCGGCGAGCTGCGCGGAGCCGTCGGCACCCAGTTCGGGCATCGCAAGACGATCGGCGACAGCCTGGAGGGCGACGACCTGCTCGCCCCGGCGCGAACGAGCACTGTCGCCGCCTTCATTTTCGAGGAGCTGCAGGTGACGAAGCGCCTGCGCCTCCAGGCCGCGGGCCGCATCGAGCACACGACGGTGGATGGGACCGGGCTGGTGCTGACTTCGCCGAACACCGGCAACGAGATTGCGGAGGAGCGAACTTTCCAGCCCTTCAGCGCAAGCGCCGGCATCCTTTATGAGCTGCCCCTGGGCATGGTTGCGCGGCTGACCGGCCAGTATGTCGAGCGTGCGCCGGACGCGGCCGAGCTGTTCTCCAAGGGCGTGCACGAGGCCACCGAGACCTTCGAGATCGGCAATCCCTTCCTGACCGAGGAGAGCGCCCGGACGGTCGAGCTGGGGCTCAGGCGGGCCAAGGGAGCCTTCCGCTTCGATGCGTCGGCCTACTACACCAAGTTCGACGGCTTCATCTTCAAGCAACTCACGGATGCCCAGTGTGGCGATACGTTGAACACGTGCGCCGTGCCGCCCCCAAGCGAGGAACTCAAGCAGGTGCTGTTTCTGCAGCGGGATGCAACTTTCTACGGGGTAGAGCTTCAGGGCGAGCATGACATCGGCCGCATCTGGCGCGGCACGTGGGGCATCGACGCGCAGTACGATTTCGTGCACGCGCACTTCGACGATGCGAAAAACGGCAACCTCCCGCGCATCCCGCCGCACCGCGCGGGGGCCGGCGTTTACTATCGCGACCAAAATTGGTTCGCTCGCGTGGGCTTCCTGCACGCCTTCGACCAGAACAGGATCGGCGAGAACGAGACACCCACGAAGGGCTACACACTTCTCAATGCCGACCTCGCCTACACGTTCAAGCTCGATGCAGCTGGCGGTGGCGTGCCGGAGATGACCATCGGTCTCAAGGGCCTCAATCTGCTCGACGACGAGGTGCGCAACCACGTTTCCTTCCGGAAGGACGAGGTTCTGCAGCCGGGCCGCACCATCCGGCTCTATGGGATCATCAAGCTGAATTGATCTCTGACGAGCGCCGGAAACACCCCGCAACAAATCGTTTCGCATTGCACAACCGCGCACATCCGCCTGGTATGCCAGAGGACGCACCCGCGCGCGTACACAGCCGGTTGAAAAATCGCATCTGGCATGACGGTGGGAGTTGGGATAACCCATCCCCGCCGCTAGTATGCCCGGTTGGGAGATAGAGCAAGCAAAGGGACGGACGGAGGCAATGGCGCAAAGCCAAGCGGACATACGAGCCAGGGGCCGGACGGCCCCGACCGATACTTCCAATCCGGAATACTTTCACAAGGTCGTCGACTGCCAGTGGGCGTGTCCGACCCACACGCCGGTTCCCGAATACATCCGGTTGATCGCGCAGCAGCGCTATGCGGCGGCGTTCATGCTGAACTGGGAAAGCAACGTCTTCCCCGGCATCCTCGGTCGCGTGTGCGATCGCCCGTGCGAGCCGGCCTGCCGCCGCGGGCGCGTCGAGGAGAAGCCGGTCGCCATCTGCCGCCTGAAGCGCGTCGCCGCCGACTACAAGGGCGACATCGATGCGTTCATGCCGGAGATGCCGAAGCAGAAGAACGGCAAGCGCATCGCGCTGATCGGCGCCGGCCCGGCCTCGCTCACGGTTGCGCGCGATCTGCTGCCGCTCGGCTACACCTGCACGCTGTTTGAGAAGGACGCCAAGGGCGGCGGCCTGATGCGCACCAACATTCCCTCGTTCCGGCTGCCGGCGGCGGTGCTGGATGAGGAGATCGAGCGCATCTACGACTTCGGCCTCGAGACGCGCTTCGGCGCGGAGATCACGAGCCTCGACGCCCTGCTCAAGGAAGGCTTCGACGCGGTGTTCATCGGCACCGGCGCACCCAAGGGCAAGGACCTCGACATTCCCGGCCGCAAGGAAGCAGCCGCCAACATCCACATCGGCATCGACTGGCTGACGTCGGTTGCCTTCGAGCACGTGCACACCGTCGGCCGGCGCGTCGTCGTCATCGGCGGCGGCAACACGGCGATGGACTGCTGCCGCACCGCGCTGCGCCTGGGCGGCATGAACGTGACGGTGACCGTGCGCTCGCCGCGCAAGGTGATGAAGGCATCGCCCTGGGAGATCGAGGACGCGGAGCACGAAGGCATCCCGATTCTCGACAACCACGCACCCAAGGAATTCATCATCGAGAAAGGCCGCCTGATAGGCGTGCGCTTCACGAAGATGAAGGAAGTCGGCACCGACAAGAACGGCCGGCCGAAGCTTGAGGCCTCCGGCGAGGAGGTCGTCATCGAGTGCGACGACGTGCTGATGGCGATCGGCCAGGAGAACAGCTTCCCCTGGATCGAGCGCAACATCGGGCTCGACTTCAACGAATGGAACATGCCCACCGTCGACAAGGTGACGATGATGTCGACGCGGCCCGGCGTGTTCTTCGGCGGCGACGCCGCCTGGGGGCCGGAGAACATCATCTGGGCGGTGGCGCACGGCCACCATGCCGCGATCTCGATCGACCAGTATTGCCACGGCAAGCGGATCGAGGTGCGACCGCCCCCGGGCGCCAACCTCATCAGCCAGAAGATGGGCATCCACGAGTGGGCCTATAAGAACGACTATGCGCCGCTGAAACGCGTGGCGATGCCGCACGCCGACAAGGCGCAGGCGCTGCGCAACCTCAAGGTCGAGGTGGAACTCGGCTACGACGATAAGCTCGCCTTCAAGGAAGCCGAGCGCTGCCTCAACTGCGATATCCAGACGGTGTTCTCGGCGCCGCTGTGCATCGAGTGCGATGCCTGCATGGACATCTGCCCGGTCGACTGCATCAACTTCACGGCCAACGACGCCGAGCCGGCGCTGCGCGAGAAGCTGCGCGTGCCGGCGCGCAACAAGACGCAGGACATCTACGTCTCCGAACCGCTCAAGACCGGCCGCATCATGGCCAAGGACGAGGACGTGTGCCTGCACTGCGGACTGTGCGCCGAGCGCTGCCCGACGGGTGCCTGGGACATGCAGAAGTTCATGTACGTGGAAGCGCAGGCGGCGCAGACTTGCCTGACGCACCACAACGCCTATCTACGCTGACGAGAGGCCCTACCCTGCAATGAGCGGCATCAACGACTTCGTGGTGAAGTTTGCCACCGTCAACGGCTCCGGCTCGGCGTCCGCCAACGGCATCTTCGCCAAGACGCTGTTCCGCATGGGCATCCCCGTCAGCCCGAAGAACATCTTCCCCTCCAACATCCAGGGCCTGCCGACCTGGTACGAGGTGCGGGTGTCGGAAGCGGGCTACCTGGCGCGGCGCGACGGCATCGACCTGATGGTCGCCATGAACCCGCAGTCCTACAAGGAGGACCTGGCCGAGATCGTGCCCGGCGGCTGGCTGCTCTACGACTCGACGCTGCCGCGCATCTGGCCCCGGCAGGACATCACGGTGCTCGGCATCCCCATCGCCGAGATGTGCGCCAAGAAGTGGAACGATCCGCGCCAGCGCCAGCTGTTCAAGAACATGGTCTATGTCGGTGCGCTGACAGCGCTGCTCGACATCGATCTCAAGGTTCTCGAGACCACGATCGCCGACCAGCTCAAGGGCAAGGAGAAGCTGGTGGCCGCCAACATGGAGGCGGTAGCGCTGGGTCGCGACTACGCATCGCAGAACTTCCAGTGCCCGCTGCCGATCCATCTGCGTCACGCCGAGGGCGCCAAGGGCAAGATCCTGGTGTCGGGCAACGATGCGGCGGGCCTGGGCGCGATCTACGCGGGCGCCACGGTGTGCGCCTGGTATCCGATCACGCCGTCGACCTCGCTCGCGGAGGCCTACGAGAAGTATGCCAAGCGCATGCGCGTGGCGAAGGACGGCCGGCGGCTCTACGGCATCGTACAGGCCGAGGACGAGCTGGCGGCGATCGGCGTCGCCATCGGCGGCGGCTGGAACGGTGCCCGATCGTTCACGGCAACCTCAGGGCCCGGCATCTCGCTGATGAGCGAGTTCCTGGGGCTCGCCTACTTCGCCGAGGTGCCGGTGGTGCTGTTCAACATCCAGCGCGGCGGACCCTCGACCGGCATGCCGACGCGCACGCAGCAATCCGACATCACCATCTGCGCCTACGCCTCGCACGGCGACACCAAGCACGTGCTGCTGTTCCCCAAGGACCCCACCGAGTGCTTCTCGCTCGGCGCGGAAGCCTTCGATCTCGCCGAGCGGCTGCAGACGCCGGTCATGGTCATGTCCGACCTCGACATCGGCATGAACGACTGGGTGACCGATCCGTTCGCCTGGGACGACAGCAAGGTCCACGACCGCGGCAAGGTGCTCGACGCCGAGCAGCTCGAAGGCTTCAAGGAGGCCACGGGCAAGGACTGGGGCCGCTACCAGGACATCGACGGCGACGGCATCCCCTACCGCACGCTGCCCGGCACGCACCCGACCAAGGGCGCCTTCTTCACGCGCGGCACCTCGCACGACGAGAATGCGCGCTACACCGAGGACGGCCATATCCATGCCCGCGTGATCGACCGCATCCGGCGCAAGCACGATACGGCAGCGACCCTGGTGCCGAAGCCGGAGATCGCCATCCGCGACAAGGGCGGCAAGACGGGGCTCATCTACTTCGGCGCGACGACGCCGGCCGTGCTCGAGGCCCTCGACCTGCTGGAGCGCGACGGCGTGCAGGTCAACGCGCTGCGCATCAGGGCCTTCCCGTTCACGCGCGAGGTCCTGTCGTTCTGCGCCATGCACGACCGCATCTTCGTCGTCGAGCAGAACCGGGACGCGCAGATGCGCTCGCTGCTGATGACGGAAGGCAACGTGCCGGGCACCAAGCTGATCCCGGCGCTCAACTACGACGGCATGCCGATGACGGCCGCCTTCGTGCGCGGCGCGGTCCTGAAGGAATTGAAGCCGGCCCAGGTGGCGGCGGAGTGATCGACCAATGAGCTACATTTCCAAGCCTATCGCCCACCATCCGCAGCTGCCGCGCAACGCGCTGGGGCTGACGCGGCGCGACTACGAAGGCAGCATGTCGACGTTGTGCGCGGGCTGCGGACACGAACTCGATCACGGCGGCGATCATCGAAGCCTGCTTCGAGATGGACCTGCCGGCGCACCGCATCGCCAAGGTGTCGGGCATCGGCTGCTCGTCCAAGGCGCCGACCTACTTCATGAACCGCAGCCACGGGTTCAACTCGGTGCACGGGCGCATGCCGTCGGTGACGACGGGCGCGGCGATCGCCAACCGCGACCTCGTCTACATCGGCGTGTCGGGCGACGGCGACACGGCCTCGATCGGCCTCGGCCAGTTCTGCCACGCCGTGCGGCGCCGGCTGAACATGACCTATATCGTCATGAACAACGGCTGCTATGGCCTCACCAAAGGCCAGTTCTCCGCCACCAACGACAAGACCTCGCCGTCCAAGAAGGGCGAGGCCAATCCGTTCGATGCCATCGACCTGTGCCAGCTGGCGATCCAGCTCGGCGCCGGCTTCGTGGCGCGCTCGTTCTCCGGCGACAAGAACCAGCTCACCCCCCTGATCCAGGCGGCCATCAGCTACAACGGCTTTGCCTTCCTCGACGTCATCAGCCCGTGCGTGACGTTCAACAATCACGCCACCTCCACCAAGAGCTACGAGTACGTGCGCGCGCACAACCTCGCCTCGGAAAACCACCTCGACTACGTGGAGCCGAAGGAGGAGATCACCGTCGACTATGCCGAAGGCACGACGGCCGATATCGAGCTGCACGACGGCTCGCGGCTGATCCTGAACAAGCTCGACTCGCAACACGACCCGCGCGACGCGGATGCGGCCCTGATGGCGATCCGCACCAACGCGGCCAAGGGCGCGGTGGCGACCGGCCTGCTCTACATCGACCCGGAGCAGCAGGACATGCACGACATCCTGGCCACGGACAAACGGCCGCTCAATGCGCTGCCGATGACCGAGCTGTGTCCGGGGTCGAAGGCGCTAGACGGCATCAACGCGCGACTGCGCTAAGTCGTAGCCGACCGGTGCGCCGGGAGCTTGGTATTCGGCCTACGGGCCGAGGCGAGGCACTTGAAATCGTATAAAGTTGATCGTTTCTGCCACCTGCCGGGCACAAGCGCGAGGGTCAGCGCCCTCCACGTTGAGAGACGGCATTGAGCTGGCAAGTCACGGGCGCACCAGTTAATCTAAGCGCGGACGACGTGAACCAAGCTCGAAAATCCAGGGAGGATGCGAATGCGAAGGCTAGGATTGACGACGGCTGCCGCTTTGGCCGCGATGCTCGGCTTTGCCGGAACGGCCACCGCCGCCGAAGTCCGCTTGATGACCGGCCCGCAGGCCGGCTTCTGGGTGCCGCTGGGCGGTCAGCTCAAGGACGCCTGGGAGAAGGCGGTGCCGGATCTGAAGGTCCAGTCCCTGCCGGGTGCCGGCATCGCCAACATCCGCGGCATCCAGGAAGGCAAGGCCGAGGTCGGCTTCGGCAACACGATCACGACGGCTGACGCCGTCGCGGGAACGGGCGAGGCCCCGCTCGACAAGAAGCACGACAAGGTCTGCAACGTCGCGACGCTCTATCCGCAGTACTTCCAGCTCGTCGTGAACGCCGACTGCCGGCATCAACACGCTGAAGGACCTGAAGGGCAAGGGCTTCGCCACGCAGGTCAAGGGCAACACCGGCGAACTGATCGCACGTCACGTGCTGAAGGTGTCGGGCTATACCTACAGCGACGTGAAGGCGAGCTTCACCAACAGCTACACCGACAGCGTCGAGCAGATGAAGGACAACCGGATGCATGCGTTCGCGCTCGGCACCGGCATCCCCGCCAGCTCGCTGATGGACCTGGCGTCCGCGCGCGACATCAAGCTGATCGACATGACCGACATCTACGAGCCGATGCGCAAGATCAATCCGGCCTACAAGCTGGTGACGATCCCCAAGGGCACCTATCCGAAGCAGGACAAGGACGTGCAGGTGATCGGCTACTACACGCACGTCGTCGCTGCCTGCTCGCTGCCCGAGGACACCGTCTACAAGATGACGGCGGCGATCCTGCCGAAGCAAGGACGACATGGCCGCCGTCTATAAGGAGCTGGCCAAGCTGACGCCGCAGGTCATGGCGCAGGACATCGGCGTGCCGTTCCATCCTGGCGCGGCCAAGTGGTACAAGGAGCAAGGGCATCACCGTTAAGTAGTCTCCGCCTAGTCGACAGCAAAGAAGCCGCAGGGGCGGCGCGAAGCGCCGCCCCAAGCGTGCAAGGCGCGCGGACACGGGAACACTCCATGGACCTCGGCGCAAGCACGCGGGACATGACGCGCAAGCTGGCGGCCGCCGTCGCGCTGGCGATGGCGCTGTACCACATCTACGTCATCATCCCGCCGTTGGACTTCATCTCGCCGTCGCTGCGCGAGGTGTTCCGCGGCCCGCCGACCGACTACATCTTCCGCGGCATCCACCTGCTGTTCGCGCTGGTACTCGTCTTCCTCT
Source organism: uncultured Alphaproteobacteria bacterium (assembly GCA_963782855.1). Lineage (GTDB taxonomy): Bacteria > Pseudomonadota > Alphaproteobacteria > Rhizobiales > Hyphomicrobiaceae > AWTP1-13. The sequence continues at coordinate 13,544 of CAWALW010000018.1, read as the reverse complement.
ACTTCCGCCTCAAGTCGCCGACCGACGAAGAGCTGGCGATGCTGCTGCCCGAGCAGCGCGCCGAGGTCGAGAGCAAGGCAGAATCGCCGTCGCTGCTGGATTTCGCGCTGATCGCCGCCAGCATCGTCTCGGTCGGCTACATCTTCGTCTACTACGACTACATCATCGACCGCATCATCTACGTCGATGACATGGCGTGGACGGACATCGTCCTCAGCGTCACGCTCATCCTATCTGGTGCTCGAAGGCACGCGTCGCGTGCTCGGCCCGGCGTTGCCGCTCACCTGCATCGCCTTCGGCCTGTACGGCTACTTCTTCACGCGCATCGAGCCGATCCGCTTCATCGACCAGCTCTACCTGTCGACCGAAGGCATCTTCGGCCAGCCGCTCGCCGTCTCGGCGTCCTACGTGATGATCTTCGTGCTGTTCGGCGCGTTCATGGAGCGCACCGGCACCGGCCAGCTGTTCATGGACTTCGCCATGGGCATCACCGGCCACACGGCCGGCGGTCCGGGCAAGGTGTCGGTGGTGTCGTCCTCGCTGTTCGGCACCATCTCCGGCTCGGCGGTGGCCAACGTGATGGTGGACGGGCCGATCTCCATTCCGCTGATGAAGCGCACCGGCTTCAAGCCGCACTTTGCGGCCGCCGTGGAGGCGACCGCCTCGACCGGCGGGCAGATCATGCCGCCGATCATGGGTGCAGCCGCGTTCGTGATGGCCGAGTTCCAGGGCGTGAGCTACGCGCAGATCGTGATCTGGGCGGCGATTCCCGCCGATCCTCTACTACGTGGCCTGCTTCGCGGCCGTGCACTTCGAGGCCAAGCGGCAAGGTCTGCTCGGCGTGCCGCGCTCCGAGCTGCCGGTGATGCGCCAGGTGCTGACTGCGCGCGGGCATCTGTTCATTCCGGTCAGCTCGATCCTGTTCGTCATGTACTCGGGCTACAGCGCGCCGCTGGCTGCGCTGACGGGCACGCTGCTGTGCTTCCCGGTCGCGTGGTTCGGGCCGGTGATCCTGTTCATCCTGCCGGTACTGCTCATCCTGCCCGTTCTCATCCCTGGATTTCCGACCCTCATTCCCGACGTGATCGGCCTGGGGCCCATCGTGGAGGCCGTGGTCTTCGCGGCGCTGATCACGCTTGTGGCTGTGGGCGGTGCGCGGCAAGATCATCCTGCTCAAGCCCGAGCTGCGCCCGATCGTCGATGCCCTGATCGACGGCGCGCGCAACACGCTGCCGGTCGCCATGGCCTGCGCGGCGGCGGGCATCATCATCGGCATCGTGATCCTGACGGGCCTCGGCATCGTGTTCACGCAGTGGGTGGTGGGCCTCGCGCAGGACATGCGGCTGCTGGCGCTGCTGCTGACGATGTCCGCGGGCATCATTCTCGGCATGGGCATGCCGACCACGCCGGCCTACATCATCATGGTGGCGCTGCTGGTGCCGGCGCTGGTGAAGCTCGGCGTCGTCGTGCCGGCGGCGCACATGTTCGCCTTCTACTTCGCGGTGCTGTCGGCGATCACGCCGCCGGTGGCGCTGGCGGTGTATCGCGGCGTCCGGCCTCGCGAAGTCGAACCTGTGGAAGACGGGCTGGGCTGCCGTGAAGATCGGCGCGGCCGGGTTCATCGTGCCCTTCATGTTCGTGTACGAGCCGGCGCTGCTGATGATCGGCGAGTGGCCCAACATCGTCTGGCGGTTCATCCTGTCGTGCGTCGGAATCGCGCCTGCTGGCGGCTGGCCTGCACGGCTACCTGTTCCGCGTGATGCCGCTTTGGGAGCGGGCCGTCTCGATCGCCGGCGGCATTCCTGCTCGTGGTGCCCGACGTTCTGGGCCGACATCGCCGGGCTCGGCGATCCTCGGCGGGTTGCTCGCCATCCAGTACCTGAGCTCGCGCGCGCTGGCGCCGGCGTCGGTCGGCGCGGCCGCCGTCGAACCGCCGCCCGACAGGAACGCATGACGGCACGCAAGAAGCCGGAGGACCTGCGCTCGCACCGCTGGTTCGGCGTGGAGGACCTGCGCTGCGTTCGGGCATCGCTCGCGCATGCGCCAGATCGGCTACGACGCCGACGATTGGCGCGGCAAGCCGGTGATCGGCATCATCAATACCTGGAGCGACATCAACGCGTGCCACGCGCACCTGCGCGCGCGCGCGGAGGACGTGAAGCGCGGCGTGCTGCAGGCCGGCGGCTTTCCGCTGGAGCTGCCGGCGATCTCGCTGGCCGAGCCGTTCGTCAAGCCGACGACGATGCTCTACCGCAACTTCCTGGCCATGGAGACGGAGGAGCTGCTGCGCTCGCACCCGATCGACGGCGCGGTGCTGCTCGGCGGCTGCGACAAGACCACGCCGGGCCTGATCATGGGCGCGATCTCCATGGGGCTGCCGGCGATCTTCTGTCCGGCCGGGCCGATGCTGCGCGGCAACTGGCGCGGGCAGACGCTGGGCTCGGGCTCGGACGTGTGGAAATACTGGGACGAGAAGCGCGCCGGCAAGATCACCGAAGCCGACTGGGCCGAGATCGAGAACGGCATCGCCCGCTCGTTCGGCACCTGCATGACCATGGGCACCGCCGCGACCATGATGGCGATCGCCGAGGCGCTGGGGCTGACGCTGCCCGGCGCGTCGTCGCTGCCGGCGGCCGACGCGGGTCATCCGCGCATGTGCGCGGTCGCCGGGCCGGCGCATCGTCGACATGGTGTGGGAGGATATGACGCCCTCGCCAAATTCTCACCCCCGCGTCGTTCGAGAACGCCATCAAGGTGCACATGGCGATGGGCGGCTCGACCAATGCCATCATCCACGTCGTCGCCATGGCGCGGCGCGCCGGTATCGCGCTGTCGCTGGAGCAGTTCGATGTCCTCTCGCGGCAGGTGCCGGTGATCGCCAACGTGCGGCCGTCCGGTGCGCACCTGATGGAGGACTTCTTCTACGCGGGCGGACTGCCGGCGCTGATGAAGGTGCTGGGCGACAAGCTCGACGGCAGCGCCCTGACGGTGAACGGCCGTACGCTGGGCGAGAACATCGCGCGGGCCGAGGTGTTCCACCCCGACGTGATCCGCAGCCTCGACAAGGCCATCTATGCCGAGGGCGCCACCGCCGTGCTCAAGGGCAACCTCGCGCCGCGCGGCGCGGTGATGAAGCCGTCGGCCGCCGAGGCGCGGCTGCGCCAGCACCGCGGCAAGGCGATCGTGTTCCGCGACTACAATCACATGGCGGCCGAGATCGAGCGCGACGATCTCGACGTGACGCCGGATCACGTGATGGTGCTGCAGAACGCCGGCCCCAAGGGCGGGCCGGGCATGCCGGAGTGGGGAATGCTGCCGATCCCGCGCAAGCTCGTGCGCGCGGGCGTGCGCGACATGCTGCGCATCTCGGACGGGCGCATGTCGGGCACCAGCTACGGCGCCTGCATCCTGCACGTGTCGCCGGAGAGCTTCGTCGGCGGGCCGCTGGCGCTGGTGAAGACGGGTGACGAAATCGAGGTGGACGTCGCGCAGCGCCGCCTGCACCTGCACGTCCCGGACGAGGAGCTGGCAAAGCGCAGGGCCGCATGGGTGGCGCCGCAGCCGCGCTACGAGCGCGGCTACGGCCGCATGTTCCAGGAGCACATCGGCCAGGCCGACGATGGCTGCGACTTCGACTTCCTGGAGCACGGCGCGGACGTGCCGGAGCCGGAGATCCACTAGCCCGTCAGTTCAACGGCGTTCGCAGGTCGAGCCTGTGCAGCGTGCGCGTGCAGGCTGCCCGCCATTCGACCTTGCTCATGTGCGTGCCGCGATCCCAGAACTTCATGCAGTCCGGCAGCGTGTCGCCTCCACCGCCGGGGATGCTGGGAGCCGCTTCGCTGGGGCTCGTGCTGCCTGCGGTCGGCGAGGCGAACAAGTCGACACGCCCGGGCCCGCCGCTGGAGAGGATGTCCTGCGGGGGAGGCGGAGACAATGGGGCGACAGCAGGCATGGACGGAGCGGGAGCGGCAAGGGCAGCCGCGGGTGGTCGGGGTCGTCGGGATGGTGACGGGCGGGCTGCTGGACGTGTCGACCGGAGTTATAGATTTCGGGGGACCTGAGGGCGGCTTGGACGACGGGCGGCACGCTGTGAGCGGACCCAGTAGGGGGAATCAGCCAATGGGAGGTCGAGACCGCGGCCGAACCACGCTGACCGCCGTGCCCACCGCCTCGTGCAAGAGCGGCAGCAGGCAACCCTGCCAAGACCAGACCGGCGGCGAAGGCCGCCGTGAGGGAAGATGTTTTGAGCATGGAGCACACTCGCTTTCCGGCAGTGCCCCTATTCCGCGCAAACGCTTCGGGTTGGATTTTCCAGCGTTCACAGATGCGCGATTATGCGCGGTCAGCAGCCCATTGGAGCGCCAGACGGCTGCAATTGTTTCTGCTAGGAAAGGCGCAGAGACACCATAGAAGGCTCGCTTGCATGACCTACGCATTCACGCCAGTTCCGCAGCCCACGCTGCCCGTCAAAGGCACCGACAAGCTGTTTCCCATCCATCGCATCTATTGCGTCGGCCGCAACTACGCGGAGCACACCAAGGAGATGGGCGGCGACACCAAGGACCCACCGTTCTTCTTCCAGAAGAATGCCGACAGCGCGCGCAGTGATGGCAAGTTTCCCTATCCCGTCGAACACCAGCAACGTGCACTTCGAGGTGGAGCTGGTCGTCGCGCTGAAGTCGGGCGGCGTGAACATCAAGCCGGAGCAGGCGATGAGCCACGTGTTCGGCTATGGCGTCGGCATCGACATGACGCGCCGCGACCTGCAGGACGTCGCCAAGAAGCTGGCGCGTCCGTGGGAGGTGGCCAAGGCGTTCGAGCACGCCGCGCCCTGCACGGCGCTGGTGCCGGCCGAGAACGTGAAGGACTCGAGCAAGGGCGCGATCTGGCTCGACGTCAACGGCCAGCGCAAGCAGACCGGCGATCTCAACCAGATGATCTGGGACATCCCCAACCAGATCGCGTTCCTCTCGACCCTGTTCGAGCTGAAGGCCGGCGACCTGATCTTCACCGGTACGCCGGCGGGCGTCGGTGCGATCAAGAAGGGCGACGTGATGAAGGCGCACGTCGACGGTGTCGGCGACCTCGAAGTCGCGGTGATCTAGACCAGCAATTCTGTCAGCAACGCGAGGAATGCCATGTCGCACGGGGGTGGACACGGTCATGGGCTGGTCGAGGGCGAGAACAAGAAGATCGCGATCCTGATCTCGATCCTCGCGTTGTGTCTCGCCATCGCCGAAACGCTGGGCAAGAGCGCGCAGACCGATGGCATCAGCTACAACGTCGAGGCGGCGAACCTTTGGGCCTTCTTCCAGGCCAAGACCATCCGCAAGACGATGCTGGAGACGGCGGCCGAACAGACGGACATCGACTTCCAGCTTGCCAAGGACGAGAGCACGAAAGCGCTCCTGAAGAAGCGCGTCGACACGTGGCGTGCAACGGCGGCGCGCATACGAGTCGGAGCCGAAGGCGGACGGCAAGGGCGAAGGCCGCAGGGAACTCAGGCGCGCGCGCCATCTCAGCGGAGAAGAAGCGCGACGTCGCGATGGCCAAGTATCACAACTTCGAATACGGCTCGGCCGCGTTCCAGATCGCCATCGTGCTCGCCTCGTCCTACCTGATCACGGGCGTGGTCTACCTTCTTTGGGGAGCGCTGGGCCTGGGCGGGATCGGCATCTTCTTCGTGGTGATGGCGGTTGCCGTGCCGAACTTCCACCTGTTCGGGCACTAGGCGAAAGCGCTTCTGCGCGAAGTCTTTGTCGCGGCACCGCAGGTGCTGCCCGGCGCCTTGAGCCGTGTTACAGACATCGGGCGAAACCCGAGCCGAGGATGAAAACATGCCCCGTCGCGCCGCGGATCTTCTCGTCGATTGCCTCTCCGCGCATGGTGTGGACCGGGTGTTCTGCGTGCCGGGCGAGAGCTATCTCGCCGTGCTCGATGCGCTGCACGACAGCAACGCCATCGAGACCATCGTCTGCCGGCACGAGAGCGGCGCGGGCTTCATGGCGGTGGGCGACGCCAAGCTGACGGCGAAGCCCGGGGTGGCGTTCGTCAGCCGCGGCCCGGGCGCGACCAACGCGTCCATCGCCGTGCACGTCGCCGAGCAGGACGCGGTGCCGCTGGTGCTGTTCGTCGGCCAGGTGCCGCGCTCGGAGATCGGGCGCAAGTCGTTCCAGGAGGTGGACTACGGCAAGACCTTCGCCGACATGGCGAAGGGCGTCTACGTCATCCAGGATGCGGCGCGCGTGCCGGAGATCGTCGCGCGCGCGTTCGTGGAAGCGCAGGCGCCGACACCGGGACCCGTCGTGGTCGTGCTGCCGGAGGACATGCTGGAGGACAGCACGGACTCGCCTGCCGTGGAGCCGGCTCCGGTGCCGAACGCAGGCCCGGCCTCGCCCGCCGATATCGAGGACATCGCGGCCCGCATCGCCAAGGCAGAGCGGCCGCTGCTGATGGCGGGCGGCATCGGGCTCGGCACGCCGCGCGGGCGCAAGGCGCTGCTGGCGGCGCTCGGAGGCGCATCACCTGCCGGTGGTGCTGACGTTCAAGCGGCAGGACTACTTCCCCAACACGCATCCCAACTATGCGGGCCACCTGGGCTTCAAGATCCCGAAGCCGGCCGTCGCGCGCTACCTGGAGGCCGACCTCATCATCGCCGTCGGCACGCGGCTGACCGAGGCGACCACGCAGGGCTACACGCTGCCGGCCTCGCCCGTGCCGGCGCAGCCGCTGGTCCACATCCACGACGATCCGCGCCAGATCGGCCGCAACTACGCAGCGAGCAAGGTCCTGGTCGCCGACCCGATCGCGGTGCTGGAGGCGCTGGCCCGCAGGCCCGGCAAGGCGCCGTCCGAAGCGCGCCGCCTGGATCAAGAAGCTCAACGAGCCGGTCACGGCGGCGATGACATGGACTGCGCCGGCCGATGGACTGCTCGACATGGGCGCGATCGTCGCCCCGCTGGTGAAACGCGCGGACAAGGACGCGATCTTCGTCACCGACGCCGGCAACTTCTCCGGCTGGCTGCACCGGCATTTCCCGTTCTCCGGCGAGCACGTGCTGGTCGGCTGCGTCGGCGGCGCCATGGGCATCGGCATGCCGGCGCGCGTGGCTGCCGCGCTGCGCTATCCGAGGCGGCAGGTGATCCACTTCCTCGGCGACGGCGGCGCGCTGATGACGGGCTCCGAGCTGGCGACGGCCGTGCAGTACGGCGCCAAGGTCAAGACCTTCATCTCCAACAACGGCAGCTACGGCACCATCCGCATGCACCAGGAGATCGCCTACAAGAAGCGCGTGCACGGCACGGAGCTGAAAAACCCGGACTTCGCCAAGTGGGCGGAGAGCTTCGGCGCCAAGGGGCTGTCGATCTCCTCGATCGAGGAAGCGCCGAGCGTGGTCGAGCAGGCGCTTGCGCATGATGGCCCGGTGGTGGTCGACGTGAAGACGTCGCTCGAGCACATCAGCCCGTTCGCGACCATTGCCTCGCTGCGGGGCTGATGGGCTGCCGGTATCCAACGAGTTCAATCCTTCAAAGGACCGAAATGAGCATGCAGGACCACGACGTCGTCGGCATCGGCAACGCCATCGTCGACATCATCGGGCAGTGCGATGACGCCTTCCTGTCGAGGCACGGGCGCACCAAGGGCTCCATGGAGCTGGTCGATGCGATCACGGTTGCGAACCTCTATGACGCGATGGGTCCGGGCATCGAGATCTCCGGCGGCTCGGCGGCGAACACGATGGTGGGTGTCGCCTCGTTCGGCGGCAAGGCGGGTTTCATCGCCAAGACCGCGAACGACGAGTTCGGCAAGGTGTTCCGCCACGACATCCGCGCGGCCGGCGTGACCTTCAAGACGGCTGCGGCAGCTGGCGGTGGCGATCCCACCGGGCGTTCGCTGATTCTGGTCACGCCCGACGGCCAGCGCACGATGAACACCATGCTCGGCGTCAGCCCGCGGCTGGGCGCCGAGGAGGTCGACGCCGATCTCATCCGTTCGGGGCGCATCCTGTACCTGGAAGGCTACCTGTTCGACCGGCCGCAGGCCAAGGCCGCGTTCCGGCAGGCAGCCGACATTGCCGCCAAGGCGGGACGGCAGGTCGCCATGACGCTGTCCGATCCGTTCTGCGTCGATCGGCACCGGGCCGAGTTCCAGCAATTCGTGCGCAGCTCGGTCGACATCCTGTTCGCCAACGAGGCGGAGATCGCTTCCCTGTATGAGGCGAATTCGTTCGAGGATGCGGCGCAGCGGGCACAATCCGAGACGAAGCTCGCTGCCATCACGCGATCGGAGAAGGGCAGCGTGATCCTGAGCGGGGGCCGCACCATCGAGGTGGCAGCGGCGCCAGTCGCCAAGGTGGTGGACACGACGGGCGCCGGCGACCTCTATGCGGCGGGCTTCCTGTACGGCGTCGCCAGCGGACGCGACCTGGAAACCGCCGGCAGGCTCGGCAGCCTGGCGGCGGCGGAGGTGATCTCACACGTCGGCGCACGGCCGCAGGTGAAGCTTGTCGAGCTGGCGCGCAAGGCGGGCTTCTGTAACGCGCGACTAAATCCGCCGCAACGCCACGCTCTCGATGCGGTGGTCGGGCGCTTGCGCAGGATCAGGCGGGCGCGCTGGCGGGTGGGCAGGATGTTCTCGTCGAGGTTCTTGGCGTTGATGGAGCGCCAGATTTCGAGCGCCTGGTTGCGCGCGGCATCGGGCGTGAGATGCGCGTAGCGGTGGAAGTAGGCCGCCGGATCGCGGAAGGCGGTCTGGCGCAGGCGCATGAACCGCGTGACGTACCACTCCTCGATCACCTGGGGATCGGCATCGAGGTAGATCGAGAAGTTGAAGAAGTCGGAGACGAACGGGATGGCCTCGCCGTCCTTGGGGAGGCGCGCCGGCTGCAGCACGTTGAGGCCTTCGACGATGAGAATGTCGGGCCGGTCGACGACAATCGTCTGGCCCGGAATGATGTCGTAATGAAAGTGCGAATACACAGGTGCTTCAACGTTTTCTCGGCCTGACTTCACTTGATGTAGGAAGTTGAGCAGCCGCGCCGTATCGAAGCTCTCGGGAAAGCCCTTGCGGTTCATGAGGCCGCGGCGTTCCAGTTCCGCGTTGGGATAGAGGAAGCCGTCGGTGGTGATGAGATCGACGCGCGGGTGGTCGGCCCAGCGCGCGAGCAGCGCGCGCAGCACGCGCGCCGTGGTGCTCTTGCCGACGGCGACCGAGCCGGCGATGCCGAGGATGTAGGGCACGTGCCGCTCGCGGCGGCCGAGGAAGCGGCTGGTGACGGAGTGAAGTTCCTGCGCTCCCGCAACGTGCAGGTTGAGCAGGCGCGACAGCGGCAGGTAGATCTGCTCCACCTCCGATATCGACAGCTCTTCGATGAGGCCCGATAGCTGCTCGAGGTCGCGCGGCACCAGCGTCATCGGCGTGTCGGCGCGCAGCTTCGCCCACTCCTCGCGCGAGAAAACGCGATAGGGGGAGAACGCGAGCGGGGTGCGGTCGGCCGCCGCCGCGAGAAAATTGGTGACGGTATTTTCCAGGACGCTCATGACTGCGGACTTTTCCTGGCGGCTTTCTCGGCGAGGCCGGACGTGCCCATGCGTGATTCCAGTTCTTCGAGGACCGCATCGAGATCGACCTCACGGCTCTCGAGCAGCACCAGCAAATGATACACGAGGTCGGCGGCCTCGCGCGTGAGCGCCTTCCTGTCGGGTCCCAGGGCGGCGATGATAGTCTCGATCGCCTCCTCGCCGAGCTTCTTGGCGCAGCGCTCGGGTCCGCCGTCGAGAAGCTCCTTGGTGTACGACTTCGCGGCGCTGTCTTGGCGACGCGATGCGATCAGGGCCGCTAGCTGGTGCAGGATGTCCTCGGTCATCGGCGGCGATCCAAGAGGCGCGTAAACTATGGCGAATTCGCTCCACTCCAACGCCTGTGCCGGACCGGCGTCAAGGGCCGAGTGGCGGGAACGTTAGTTCAAGGGCGTGCGGGCCATACGAAGCAATACGTCAGCGCGAGCGTCGCCATGGTAGGCTCACCGAAAAAAGCACCGAATGGTGCGAACCGTGAACCTAGCCTGCGCGGGCTTTTTTTGGGTTTGGGTAGAATTCCGGGAGAGCGACATGAAGAGCAGAAGGTCATTACTGACACACGCCATCTGGAGCGCTTGCGTTCTCACTGCGCTGACTGCCGGTAGCGCGATGGCGGGCACCATCGAGGTTTTTCACGCCGAACTCACTTGCCGGCCCGATGCGCGAACTCAAGAAAGCGTTCGAGGCCAAGAACACGGGCGTCACGATCAATCTGACCTCGGGCGTCTCAAAGCAACTGGCGCGAGCGTATCCTCAAAGGCGACATCTGCGACGTCTTTGCGCCGTCATCACCGGCGGTTGTCGACAATGATCTGATGAATAAGAAGGTCGCCGGCTCGGATCAAACTGCCGCGTCCTGGTATGTGGTCTTCTCGGCGAACGAAATGGTCGTCATCACGGCAAAGGGCAACCCGCTGGCAATTCGCCAAGTCTCCGACCTTGCGAAGCCCGAGGTCAAGTTCGTCCGCGTGACCGGCGAAAAGGACCTAGCCACGGGACGGACCATCGAGTTCGTGAAGCGCGCGGCAGCTCTGGAAAGTAAACCCGAACTCGCCCAGAAGATCATCGACGCCGCGATTGTCGATCCAGCCAAACCGACGTCCGTGCCGAACGCGGTGAACGCGGTGCGTGAGGGAACGGCCACCGCTGCGGTTGTCTACTACTCCGCCGCCGTGGCGGCGCGAAAGGATGTCGAGATCATTCGCTTTCCGGCGACCGTCAACATGAGCGAGGCGATCCGAAACGCTGCGTCCATTCCGGGTACGGCCAAGAACCCGAAGGAGGCGCTTGATTTCGTGAGCTTTCTTCTTACCAGCGAGGCTCGAGGCATCCTGATGGACACCGGCCAGCCGCCGGTCGTTCCCGCTCTCCGCAAAGGGGACGTGCCCTCAACCTTGAAGGAGTAGGGCCGTAAGCACTGGGTTGCGGAAGACGTTGCAGACGCGTCTGCCGACCGGCGGCGGATGTGAGAGCGAACGGGCTCGCCAAACCGCTTGCGGCTTTCCTGGCAATCGTACGCCCTGCAGCCGTGCCCACCTCCGCTGCACCATCTAACGCATTGGCATTACACCTATTTCTGTGCCAAGCCGATTAGGGTGCCCGTGGCTTGACGCTTGGCCGACACGATGGCATACTGTATGCCAATGAGCCGTCCAAGGGAGGCGACGATGCAGTGCCCAGTCTGCAGCGGGAAGGCCGAGAACCTGACGCCCAACACGATGGAAGGCGTTGTCGTCGGCTGCACGGAGTGCGGCGACTACAGAATTTCCGGCGGCGTCTTCTATGCGTTCACGCGGCTGCAAGCGGATCAGCGCCGCGCGGCGCTCGCCGATGCGCGGCAAACCGCCAGGCACGGATGGCCGGTGATCGGAAACGCAACGCTCAGCTTGCGGTGAGCGGCGCACGCCATGCATCGCGCACCGGAACTCGATCCAGCGGCCCTGATCCCGCTTTCGCGGAATGACGGATCAGGACGAGAACTCGCCCGTGAGCCGCTTGCGCACGTAGTCGAGCTGGTCGTAGTTGCCGTACTGGATGACGAGGGAGCCGCTCTCGCCTGAGCCGCCGCGCACCTCGACCTTCAGTCCGAGAGCATCGGACAGATCCTTCTCGAACGCGAGCGTGTCGGCGTCCTTGCTAGCCGGGCTCGCGCGCACCTGCGAGATGCCGTGCCGCCTCCGGCCGCACCCGTTCCCATACCGGCGCTGCTGACGACGCGGGGCGGCAGGTTCTTGCCCTGCTCGCTCTCGTACATCAGGTTCTCGACCTGGCGCACGTTGAGGCCGCGCTTGACGATCTCCTCGGCGAAAACGTCGGCGTTCTTGTGGCCGACGATGGCGCGCGCCGCGCCGGCGGAGAGCTTGCCCTCCCGCACCATGGCCTGCACGCTTTCGGGCAGCTTCAGCAGGCGCAGCATGTTGCCGACGTGGCTGCGGCTCTTGCCGAGGCCCTCGGCGAGCTGTTCCTGCGTGTAGCTGAAGCGATCGATCAATTCATTGTAGCCGACGGCCTCCTCGATCGGATTGAGATCCGTGCGCTGCACATTCTCGATCAACGCGAACTCGGCGACCTCCAGGTCGGAAAGATCGCGCACGATGACGGGCACGTTGTGCACGCTCGCGCGCTGCGCCGCGCGCCAGCGGCGTTCGCCGGCGACGATCTCGTAGCCGCCGCGCTCGCGATCGGGCCGCGCGATGATCGGCTGCACCAGGCCCTTGGCGCGAATGGAATTGGCGAGATCGGTGAGTTCCAGATCATCGAAGGTCTTGCGCGGATTGAGGCCGCTGGGATGCAGCTCCGCGATCGGCAGCAGACGCTGCTCGCCGTGCACGGGAAGACGGCTCTCGGACTGCGGTGCCGGTTCGCCGATCAGCGAAGCTAGTCCGCGGCCGAGCCGGCCTTTGTGCAGTGGCGTCACCATGGGAATTCCTATGTTCCTGATGTCAGACATTGCTTGGAGTTCCTAGAGGCTTTCGGCTTGCGCCGAAAGGTGTTGCCTCCCTCGCGGAAATCGCTGGTGGTGCTGGGTCATCGCGTCGCTCGACCCAACCTACGCCGCCCGCAACTGCCGCTCGCGCTCGATGATCTCCTGCGCGAGCCGCATGTACGCCTGGCTGCCCGGACACTCGTAATCGTAGAGCAGAATCGGCTTGCCGTGCGACGGCGCCTCGGCGACGCGGGTGTTGCGCGGAATCATGGTCTCGTAGACTTTCGCGCCGAAGAACGCGCGCACCTCGCTCGCAACTTCCTTCGACAGGGACGTACGTGCATCGTGCATCGTCAGCACGACGCCCTGGATCTCGAGCGTCGGATTGAGCGTCGCCTTGATCTGGTCGATCGTCGCTTTCATCTGCGAGATTCCTTCCAGCGCGAAGAACTCGCACTGCACGGGAACGAGCACAGCGTGCGCGGCGACCATCGCATTCAACGTGAGCAGATTGAGCGATGGCGGACAATCGATGAGGAGATAACCGTACGGCACCTCGTTGGGCTTCGAGCGCTGCTCGGCGATGAGCTGCGTGACGGCATCGCGGAGACGGAACGGGCGGTTCGCCTCCACCATCATTTCCGATTCCAGGCCGACCAGGTCGGCGTTTGCCGGCACGATGCTGAGGTTGGGAACGAGCGTCTGCGCGCTGGCGCGGGCGATCGACGCCTTGCCGCACAGCACGTCGAAGCTGGTCACGGGGCGCGCATCTTCCGCAACGCCGACGCCGGTCGATGCGTTGCCTTGCGGATCGAGATCGAGGATCAGCACCTTCTCGCCAACGGCGGCGAGCGCAGTGCCGAGGTTGATGGCTGTGGTGGTCTTGCCGACGCCGCCCTTCTGGTTGGCGATGGCGAGGACGCGGAGCGAGCTCGCGGGCATGTCAGTCCTTCGCTTTGCGTTCGAGGTTCGTTGTGACGGCGATTCGGCCGTTGGGGTCGGTGACGCTGGGAACCAAGGTGACGTCGAAGTTCCAGTTC
>CAWALW010000017.1:0-102403 GCA_963782855.1 uncultured Alphaproteobacteria bacterium | reverse complement strand
GATGGCCGCGCGAACGCCGAATCTGGATAGGCTCGCTGCGGAAGGCATGATGTTCACCGACTACTACGCCGAGGCGAGTTGCACGGCCGGTCGCGCGAACTTTATTACCGGCGAGCTTCCAATTCGCACCGGCATGACCACGGTCGGACAGGCCGGCGCGCCCACGGGCCTCCCCGCAGAGGCGGTGACCATCGCCACGGCGCTCAGATCCATGGGCTATGCCACCGGCCAGTTCGGCAAGAACCACCTTGGCGACAAGAATGAGTTCCTGCCCACCGTCCACGGCTTTGACGAGTTCTTTGGCTATCTCTATCACCTCGACGCCATGGAAGACCCCTGCCACCCGGCCTACCCGCAGGAATTATTGAACCAGGTCGGCCCGCGCAACATGGTCCACAGCTGGTCGCACGAGCTACGGACGACGCGACCGTCGACCCGCGCTGGGGCAAAGTCGGCAAGCAGAAAATCGAAGATGCCGGACAGCTCTGCCCGAAGCGGATGGAGACGGTGGACGACGAAATCCAGGACCTCTCCTTCAAGTTCCTGGACAAGGCCAAGGCGGATAACAAGCCATTCTTCCTTTGGCTGAATCCGACCCGCATGCACATCGTCACGCACCTTTCGCCAAAATACGAAGCCATGCGCAACTCGAAAAATGGCTGGACCATCTCGGAAGCCGGGATGGCCCAGCTCGACGACATCGTCGGCGCCACGATGCAGAAGATCAAAGACATGGGCGAAGACGACAACACCATCATCGTTTTCACCACCGACAACGGCACCGAAGTTTTCACCTGGCCCGATGGCGGACAGACGCCGTTTGCGCAAAGCAAAGGCACCGTCATGGAAGGCGGCTTCCGTGTGCCGGCCATGATTCGCTGGCCCGGTCACGTCCCCGCCGGCAAGGTGGAGAACGGACTCATCTCCGGCATGGACTGGTTCCCGACTTTTGTGACCGCCGCCGGCAACCCGAACATCACCGAACAGTTGCTCAAGGGTGTGGCCCTCGATGGCCGGACTTACAAGAACCATCTCGACGGCTATGACCAGACGGCGCTGATCACCGGTAAGGGTCCGTCAACGCGTCACGAGATCTACTACTTCGGGGAAAGTACGCTCGGCGCCGTGCGCATCGACGACTTTAAGTATCGCTTCATTGACCAGCCGGGTGGCTGGCTGGGTGACAAGACCAAAGCGGACGTGCCCTACCTGACCAACCTTCGTCTCGATCCTTTCGAACGCACCGGCTGGCCGAACAATGGGACCAAAGAAGGGGCGCAGAACTACTTCAGTTGGTTCCAGTATGAGTTCTGGCGCTTCGTGTTTGTCCAGGAGCAGGTGAAGAAACTCGCCATGACAGCCGTCGATTACCCGCCGATGCAACACGGCGCGAGCTTCAACCTCGATGCGGTGAAGGCGCAGATTGAGGCTGCCCGAAAGGCCGGTGGGGCTAATTAGGTAGTTGGGTTATCAACCTGGCAGACGACCGTCAAGAATCGTCTACCACCTTTCAACTCAGGCCGCACCTGTCACGCACGTGCGGGTGCGGCCTGATTACTTTTGAGAGAACCGGAACCGAAGCAATGACCATGAAAACCATTCGTTGGCAAAACATCATTGCCGCCGGCGCACTCGTTTGCGGCATGACCCTGACCAGCGTCCACGCGCAGCAAGCTCCGATTCCGCCTGCTTCCGCCACGGCGCAGTCGAACCAAACGGCGACAGCAGCGAACGACGCCACAACCCTCGGCGACACGGTGACGATTGCTTCTTCGGAGTCGCTCACGAAGCTCGATCAGAAGAAGCAGCCGGCTTCAATGCAGAACAAACTAATCGCTGACGAGAGCGAAGGCCTGGGCGAAGTGAATTAATACCGGTGTCCACGACAGATTCGAAGGAAGCGGAGCAGCAGAAGCCGGCCGCGCCGGCGCAAGGGGACGCGGCGGAACTGGCAAAGAAACTCGCTAATCCGTTGGCGTCGCTAATCAGCGTTCCCTTCCAGAACAATGTTGACATGAAAATGGCCGCCGGTAACGGTTGGCGTTACACGATGAACCTGCAGCCGGTGGTTCCAGTCGCCCTGAACCCGCATTGGAACCTGATCTCGCGCACCATCATTCCGTTCATTCATCAGAGCAACGTGTCGAGTAACGGTGCTACCGAAAACGGGCTGGGCGATATCGTCCAGAGCTTTTTCTTCTCGCCGAATAAGAGCGAGCCCTTCATCTGGGGCGTCGGTCCAGTGATCCTGGTGCCCACCGCGACTAACCAATTCTTAGGCGGAAAACAACTCGGTTTGGGACCAACAGTAGTTGTCTTAAAGCAGCAGCATGGATGGACCGTCGGCATGCTGTGGAACCATCTCTGGAGAGTGGCGGGCGGGAGTGGCCGGCCGAAAGTAAACGCCGACTTTATTCAGCCGTTTTTGACCTACGGGACACGAGACGGCTGGACTTACGCCATCAACACGGAATCAACCTACAACTGGACCGGCAATAACTGGTCAGTGCCCATCCACGCCACGGTTGGCAAGTTAGTCAGATTTGGGAAGCAGCCAATTCAATTTGCCGGCGGGCTGCGCTGTTGGGTGACGACTCCGAGCGGCGGTCCGGAGGGTTGTGGCTTGCGTATGGTTGTCACGGCATTGTTTCCGAAGAAGTAATCAGAAGAGCTTTAAGTTGCCGGACATCGAGCTGATGAATAACCAAGCCAAAGCGTCGAGAGTTTCGGTTTGGAAAACATGGAGAGAAAATGATCAAGACCACCACATCTACTGGAATCCCGAATGCGCTCGCGACACCTGCTAACGGTGGAAGTGAGATTCACCGCGTCAACGCACTTCGGACAATCTCGTTAGGGTGCTTACTCCTCTTAATTGTAGTTGCCGCTTCGGCCGGCGTTGCGCGCGCACAGCTGAATATTCCGGTGATTCGTGGCGATAACGGTCTGAAGTCCGGCAGCCAGCCGGGCCCGGGCATCTACATTACCGGGATCACTTACTTTTACGACACGCACGAGATCGTCGATAGGAATGGCACCCGCTTTAATCGCGTGAGCATTGAGCAAAATTTTTCCGGACTCGCACTTACCTACGTCCCCAAGAAGAAGATCCTGGGCGCCAACTTTTCCGCTACCGTGGTGCTTCCTCTCTTGAACGTCGCCATCGACACGCCGCAATCGAACAGCACGAGCGGAATCGGATATTCGGACACTTATGTGCAGCCGCTGCAGCTTGGCTGGCACAAGAAGCGTTATGACGCGCTGGTTGGTTATGGATTCTTTGCGCCGACCGGAAAGTTTACGGCGGGCGCGCTCAAACAACCACGGACTGGGAATGTGGTCGCACGAGTTCTCGGCCGGCGCGACGGTTTATCTCGACGACAAGAAGCAATGGCACGCCGCGACGAATGCTTACTACAACATTCAATCGCACATCAAGAGGCACAAACCGAAAAGCCGGGAATGTGCTGTCGCTCGAAGGTGGAGTTGGCCACACGTTCTGCTCAGGTCTGTGCAACGTAGGTGTCGACTACTACACGCAATGGAAAGTAACTGACGACACTCTGCCACCAGTGCCGCCAGGTTTCATCAGCAAGCATCGTTACTACGGCATCGGGCCAGAGATAAACGGGGTGATCCCGATCAATGCGAAGACGCTGGCGGTTTTCAAGGTGGCGTATTTCCATGAGTTGGGAACCGGGTCGCGACCCAGGGCCAGTCGATCATCATGTCGGTGACATTGGCGAAGCCCAAATCATGAAGTGGCTTCAACGGATCCGAGCGATGGCGCTCTGATTAGGAATTCGACCGAGCGAACTTCAAGAGAAGAATCGCTCACGACGAGGCATTGCCCGGAGATTAGAGCGGAGCAATCCGACTAATCCGCCGCAAAACATTTTGTGGAGGTAAGACTTGATGAAGCGAACTAACTTAATAGCCCTGGTGCTCACCCTGGCGATGATTCTGGCGTCTTCAACGATGACGCCGGTGTTGGCGCAAACCAAGGTAATCGGGCCGACCGATCGGACGGTGCTGCCGATTCCGGAACCAAAAGTTCCGCACAGCACCGTATTCAATGCCGCAATGCAACGCCGCCGCCTCGGTTCGTGGTCGAGGCGCCGAAGGGCGCGCCCAATGTTCTGATCGTGCTGATCGACGACATGGGTTTCGGCATGTCCGAAGCGTTCGGCGGGCCGATCCACATGCCGACGGTTACGCGCCTGGCCAACGACGGGCTTCGCTACAACGAGTTTCACACCACGGCGCTCTGCTCGCCGACTCGCGCCGCGCTAATGAGCGGTCGCAATCACCACATGAACAACTTCGGCTCGATCGCCGAGTCCGCCACCGCCTTTCCCGGACAAACCGGCAAGCGCCCGAACAGCGTGGCGTATCTGGCGGAGATGGTGCGGCTGAACGGTTACAGCACCGCGCAGTTCGGCAAGAACCACGAGACAGCCGCCTGGGAGGTAAGTCCCTCAGGGCCGACCGACCGCTGGCCGACTCGCTCCGGCTTCGACAAGTTTTACGGCTTCATGGGCGGCGAGACCAACCAATGGGCGCCGCTGATCTACGACGGAATGACGCAGGTCGAACTGCCAAAGGATCCGAACTACAACTTCATGACCGACATGACCGACCAGGCAATCGAGTGGATCGGGTATCAGAAATCACTCACGCCCGACAAGCCTTTCTTTACTGTACTTCGCGCCCGGCGCCACCCACGCGCCGCATCACGTGCCAAAGGAATGGATCGCCAAGTACAAGGGCAAGTTTGATCAGGGCTGGGACAAGATGCGCGAGGAAACGCTGGCGCGCCAGATCAAGTTGGGCGTAGTGCCGGCCGGAACAAAGCTCGCTCCCAAGCCGGAAGCGATCAAGGACTGGGACAAACTCACCGCGGACGAGAAGAAGCTCTTTGCTCGCCAGATGGAAATCTTTGCGGGCTTTGGCGAGTATGCCGATACGGAAGTCGGGCGGCGTGATCGACGCCATTGGCGACACGGGCGCAGCTCGACAACACGCTTATTTTTTACATCGTCGGTGATAACGGGACGAGTGCCGAAGGCGGCATGAACGGTCTCTACAACGAGATGACCTATTTCAACGGCAGTGCCCGAGACCGTTGCAGGATATGTTGAAGCATTATGACGAGTGGGGCGACCGCTTCGACCTATCCGCACTATGGCCGCCGGCTGGGCGGTCGCTGGCGATTGTCCCTTCGCGTGGACCAAACAGGTCGCTTCGGACTACGGCGGCACCCGCAACGGGATGGTGGTCCACTGGCCCAAGGGCATCACGGCGAAGAACGAGATACGTTCGCAGTGGCACCACGTCATCGACGTCGCTCCGACGATCCTCGAGGCGGCCGGCCTGCCCGAGCCGAAGAGCGTCAACGGAGTCGTGCAAGACTCCAATCGAAGGCGTGAGCATGCTCTACACCTTCAACGACGCCAAGGCGCCGAGCCGGCACACGACACAGTACTTCGAGATCTTCGGCAACCGCGCCATGTACAACGACGGCTGGTTGGCCGGCACCATTCATCGAGCCGCCTGGGAATTCAAACCGCGCCGGCCACTGGAAGACGACATCTGGGAATTGTATGACACGCGATCGGACTTCAGCCTGGCGAACGATCTGGCCGCGCAGAACCCGGCAAAACTAAAAGAGCTGCAGGACCTCTTCCTTTCGGAAGCAACAAAGTATCACGTGCTTCCCCTCGATGACCGGACCCTCGAGCGCATGAATGCGGCGACCGCGGGACGGCCTGACCTGATGGCCGGCCGCACAACTCTGACGGTATTCCAGGGAATGATCGGAATGTCAGAGAACGTCTTCATCAACGTCAAGAACCGATCGCTACACGATCACCGCGGAGGTTGAGAGCGGAGAGCTAACGGCGTGATTCTGGCTCAGGCCGGACGTTTCGGCGGCTGGAGTCTGTACCTAAAGGACGGCAAGCCGACCTACACCTACAACTGGCTGGGCCTGAAGGAGTACACGGTGGCCGCCGACACAGGCGTTGCCCGCCGGGAAAGCCACCATCGGTTACGAGTTCGTCTATGACGGTGGCGGCGTCGGCAAAGGCGGAGTGGCCACGATCTTCGTCAACGGACAAGAGGTCGCCACGGGTCGCATCGAAAATACGCAGTGCTGTGCGTTCTCGGCGGACGAAGGCGCGGACGTCGGTGCGGATGCAGGGCACGGCGGTCAGTCAGGCCTACGCGGTCCCATTCAAGTTCAACGGCAAGATCGGCAAGGTGACGATCGAGCTGAAAGCGACAACGCCGGCTACGGCTGAAGCGGCCGAGAAAGCGCGCAGAGAAAGTGCGCTGAAGCTGGCGCTGTCTAACTAGCGATTGCTTAACCTGAAAGGAAAAACGAAACCAATGGCATTCATTCCCAAATTGCGGACCGCGCTCGGCGTAGTCTTCTTCTTAATCACCGCCGGCGTGATCAGTATTTCGGCGCAGACTCAAACTGCTACCGGCAGCTATCCAACCAGTACGATTCTAAGAGCCGATTCGACAAACGAGCCGAAGAAAGTGGAAGCAGCGAAATCATCCACTGCTTCAGCTGAGAACACCGCGCTGCCGGACAAGACCGCAGAGGCTAACATTGAGAAGGACCCAAATGTTACGCGCGGCGCGAGTGCTGCCGAGCACCACTACGGAACCGCGGTCGGAAACCGGAAGCGCGCCGCGCACCCAACCAACCGCCGACGACGACAAGTGGCACTTTGTGTTTAGTCCATATTTCTGGATGGCCGGCCTGCACGGCACCACTGGAGGTCCAAACCGCACGATCCAGGTTGATGAGAGTTTTGGCGACATCTTTCATTCATTGAAGTTCGCTTTCATGGGAGTGTTTGAGGCTCACAAAGGCAAGTGGGCGATGCAAACAGACGTGGAATTCGTAAGTCTCGAAGATGATAAAGCCACGCCGGGTCCACTGTTCTCAAGCGCCAACGCCAAGATCAAGACGTTCGTTTTTACTCCCGAAGTGGGATACAAGATTTACAACGACCCGGATAAAGGTTCGTTTGTTCAAGTGCTGGGCGGCACTCGCATCTGGCACATCAGTACCGACCTCACTTTTAACGCCGGAATCCTGCCGGCAGTCCAAATTAATCAGAGCCGAAGCTGGGTGGATGGGGTTGTCGGACTGCGCGGCAAAGCGGCCCTGTCAGAGAAAGTTTTCTTCCTCGGCAGATTTGATGTGGGCGGAGGCGGGTCGAAGTTCACTTACCAGTTGTTCGGGGGCCTTGGCTACAACATCACTGAAAAGATTGCCCTGGTCGGTGGTTATCGCGCCCTGGACGTCAACTATGACAAGAACAATTTTCTTTACGACACGAACCAACGCGGGCCGATCATGGGCGTGGGCTTCAAGTTCTAGAAGGACTTCGCGGAGAACTGAAAATGCCTCAATGGGCTTACGAAATTTCACCCCTCAAGCTGGCGCTAATCATGGTGGCCATGATCGAGGTGGTTTCATTAATCGGTCTGATGTTGGCCAGGCGCTTTGTGCTGCCGCATCTGCGCTTTCATGATGGCGTCAACGATGCCATCAGCGGCACCGTGCAAGCCATCGGCGTGTTCTATGGCATCACGGTCGGCTTAATCGCCGTCGGCGTCTGGAATACCAACTCAACTGCCGACGATCTGGTTTCAAAAGAAGCCGCAGCCATCAGTGGCCTGTATCGCGACGTCAGTAGTTATCCCGAACCCACTGCGTTCGAACCTGCAGGCTTCGTTGCGCGAATACACTCACGCAGTCATCGAGCAGGTTTGGCCGGAGCAGAGACAAGGCCGCAGCCTGGATGTTGGAACTCGAATTTTGACCGGCTTTCAAAAGTCCCTGGTGACGTTTGAGCCAACAACTCAAGGCCAAACAGCGCTGCACAGCGAAACACTGCATGCCTACAACGAGCTGCTTGACCAGCGCGCGCTGCGCATGGAGGCCGTGGGCGAGGGATTGTCGCAGGTGATGTGGATGGTCATCTGGATAGGCGCGGCCATCAGCATAGGCGTTGCTTACTTATATAAGATCGACGACGCGAAAATACACGTCATCTGGTGGCTTTGATGGCCGGCTTCCTGGGTTTGGTTATTTTCATGATCGTGATCAATGACCGGCCGTTCTCAGGACCTAACGGTATTCAACCTCACTCTTATCAATTGGTATTGGACAAGGTGATAGAGCTGCGGTGAGCAGAGACAGGCTGGGCAGGTTCCCAGAGCGTGATTCAAGCGGGTCGGCTGAGATGTGAAAGATAGCACGCGGTAGTGCATCACGAATGTGAAGACAACACGCACGACGAGAGATCGAAATCGATGAACTCTACGGTCACAGCATTGGTCGCGTTTGCCGCTATTTGGGCAGCAGTTTTGGGGATGCGCCTGCGGACCGCGCTCCCCGACCATCACCTTAGTGCGGAGACCAAGGACTCCGTACGAGTGGGAATGGGACTGGTTGCAACCATGACAGCTCTGCTACTCGGACTCCTCGTTGCTTCGGCAAAGGGATCGTACGACACGCAGGGATCCAACGTAATCCAGATTGCCGCGCAGGCGGGTTTCCTCGACCGCACGCTGACAATCTACGGCCCGGAAACGGCCCCGGCACGTGAACTGCTGCGCCGCGAAGTAGAGAGCGTGATCCCTCGTCTGTGGCCTGACAAACGGTCCCCGGAGGTTCCGACGAATCCAACCGCCGCCGAGGCGCAGGCAATGTACGACTCGCTGCAAAAGCTGGCGCCGCAGAACGAGGAGCAGCGCTCGCTCAAGAAGCAGGCATTAAAGACCTCGATTGATCTCAGTAAGACACTCTGGCTGGTGGCGGCAGAAAAAGAACCGTCGATCGTTACGCCGTTGCTCGTGGCCGTGGTCGCGTCACGCCGTGTGCTTTTTGGCTAGCCGTCCTTTTTGTTAGCTTCGGCCTATTTGCACCGGCAAACCCGACGGTAGTGGCCGCCATGTTGATAGTGGCGCTCTCGGTGTCAAGCGCGCTCTTTCTGATGCTCGAGTTGGATCGGCCCTTTGACGGCGTAATCCAAATTTCGAGCGCGCCGTTGCGAAATGTGTTGAGCCCGATAGGGCGTTAGGCGACCGACTCGGTTAGTTCGATCCACAGAAGTTAGCCAGAGAATCACGAACGCTCTGGACAAGATGTTTCAGAAGTTTCCTCCGACTGGAAAATAACACCAGACGGATTCACAAAACGAAGGAGATAAAGAGATGCAAAGACTAATGAGAGTAGTTTTCACGTTGGCCGGCATCGCCGGCTGCATGCTGTTGGCAAGCACTGCCAGCTCCGCTCAGAAACTGCCCAAGTCCATCTACATCCAGGCGCAGGCCATGGGTGAGTCGACTCAGATGGGACAGACCTTTAACGTGACCCTGATTATCGAAGAGTACTCGTCCGCCGATGATCAGAAAGCCCTGGCTACCGCGTTCACCGAGAAAGGTAACGAAGGTCTCGTCAACGCCCTGAACAAGATGTCTTCCAAGGGGCGAATGTCCATCACGGGCACGTTGGGCTATGAGGTCACTTATATCAGACAGTGGCCGCAACCTGACGGCACCACCAAGATCCGGCTGGTGACAAATCGTCCCATTACCTTTGGCGAGGCCTGGAGCGACAGCCGGTCGATGGACTACAGCCTGTCTGGCGTGGACCTGATTATGACTGCCGACAACAAGAAGAACTCCGGCACGTTGACGCCCGCGTGCAAGCTCAAGATGAACAAAGAAAATCAACTTGAGTTGGAGCTGCTCCAGAATCCCTGGAAGCTTGTGGATGTCAAGAAGCGTTAACGGAACGGGCCGCTTTGTGAGAGCGCGATCGCCGCGCTGACGGGACGGGTTGGAATTCGGCAAATACTCAGGCGCAACAGGCGCGAAGTTCCGAGTCCTCAGTTGCGCAAAGAAGTGCTTGACAATCTGGATCGATCGCACCGCGATGCTTTTTCGCCGGGCCTCAATTGCGACGACTTACGAAGGGAATCCGGTGACGCTGTTAGCCAACTACGCAATGTTGCCCAGCGGCCAGGTCTACATGGCCCAGCAATACTTACCTACCCGAAGAAAGAAGTGGTAGTGGAAATAAACAACTCGAATTACCAGAAGAGCCAGTAACTGTTGCTAGTGTGGTGTCTCTAAAGTCTTAGAACTAATCAGTCGGTATTCTTATGTATCAAGGTAGCAACAGCAGTCTTCAGTCCCGTAGGGACGTAATGTTTATAGAAACGGAGACCCCAAAATTCTCTTCGCTCCGGAGGAGCGACACAGTTGGTCCAGGAAGAGCACATTTCGCTCCGCTGGAGCGCGGCAGTTCTGTTGACGACTTTTCTATAAACATTTCGCCGCTCTGCGGCAAAGACAGAATTCTTGTTTAGAACTCGAACTAATACCCCCGGCGCGAACTCGATAGGGTTCGCGACCCCGGCGCTAGAGGAGAAAGAGCATGTTCGTAATCCGAAGACTAATCACTTTTTTGGTGCTCGTCGCTTTTGCGACTGGCAGCGCCTTGCCGGCATTCCCCCAGCAACCCGGCGCACCCGGCGCCACGACCACCATCGACGGCAAGCAACTGCCGCCGCCTGCTCCGAATTTCGGCGGGGTGATCAAGGAAAAGGCCTCAGAGTCGACTCAGTGGTGGGCGCCACGCATCGTGCCTCCGAAGGGTGCTCCGAACGTGCTGCTCATCATGACGGACGACCAGGGTTTCGGTGCGCCAAGCACCTTCGGGGGCGTCATTCCTACGCCGGCGATGGATCGCATCGCGAAGTCGGGGCTGCGTTACACGAATTTTCACTCCACCTCGCTTTGCTCACCCACGCGCGCGGCCCTGATCACGGGACGCAACCATCACTCAGTAGGCTCCGGAGTGGTCGGCGAAATAGCGACGGGTTTCCCCGGTTACGACTCGATCATCCCGATTGAGAAGGGCACCATTGGCACCATTCTCAAAGAGAACGGATACGCCACTTCGTGGTTCGGCAAGAACCACAACACGCCCTCTTATCAGTCGAGCCAGGCCGGACCGTTCAATCAATGGCCGAACGGAATGGGCTTCGAATATTTTTGGGGCTTCGTGGGTGGCGACGCCAGCCAATGGCAACCGAACTTGTACCGCAATACGACGGCTATCTACCCCTTCCTGAACAATCCCGGCTGGAACATGGAGACGGCGATGGCGGACGAGGCCATCCACTACGTCAAGCAACTAAAAGAAATCGCTCCCGGCAAACCCTGGATGGTCTATTACGTCCCGGGCGCGACGCATTCACCTCATCACCCGACTCCCGAGTGGACCAGGAAGATTAGCGATATGCATCTGTTCGACGAGGGATGGAACAAAGTCCGCGAGACCATCTTCGCCAACCAGAAGCGGCTGGGCATCATGCCGGCGAATGCAAAGCTGACGGATTGGCCGAAGGAATTGCCGCAATGGGATTCGCTCAGTTTCGAAGAGAAGAAGCTCTTCATTAAACAAGCGGACGTCTATGCGGCCTATCTCGCCTATGCTGACAATGAGATCGGACGGGTGATCCAGGCTGTCGAAGATCTCGGCGAACTCGACAACACACTGATCATCTACATCGGTGGCGACAACGGCGCCAGCGCGGAAGGCACGCTCAACGGCACGCCGAACGAATTCACCACCTTCAACGGCGTCACCGTACCGGTCAAGGATCAGTTTCTCTGGTATCCGTTCTGGGGGTCCGAATTGAAATATTTACTGCACTGTATAAACCAACAGCCGTGCCAATATAATATTCCTGTACAGGATTATTTGATGCATCTTTCTTTACAACGATCGCACAACTTCTTATTGATGGAAGATTCATGTTGCCTTCTGCATTGAACCAGGTTGGGATAGTATTCTTTGCATTATTCGTCCACCAAACACTCACGGTATTATAATTTGATACGACAGCCATTATCTCCTCATCATTGTTTGGATTGACAGCAATGTCGACTACTGCACCTGTTAAACCAGGCGGAGTGATATTGACCGCACTTGCATTGGTTAACGCGTTGCGAGGATTATCGAAACGATAAATTTTTCCATTAGTTGTTCCGATATAAAGCACGTGGCTTGGGAAATAATCACCGCGGCTCATCTCTAACGACAAAATCGAAATATTTGTTCCGCTTGTCGGATTGCCTGGATTAACTGTTGCACTTACGCCGGTTACTTCTTCCCATCCAGTGGATGAAGTTGTGGTTGATGCTGTCTTCGTTCTG
This sequence comes from uncultured Alphaproteobacteria bacterium, assembly GCA_963782855.1. GTDB lineage: Bacteria > Pseudomonadota > Alphaproteobacteria > Rhizobiales > Hyphomicrobiaceae > AWTP1-13. Next base: position 90,148 of record CAWALW010000017.1, on the reverse strand, counting down.
AAGAGACGATTGAAGTTTGCATAATAGAGATCTTCAGTATTATCAAAATCAATCTTGAAATAGGTAACAAAATCTCCGAAGTTTCCAGGAAGGCCAGGTGTTGTAGTCAATCCCGGAGGCCTGATCGATGTACCGGTTGCGCCGCCGGTTGAAAGTGTTGCTCTAATGATATTTCCAAATTGCGTTGCGCAATAAACGACCTGGCTATTCGTACCGGCTTTTGCAATTGCCGTTGCTCCACCATCGCCGCCGACTACACGAAAATGATTATCGTTTGTGGGGGCCCCTAACACACCTGTTACATCTCTGAATCGGCTTCCATTATCCTGCGCACCACCAATAAAATTATTTCTACCTGATCCCGGGTCCATCGCCACGTGATAATATTGAAGCGTTTGATAATTTGGAATCATGGTCCAGGAAACTGTAGCCGCCATAATATTTGTAGTAGACTGGATACCTCCATCATTACCGCAAATCGCCTTGTTTGGATCGCTTGGATCGAAAGCAAGGCAGTGCATATCAGGATGTGAATTGGGATAAATTGTAAGTCCCGATGGAAAATCCTGTCCATAGCCGCCCAACCATGAAGTTGCCGCTGTGCTTGTAAAACCATTGGTTGACCTGAAGAGATTTACTCCACCAAGAAAAACAACATTCGGATCATCAGGCTTAACCGTAATCATCAAGTCATAACCACCTTGGGTTAGAAATGGATCTACACCATCCATCTGCCCGGTAAAATCAGGTGCATTTGCAGAAAGATTGGTCCAGTTATTACCACTTGTGGCATCGAGTTTATAAATGTCAGCTTCTGGTTTTGGTGGAGATCCGGAATGATCTGCACCATTTTCATAAGTAACCCAAAGTATATTCTGGTTCGATGGAGCGAGTGCCATTACAATGCGCTTACTCTGACCATTAAACGAATTTCCTTTCCAACTATCAACTGAATCGACGCCAAGTGTGTTTCCTCCTGGTGATCCTCGTCCAGACTAATCCGTCGTTTGAAGTCCATACTCCTCTTTTGTTTTGATCGGGCAACCCTCCATTAACTCCGAGATAAATTTTTCCTCCGGTGGTCGCGACCAGGTCCATTTGGCCGAGGTCGGAAGAAGTAGAAGTTGTTCCCGAAAAAACAACATTCCAGGTAGTACCACCATCGGTTGAGCGAACTAATCTCCTGTGACCGCATACGTACACGTGACCGTTAGCTGGATTCACAGTAATGCGATGAACAAAATCAAATGGATTATCAAAACCTTCAAGAGTTCCACTTCCAAGTATGGTTGTTCCGTCTAAATCGGTAACCTGTCTTGTAAGCTTTACCCATGTTGCTCCGTTATCTACAGATTTCCAAACACCAAAACCTAAATAAGGAGCCCCGAAGCTGCCAGCAGAATTAGCGATGGGTTCACCACCTGCTGCATACCAGGTATTTTCGTTACCTGCACGTGGATCCTGTGCAAGCGATGATAAATTATGAATATCGTTGTCGGGATTTACCCTTGTCCAGTTTGCTCCGGCATCTGTCGAACGAAATATGCCACCACTGATACTACCAGCAATGATCACGCGGTTTGAAGTTCCATTGAAGCGTTTATCGTATTGAACTATTCTGGTTCTTCCTCCAACATTGGTTGGGCCGGCGGGCGTATAGGTATTCAGGTTATCGGGACCCATTATTAATGAGTTTCCACCCTTAACCGGGATCTGCATCGCAAACTTTGTTTCGATTTCCCTGATGCCATAAGGGATTTCACCAGTGGCGGGATCCTTTAACCGGTCAAACTCACGCTTTAGTCTTTCTTTAACAAAGAAGGCAAGGTCCTCTTCATCTTCCAGTTCTTCAACCTCGATAGAATTCTTTACCAGGCCGGGCTTTGGACCTTTGTTTAAAGAGAAAAAATAGACGCACACAACAATTACGGCACCCGCAAAAATCAACAGTAAAGGGAATAAAATCTTTTTCATTCGTACGTATTTGTTATAGATCCCAGACTTTACACAATCATAGCAATATAGCCAATTTAGACAGAATTGTAAATCACCAAACTTGTTCCAGAACGGCTTCTTTGTCAACCCCGTCAACCCTGTTAACCCTGTCAACCTTGAAATACGGTAAACCTACCCTCAGGGTTTGCGCCTCCTTCCAAATTAGGGAACGAATACTATCTTTGCAAGGCCGTTATGAACCTGAAGGAGTTGTTGTCTGCCTTTCGTGATTCCCCCCGCCTTTTTCAGTTGGCGGACAGGCTTTCTTTTGCCCAGCCCCAACGGATCTACCTTAAAAATCTTCATGGAAGTGCGCCTGCCTTTGTGATCAGCAGTGTATTCCAAAGCGAAATCAATTCTCAGCTAAACCACCTGGTTATTTGTAATGATGCTGAGTCTGCGGCTTACCTGCATAATACCTTAGAGAACCTTACAGAAGCCCTGGACCTTTTTTATTTCCCCTCCTCATTCCGGAATAAGAAGAATTACCGCTTACTAAATAGCTCCCATGTGATGCTTCGTACCGAGGCATTAACAAGATGGGCCGGCGGAGGAAATAAGAAAATAATGGTCACTTACCCCGAAGCATTGTTTGAAAAAGTGGTGATGGCGGGAAAATTATCAGCGAACATCATTCATATAAAGACCAATGAAACGCTGAACGTCGATGAATTGATGGAGAAGCTGGTGAATTACGGATTCGAAAGAACAGATTTTGTGTATGAGCCCGGTCAATTCGCACTTCGTGGAGGCATTCTCGATATCTATTCTTACGGCAATGAAAAGCCCTATCGCGTTGAATTGTTTGGCAACGACGTCGATTCAATTCGGATTGTCGATCCGGAAACGCAGTTGAGCGAAAGAAAATTATTACATGTAACGATTATCCCGAATGTAGAGACGCAGTTTACCGACATTGATAAAGTTGCTTTGCTTGATTTTTTACCAGAGAATACGGCGATATGGTTGGAAGATCGCGAACTGACAAAAGAAAGACTGGAAATACAGGAAGAAGATCTTGAACTATACATTGAACTGATAAAAAATAATCCCCCTTCGAAAAAAGGAAACTGAAGAGGAAAGCCGCTTTGAAAAAACAATTGTGTACAAGGAGGATTTTATAAGCGCTGCGGGCTTTGAAAACCTGCTTGCAAAAAGACATATCATTGAATTTGGAAGGGTTAGTTCCTTCGGTGGAGAGGAGATCAGCTTTCATACCAGAGAACAACCCGCATTCAACCGAAAATTTGATTTTCTTATTCGCGATCTTAAGCAGTGGGAGTCGAAGGGATTTAAAAGTTACCTATTTGCAGAGAATCCCAAACAGCTGGAACGATTGCACAGCATTTTCGAAGACTTGAAAGCAGAGATACACTTCACTCCTGTACCTGTTCCAATTCATGAAGGATTTATTGATGAAGACCTCAAGATTGTTTGTTATACTGATCACCAGATCTTCCAGCGCTATCATAAATACCGCGTAAAACAGGCATATAATAAGAACAAGGCATTAACCCTGCGATCGCTTCGTGACCTTCAGCCGGGAGATTATGTAACGCATATTGATCATGGAGTAGGGTTATACAGCGGCTTGCAAAAATTGGAAGTGAATGGAAAATTGCAGGAGGCGGTTCGGATAATTTATAAAGACAGCGATATTCTTTATGTAAATATCAATTCGCTTCACAAGATTTCGAAATATACTGGCAAAGAAGGTACGGTTCCAAAAGTCAATAAGCTCGGCAGTGATGCATGGAACAGGTTGAAGGAAAAGACAAAGACAAGAGTAAAGGAAATTGCTTTCGACCTGATCAAGCTCTATGCACAGCGAAAATCAGAACAAGGTTTTGCGCATACTCCCGACAACTATATGCAAACCGAGCTGGAAGCTTCATTTATATATGAAGACACACCAGATCAAAGTAAGGCGACGATCGACGTAAAAAAAGATATGGAATCTCCATCTCCGATGGACCGTTTTGTGCCGTTGTCAGGCCTCTGAGCTGGGTGGACGTGAGATCGGCGAGCTGGCCCGTGGAGAAGTCGCCCAGCGCCGTCGTGGTAAGCTTGCCGAGTTGCGCCGTCGTCAGGGCGTTGAGCTGCGTGGTGTCCCAGCTCTGCACCTCGGTGGAGTTCAGCGCATCGAGCCCCGTAACGGTCAGCGCCACGACCTGGGCCGTGGACAAGCCCAACACCTGCGTATCGGAAAGATTCTCGATCGCGGTGGCGTTCATCCCCTTGATCTGGGTCGCGGAAAGGTCGGCCACCTCGAGCGCATTGAGGGCCGTCGTCGACATGCCGTTGATCTGGGCGGCTGTGAACCCGCGCACCTGCGTCGAGGTCAGGTCGGCGAGCTGGGTCTCGGAGAAGAGGTCGATTGCCGTGGTCGTGAGACCGGCGAGCTGCTTGGAGGAGATGGCGCCGATCTGGGTCGCATCCCAGTCCTGGATTTCCGTGGAACTCAGCGAGCCGATGGCCGTGGCCGACAGCGCTGCGATCTGGGTCGAAGTCAGGGCGCCCGTCTGCGTGTCGGTCAGCGCCACCAGGGCGGTCACCGACATGCCCTTCACCGCGTTAGCGGTAAAGCCGGTGATCTGGGTCGTATCGAGCGCTTCGAGGTCCGTCGTCTCGAACGCATTGATCTGCGTGGCGCTTAGCGCGGCGACCTGGGTGGTGGCCAGCGCCTGCACGTCCGTCGTGGTGAGGGCGACGATCGCCGTGGTCGAAAGACCCGAAATCTGTTTCGCGGTCAGACTGCTAATGATCGACATTTCTGGGTCTCCGGATCAGCAGAAGCTTGCGTGCATGATTTCGGCGCTCATGGCGGCTACGCGAACGGTGCCAACTTCGCCGAGTGTTGAAGGGATCGCGCCGGCAACCGATCGCCTGGAAATGCGATATCGACCCTGTGGCGCGGAGGATTTGCTGCTGTCGTTCAAGGTCTCAAACCTGGGCATGGCGGTGAGATCGTCTCAAAAGAAAGCAGCAATTCAGCCTTGTTTAAGTCTGAACTGCTAAGAAACGCTTAACGCATGCACAAACAACCGCGGCGCCCGGTGCAGGCTCGTGCGCCGCGTGCCAGAAGCCTCGACCGGAACCGGATTAGCGCAGCCCCCGAGGTGACGGCTAGCAGGTGTTGCTTGTCTCAGACTTGCGAGCGTAGCGCACGGCCGCGCGTGAGCGCGACAGCTACAGGTACGCGCGCGCTTCGCGCCTTCACCCAATAGCCGCCGTAGTGGTCGATCTGGACGATCGGGTCGGCTATGCCGCGCTCCTCCCGGAACTCATCGACGGCCCTGCGCTGGGCGTCGAACAGGAAATAGTCGTCCGCAATCAGCGTCCCGCCGGCTGAAAGCTTGTCATAGAGATTCTCGAGGCCGTCCCGCGTGCTCTCGTACATGTCGCCGTCGAGCCGCAGCACCGCCAGGGCATCGACCGGTGCAGTGGGAAGCGTGTCCTTGAACAGACCTTGCAGGAAGACGACCTGATCATCCAGCAGGCCGTAGCGCGCGAACGCCGCCTTCACCACTTCCAACGGCACGGCGAAGTCCCTGAACTCGTGCAGGTGAAAAGTTGCATCTGCCTTCAGCCGACGGCTTCGGGAAGCCCGCGAACGAGTCCGCCGCGATCACCCGGCGATCCTTCACGCCGTAAGCATTGAGGACCGCGCGCATCATGATGCACGCGCCGCCGCGCCACACACCCGTCTCCATGAAGTCGCCCGGCACGCCCGCCTGCAGCACGCGCTCGCATTCGCTGCGCACGTTGTTCATGCGCCGCGCGCCGATCATGGACGGCGCCTGCGAGGGCCAGTCCCAGCCGTACTCGCGGTGGTCGTCCTTGTAGCCGACCGACCTTCGAGGCGGGCAGCGCGCGGGTCCTCGTTCAGCCGCCCGATCAGGCTGTCGCGCATGAGGTCGAGGTAAGCCGTGCGCAGACGCGCAGCTTCTCTCTCCATCTCCGGGAACCGATCCGCCCGACCGGGTCATCGGCCTAGAACCCGGTCCACAGCGGGTAGTTGCCGACCGCCGCGTGGCCGTTGATTGCAAACGCTCTACAGGGAGCGAACTCTGTCAGCTGCGCGTGCAGGACCTTGACGCCATAGCCATTCAGTGCGCTGGCGACCCTTTCCGTGAGCCCGGCGTTGAACCCGACGCGATCTCCCTGGATCTCCTGCAGCGTCCGCTCGCTCACCTCCGCGAGGATCGCACCCTGCGACCGCTCCATGATGTCGGAGGGCAGGTCGGCGATCTTGGCAATCGCCGAGACGACATCATCGATGTAGTAGGTGACGAGCGCACCGACCGTGACCGTCTTCATGTCCTTGGTCATCACGATCTTGGATTGTATGCGCTGGGTCTGGCGCACGACCGCCATGGTCCTGTGCGTCGTCACGAGCGGCCAGTACCAGTGCAGCCCCGGCTTCCATTCCTTGACGCGATGGCCGCGCACGAACGCCACGCCGGCGTGCGTCGCCGGAACGATCACAAGCCAGGGAACAAATCTCAGTAGAGTCTGGAAGATTTCCCCAATCCAGCCAAATGCCCTGTCCACGTTTCACTCCTGCGCAAGAGGCAGCGTTAAATTCTAGTCCAATTCGGTGTCGGTTGCGTTGGTCACCACCGCAATACCGTATCCATCCAGCCTGACGATTCCCTCGTGCGGCTCCCGCACGATGCTGTCTGCCGGTGCCGGCATCCAGTCGCAGCAGCTGACTGCACTTGCCGAGCCCCGGGTCCCAGTCGCAGGACTTGAGCTCAACGGTCTGTGGCCGACGTGTTCACGAACACTCCGCTGCGCCGCCCGTCTCCGCCCCAGGCGACGATGGCATCGACCGCCCCCGCCTCCCCGGCCGCAGGCGCCGGGAACATGATCCAGTCGCCATGGCGGACGTGCTGAGCGAACAACTGCTTGCCCAAAGCGGCCGGCGTCGGCTCCCCGTCGATGGACATCAGGCCATAGGTGTCTTGCGAACCCAGCCACCGCTTGGACGTCGCCGTCCAGCGCATCTCCATATCCGCGCCGCCCCGGATCAGGTGGATGAGCGCGGACGCATAGTAGGCGGCGCCGAAAATGTTCTGGTTCAGCCCTTGCGTGAAGAGCCTCGTCGTGATGCGCAATCGTGTTCAGCTCGCCGCACACATTGAGAATGTCGCGCCCCTCGCAGCAGCCGCGCCACGCCCTTCGCGCGCGCCTCGTATTGCGGCGTCTGCGCCATGGCGAGCGCCTCGAACACTTCGCCGTTGGGTGAATCGGGCGAGTCCCACAGCTTCACCGATACGGTGTCGGCTCGGCACCGCCGGGCGCCAGTCCGCATACATGTGCCAATTGACGAAGCTCGAGGATGCGGTCGTCCACGTCCTCCACCATCCGCGCAATCCAATCCATCCAGAACGGGCGCTGAGTACCGTCGATCGCCGGGCCGCCGAGCCTGAGTTTTGCTCCATTCAGATGCGGCCCGAGATGCTCCAGCGCCATGGCGCCGACCGCCTGATAGATGCGAAGGTACTCCTCGTAGGCGACGCCGCCTCCGATGTCGGGATTGTTCGGCTCGTTCCAGACGCACCAGTACCAGTCCTTCACCTCATCGCCGCCCCACTGCTCGATGCAGCCCCAGATCACCTCGCTGCAGCGCGACACGAACTTGGCGATGTTGCGCGGCTGGTCGAAGGGTGGGTGAAACTTGGCGAAGGTCACCATCGGCTTGGCGCCGATGTCGAGCACGGCCTGCAGCACGGAGGCGAAATAGGGCCACTCGGTGAACGGGTCGGGCACCGGCTTGTCGAACACGAACACGCGGACGACCTTCGTTCCCATCAACCGCAGACGGCGGTGGATTTGCGCCTTGTGATCGCCGAGCGCAAATGCGCCCCAACCGTCGATCTCGTTGAAGCCGTAGTGGAGCTTCATGCGACGGGCGCCGGCCGGAACGCCAGGAAGGGACGGCTTACTCTCCACCGGTCTCAGAACCCTTGGAACGCAACGGGATCATTCCTGGATGTATCCCAGCAAGCTCGCGCAGACGCGCCTCCGGCGTGTGGCGCTGGCCGAAATCACGCCGGATGCCCGTGACGATCTCGGCGTAGTGATCCGGCCGTTCTAGCACGTCGACGATCTTCTCGTGCGCATCCGCCTCCTCGAGGTGCAGCTCCAGCGCGCGCTCGCCGAAGATCTCGGCGACGTAGTCGCGCTCCAGCAGGAACAGCGGGATCGTGCCGGCCGCCGGCGTCTCGAAGGTCCGGCACGTGACCATGCCCAGCCGCTCGAACAACGGCCTGTAAACCACCGGATTGAACACGCCCTTCCGGATCGTGTCAGGCACCTCGCGGTAGGAGACCGCCGGCAGCGCCTCCACGTTGATCTTCTTGAGGTAGTCGCGATCCACGAAGAAGCGCGGCTTGTGCTCGGGATGCTCCATCCAGTCTTCCGGGTGGGCCCAGCCCTCGCCCACCAGCGCCACCCGGCCGACCCGGTCGCGCACCCGCTCGATTGCGCGCAGCACCTTCGACATCCCGAGCCAGCGGAACTTCGTGTGGCCGACATAGATCATGCGGAATTCCTTGCCGGGGAAGTCGAATGGCTCCTCCCAGGTCGGATCGTAGATGTGGAACAGGAACGGCCGCACGTTCTTGCGCTTCGGGCCGTAGCGTCGGCTGAAAAATCTTGTCCGAGATGCTGTCGCAGACGTCGATCCAGTAGCGGCTGGACTCCGGCGTGCAGGTGATTGTAGTCGCCGCCGAACGTGATGGGTTCGTTGTAGGCCCCGTCGCAGTCGATCACGACCCGGCGGTTGCGGGGCACCGCTTCGAGCAGACGCACCCAGTCGACGCGGTCGCCGAATTGCAGCGCGGTCGTCCACTCGAACACGAAGATCACCGCGTCGGCGCCGCTCAGCTGCTTGGAGTAGTCGAGCGCGAACGCCGGGTTCGGTGGACCGTAGATCGAAACCTCGTGGCCCATCGCCTGCGCCGCCCGCGCGTACCCGCGCAGGTCGAGCATGCTGCCGGCGTTCTCGTAGCCCCAGTAGACGAACACCAGCTTCATTCAGAGCGACTCCGTCCGTCCGCCACCACGCGATCCCTAGTTCCGCAACGCGCCGACCAGCTCGCCGACCAGCCGGTCGTAGGAATAGTGCGTGACGAGATGCTTGCGCACGTCCTCGACGACGCCCTTGTAGTGATCGGGGCGCCGCAGGGCATCCAGCAGCTTCTCCGCCACCCTTCCCGTCAGCACCAGTTCGCGCGCCGGCGGGGCCATAGACGGCCACGGCGTGATCCTCCTCGAGCATGAGCATCGGGATCGTGTCGGCGCAGAAGATCTCGAAGTACTTCAGGGTGAGGTGCCTCAGGTGCGACAGCACCGGCCGCTGGGTCATGATGTTGATGCGCGCCGAGCTCATGGTGTGGATCACGTCGTGATACATCACCGCGTTCGTCACCTTGATCCGCAGCCGCCGCAGCGCCTCCGGGTCGGAGTGGAAGGCCTCCTCCGGCCCCGCCGCGGGTCCCTCGGGCGGCGGCGCATCCCACCACAGCCCGATGAAGCCGATCTCGCCGACCTGGTCGCGGATCTTCTCGAAGGCCGGCAACAGCTCGGACGACACCTGCCGCCAGCGCCACCAGTTATGGCCCACGTGCAGGATGTCGTACTGCTTCGGCGGGCTGATGCCGGGTCGACCTGCAAAGCCTCGTTGTAGCCGTAAAACGTCATCGCGCTGACGCGCGGGTTGGTGGGCTTGGCAACCGTTGTCTGCATGACGTGATCGCCGATCGCATCGAAGTACGCGATCCACCACTCGCGCTCTGCCTCGTTGCGATGGTTGAAATCGTAGCCGTCGATGTTGACGACGGGATTGTACATGCCGTCGGAGTCGAGGATCAGCCGCTTGCTCCTTGGGAAGTGCGTGAGCATCACCGCCTCATGCAGCGTCTTGATGCGGTAGGGGTCCGACTCGAAGACGTAGACGACCCGATCGAAATCCTTGATGTCCGTTGAGAATTGCAGCTCCGGCACGTACCAGATGGGCGTGCCGTAGATCGCAACCGAGTGTCCGTGATGGGGAGCAACGCGCTGGTAGTTGGCGACCGCGTGCGTGTTGCCGGCATTGCCCCGGTGCTTCATCACGAACAGGATGTTCACGCCGCCGCTCCACGGCGTGGCGCGGTTGCAGGCAAAGACGCCAGTTCTCCGAGGCGTTGCGCATAGGAGTGGTGGCGCCCGAGATGGCCGCGAACCTGCAGCACCGCATCCCAGTAGAACTCCGGGCGCGTGAGTGCATCGTCCAGGTGCGCCGCCAAGTCCTGGCCCCGGAACCAGCGCAAGGCCGGCTTCACCATAGATTGAGGCGACAAAGTCCCGCGGCAGCATCAGAACCGGGATCGCGTCGGCATAGAACGTCTCGAACGTCCGGTTTGTCACGAGGCCCAGGTGCCGGAACAGCGGGCGGTGGATGACGGGCGCAAACCGCGCCTTGCCGAGAAGCTCCACCACTTCGTCGAAGCGCACGCCGCTGCGCGATTCCACGCCGACGTCCGCAAGAAACGCCGTGTCGGTATCGACGCCCTTGATGCCGAGCTTCTCCGCCCACTGCGGGCGTTCGTCCCAATCCCAGCCGACGAGGCAGGCCTTGCCCGACGCGTTCGCGCACTGACCCATAGCCCTCAAGAAACCGGCGCACCTGTTCCCAGCGCTGCCAGTTGCTGCCGACATACAGGACGCCGAGGGCTTCCTGTCCGCCCATGCCGCCGCCGCCTGTTTGCGCCGTCGTATGCGCGCGCAGGACGGAGCCCGGGTCGAAGCCGTGGAACAGAAACGACCCCACCTGGGGCCGCAGCGGAGAAAGCGTGGGCTGCAAGATGACGTCGGAGACGGCCTGCATGGCGTCCTCCCACTCCCAACCCTGATGACCGTCGATCTTCTCCAGATGATTGAAGTCATGCTCCAGACGGATCGTGTCGTTGAAGCGTCCCCACATGTCCACGAGCATCCGCCGCTCGCGCGGCAAGCCATCGAGCAGCGTCGCCAGGTAAGGCATGTCGGGGAAATCAGACGGCACCTGCACCACGAACAGCGCGAGGTCGATGTCCGACAGATCGGTCGTGAAGTTCAGCGTCGGCAGTTCCCAGTGCGCCGGGCCGAAGACGACGACCTCATGGCCCTGCGCCTTCGCGGCAACCGCGTACTTGTGGACCGTGGACACACTGCGCGTCCACGGGTCGACACCAACCACCAGGAGTATTCTCATCAGGCACCTGCTGCCACCGCGGCGACGGCCGGCGTAGACGCCGCGAACTCCGCGCGCGCCCAGCGGACCGTCTCCGCAAGTCCCGCTCGAAGGGCGTCTGCGGCTCGCCAGCCGAGCACCGATTCGGCCTGGCCAACATCGGCCTGCACACTGCGCTGCTCGCCGGGCCGGACGGGAGCGCGGTTGATCTGATAGCCGCCGGGCGGATAGCCGATCGCCGCGATAGCCCGCGTCGGCAAGCTCGTTGATGGTGAGCGAACGACCGCTGCCCAGATTGAACGACGCCGCCGGCCGCCGCCGGAGTATTCAGCGCGCTGCACCCAGCCATCGACGACGTCGTCGATATAGACGAAGTCGCGCGTCTGCTCGCCGTCGCCGAAAATGGTGATCGGCTCGCCGCGCATGCAGCTTGCCGAGGAATATGCCGAGCACGCCCTGATAGGGATTGCTGAACGACTGGCCCGGACCGTAGACGCTGAACATGCGCAGCGACGTCACACTGAAATCGAAACCAAGATCGGGACGTTCCGCTGTGGAATGCACGTAGCGCTCGGCCGCGTGCTTGGTGATGCCGTAGTAGGAATCGGGTTGGCACGGCTCGGTCTCGGGCGTCGGCACGCGTCCCGCACGTTCCCGTACAGCGTCATCGAGCTGGCGTAGATCAGGCGCGGCACCTTGTACTTGAGGCACAGCTGCAGCACGTTGAGCGTGCCTTCGACATTGGTGCGCAGGTCGGCGACGGGATCCAGAAAGAGCGGATGATCGACACCTGTCCGGCAATGTGGCACACGGCATCCACCCCGCTGCGCGAAGACGGGCTCCAGGTCCGACAGCTCGCTGACGTCGCCGTAGGCAAACGACGCTTCTGGCGGCAGATTCTCCCGGCTCCCGGTGCATCTCATTGTCGACGACGGACACCTGGTGCCCGTCGGCGAGCAGCCGGCGACAAAGGTGGGTGCCGATGAACCCGGCCCCACCGGTCACTAATATGCGCATTCCTCAGCTCCAGCTTTCGTCCCCGGTGGTCGATTCACTGCCATGGGAAACGAGGCGCGTCCATGCGGCGACGGCGACGCAAGCCCTGCGATGTGACCTCCTGGTTACTCTTGCCGGATGCAACGCCGCGTGTTACCTAGGCCGGCATGAAACGTGCAGTAGTCACTCCCGGGCCGGGGTTGCAGAGAGGGCCTATGTATAGGGCAGCTGAACCCTCTCCCTTGACAACCCATCGGAGTACGGAGCGCGGCCGCGACGGAAATGGATGCGGCCGTGCGTTCTGCGCCGGGCGATTGCGGGCTGAACCTTAAGCTCTGCCGCAGCCGGCGGGGTCAAAACTTCGGAAAAGAACAATGCCCACCAAACGAATCCTGATCACCGGAGGTGCCGGCTTCATCGGCTGCAATGCCGCCCGCTACTTCGGCGCGCGGAACTGGAACGTCACCGTGCTCGACAACCTCTCGCGGGCAGGCACCGACAAGAACCTGCGAATGGCTGCGCGACGGCACCACCTTCGATTTCGAGCAGGTCGATGTGCGCGACCGCGACGCCATCGATCGCTGCTCATGGCCGAGGCCGCTTCGATGCGGTGCTGCATCTGGCCGCCCAGGTGGCCGTCACGACCTCGGTCGATCGACCCGCGCACCGACTTCGAGATCAACGCGCTCGGCACGTTCAACGTGCTCGAAGCCGTGCGCCTGCACTGCCCGGAGGCGGTCTTCATCTTCGCCTCGACCAACAAGGTCTACGGCAAGATCGCGGGCGCCGAGTCGAGCTGCGCGGCAACCGCTACGCCTATGCCGACCGGCCGCACGGCATCAGCGAGAGCGAGCCGCTCGACTTCCTCTCGCCCTACGGCTGCTCGAAGGGCGCGGCCGATCAGTACGTGCTCGACTTCGCCCGCATCTACGGCATGCGCGCGACCTCGTTCCGCCAGTCGTGCATCTACGGCCCGCGCCAGTTCGGCGTCGAGGACCAGGGCTGGGTCGCCTGGTTCGTGATCGCCGCGACTGCTCGGCCGCGACATCACCATCTACGGCGACGGCAAGCAGGTGCGCGACGTGCTGCACGTCGACGACCTGCTGCGCGCCTACGAGGCGGCCATCCGCGCCCCCGACAAGGTCGGCGGAGCAGGCGTTCAACGTCGGCGGCGGCCCGCGGCACACGTCCTGTCGCTGCTCGAACTGATCGCGATGCTGGAGGAGCGCCTCGGCGCGCAAGATTCCCCTGCAGTTGGGACGACTGGCGACCGGGCGACCAGCAGGTCTACGTCAGCGACATCCGCAAGCTGGAAACGACGCTCGGCTGGCAGCCGGACATCAGCGCCGAGGCCGGGGTCGCCCAGCTCTCGGACTGGGTCTACAAGAACCGCCGCATGTTCTGATAGCCGCGGCTCGCACCGGTCGGGTCAGACGAGGCGTGAATCCGGGAACCAGTCGGCGGTCGCTGGGTCGCGGTAGACCAGCTGGCGCAGGCCGCTGCGGTCGAACGGCTGCCACTGCGCCTTCGGGCTGCGCCAGGCGATCGGCGATCGCGTAGAGCACGGCCGGGTTGACGCCGAGCCCGACGTGGCTGGCCTCGACCTCGATGTTCTCGGTCTGCGGCCCCGCCTCCTGCACGCTGCACTGCCAGGCGACGATGCCGTCGGTGCGGCTGTAGATGGACGTGGTCGGCACCGGCGGCGCCTCGCTTGAGGTCGTCCCAGTCGCGGCGGTCGTCGACCTGCTCGCCGCTCACGAACTCGTAGAGCTGCCAGGCGTTGGTGGCGCGCGGGTGCGCCGGCGAACGGCGTGCCCAGCGTGATGACGCTGCGCACCTTGTCGGCAACCGCTTGGCCGTCTCGCGCGCATAGATGCCGCCGAGGCTCCAGCCGATCAGGCTGACCTTGCGGCCGTAGCGCTCGTGCAGCGTTGTCGACCAGGCTGCTCGCAGCGCGTCCAGCACGCCGGGGCCGCGGACCGAAGTTGCGGCCCAGCTCCCAGCGGTGCGGCGACATAGTTGCGGTCCTTGCAGGTAGCGGCGCAGCGGGCCCGGTCGAGATGTCGGAGGCCAGCAAGGCCCGGAAACACCAGCACCGGATGGCCGTCGCCCGCGCGGCGCCGACGCATCAGGATCGGCAGCGCGGCGAGGCTGGCGCCCAGCTCCCAGCGGCGCGCGCAGCTCGAGCGCCAGCCGCAGCGCGCCGGGAGCACGCACCGTCGGCTCTGTCAGGTCTGTCTGCACGGATCAGCCTCGGCGGTCAGGTCAGGCATGCCCATCGACAACTGAGGATAGATCGAGTTCGTTTGCAATAGGCTTACCGCGTCTGATCTCAGCGCTTTGTCCGGGGCCGTGCCTGGCGCCTGCGCGGCAACAGCGCTCCGCCGCCTTGGTTTGCATCGGCTTTGCTTGGCAGGCGGGCGTCGCCGCTTTGCCGCGGCCGCTTGCGCCGTCGGCTTTGCGGCCTTTGGACGGTTGGCGTGCGCTGCGCGCCTTGGTTTCGCCGCAGCCGGCTTCGCCGTTGACGGGCTTGGCAGCCTTGCCTTTGGCGGCTCGGCGGCGCTTGGCCTGGCTCGGCCGCGCCTCTGCAGGCGCCTTCGCAGCAGCTGGACGCGCGGCGCGCGACTCGGCGGCGCCTTCTCCGACGGCTTCGCGGCGGCGGCCTGCGGCGCCGAGAACCAGGTTGCGTCAGCTCGGCGTGCGCCTCGACCAGATAGTCGGCGAGGTCGTCGACGTCCGGCACCGCCCTGCGGCAGGCCGTGAGGCCGTAGTCGAGCGAGCCGTTGTAGCTCTGCACCGTGATGTTGAGCGCCACGCCGTGCGCGGGGATCGACACCGGGTAGTAGGTGGCGAGCTTGGCGCCCGCCATGTACAGCGGCACCGGCGCGCCCGGCACGTTGGAGATGGCCACGTTGGCGACCGGCGGCAGATCTGTCGGAGATCCGCGAGCGGCCGAACAGCAGCGCGAAGCCCGGCCATGATCCAGGGCGCGCCGAACGAGGGGAAGTCGGTCGGGATCGCCGCCTTGAGGCTGCCCGTCAGCTCCTTGGCCGCCTTGCTCGAGGCGTTGATCGTCTTCAGCCGCTCGAGCGGATCGGCGATGTCGGTGGCGAGGCTCACCAGCATCATCGACACCTGGTTGTTGAGGTCGGTATTGCCGGCCTCGCGCAGGCTCACCGGCACGCCGGCGGTCAAGCGAGCGGTCGGGCAGCTGCAGTTGTAGTCGTCGAGGTAGCGCCGCAGCGCGCCGGCGCTGGCGGCCAGCACGACATCGTTGAGCGGTGACGTCCGCACGCCTTGGCGACCTGCTTGACCTCGGCCAGCGACACCGAGCGGGCGGCGAACGAGCGCTGGTTGGTGATCGACACGTTGAGCGGCGTCTTCGGGCCCGAGCGTCCAGTTGGTCGGCAGCCCGAAGCTGCGTGGACTGCCGCCCGCCGAACTTCGGGCATCGGCGACGCTGGCCATCGCCGCATGGCGTTCGGGCAGCGTGGTGAACAGCTTGATGTACTGCTGCATGGTGTTCTGCATCGCCGCGCGTCGCCAGCTCGGCCACGCCGAGCTGATACTGGTTGCCGCGCTGGCGCGCGCGCGGCGGCTTGATCGGGCGCGGCTCGGGCGTGAGGTCGTAGATGGCCTTGGCCAGCGCCACGCCCGCCTGGCCGTCGACGGCGGCGTGATGCACCTTGGCGTAGATCGCCGGCTGGCCGGTCTGCAGCCCCTCGATGACGTAGAACTCCCACAGCGGCCGGCTGCGGTCGAGCAGGCTCGAGTGCAGGCGGCCGACCAGCTGCTCGAGCTGCCGGAAGGTGCCGGGCTTGGACAGCACGACGCGGCGGATGTGGTAGTCGAGTCGACGTCGTTGTCGTCGACCCACACCGGGTTCGGACAGCTCGAACGGCATCTGCGCCAGCTTGCGCTCGAACACCTCGGCCAGGTGCATGCGCCCGGCGATGTGCGCCTTCACGTCCTCGTAGAAGTCGCCGTTGTAGCCCTCGGGCAGGTCGAAGATGTTGAGGCTGCCCACGTGCATGGGCATCTCCGGCGTCTCCAGATGCAGGAAGGAGGCGTCAACGCCGCTCAGGTGTTTCATGGGAGGCTCCTCCCGCGAGGCTCCGTCGCCTGGGCTGATCGCGCGAGTCGCGTGCTGCTTTCAGTCATTCTCGCAGAGCGCCAGCGGCGCAACTCAATGTTCCGCGGCCGACTGAACTTCTCAAGGGTTGCCGCGCCGCCTGGCATGACCACGGCGACGGCCTTACGCCGTTGCGCTGCTGCAGCTCAGCCGAGCGCATCGCACGGTTGGCAGGAGCACACCGCGCGCGCATGCATAGATTTGCTCTGCCGTCCGCAAATCGAGCCAGCGAGTAGCCAGTATGGCCAGCGACAACCCCCTGCATCCCATCCCCAGCCCGCCGCGCAAGCTTCATGATCGGCAACATGCTGTCGGTGCGGGCCGACGCGCCGGTGCAGGACATGATGAAGCTGTCGCGCGCGAGCTCGGGCCCATCTTCTGGCTCGACATGATGGGCAAGCCGATGGTGGTCGTGTCGGGCTTCGATCTGGTCGACGAGCTGAGCGACGAGGCGCGCTTCGAGAAGAGCACGCGCGGCGTCGCTGCGGCGGCTGCGGCCGCGTGGCGCACGGCCTGTTCACCGCCGACACGCAGGAGCCGCGCTGGTCAAGTCGCACAACATCCTGCTGCCGACCTTCGCGCAGCGCGCCATGCAGGGCTACCACGACGCGATGCTCGATGTCGCCGATCAGTGCATGCTGAAGTGGGAGCGCCTCAACGCCGACGACGAGATCGACGTCACCGACGACATGACGCGCGCTGACGCTCGACACCATCGGCCTGTGCGGCTTCGACTACCGCTTCAACTCGTTCTATCGCGACGGCAACCATCCCTTCGTCGACGCCATGGTGCGCTCGCTGCGAGACCACCATGCAGACGCGCGGCCTGCCGCTGGAAGACCTCATCAATCGGCGCGAGCAGCGCCAGCTGCGCGACGACACGCGCTACATGCACGACATGGTCGAGGACCTGATCAAGGAGCGGCGCAAGCAGGCGAGGACGACGAGCAAGAAGGACCTGCTCAACTTCATGCTGGCGGGCGTCGACAAGCAGACGGGCCAGCGGCTCGACGACACGCAGATCCGCGACGAGACCATCATCTTCCTGATCGCCGGGCACGAGACCACCAGCGGCCTGCTGTCGTTCGCGATCTACGCGCTGCTGAACCACCCCGAGGTGCTGGCCAAGGCCTATGCCGAGGTCGACCGCGTGCTGGGTCCCGATCCCTCCGTCAAGCCGACCTATCAGCAGGTCAACCAGCTCACCTACATCAGCCAGATCCTGAAGGAGACGCTGCGGCTGTGGCCGACCGCGCCGGCCTTCGGCATCCACGCGCTGGAAGACACGCATGCTCGGCGGCCAGTATCCGCTGAAGAAGCACTACCACTGCCATCGTGCTGGCGCCGATGCTGCATCGCGATCCCGAAGGTGTGGGGCGACCGACCCCGAAGTGTTCAATCCCGACAACTTCACGCGCGAGGCGGAGGCGGCGCGCCCCGTCAACGCCTACAAGCCGTTCGGCAACGGCCAGCGCGCCTGCATCGGCCGGCAGTTCGCCATGCAGGAGGCGGCGCTGGTGCTCGGCATGGTGCTGCAGCGCTTCAAGCTGATCGACCACACGCGCTACCAGCTGAAGATCAAGGAATCGCTGACGATCAAGCCCGACGGGCTTCAAGATCAAGGTGCGCCCGCGCACCGATCGCGCGCCGATCGGCAAGTCGTCGCGCGCCGATCGTCGTGTCGACGCAGCCAACGGCGCCGCGCCGGACGGCGGACCAGGGCGTGAAGGGCGAAGGCCGCGTGCTGACGGTGCTCTACGGCACCAGCCTCGGCACCTGCCGCGACATCGCCGGCCAGATCGCCGACCGCGCGGCGGGCGAGCGGCTTCCAGGTGACCAACGCGGCGCTCGACGACTACGCCGATGGGCCTGCCCGAGAACGGCACGCTGGTCGTGGTCACCTCCACCTACAACGGCAGCGCGCCCGACAGCGCCACCAAGATGGAGACGGCGATCCGCGAGAAGCAGCATCGGCGAGGTCGAGCGGCCCGACCTCACCTACGCCGTGCTCGGCGTCGGCAACACGCAGTGGAAGACCTACCAGGCCTTCCCCAAGCTGATCGAAAGCACGCTGCGCCAGACCGGCGCCAAGAACCTGCTGCCGCGCGGCGAGGCCGACGGCAACGGCGATTTCGACGAGGCCGTCGAGCGCTGGATGGGCGACGCTGTGGAAGGCGCTGGGCGAGGGCGACGCCGCCGGCTGTCGCGCGGCGCCGCAAGCTCAAGATCGCCTTCAGCGACGAGCACGCGACGCGCGCCAGCGTGCTGCCCGAGTCCGCCTATCGGCTGGAGGTGATCGGCAACGACGAACTGGTGCGCGACGCCACCGGGCTGTGGGACTTCAGCAAGGAGGCGCCGCGCTCCTCCACGCGCCACATGACGATCCGGCTGCCCAAGGACGTCGACCTATCGCACCGGCGACCACCTGGCGGTCTATGCCCGCAACCGGCCCGAGGTCGTCGACAGCATCATCGAGCGGCTGGGCCTGCAGCCGCGACCAGGTCGTGGTGCTCGACGGCCAGGGCAGCCGCATGCGGCATCTGCCGATCGGCAAGCCGGTGACCGTGCGCCAGCTGCTGACCGATTTCGTCGAGCTGCAGGACGCGGCCACGCGCAGCGACGTGCGCGCGCTGATGGAGCACACGCGCTGCCCGCGTCACCACCAAGGAGCTGGCAAGCTCATCGGCCGAGGACGAGGAGGCCAAGAAGGCGTTCGCGCGCGACATCACCGACAAGCGCGTCACCGTCTACGACCTGCTGATGCGCTATCCCGGCGATCGAGCTGACGCTCGACGGGCCTGCTGGAGATGACCTCGCGCCATCCGGCCGCGCTTCTACTCGATCTCGTCCTCGCCGCTGGCCTCGCCCGACGCCATCAATCTGACGGTCGGCACGGTGGCGGCGCCGGCCTGGTCGGGCAGCGGCTTCTACCAGGGCGTCGCCTCCTCGCACCTGCGCGCGGTCGAAGCCGGGCGAGGAAATCCTGGGCTTCGTGCGGCGGCCCAATCCGCCGTTCGCGCCGCCCGAGGATCCCGAGATCGCCGCTGATCCTGGTGGGACCCGGCACCGGCTTTGCGCCGCTGCAGGGGCTTCCTGCAGGAGCGCGCGGCGCAGCGCGCCAAGGGCATCGAGACGTCGACCGCGCTGCTGTTCTACGGCTGCCGGCATCCCGACCACGACTGGTTCTACCGCGACGAGATGCAGGGCTGGGAGGAGCAGGGCGTCGCCAAGGTGCACACGCGCCTTCTCCAGCTCCGACGGGTCATCCGCACCGGTTCGTGCAGGACGCGATCTGGGCGGCGCGCGAGCAGGTGTGGGCGGCGCTCGAGAACAGCGGCATGGTGTTCGTGTGCGGCGACGGCCGCTTCATGGCGCCGGCCGTGCGCGAGACGCTGATCCGCATCCACATGGAGAAGCGCGGCACCACGCTGGAGCAGTCCTCCGAGTGGCTCGAAGGCATGATCGAAGGCGGCCGCTACCACCAGGACGTGTTCGGCTTCAAGTAGGCCGCAGCGTACTCGGAAGAAGCGCTCCACCATCGCGTGGTGGAGCGCCGTGCCCGCAGTCTACCCCGCGGCCCTCGCGACTAGGCGGTGGCCTGGCGACGTCTTCTCGCCGGCCTTGCGCAGCGTCTCGCCGAGCGGCGACCAGGCTGCCACCGTCTTGGCCTGCGCGATCGCGTTGAGCTCGCTCACCGAGGCGAACATCGCCTGGCTGCGCCGCGACATGAACGCGACGTTGAGTTCGACCAGATCCTTCACGCTCTTGGCCTGCAGGCTCTGGCGGCCGAACTCGATGGTGTCGGTCAGCGCGTCCTTGCCGTAGCGGCCGAGCACACTGTCGAACTCCGTGACGCCGTTGAACGACGTGCGGCCGGCATGGCCGACGGCCTGGACGACCTCGCTGCCGAGATCGCGCGCCTCGTTCCACGTCGCCTGCGCGGTGCCGAACGCTGCTTCCGCGCGCTCGACGGCGTCGATCGCCGCGGCTTCCGACTTCGCAGCCGTCTCCTGGACCAGCGTGCTGGCATTCCTGATCGCGGCCCTGAGGCCAGTGTCTTCGAGTTGCATGACAACCTCCTGTTCGTCGTCCTAAGTTGACCTTAACGTCAATATAAGCGAGTTATTGTGCGTTGCAACATAAACAATGGTGCGCCGCATGATTTATGCCTGCGGCATTCGCGCGCATATTTTCTAACGTCATGTTTCAGAGCCACTATTTTGATGTTTGTGGGTGTCCAAGTTGGAGACGGGCATCTCCAAAGGCCATGCCAATGTCATCCGTCACCCGCTGGATGGTCTGACGCTGCAAGTGGAGAAGGCGCTGGGCACGGTCCGCACGCTGTGACGGGGAAGGGACCTCGGGGTGGTCCCAAAGGCCACGCCAAGTTTTTGGTGAACCGGCCCGGGGCGCTGGCGGTCTCGCCGTTACTTGCCATTAGAAGACGGTCAGTAGCGTGGAGCCGGTCATGCACCCACGCTCTCGTCTAGCCATCTGCATGTGTGTTTGCGCTCGGCGCGGTCCAATGGGCTTGAGTAGCGATCAAGGCTTCGAGCTTGGGAATGTTACTTCTCGGCATTGCGGGGCCAGCTTTGTTAGAGACGGCGCCTGTTGGCCTAGATGTGCTCCCGTTCGGTGCGCCCGATTGGGTTTCAACGCCGCCGCTCTCCCAAAACGGTTCCGTTTCAGCGCCGATTTTGGCGGCGCAACTGAGGTCGCGGCTTCCGCTCGAATTGACGGCAGGCGGCCCATATCGGAAGCGGGATACGGGCCAAATCGCCTACAGTACCCACTTGCCGCCGATCCGTGCCGCAATGCCGTTCTCGCCAAACTGTAGAACGTCGCCGTTCGGCAGGTTCACATTGATCGTACCCGTGGGTTGCCGGCTATACGTGGTGCCGCTCTTGCCCTTGAAAGTGGTGGCCTTCGTTCCGCCGGATACCGTGTCAACCTCGTCCAGCGACAGTGAGCGAATGTTCGTGTTCATGGCTGTCTCTCCAGTACATCGCGGCTGGGTCCATCCCGTCGCTGTGGCTGAAATCATGCTGGAGAGCGAGACCCCACGTTGTGATCCAGCTCACAAGTCCGGAGATTTTGATGCCGGAGGTGGAAAATTGCGCTGCGCTGCCTACCCCGCACTGACCAGGGCAAAAGGGACGCTAATCACGAAAGCCTAAGCCACTGAAAGCAATGGTGAGCCCGGTTGGGATCGAACCAACGACCACCTGATTAAAAGTCAGATGCTCTACCGCTGAGCTACGGGCCCGCTCTGCCCTGGCAGGATGATACCTCGGGCGGGCGCGGCTTGTAACATGCACCGCCCTTTGACGGAAGCCAGCGCCCTCCCGGTGATAAGCCGACCGGCTCGGATTGCCTGTGGGAGCCTTGTGAGGGGCTACGTGAGGGGCCGCGCAGAGCGCCGTTCGACAATCATTGCGGCGGCGCAACACTTATTCATATTTCGTCTCCATTCCAGCATATAACCTATTGACCAGACGTCGTTTTGCATCTCTTTTGACCTTGGCGACGCGCGATCGCTAACCCCGAAGCAGGATACCCCCGCCAATGCTTCGCTCCCTCCCGAGCACCTGGGACACGACCCTTCGGCGCTCGTGCGCGAAGGTCGCGTCACGGCTTGGCCCCTATCCCTACCTGTTGGGCGCAATCGCCGCCGCCGTGGTTGCCATAGCGATCATGAGCTTGTCGCTCAAGCGACACTTCGGATTGCCCATCGACCTGGGAAACATCCTTGCGGTCATCGAGCTCGGACTGCTCGCCGGTCTTCTTGTTCTCGCCGCTAGCGTCGGGCGGACGGTCGAGGCTCAGCAACATGCGCTGCACGAAGGCGGGTCTCGGATAAGCCACCTCCTCGCGCAGAGCGATAGCTTGCAGCGGCGCCTCGACGCCCAGTACGTGCGTACCGCCGAGACGCACGAGGCCTTCCTGCGCCGTGTCGGCTCGGAACTGCACGATGGGCCGGCGCAGCTCATCGCATTTGCACTGCTCCGGCTCGACGCGCTTTCCCCAGGCGCGGACCGCAGCCCCGGTCTGGCCGACTATGAACGCATCAAGGCGGCACTGACGGACTCGCTCGCCGACATCCGCAGCATCTCGGCCGGGCTCATCCTGCCGGAATTGGAACCTGTTTCGCCCGCGGATGTCTTGCGCCTTGCCGCGCTGAACCACGAACGCCGGACGGGCACCCGCGTCGTCTGCGAGATCGAGAGCCTTCCCCTTCGCCTGTCGCCTACGCTCAAGTCCTGCCTCTACCGCTTCACGCAAGGCGCCCTCAACAACGCCTACCAGCACGCCGGCGGCCTGGGCCAGACGGTGCGGGGCACGCATCGCGATGGCGTCGTGGAGATCGCCATCTCGGACACCGGCAGCGGGTTCGATCCCGGCGCCAAGAACGGTCAGGATGCGCGCCTTGGATTGATCGGCATGCGCGATCGGGTCAATTCACTCGGTGGCACCTTCGATCTTTCGTCGAGACCCGGTGTCGGCACGAGCGTGACCGCCCGGTTCGAAGTTCGCGACGCACCTGAGGCATAAAAGCGATGTCTGGTACCGATCCGCGTTGCCGTTATTGACGATCACCCACTCTTCCGGGAGGGCGTGGCACATACGCTCTCGCGATCGGGCATCCTTCGGCTCGTGGGAGAAGGCGCCAACGCGGACGATGCCCTAAGCATCGCCAAGTCTGAACAGCCCGAGATCATGCTGCTCGATGTCAGCATGCCAGGTGGAGGCATCGAAGCAGCGCAAGCCATCTCCAGGGCCTGCCCGGCGACGAAGATCGTCATGCTGACCGTCTCGGAGAGAGAAGAGCACGTGCAGCAGGCGATGACCTCCGGCGTGCGCGGGTACATCCTGAAGGGCACCAGCGGCCAGGAGCTCATCAATACGCTGCGCACGATTGCCCGCGGCGAGCACTACGTCACGCCGACGCTCGCCGCACGCCTGCTGGCGTCCAACCGCCGTCCGCTCCGCACGCCGGCGCCGGAGGAGGGCTTGCCGGAGCTGACGAAGCGGGAGGAGCAAATTCTGGACCACGTGGCGCGCGGGATGACCAACCGGGAAGTCGCCAAGACGCTCCAGATCGGCGAGAAGACCGTGAAGCACTACATGACCACCATCATGCAGAAGCTGCAGGTCCGCAATCGCGTGGAAGCGGCGATTGCCTTCCGCAAGAGGACGTGAGCGCGGCGTCGACCCGCCCGCCCGTCACGCCGCAGCGGCAAGCCGCAGTTTGGTTTCGTGCGCCCAGGATGCAAAGCGGCCATCCGCGATCGCTTCACGCATGGCCTGCATGAGCTCCTGGTAGAACGCGACGTTCGCCCACGACAGCAGCATGGCGCCGAGATACTCGCCTGATTTCACGAGGTGGTGCAGGTAGGCTCGGGAATAGTCGCGCGCGGCCGGACAGCGACTCGTCGGGATCGAGCGGAGCTGGGTCGTCGGCGTACTTCGCGTTGCGCAGATTGAGCTTGCCGCCCCAGGTGAAGGCTTGGCCATGCCGCCCCGACCGCGTCGGCAGCACGCAATCGAACATGTCGATGCCCCGCGCCACCGCTTCGATGATGTCGATGGGCGTGCCGACGCCCATCAGGTAGCGAGGCTTGTCGGGCGGCAGCAGCGGCGCCGTGTAGTCGAGGGTCTCCAGCATGAGTTCCGGCAGTCTCGCCGACCGCTAGGCCGCCGACGGCGTAGCCTGCGAAATCCATCGCCACGAGGGCTTCGGCCGAGCGCCTCCTGTGCTCGGGGTTCGTGCCGCCCTGCACGATGGCGAAAAGGGCCTGTCCGGCGCCGGCCGCACCTTGGTCGCGCTGCCGCTCGAACGCCCGCTGGCAGCGGGCCGCCCACGCGATCGAACGCTCGACCGCGCCCTTCAGTTCGGCATCCCCAGCCGGCAGCGCCAGGCACTCGTCGAGCTGCATCTGGATGTCGGCGCCGAGCAGGCATTGGATCTCGATCGCCCTTTCGGGCGTCAGCTCGTGGCTGCTGCCGTCGAGATGCGATTGGAAGGTGACGCCGTCATCCGTGATCTTGCGGAGCTTGGCCAGGCTCATGACCTGAAACCCGCCGCTGTCGGTGAGGATCGGCTTGTCCCAGCGCATGAACTCGTGCAGCCCGCCGAGGCGCGCGACACGCTCCGCGCCGGGGCGCAGCATCAGATGGTAGGTGTTGCCGAGGATGACATCCGCGCCGGCGGCCACGAGCTGATCGACGTAGACGGCCTTGACGGTGCCCGCGGTTCCAACGGGCATGAAGGCGGGCGTCCTGATCTTGCCATGCGCCGTGGTGATCTCGCCGAGACGCGCACCGCCGTCGACTTTGCTGCAAGGCGAATGAGAAGGGCTCTGTCATCGGCTAGCGCGGCGCAGGATGGAGCAGGCAGGCGTCGCCATAAGAATAGAAGCGGTAGCCGGACGCAATCGCATGCCGGTATGCGGCCTTCATCGTATCGAGCCCACTGAATGCCGACACCAGCATGAAAAGCGTGGACTTCGGAGTGTGAAAATTCGTCAGCAGCAGATCGACGGCTTTGAACCTGTAGCCGGGCGTAATGAAGATTTCGGTCTCGCCGGCGAAAGGCTTGAGTTTGCCGCCGTCGTCCGCGCTCGCTTCCAGCAGCCTAAGCGAGGTGGTCCCCACGGCAACGATGCGACCGCCTTTCGCCCGCGCATCGTTGAGCGCGTCAGCAACGTCCGCTGTCACCTCTCCCCATTCGGCGTGCATGCGGTGGCCGTCCGTGTCCTCAGTCTTCACGGGAAGGAACGTGCCGGCGCCGACATGCAGGGTCACGAAGTGCCGGGAAATGTTGGCCTGATCCAAGGTGGCGAACAAGCTCGGGCGTGAAGTGAAGCCCCGCTGTGGGCGCCGCCACTGCACCTTCGCGGCGCGCATAGATGGTCTGGTAGCGATCGGCGTCCGCGGCAGAAACGGCACGTTTGCTTGGCGATATAGGGCGGCAGCGGCGGGTCGCCCAGCGCCTCGATCGCCTGATCGAGGTAGGCGCTGTGCATGCTGAAGGAGAGCTCGACCTCGCCCGCCTCACCGATCTTGGACACGGTGGCATCAAGGGTTCCGAGGAGACACACGCGTCCATCGTGACCGAACTGGATGCGGTCTCCCACAGCCAACCGCTTGGCGGGCTGTGCGAACGCGCGCCAGCGGCTTGCGTCCACGCGCTTGTGCAGGTTGACGGACACGCGGGCGCGATTGCCGTCGCGCCAGCGTTCACCCGCGAGGGCCGTGCGCATCACCCGCGTGTCGTTGAACACGAGCGCATCGCCCGGGCGAAGCAATTCGGGTAACTCGCGCACCTGACGATCTTCGAGACCGTCGCCCGGCTTGACCAACAGAAGGCGGGCGCTGTCGCGCGGATCGGCGGGCTCGAGCGCGATGCGGTCGTCGGGCAGGTCGAAGTCGAAGAGGTCGGTGCGCATCCTCGGTCGGCAATCGAGCGTTCGTGACCGCGCGCTCGCCTGGTCTAGGCGACGTCCGCCGCCACCTTCATGGATTTGATCTTGTCGGGGTTCTGCACGGGCTCGCCGCGCTTGATCTTGTCGACGTTGTCCATGCCCTCGGTCACCTTGCCCCAGACGGTATAGTTCTTGTCGAGGAAGCTGGCGTCGTCGAAGCAGATGAAGAACTGGCTGTTGGCGCTGTTGGGGCTCTGCGCGCGCGCCATCGAGCAAACGCCGCGCACGTGCGGCTCGGCGTTGAACTCGGCCGGAAGGTCCGGATACTTCGAACCGCCGGTCCCGGTCCCCTTCGGGCACCCCGTCTGCGCCATGAACCCGTCGATGACGCGGTGGAAGACGATGCCGTCGTAGAACCCTTCGCGTGCCAGCGTCTTGAGCCGCTCCACGTGCTTGGGTGCAAGGTCGGGACGCAGGGCAATGACGACGCGCCCTTTCGTGGTCTCCAAAATCAGCGTGTTCTCGGGGTCTTTGACTGCGGCCATTACGATCTCCTCAACGAGGTGGGGCTGCCTCTGCCTGCTTTTTGCGTCTGCCGCGTGCGGCGTTACTTCTTCGCGTCGGAAAGAAGGTACACCTTCACCATCACGTCGGGGGTGCGCGGTGGCTCTCCGCGCGTGATCTTGTCGACGTGCTCCATGCCCTCGATGACCTCGCCCCACAGCGTGTACTTCGCCGTGAGGGGCCGGCAGCCGTCGTAGCAGATGAAGAACTGGCTGTTGGCGGTGTTGGGGTCCTGCGTGCGGGCAGCGCCCACGCTGCCGCGCTTGTAGGGCTCGCGCGAGAATTCCGCCGGGAGATCGGGGAGCTTCGAGCCGCCGGTTCCTGTGCCGGTGCGGATCACCGGTCTGCGCCATGAAGCCGTCGATCACGCGATGAAACTTGATGCCGTTGTAGAAGCCCTGCTTCGCAAGAGCCTTTGCGCGCTCGACGTGCTTGGGCGCGAGATCAGGCCGCAGCTTGACCAGCACCTTGCCGGTCTTGAGCTCGATCACGAGCGTGTTCTGCGGATCGGGAGTTTGGGCAAGCGCCACGGGGGCGAAGGCGGCCAGAGCAACAAGCGCTGCTGAGCAGGGGTCGGATCACGAAGAACTCCAGCTGATCGGTTGGGAAGGATTTTCGGAAGGGCCTCTGGGCCCGGCGCCGCAGCATCAATGCCGGGCTTATGGCCTTTCTGCGGCGCGCTCGCAACCACGCCGCTCAGGCCTTTTTCTTGGCTGCCTTCGCCTTGAGACGCTTGGCCACGGCGGGAGAAACGAAATCCCGAGACGTCCCCGCCCATCTGGGCGATCTGCCGCACGAGCGTTCCCGTGATGTGGCGCACGCCGGGGCTGGCCGGCAGGAACACCGTGTCGATGCGCGCGGCCATCGCGGCGTTCATGCCGGCCATCTGCATCTCGTAGTCGAAGTCGGTGCCATCGCGGAGGCCGCGGAAGATCAGTGTCGCGCCCGCAGCCTCGGCCGCGTCGACGGTCAGATTGTCGAACGTCACGATCTCGATCTTGCATCCGCTCCGGCGCGCGATCGCGCCGGTCTCCTGCTTCAGCATTTCGATCTTCTCCTCCGGCGGGAACAGCGGCGTCTTGCCCGGATGAACGCCGATGCCGACCACCAAGGTATCGACCATGCGCGCCGCGCGCGCGATCACGTCGAGATGGCCATTGGTGACCGGATCGAAGGAGCCCGAGGTGAAGCCGATGCGTTTCATGGCGGCCATCAAGAGATTGGAGGACGTGCAGCCACTATCACGGCCGGCGCATTGCCGCCAGCGCCACGCCGCCGAGCAGCAGGAATACGCCGGCCGCGCCATCGAGCAGGCGCAGATGCGCAGCGCCGAAGGTCGTTCGCGCTCTGGCCACAGCCAGCGTGATCATTACGTCCACCATGGCGAGCACGACGACGAACAGGACCGCCAGAACAACGAGTTGCCCCACCGGATCGGCGCGCGTGTCGACGAACTGCGGGAGAAAGGCGCCCAGGAACAGAATGACCTTCGGGTTCGACAGGCTCACCGCCAGGCCCTGGAAATACCAACTCCCGCGGGGCGCGGACGGCTCGAGCGATACGGCCGACGGCGGCCGTTTCCACAGCCGCCAGAGCTGGCTTGCGCCGAGATACACAAGGTAGAGCGCGCCGACCCACCGCACGACGTCGAACCAGGTGGACATGAACACCATGACCGACGTCATGCCGGCCGCCGCGGCCGCAACGAGCACGGCAAGCCCGGTCGTCGTACCGGCGAGCGTGATGAAGCCGCCGCGCAATCCACTGCTCAGCGTGTTCGCGATCATCAGCGCCATGTTCGGCCCAGGCGTGAGAGCAAGGAGCACGCAGGCGGCAGCGAACGCGAGTAACAGTTCCGGAGCCATCGGGATGCCTACCGCAGTTCGTAGGTGACGTGGACCTCGATCTCCAAGGTCCGGGTACCGGGCTCGATCGGGACGGCAGCGCGCATCATCATGCGGCCATCGGGCACCGAGGGCCCGTCGCCTTCCGCGATGCGCAGCACCGGTCCAAGGTTGACACCGGCGGCCGTTGCATACAGCTCGGCGCGCTGGCGCGCTTTTGCGATCGCCTGCTTGCGGGCTTCATCCTGCGCCTGCTCGGGCTCGGCGACATCGAAGGCGATCTGGTTGATCTGGTTTGCGCCGAGCGCAATCGCCTCATCGAGTATCTCGCCGAGACGGCCGACGTTGCGCACGGTCAGGCGCACCTGGTTCACCACGCGATAGCCATTGATCGTGCCGGGTCGGCCGTCCTTGGGTTGCGTATAGCGGGGCTCGACATTGAACGCGGTGGTCTGGATGTCGCGCGCCTCCACGCCGGCCGTCTTCATGCCGTCGATGAACTTGGTCATGCCCGCCTTGTTGCGGTCGATGGCCTCTCGTGGCCGTCGCGGCCTCGGTCACGACGCCGGCGGAGATGCGCGCGATGTCCGGCTGCACCTTCGCCGTTCCCGGTCGCCGATACGGTGATCGTGCGTTCCATGCGTTTGCTTTCCTGGGCCTCGCTGCTCGCGCCAAACATGGCGATCATGGCCGCCGCGGCGGCGAGAAGCGAGCGGCGACATAGTCGGGGATGAGCCACGGACTCTATTTCCTCAAGACAGCCTGGGACGAGGCAGAAGACACGAAACTTTTGGCCGAACAAGGCCGAAGCAAGCGTTCCAACAGGCAGCGAAGTGGTGTAGTAGAGGGCCGCCATCCACTGGGATCGGGCCCGTAGCTCAATGGTTAGAGCCGGCGGCTCATAACCGTCTGGTTGCAGGTTCGAGTCCTGCCGGGCCCACCAGCCCGACCGGGCGCAGGCCTGCCGGACCCACGCAACTCGCTCAAGTGCCGAACAAACCTATCCGCGTCCTGCTGCTGACGGACGACAAGCCCGGCCACTATAACCGTGCGGAGGGCCTGGTCGCGGCCATCGCGAGGCTGCGTCCGGTGGAGACCACGGCGCCTGCGTCGTGCGGCGCCGTTCGCTCGTTGCCAGCAGGGTCCTGCAGCAACTCCTCAACATCGGTGTTTCTCCGGCGCACGTCCTGAGGCTCGGCTACGGCGTCGGCGCACAGGACGTCCCGGAAGCCGATGTCGTGGTTTCGGCGGGCGGCGAGACGCTGGCGGCCAATGCGGCGGCGGCGCGCATGTTGAATGCGCCGAATATCTTCTACGGCACGCTCAGACGGCTCGCGCCTGAGTGGGTGCGCGTCGTGGTCGTCCCCGAGCAGAGCCTCGCCTCCAAGCCCAACCACCTCATCGCCCTGCCGCCATCGGCCATCGAACCGGCGCCGCGTTCGCAAGCGGCGACCCCGTTCGGACCCGATCACCCGCCGCGTCTGGTGGGCGTGCTGATCGGCGGCGATTCCGGCGCGCTGCGCTATCAGGATGGCGATTGGCTGAAGCTTGCCGACTTCCTGCGCGACGGCCAGAAGACCCTGGGGACCCGCTGGCTCATTACGACCTCCCGCCGAACGAGCGCGCATGCCGCTGATGTCCTCTCTGCGCTGGTTGCGGACAGCAGCGCGGGCGTCGAACGCTTCATGGCGTTCGGGACGGCAGGTGCCGTGCCGAAATCCTCTCGAGGTCTGATGCGATCCTGGTCACCGACGACTCCACGAGCATGATCGCGGAGGCCGTCAGCGCGTGCCTGCCGTCGTGGGTAGTGGCACCGGACGGATGCGTGCACGAGAAGCGCGAGGAAAGCTTCCGCGCATTCGTGACATCGAAGGGTTGGTATCGCCGGCTCGCGTTCTCGCAGCTTGGGCCGGACGCTTTTCTCAGTGCGCTCGCGCAAGTCACGCCGCGGCGCACCAGCGCGCTCGATGAGCTGGCGTCAGCTCTCGCCGAGCGGCTGCCCGAATTGTTCGAGAAGGGCTAACCGCGCCCGCGATCAGGCCGGCGGAGGGCCGAAGACGAGCACCGCGTTAAGCCCGCCGAAGGCGAACGAGTTCGACATGGCGTAGGTGACCGTCTTGTCGCGGCCCACGTTCGGCACGTAGTCGAGGTCACACTCGGGGTCAGCCTCGTCGAGGCCGGCGGTCGGAGGCACCCAGCCCTCTTGCATGGCCTTGATGCACGCGATCGCCTCGATGCCGCCGCCCGCGCCCAGCGGGTGGCCGTGCATCGACTTGGTCGAGGAGATAGCCAGTTTGTTGGCGTGGTCGCCGAACACGGCCTTGATGGCCCGCGTCTCATTCACGTCGTTGATGGTCGTCGCCGTGCCATGGGCGTTGAGATAGTCGATGTCCGAGGGCGCCAGTCGAGCGTCTTCCAGCGCCAACCGCATCGCCTCCTTGGGCCCCTCGATGTCGGGATTGACCATATCCTTGCTGTCGGAAGTCATGCCAAATCCCGAGAGCTCCGCCAGTATCGTGGCGCCACGCGCCTTGGCATGCTCGAGCGACTCCAACACCAGGATGCCCGCGCCCTCGCCAAGAACGGTGCCATTGCGCTTCTTGGCAAAAGGAAAGATGCCCTGAGGCGACAGAACGTGCATCGCCTGCCAGGCCCGCATCGTGCCGTAACTGATCACGCCCTCGGAAGCGCCGACAATGGCAGTATCGACCAGGCCGTGTCGAATGTAGTCGCGGCCGACCCCTATAGCGTGCGCCGCCGTCGAGCAGGCACTGCAGGTAGCAAACGTCGGCCCCTTGACACCATACTCGATGCCGACGTGAGCCGCGCCGGACGAGCCGATGATGCGCAGCAGCGTCAAGGGATGGGTTGCGCGCTTGTTCTTGACGAATAGGTCGTGATAGGCGGCTTCGACGGCCACCAGGCCAGCCCCACCGGACCCTATGATGCACGCCACCCGGTAAGGATCCTGGAAAGGAACCGCGAGGCCCGCCATGGCTACGGCTTCATCTGCGGCGGCTGCCGCGAACCAGGAATACCGATCGGCGTGCATGATGATCTTGTCGCGCCTGAAATGCTTGAGGCGCACCTTGGGATCAAAGTCCTTGATCTGGGCGGCTATCAGGATCTTGAGATCCTGAACGTCAAAGCCTGCCAGCTCCCCCACTCCGACCTGGCCACGGCGGCACCCGGCCCAGAACTCCGCCACCGTTGTGCCGATGGGCGTAACCACGCCCATACCCGTAACGACCACGCGGCGCGGTCCGCCAGAAACCGTCATCTAACTCATGTTCTCTTGGTCAGTGCGCCAGCCGGCGCGAGGAAAGGCCACCCGCTGCCCGTCACGCCTTGGCCGCGGCGGCTCCCGGGGCTGTCATGAGGGCGCGAACGCGATCGACCACCGACCCTACGGTCTTGAAGTCGGACGCTTCTTCGTTGGCGTTGTAGGGAATCTCGATACCGAAGCTGTCCTCAATGTCGAAGACGATCATAGCAAGGTCGAGAGACTCGATTTTCAGATCCGTCAGAGCCGTACTGAGCCCGATATCGTCCCGGGGCTCTTTCATATGCTTTTTGAGGATGTCGACAATCTTGGTGGCTACTTCGTCCATCTCGCTCTCCCACCCTGCCCGGAAGCGGGCATGTCTGGGACCCTGTCGGTTAACGATTGTGACCAGTCCAGGCGCGCCCGGAAGGTTTGCTCGGGTCCACATATACACAAAAGCCCGAATAGTCTAGCCGATGCAAAGTGCGGCCGTAGAGCGCAAATCTGGCGTATTCGCGCTCATTCGGAGGCCCTCCTGGCGGTGGCAAGTTCCGGGAAAAGCGTGTTGAATGCGAGGGCCGGGATCGCCCTCCCGTGAGCGGGCAGGTGGCCTCTCCCCGGGGCAAAAAGGAGACGGATGTGACAGCAGTTGCGGAAGCCACCGCAGCGGGGCGCTATCCCTGGGTGCGGCACTATCCGCCAGGCGTGCAATGGGACCAGGATTTCGAGCCGGTCGCCATGGCGAACCTCCTGGCCGCCTCGGTGACCCGCCATCGGGACCGCACGTGCACCAATTTCCTTGGCAAGAAGCTGACTTACGGGGAGATCGGCCGCCTGGTCGACCGGACGGCTGCGGGCCTCCAGCGGCTTGGCGTGAAGCGGGGCACCAAAGTCGGCCTCTTCATGCCGAACTGTCCAACGTTCATTATCTACTACTTCGCCACCCTTAAGGCCGGCGGCACCATCGTCAACTATAACCCCCTCTACACCCTCGATGAACTCAAGTTCCAGGTCGCAGACAGCGACACGGAGCTGATGGTGACGCTCGATCTGCGCGTCCTCTTCGACAAGGTCGAGGGGCTCATGGCGGCCGGGACGCTGAAGCGGGCGATCGTGGCATCGTTTCCCGCACTGCTGCCGGCCGCCAAATCCGTCCTCTTCAGGCTGTTCCGGGGCAAGGAACTGGCCCACCCGACGCAATCGTCCGCAGCAGCCAACATTGTCCTGGACGCCGACGTGCCTGCGGACCCGGCGACCTTCAGGGCACCCGTGATCGACCCCGATGAAGATGTCGCCGTGCTGCAATACACGGGCGGCACCACGGGAACGCCGAAAGGGGCCATGCTCACGCATGCGAACATCTCGATCAATTGCCAGCAGGGCGCCGCGTGGGCGACCAACCTCAAGGAGGGGGAGGAGCGCACGCTGGCGGCCCTGCCGTTCTTTCACGTGTTCGCGATGACGGCCGTCATGAACGTCGCGCTGCAGGAAGGCGCCGAGCTCGTGATCATGCCCCGCTTCGTGCTCGACGACGCCATGAAGCTCATCGACAAGGCCAAGCCCACGGTGATGCCGGGCGTGCCGACCATGTTCAACGCCATGCTCAACCACCCCAAGCTGGCGACCTTCGACCTCTCCTCGCTCAAGTATTGCGTCTCGGGGGGCGCGGCGCTCCCGGTCGAGGTGAAGGAGAAATTCGAGCGGCTGACGGGCTGCAAGGTTGTAGAGGGCTACGGCCTCTCCGAGGCCAGCCCCAGCGTGACCTGCAATCCCGTGGAAGGGCCGGTGAAAGCGGGCTCCATCGGCCAGCCGCTGCCCGGCACCATCGTTTCGCTGCGGGACCTTGCCGATCCGGCGAAGGAGGTGCCGCTGGGCGAAAAGGGCGAGATTTGCGTCAAGGGCCCCCAGGTGATGAAGGGCTACTGGAAGCGGCCTGAGGAGACCGCCAACCAATTCGTGGGCGACTTCCTGCGCACGGGCGATGTCGGGATCATGGATGCGGAGGGATTCATCTTCATCGTCGATCGCATCAAGGACCTCATCATCTGCTCGGGCTATAATGTGTACCCGCGCCGCATCGAGGAGGCCGTCTACGAGCATCCAGCGGTCGAGGAGGTGACGGTCATCGGCATCAAGGACGAGTACCGCGGCGAGGCCCCGAAGGCCTTCATCAAGTTGAAGGCCGGCATGACGGCCACGGAAGCCGACATCCTCAAGCACCTGGAGAGCAAGCTGTCGAAGATCGAGATGCCGAAGGAAATCGAATTCCGTGCGGAGCTGCCGAAGACCATGATCGGCAAGCTCTCGAAGAAGGAACTGAAGGCCGAAGAAGCGGCGCGGCGGAAGGCATGACATCCATCCTGCAACCGGAACGCACGAAGCGTCCGCCGTCCGCGCCGGACGACGCCGATCGGCTCTTCACCATCGGCGAGCTGGCGGCCGAGTTCGGCGTGACGACCCGGACCATACGCTTCTACGAGTTGAAGGGACTGATCGCGCCGGCGCGCCGCGGCGTTGCGCGCGCCTATTCCCGGCGCGACCGGGCGCGGCTGAAGCTGATCCTGCGGGGCAAGAACCTCGGCTTCTCGCTGGAGGATATCGCCGCCTACCTCAAGCTCTACGACACCGATCCGACGCAAATGGCGCAGACGCAGATGCTGCTGGCCGGCGTGGATGCGGCAATCGAGGACCTGCAGGCGAAACGCGCCGATCTCGACCGCACAATAAAAGACCTGCGGGAGATCCGCACGCAATGCCTCGAGCATCTGGCCAAGAAGAGCCGGCGTCCCGAGAGCGACTGAGCACGGCAGGGCCATTGCGGTGAAGCTCTGGGTCTTGTCCGACCTGCACGTCGATATCAACCGGCGCCATCCGCTGGCATTGCCGGACCCGCGTCCCGAGCACGATGTCGTGGTGATCGCGGGCGACATCTGCCACGGCCTCGATGAGGCGGTGTGGTTCATCGCGGGCGAGAAGCTCAACGCCAAGCCCGTGGTGCTCGTGGCCGGCAACCATGAATTCTACGGCTTCGACCGGCATGCCGAGTTGGCGTCGGGCCGGGCCGAGGCTGCCAAGTTTCCCAACATTCACCTGCTGGAGCGTGACGCCGTCGAGATTGGCGGGGTGACGTTTCTCGGCTGCACGCTGTGGACCGACTACAAGTATGCCGGCGTGCGCGAGCAAGCGCGCGCCATGTACCTGGCCGGACAGCGCCTCAACGATCATCGGCTGATCACCAATGGACGGAGGCGTGTGGACCCCGCAGGACGCGCTGGAAGAGCACGAGGCCTCGCGCGCCTGGCTTGGCGCGGAGCTCGGCAAGGCCGCTGCTGCACCGAAGGTGGTCGTGACGCATCACGCGCCAAGTCCGGGAAGCGTGCACGAGCGCTACCGCGACGATCTGCTGACCGCGGCCTTTGCCAGCGACCTGGGCGATCTGATTGGCCGTGCGACCCTGTGGGTGCACGGGCACATGCATTCACCTGCCGACTATGTGCAGGACGGCTGCCGCGTGCTGGCGAACCCGCGCGGCTATGTCGGCATCAAGGAAGACCGGGAATTCAATCCGGGCCTCGTTGTCGAGATAGCCGACGGCAACTAGGCCGCGACGCGCATCTCGGCGGCCTTGGCGCTCTCCAGGATCGCCGCCACGCCCATACCGCCGGCCGTGCAGACCGAGATGAGCCCGCGACCGCCGTGCTCTGAGAGCAGCTTGGCGAGATTGGCGACGATGCGTGCGCCCGTGGCCGCGAACGGATGGCCGAAAGCGAGGCTCGAACCCTTCACGTTGAGCTTGGCGCGATCGATGGAGCCCATCGCTGCGTCGCGACCGAGGAACTGCTTGCAGTAGACGGGGTCTTCCAGCGCCTTCAGCGTCGCCAGCACCTGCGCGGCGAAGGCTTCATGGATCTCGTAGTAGTCGAAGTCCTGCAGCTTCAGGCCGGCGCGATCCAGCATGCGCGAGATGGCGACGGTGGGTGCCATCAGCAGGCCCTCGCCCTCGATGAAGTTATTGGCCGAGGTCTGCGAGTAGGTGAGATAGGCCTGCACGGGCAGCCCGCGCTTGGTCGCCCATTCCTCGGATGCGAGGAGCACGCAGGCGGCGCCGTCCGTCAGGGGCGTGGAGTTGGCCGCCGTCAGCGTGCCGCGCTCGGACTTGTCGAACGCCGTCTTGAGTGTGGCGATCTTGTCGAGGCTGATGTCCTCGCGCAGGTTGTTGTCGCGGAACACGCCGGCGAACGGCACGATGAGATCGTCCATATAGCCGGAGCGATAGGCTTCCGCGGCCTTCTTGTGGCTCTGGAAGGCAAGCTCGTCCTGCTCGGCGCGGGTGACCTTCCACTCCTGCGCCATCAGCTCGGCGTGCTGGCCCATGGACAGGCCCGTGCGCGGCTCGCTGACGGACGGCGGCTGCGGCGCCAGCTCGGCGGGCGAGAAGCCCTTGAACGCCTTCAGCCTGTCGAGGGCGGACCTCGCCTGCTGCGCCTGCACCAGGCGATGGGCGAACTTCTCCTTGAAGACGATGGGCGCATCCGACGTGGTGTCGGAGCCCATGGCGATGCCGCTGTCGATCTGGCCGATGGCGATCTTCGCAGCGATGCCCATGGCTGCCTGCAGGCTCGTGCCGCAGGCCTGCTGCATGGTGATGCCGGGCGTCGTCGGCGCGAGCTTGGTGCCGAGCACCGCCTCGCGCGCCAGGTTCCAGTCGCGCGAATGCGTGACCACCGCGCCACCGGCGGCCTCGTCGATATGCACGCCGGCGAGCTTGTACTTGTCGACCAGGCCGTTCAACACGGCCGTCAGCATCTCGAGGTTGGACTTGTCGGCGTAGAGCGTGTTGGAGCGGCAGAAGGGGATGCGCACGCCGCCGATGACTGCAACGCGCCTGAGTGTCTGATCCATTTGGGTCTCCAGATCCCGATGCGTCGGGAAACTACTCGGCCGCCGGGCGGCGCAGCACCTCGACGTTCGAGTTTGTTTCGAGTTGCCTGTGCTCGTTGGCGAGGAAGTGCAACGGCCCGCCGCGGAACGGCGCGAAGCCGGTGCCGAAGATCACGCCGGCGTCCACGAGATCGGCGCTGTCGACGATGCGCTCGTCGCGCACGCGCTCGCATTCGCGGATCAGCGGGTCGACGAGCTCGCGGCCGAGCCGCTCCAACTCGCCCTTGTCCCAGGGCGTCTCGGGCTTGGCCTTCTGCGGCTTGCCGTCCTTCCACACGTAGAAGCCTTCGCCGGACTTCTTGCCGAGCTTGCCGGCGGCGACCATCTGGTCGAGCTTCGAGCCGCCGGTGGGTGCCATCTTCAGGATGTTGCCGACGCTGGCGCAGACGTCGAGGCCGACGGTGTCGGCGAGTTCAACAGGCCCCATCGGCATGCCGAAGGTGCGCGCGGCCTCGTCGATCTTCTCCTTGGCCTCGCCGCGCTCGACGCGCTGCAGGGCCGCCATCATGTAGGGGCCGAGCACGCGGTTGACGAGGAAGCCGGGGCTGCTCTTGACGATCAGCGGGAACTTGTCGATGGCCGTGACGAAGGCGCAGCCCTTCTGCACCTCTTCCTCGCGGGTGCCTGATGCCGCGGATCACCTCCACCAGCGGCATCTGCGCGACGGGATTGAAGAAGTGGATGCCGATCAGGCGGCCCGGGTCGGCGAGCGGCTGGGCGATGTCCTCGATCACGATCGAGGACGTATTGGTCGCCATCACCGCGCCCGGCTTGAGCTTGCCTTCGATCGACTTGAACAGGTTCTGCTTGACCTCGAGCCGCTCGACGATGGCCTCAATGACCACGTCGGCGCGATGGATGTTGGCTCCGGCCTGATCGGCGATCAGGCGCGCCATGGCCGCGTCGCGCAGCGGCTTGGTCTTGAACTTGCGCGCGAACAGCTTCTTCTGCGCGGCGATGCCCTTGGCGATCTGCTCGGCGTTGAGGTCCTGCAGCGACACTTCCATGCCAGAGGCGACGCACCAACCGGCGATGTCGGCGCCCATCACGCCGGCGCCGATGACGTGCACGCGCAGCGGCTTGAAGGCGAGGTCCTTCGGCGCCTGGGCCTTCAGCATTTCCATCAGCTTGAACACGCGGCGCAGGTTGCGCGATGTGTCGCTCACCATCAGGGGTGCAAAGGCGCGACTTTCCGCGACCTTCATGCCGTCGAGGTTCGCCGCGTGCGTCTCGAACAGGTCGATCAGGCGGAACGGCGCGGGATAGTGATCCTCGCGCACCTTCTTGGCGGTCTCGGTGCGCAGCTTGTTGGCAAACAGGCCGCGGATGGGCCACTGGCGCACCAAATCCTTCCACAGCGCGGCCGGCTTCGACTTGCGCTTCCTCTCGACGGCGGCGCGCGCGGCCCAGGCCAGCTTGGCCCGGCTCGGCACCAGTTCGTCGACGAGGCCCATGCCGCGCGCGGCCGAGGCGCGGATCATGGAGCCGGCAAGCATCATCGGCATCGCAGCGAGCGCGCCAGCCTGGCGGATGGAGCGCACCGTGCCGTTGAAGCCCGGGAAGATGCCGAGCTTCACCTCGGGGAAGCCGAGGCGCGTGCCCTCGTCGCGCGTGGCAATGCGCCAGTGGCAGGCGAGCGCCAGCTCCAGCCCGCCGCCGAGGCAGAAGCCGTGGATGGCGCACACGACCGGGACCGGCATGCGCTCGATGCGGTCGAGGTAGGCGTTG
This sequence comes from uncultured Alphaproteobacteria bacterium, assembly GCA_963782855.1. GTDB lineage: Bacteria > Pseudomonadota > Alphaproteobacteria > Rhizobiales > Hyphomicrobiaceae > AWTP1-13. The sequence goes on along the minus strand of CAWALW010000017.1, from coordinate 52,035 downwards.
ACCAGCGTGACGCTGTCGACGACCTCGCGCTCATTCGGGAGCTGCTCGAACTCGCGCACGTCGGCGCCGACGATGAAGCCCTTCTCCTTGCCGGAGATGAACACGAGGCCGCGGATGGAGCGGTCGCGCGCACCCTGCTCGGTGCGCTCCACGATCGCGCCGAGTTCCTCGAGCGCGCGGCGGCTGAGCGAGTTCTGGCTTTCGCCCTCGCGATCGAAGACGGCCCAGGCGATGCCTTGCCGGTCCACCGAAAAGCGCCAGTCGCGCAAAGCGTTCATGTCAACCATGTCACCGCACCTCTACTCGCAGTTCACTCCGCCGCGCTCTGCATCGCCCGCGCATTGTGCCCCGGCGTCATGTAGTTCGGCCGCACTTCCGCCGGGTCGAAATGATCGACGGCGATGACGCGCGCTGTGAGGCTTTCCACCTCGCGCAGCAGGCGCGCCTCATCGTCGGACAGGATGCCGAGCTTCGCGGCGTCGCCGATCCAGTCGGTGCCGTGCACGCGCCGGACCTGGCCGCTGCGCACCGCACGATCGAGCTTCTTCTCAGCCCCTTCCGCCGCCACGGCCTTCGTAAACGCGAGTTCGAGCAGGCCCGTCGGGTCCTTGGGGTCCTGCGAAACGTAGACGTAGCGCGTCAGACGATCGCGAACCTCGCCCGGTGTCAGCACCAAGCCGACGCAGATGTGGCCGAGCCGGTCGGGGGCCGGTTTGTAGTGCAGGCCCAACGGATACACGACCGCCCGCATCAGCCACCGCACCGGAGTGGAGGGGAAGTTGTCGACGCTGCCGCGCAATGCTTCCTGGAAGCGGAACAGGCCATTGCGGGCGGCCAGCTCCACGATATGCCGATCGTTGGCGGGCTTGCCGTCGTCCTCATAGCGCTTGAGCACGCAGGACAGGAGGTAAAGCTCGGAGAGCGCGTCGGCGAGACGGCCGGTCACCTTCTGCCTGGTCTTGAGACCGCCGCCGAGAACGGCGACGGACACGTCCGCTACGAAGGCGAAGTTGCGCGAGGAGCGCCAGAGCTGACGGTACCATTCCGCCGTGCCATAGGCCTTTTCCGGCACGTGGCCGAAATAGCCGAACGTCAGGTTGTGGAACAGCGCGCCGAACAGGTTCGACATCGTGAAGGCCATGTGGCCGCTGAAGGCCCGGTCGAACGCGGCGAGGCCCCGTTCCTCGTCGATATCCTGGCAGGCCTGGATCTCCTTGTAGAGATAGGGGTGCGACCGCAAGGCGCCCTGCGCGAACGTGATCAGCGAGCGCGTGAGGATATTGGCGCCTTCCACCGTGATGGCGACCGGCATGGCCTGGTAGGCGGCCTGCAGATAGTTCGTTGGCCCATCGCACACGCCGCGGCCGCCATGCAGATCCATGGCGTCGTTGAGTGAGCGGCGCATGCGCTCCGTCGTCTGGTATTTCATGATCGCCGAGATGACCGAGGGCTTCTCGCCGCGGCTCACCATGGAGGCCGTCACACCGCGCGCGGCCTCGTTGACGTAGGCGTTCTCGATCATGCGCGCGAGCGGTTCTTCGAGCCCCTCCATCTTGCCGATCGGCAGATCGAACTGCTTGCGCACGCGGGCGTAGGCGCTGGTGTTGCGCAAGAGGGACTTGGCGCCGGCAGCAGCCGAGGAGGGCAGCGAGATGGAGCGGCCTGCAGCGAGGCACTCCATCAGCATGCGCCAGCCCTGGCCGACCATCTTCTCGCCGCCGATCACCCATTCGATCGGTATGAACACGTCACGGCCCCAGATGGGTCCGTTGGGGAAGGCCGAGCCGCTGGGCAAATGCCGGCGGCCGATCTCGACACCGGGATGGTCAGCAGGGATCAGCGCAACGGTGATGCCGAGATCCTCGCCACGACCGAGCAGGTTCTGCGTATCGATGAGGCGGACGGCGAGGCCGACCAGCGTCGCTTGCGGCGCCAGCGTGATGTAGCGCTTCTCCCAGGAGGCGCGGAAGCCGATCGACTTCCTTGCCCTCGTGCCAGCCCTTGGTGACGTAGCCGACGTCGCGCATGGTGGCGGCATCGGAGCCTGACGTTGGACCGGTCAGGCCGAAGCAGGGAACTTCGAGGCCCTGCGCGAGACGCGGCAGGTAGTGGTCCTTCTGCTCGGGCGTGCCGTACTTCTCGATCAGTTCGCCGGGTCCGAGCGAGTTGGGCACCATGACCAGGGTGCAGACATCCGGCGAGCGCGAGGCAATTCGGCCGAGGATGATCGATTGCGCCTGCGGCGAGAACCCGAGACCGCCATGCTCCTTGGAGATGAGCATGCCGAGGAAACCGTTCCGCTTCACGAAGTCCCAGATCTCGGCGGGAACCTCCTTGTTGCTGAAGCGAATGGTCCAATCGTTGACCATGCGGCAGAGTTCGTTGGTCGGGCCGTCGATAAAGGCCTGCTCTTCCGCGGTCAGGGTAATCGGCGGCACCGCTCGCAGCTTGTCCCAATCGGGCGTGCCCGGAGAACAGCTCGGCGTCAAAGCCGATGGTGCCCGCATCGAGTGCGGCCTGCTCGGTTGCCGAGACTTTCGGCAGAATGCCCTTGACCGTCTTGAACAGGGGCGCAACGAGCGTGGCCCGCCGGATCGCCGGTACGGACAAGAGGGCGAGCGCGGCAACGAGAAGCCAGCCGATCACGCCGAAGAAACCGGGTTCGAGAGCACCAGCCTCCCCCCACAGCAGTCCCGACTGCCAAACGACGAGCGCTGCCGCCAGCGCGACCGTCCAGCCCCACAGGGGCGCACGCCGCATCGCCAGGAGAAAGGCTCCTGCGACACAAACGATGAGAAAAACCAGCTCCGCCATTGACCTGTCTCCTGCGGGCGCGAATCGCTTGCTAACAAGCTAATTCAATTGGTTAAAAGTATTACGAGTTGACGTTTACGTCAACTCGAAGGGCGCCGGGTGATGGTTCAGGCACGATCATTGTTGAGACGTTTGTCGCACTAATATAGCGACTTACATGGGCTTGCGGAAACCCCTGGAGGCGGAACGAACCATGACGAGAGGCTGGCGGATCAATTTGACGCGCGCCTCGCTCGGCGGGCTTGCGCTCGGGTTGGTTCTCCAAGTGATGGCATTCGCCAGCGCGCAGGACACCAAGCAGGTGGCCTACGGGCAGCATCTTGCCCAGGAGTGCACGGGCTGCCATCGCATCGATGGCATAGACAACGGGATCCCTTCGATCGTCGCCTGGCAGGAGGATGCGTTCGTCAAGACGATCGAGTTCTACAAGAGCGGCGAACGGAAAAATCCGGTGATGATGTCGGTCGCCGGCTCGCTGGACGAGAAGCAGGCGCGCGCATTGGCGGCCTACTTCGGATCGCTGCCCAAGCCATCCAAACCTGCCGCGAAGAGAAAGAAATAGGCGGTGCCGAAGCACCGCCCATCCTATTTCCGGCTTGGGGATTACGGCGCGTGCCGCCCCCTCAGCGCCCCCTGGCACCCTTTGCGAACATTTCGTCCGTGATGTTCGTGTACCAGGCGAGGCTTTCCTGATAGTTCTGCTTGCGCACGTCGGCGGTTTCTCCGCGCTGTGAGACGAAGGAACCCGACGGGTCAAGCTTGCCACCCATCGGCGCATAGTTGGCGCCGACCTTGACGCAATCGTCCGGCGCGATGAGCGACCAGCACGTGTTGCGATAGCGCGGGTCGAACTTCTCCTTATTGGCCAGCACCGTGAGGATGTTGGCGGCCACCACCTTCGCCTGGCTGTTCGCCGAGAACGCCGACTTGGGCATCTCCGCCGCGATGGTCGCATCGCCGATGACGTAGATATCCTGCACCTTGGTGGAGGCGAAGTTCTCCGCGTTTATCGGGCACCAGTCGCCCTCGTTCACGCCTGCCTTGGCCGCGATTTCGCCAGCCCGCTGCTGCGGAATGACGTTTGCGACGTCGGCGCGCTGTCTTCTGCCGGCCTTGGTCACGATCTCCTTGGTCTTCGGATTCACGCTGACGACGGAGAAATCGTCGATCTCGGTCGAGAGGTTGAGTTCGATAATATTCTTGTAGTGGCGATCGAAGCCTTCGGTGAAGACCGGCTGCTTGGAGAACGCACGCTTGGGATCGAAGATGACAAGCTTGGACTTCGGCTTCCTGGTCTTGATGTAATGCGCGATCATGCACGCCCGCTCGTAGGGACCGGGCGGGCAACGGAAGGGGTTGTTGGGCATGACCATCACAACCGTGCCGCCGTCGCGCATGGCCTGCAGCTGCTGCTTCAGGAGGCGCTTCTGTGCAGCATCCGTATTGTAGGCATGCGGCATGAGGCGTGAGGCTTCGCGCGAGTAGCCCTGGATGGAATCGTACTTGATGTCGATGCCGGGAGACAGGACCAGCTTGTCGAAGGGGTAGGTGCGGCCGCCGCGGGTGCGCACGGTCTTGCGCGTACGATCGACGTCTATCGCAACGTCATGCACGACCCTCACACCCAGCCGCCGCAGCCCGGCGTAGCCGTGGCTGAGCGATTCCAGCGTGCGAAACCCGCCGAGATAGAGATTGGAGAAGAACGACGAGCTGTAGATCGGATTGGCCTCGATGAGCGTGACGTCGAGGTTCGGCGCTCCGCGCTTCACGAAGTTGGCAACCGTGGCGCCGCCCGCCCCGCCACCGATGATGACCACCCGGCCCGCACCCTGCGCTGATCGCGAACGGCGCGAACAGCGACGCGGTCGCAGCGCCCGCACCTGCCCCCGCCGCAAGCTTTCCAAATTGTCGCCTAGAAAGTCTCGACATCGGCTTCTCCCATTGCAGCCAAGTCCGCACCCCTCCCGCTCACCGGAATCTTTGCGACCCGGCGCGGCCGATCGAACTATAGCAACTGCCCCCGCAATCTCCAGCAAAGCCAACGGCGCTCAGTTGCGTGGCCCTGGGGTTACAAACGACCCAGACCGCCTGGCGATGACGGCATTTTGCGTTGATTGCGCGGCCTGCGGTATGTTAGGCGCGGGCACTTGGAAAACGTTGCAATAGAGCCCATTCTTACGCCATGAGCTCCACCATCATGAACCCTCAAGCATTCGACCGCCGGACGTTCCTCCTGGGATCCGGCGCAGCCGCACTCCTCGTACCTTTACTGGGCAGCGACGCGCTGGCGCAGTCGTCGCCTCAGGCCTGGGAGGAGACCGTCAAGAAGATCGTCGGCGAAAGCAAGCCGATCGACGGCCGGGTGACCTTCGAACTCCCCGAGATCGCCGAGAACGGCAATACAGTGCCCGTTCACCGTCAGCGTCGACAGCCCGATGACGGCGCAGGAGTACGTGAAGGCGATTCACGTGATCTCGACGGGCAATCCCCAGCCGGGTATCGCGACCTTCCACTTTACGCCGCTCTCGGGCAAGGCATCCGCGTCGAGCCGCCTGCGCCTGGCTCGCACGCAGGACGTGGTCGGCCTCGCCGAGCTCAGCGACGGCAAGTTCCTGATGACGCGTCGCTCGGTGAAAGTGACCATCGGCGGCTGCGGCGGCTAAGCGGAGGATTGCAGAATGTCATCAAGGCCGCGCATCAGGCTTCCGGACCGCGCCAAGATCGGCGACGTCGTCGAGATCAAGACGCTGATCTCGCACGTCATGGAGACAGGGCCAGCGCCGAGACGCGAGTGGCAAAGTCATCCCACGCTTCATCATCAATTCCTTCGTCGCCAAGTACGAGGGCGCCGAGGTCTTCCGGGTGGACGTGCAGCCCGGCATTTCCGCCAACCCCTACATTGCGTTCTATATGAGGGTGCCCGGCCCCGGAGAGTTCGAGTTCACGTGGGTCGACGACAACGGCGTGAAGGTCGTCGAAAAGCAGAAGCTGAACGTCGGCTAGCCCTCCCTCGCGATTGGTGACCCCTTCAGCTTGAGGCTTATCGCTCCGGGCTATATCGTCACGGCGCCGAGGTCCCAACCGAGAGGGGAAGCCGTGTCCGACGAGGCCGTCTGCGCGCAAAAAGGTCCCTACCAGGTGACCCTGGAGGCCGGCAGGCCCTACTTCTGGTGCACCTGCGGGCGATCGGCCAAGCAGCCCCTCTGCGACGGCTCGCATAAGACCACCAGCTTCCAGCCGCACCGCTTCGTTGTCGATGCGTCCGGAACGTTCAACCTGTGCGGATGCAAGGGAACGGACGACAAGCCGTTCTGCGACGGCGCGCACAATATGCTCTGACGCGCCGATCAGGCGCTGCCGCACTCGCAATCGAGAGCCGGCGGAATGGGCTCCTTGCGGGAAAGGGCGCGCTGCTCCTCCAACTCGTCGCGCACGGCCGACAGATCGAAGCCGGCTTTCTTCAGTGTCTCCAGGACGCAATCAGCGGACTGGTAGCGAGCCGCCGCAACCGCCCAGGCGAGCGCGGAGCGGGAGCCCGATGAACAATGAGCCAGCACCGGCCCCTCGAACTCGCTGAGCGCCTGCTGCATGCCATCGACGACGCGCTCGCCGAAGACCTCGTGGCGAACCGCGGGAACATGGCGGAAGGACAGTCCGGCCTTGGCCGCCAAGCGCGCTTCCTCGCCGCTGGACATGGGAGCGCCGGCCTCACCGTCCGGCAGGTTCGAGACGACGGCCCTGAAGCCCAGGGCCGCCACCGCCCCCATATCCTCGGGCTGGAGCGCGCCGGTAACGGAGAAGAGTGGCGTAATCCGCGTGATTTCCTTCATGTCCGGCCATCGCGACGACGACAGATGACTGGCAATATGCGTAGCCATGAGAAAATAGCAATGGTGGCGTGGCCCTTGACGGAATAATGCTCCTGCCTTACCGAGCATTTCTGTGGGCAAGTAGAAAAATGTTCCACTCCAGCCCTGGCCGCGTCAGCCTTTGGAAGGCGGAAGATCATGCTCGACGAGATGGACGTGAAAATCCTGGCCATCCTGCAGGAGGACTGCACGCGCGCCGTGGCCGACATCGGCAAGGCGGTGGGCTTGTCGACCACGCCGTGCTGGCGACGCATCCAGAAGCTCGAGGAGGCCGGCGTCATCGCGCGCAGGGTCGCCGTGCTGGAAGCCAAGCAGGTGAATGCGGGCGTAACCGTCTTCGTATCGATCAAGACGGACCAGCATTCGCTGGCGTGGCTGGAAAAATTCCATGCCGCCGTCATCGACTTCCCCGAGGTCATCGAATTCTACCGCATGAGCGGGGAGGTCGATTATCTCCTGCGCGTCGTGGTGCCTGACATCGCGTCCTACGACGCGTTCTACAAGAAGCTGATTTCGCGCGTGGACATCTCGAAGGTCTCCTCCGCGTTCGCGATGGAGCAGATCAAGTACACCACGGCGCTGCCGCTGAACTTTGCGCTCAAGCGCAACGACACCTGACCACGAGGCCAGCATGACCGAACCGGATACCGGCGGCTACGTATCGACGCTCGAGGAGATAGCAGCGCACAGCGGCCTCGATTTCTTGCGCCGCATCGCGGACGGGCGCGTGCCGCAGCCGCCGATCGGCCACACACTGGGGTTTCGTCTCGCCGAGGTTGCGCCGGGCTTCGCGCTCTTCACGACGACACCGGCGTTCCGGCACTACAATCCGATCGGTACCGTGCACGGCGGCGTTGCGTGCACGCTGCTCGATTCATGCATGAGCTGTGCGATCCAGACCCATCTGGAGAAGGGCCAGGGCTACACCACGCTCGAATTGAAGGTGAACCTCGTGCGGCCGATGACGGAGGCGACCGGCCCGGTCAGGGCCGAGGGCCGGTCGCTGCACGTTGGACGCCGCTCAGGCACCGCCGAGGGCAAGATCATCGATGCCAAGGGCACGCTCCTCGCCCATGGCACGACGACCTGCATGATCTTCCCACTCTAAGCGCGTCTCCGCGCCAGCGGGTTGAGATCAATCCTTGCCCCTGGCCCTATCGACGCTCCACGGGCCGGCGCCCGCCGCAGCCAGATAGAGGAATACGAACGAGTAGAGCGCAGCAAGTTCTCCACCATTGAGGATCGGGAAGAAACCTCTCGGCGCGTGAGAATAGAAGTAGGCGACCGCGCGTCATGCCGGAGCAGGATGAAGGCGGAGAACCGCGTGAACAGCCCGATAACCAACAGGGTGCCGAATACAAGCTCGATAACGCCGGCCGCGCCGCTCATGGTTGTCGGGCGAGGCGTTGTTCATTGGGCCGACTGGAATGCTTAGGTACTTGGCGGTGCCATGCTGCAGAAGCAGCAGCCCCGACATGATGCGGAGAACGCTTAGTAGCTGCGGCGTGTAAGGGCGCAGAAAGTCCATGCTGGTCTCTCCATCGTGTTTCCCGAGTTGTGCGCTGCCTAGAAATAGAGCAGGCCTGCGGGCGTCGACTCACAAAACAGCACGAAAAGTTGATCAGTTGTCTGTGTGCACTTGCGAAGGGGAGGGCAGGGTGCGCCGGAACGTCCTTGCCGAACGTCCCGCCCCAGCTCTAACCGCATGCTCCGGCTAGTGATTGTCGCGAGGAATACCCTTGGTCGCGGCGATCTTCTGGTATTTCACCGCCGGCTTGAGCACCATGCCTGCCGACAGCTCGTCGACGAGCCCGCGCTGGATCTCCTGCCAGGGCGTCTGGTGGTCTGGATACTTGTAGCCGCCGCGCCCCTGCAGCGCGGCACGGCGCGCGTCATACTCCTCCTTGGAAATGAGGATGTCGGCGGAGCGCTTGTTGAGGTCGATGCGCACGCGGTCGCCGGTCTTGAGGATGGCGAGGCCGCCGCCCGTTGCCGCTTCCGGCGAGGCATTCAGGATCGACGGCGAGCCGGAGGTGCCGGATTGGCGCCCGTCACCGATGCAGGCGAGCGCCGACACGCCCTTCTTGATGAGGTAGTTGGGCGGACGCATGTTCACGACCTCGGCCGCGCCGGGATAGCCCGTGGGACCGGCGCCGCGCATGAACAGCATGCAAGTGGCGTCGATCTTGAGCGCGGGGTCGTCGATGCGCTTGTGATAGTCCTCGGGGCCGTCGAAGACGATGGCGCGGCCCTCGAACGCATTCGGGTCCTTGGGGTTCTCCAGGTAGCGCTTGCGGAACTCCTCGGAGATGCCGCTGGTCTTCATGATGGCGCTGTCGAACAGATTGCCCTTCATGTTGAGGAAGCCGGCCTTGTCCTTCAGCGGCTTCTTGTAGGGGCGGATGACGTCAGGATCGACGACGGTTCGATCCCTGCAGTTCTCGCCGATCGTCTTGCCGTTGACGGTCAGGGCACCCTCGTGAATCTTGCGACCCTTCATCAACTCGTTGACCACCGCGGGGACGCCGCCGGCGCGAAAATACTCCTCGCCCAGATACTGGCCGGAGGGCTGCAGGTTGACGAGCAGCGGGACCGCATAGCCCAGCTTCTCCCAGTCGTCATTGTCGAGAGCCACGCCGACATGGCTGGCGATGGCGTTGAAGTGGATCGGAGCGTTGGTGGAACCGCCGATGGCCGAGTTGACGACGATGACGTTCTCGAACGCCTCGCGCGTCATGATCCTGGAGGGTCGCAGATCCTCCCAGACCATGTCGACGATGCGCTTGCCGGTCAGGTAGGCGAGCTGGGCGCGCTCCTTGTGCGGAGCGGGCGGCGCGGCGCAGCCCGGCAGCGACATGCCGAGCGCCTCGGCCAGCGAGTTCATGGTCGAAGCCGTGCCCATCGTGTTGCAGTGGCCGGGCGACGGCGCGGAAGACGCGACCAGCTCGACGAACTGCTCGTAGTTGATCTCGCCCGTGGCAAACATCTGGCGCGCCTTCCACACGATGGTGCCGGAGCCGGTGCGCTCGCCGCGGAACCAGCCGTTGAGCATCGGGCCGCCGGAGAGGACGATGGCGGGAATGTCGACGGTCGCGGCGGCCATGAGTTGCGACGGCGTGGTCTTGTCGCAGCCCGTCGTCAGCACGACGCCGTCGATCGGATAGCCGTAGAGAATCTCGACGAGCCCGAGGTAGGCGAGGTTGCGGTCGAGCGAGGCGGTCGGGCGCTTGCCCGTCTCCTGGATCGGATGAACAGGAAATTCGAACGCGATGCCGCCGGCCTCGCGGATGCCCTCGCGCACGCGCTCGGCGAGGACCAGATGATGCCGGTTGCAGGGCGAGAGGTCCGAGCCCGACTGGGCGATGCCGATGATCGGCTTGCCGGAGGAGAGCTCCTCGCGCGTGAGGCCGTAGTTCATGTACCGCTCGAGGTAGATGGCGGTCATGTCGGGATTGTCGGGATTGTCGAACCACTGGCGCGAGCGCAGCTTCTTGATCCGGGCAGCCGACGGCTTCTTGGACATGGGCGTTTCCTGAGGCGTTTCCTGGGTGGTCTTTGTGAAGGCGGAGCTGAGACGCGGCAGTCTAGCCGCTTCCGGTACGCGAGAGAAGGGCGGATTGCGGATGGCGGCTACGGGCTGGCGCCCTTTTGCCGATCCTGCAGTGGCCGCGCGGCCTTTGCTGCAAGCGCCTCGACCGCGGCATCGAGGACCGGATCGGCGCCCTGAGCGTAGGGCAGAGGGCGGGCGACCTCGACATCCGGGGCAACGCCGGGGCCTTCGAGGACCTCGCCATCGATCTCGCAGGCCCGACACGGCAAGGTAGAGCAGATTGCCGCCCGGCATGGCGAACGCGCGGGCAGCGCTGACGGCGCCTGCGGTGCGGGTGCCGATCAGCGGACCCTGGCGCTCGCGCTTGTAGGCATGCACGAACAGCTCGCCGGTGCTGCGGGTGTGATGATCGATGAGGACCGCAGTCCTGCCGCGCAGAGGCGTATTGCTGTGGGTCGATGGGCTTCTCTCGCGCGAGTTCAGGAGCGGTCCGCGAGGGTCGAGCAGGTCCAGATAGCGCCCGGCCGTCGTGGCGGTGCCGCCGATCTTGCCGCGCATATCGACGATCAGGCCATCGAGCGGGCTTGCGTTGTCTCCTTCTCCGCCTTCGGGTAGTACGTCGAGGCGCCGACGCCGAGGCGCGAAAGCGCCTCCTGCAGCGCGCCGCTCGATTCATCTCCGACCGAGGCCCACACGTGCACGTAGCCGATGCGGCGGCCGTCGCGCTCGATGACGCGCGCGCTCGCACGCGTCGCCTCGCGAAAGGCGTGCAGGGGCGCGATCGTCACGACCTTCACCGCGAGGGTGATCGACCGGGCCATCCTTCTCGCGGCGGATCGCGACGCGGACGCTCGTGGCCGACCTTGCCGCGGAAGGAGCGGATCGGGTGATAGGGCGCGTCGTCGACGCTGACGATCTCGTCGCCGACCTTCATGCCGGCACGCTCCGCCGGCGAGCCTTCCAGCAGCAGGTCGACAAAGTCGCGCCCGTCGATGCGCGCGGAGAAGATGCCGATGCCGGCATAGGTGACCCCGGCGCCCCAGAAGCGATCGTCGAGCTTCTTCGCGCGGCAGGGTCGCGCTGCCGAAGACCGACGAGCAGGACGTAGTAGTCGACGTCATCGGGCGTCAGCAGGCCGGTGTGCGACATCTTCAGCTTGCCGAGCAGGGCATTGATGCGGCGCGCGGCTTCGTCGAGGTTCGGCGGCCTCCACGACGCCGTGGCGCGCTTCGGCTGCACGCTTCGGCCAGTCGACGGCGTCCAGCCGCTCCTTGTCCCAGAACGACTTGGCCGTCGTCTCGACGACGGCATCGAAGAGCGGGCCGAAGTCCTGGTTGGCCGCGGTCGCCGCGGGCGCAGCTTGCGGCCGCTTCCTGGGCAAGCGGCGGGACCGTGCGCGGCAAGCGTCAGCGCGATGAAGACGGCCGCCACCGTGCGCAGGAAACGGCTCGCCGCTTCGCGGACGCCACCGCAGATGGCCAACGCAAGGCTCCGCTGCATACCTCTGGTCTCCTCGCACCCAGTCCGCAGAACACGGAAGTGGCGAGACGATTTCAAGGCGGAGGAAGCAAAGCCAGTTACAGCTTCGTAAGCCCGGCAACGATCGCGTGATCAGCCGGCGATCAGGCCGCCGTCGACCAGCACTTCCGATCCGGTCGTGAAGGAGGAGGCCGGCGACAGCAGCCAGACGACCGTGTTGGCCACCTCCTGCGGCTGGCCGAGACGGCCGATGGGGATCTGGGCGTGCAGCTTGCCCATCGCCTTGGCGGGATCGGGCCGGCTCTTCACCATGGCGTCCACCATGTCGCCCTCGATGAAGGCGGGATGCACCGAGTTGGACCGCACAGGCGGCCGCTTGCGTGCGCCGGAGAGCGCTACTGACTTGCTGAGCATGCGCACCGCGCCTTTCGAGGCGTTGTAGGCCGCCAGGTTGGCGCCGGCGACGATGCCCGACGCCGAGGAGATGTTGACGATCGAGGGCGCCTTGGACTTTGCCAGCAGCGGCATGGCGTACTTGCAGCCGAGGAAGACGCCGTCGGCGTTGATGGCCATGACGCGGCGCCATTCGGCTGAAGCTGGTCTGCTCCACATCGCCCGGCGTGCCGACGCCGGCATTGTTGACGAGGCCGTCGAGGCGGCCGTGCGAGCGCTCGATCGTCTGCCATGGCCGACTTCCAGTCTTCCTCCTTGGTGACATCGAGGGCGATGTCGACCTTGCCGCGCGCGGCGAGATCGCTGCGGATCGCGATGCCGCCTGCGGCCTCGATCGCCTTGCACATGGCGCTGCCGAGCGTGCCGAGCGCGCCGGTGACGAGGACGACGTGGTCTTTCAGTTGCGCGCTCATCGCGGCTTTCTCCTTCTTCTCAGGCCCAGCGAGCGGCCCATGCTGAATGTTGCATAGAACATGAACAGGCTCATGAGGGCCGTGAGAATGACGATCTGAATGAAGCCGCTCATGCCGCCGCCTCCTGAAAGCACGCCCTGATAGGCGGCGGCCTGCAGGGCCGACACGACGCAGGCGAGCGCGGCCGGCGCCCACCAGCCCAACAGCTTGTAGCCCAGGTAGGCCGATACGAGGGCGCCGACCAGCAGAAGCATGTCCCGGTGATCCTCAGATGTCCTTGAAGTCGCCGTGGCGGCCCTTGCCCTCGGCGAAACGCGTGGCGCCGCGGATACCCTCGGCCTTGACGATGTGCGCGCTGGTCGCCCACTCGCTCTCCAGGCCTTCTCGCACAGACTTGCCCCAGGCGCGATAGGCGGAGAGACGGTCCGAGCGCATGCACTCCTGCGGGAAGCGGGAGATCTCCTGTGCCATAGCCTCGGCCGCCTCGCGCGCCTTGCCGTGCGGCACGACCTTTTCGCACAGGCCGATGCGGTAGGCCTCCTCGGCGGGGACCTTGCGACCGGTCATGATGATCTCCATCGCCTTGCCCATGCCGACGAGGCGGGGAAGGCGCACGGTGCCGCCGTCGATCAGGGGAACGCCCCAGCGGCGGCAGTAGACGCCGAAGTAGGCGCTCTCGGCCATCACGCGCACGTCGCTCCACATCGCGAGTTCCATGCCGCCGGCGACGGCGGGGCCTTCGACCGCGGCGATAACCGGCTTCGACAGTTCGAGACGGGAAGGGCCCAGCGGGCCGCGCGGCGCCTTGCCGCCGCCCTTGGGGAAGTCGATGTTGCCGACGGGATTGCTCTGATCGAGGTCCGACACCGACTTGAGGTCCCAGCCGGCGCAGAAGGCACCGCCCTCGCCCCAGAACACGGCGACATTGGCGGCTTGGTCGGCATCGAACTGCTCGAAGGCGGCGACGAGATCGTCGGCGCTCTTGGGGTCCATGGCGTTGCGGGCCTCGGGCCGGCTGTGAATGACGGTCCAGACAGACCCGGATTTCTCGATGCGAACGGCCATGTCTCCTCCTGGAAGCTTGCGGGTCGAGCGGCTAGTGTGCCTGTCGCTCGTACCTACGATACGCAAGGACACTAGCAAATCATCGCCGGCGTCACACGCGGCAGCCAACGAGAAGATTGCAGCTCAGCATTGAACGGGAGGAAGGCATGGCCGCACTGACCTCATACATGGCGGCGGACGCCACGCTGCCGAAGGACGGAACGGCGGGCGCGCTTGCGGGCCGCGTCTGGCTGCCGAAGGTGGAAGGCCCGGCGGTGGTGGCCATTCGGGCCGACGGCGTCTACGACATCTCGCGTTCGGCCGCGACCATGCGCGATCTGTGCGAGGCCGCCGATCCGGCCGCGATCGTGCGCGGAGCGAAAGGCGAGCGCGTCGGCGTCGCTGGCGGACATCCTGGCGAACACGCCGGAGCAGACCCGCGACGCCGGCAAGCCGTGGCTGCTGGCGCCGAACGACCTGCAGGCGATCAAGGCCGCCGGCGTCACCTTTCCGCTGTCGATGCTGGAGCGGGTGATCGAGGAGCAGGCGCGCGGCGCACCCGAGAAGGCGGAGGCGATCCGCAAGAGCGTGCAGGCCAACCTCGGCGGCGATATCCGCACGCTGGTGCCGGGCAGTGCGCAGGCGGCGGAGCTGAAGCGCGTGCTGATCGAGCAGGGGGCGTGGTCGCAGTACCTGGAGGTGGGCATCGGGCCGGATGCGGAGATATTCACCAAGGGCCAGCCGATGTCGGCGGTCGGTCACGGCATGGAAGCGGGTCTGCATCCGATCTCGACGTGGAACAATCCCGAGCCCGAGGTCGTGCTGGTGGTGAGTTCGCGCGGGGCAATCGTGGGCGCGACGCTCGGCAACGACATCAACCTGCGTGATGTGGAGGGTCGTTCTGCGCTGCTGCTGTCGAAGGCCAAGGACAACAATGCATCGACCGCGATCGGGCCGTTCGTGCGCTTCTTCGATGGGGATTTCACCCTGGATACGGTGCGCAAGGTCGAGGTCGGCCTGAAAGTGGAAGGCGAGGACGGGTTCACGCTGGAGGGCAGCTCGTCGATGGCGGAGATCGCGCGCGATCCGGCCGATCTGGTGAAGCAGATGCTGGGGCGCCACCACCAGTATCCTGATGGCGCGGTGCTGTTCCTCGGCACCATGTTCTCGCCGGTGAAGGATCGGGGCGCGAAGGGACAGGGCTTCACGCACAAGGCAGGAGACATCACGACGATCAGCGCGGCGGAGTTCGGCACGCTCGTCAACCGGATGACGCTCTCGACGGAGGCGGCACCGTGGACCTTCGGGACGGGCGCGCTGATGCGCAACCTCGCGCGGCGTGGGTTGCTCCAGCAGTAGAGAAGCGGAACAAAGCATCAGCATGACCAAACCGCTGACCGGCACGCTCGTCGTCTCGCTCGACCAGGCCGTGGCTGCGCCCATGACGGCGCGGCGGCTCGCCGATGCAGGGGCGCGGGTCATCAAGCTCGAGCGGCCGGAAGGGGATTTCGCGCGGCACTACGACTACGTCGTCAAGGAGCAGAGCACGCATCACGTCTGGCTCAACCGCGGCAAGGAATCGGTCGTGATGGACCTGACCAAGCCCGACGATCGCAAGCTGTTCGAGGCCATGCTGGCCAAGGCGGACGTGTTCCTGCAGAACCTCAAGCCGGGTGCGCTCGCCAAGCTGGGGTATGCGCCGGAGCGCCTGCGGGAGCTGCACCCCGGCCTCATCTGCTGCTCCATTTCCGGGCTACGGCGACGAGGGGCCGTACCGCGCTCGCAAGGCCTACGACCTGCTGATCCAGGCGGAGTCGGGGCTTTCTTCCATCACCGGTGGACCGGACGGGCCGGCGCGCGTGGGCGTCTCGCTGGTGGATATCGGCACCGGATTGCATGCCTACGAGGCGATCCTGGAGGCGCTGCTGCGGCGCGCCAAGACAGGGGAGGGCGCAGACATCCGCGTGTCCATGTTCGACGCCATGATGGAATGGATGACGGTGCCGCTCCTGTTTGGCGAGCATGGCGAACCGCGCACGCGCACGGGGCTCACGCATTTCAGCCTCGCGCCCTACGGCGTGTTCCAGGCGCGCGACGGCCATCCGATCCTGATCGCCGTCCAAAGCGATCGCGAGTGGAGGGTGCTGTGCGGCAAGGTGCTCGACGCACCCGAGTTGGGCACCGATCCGCGCTTTGCCACCAACCCGGCGCGCATCGCCAACAGGGCGGAAACCGACGGACTCGTTGCGCGGTACTTCGCACAGCATGACGTGGAGGCCCTATCCAAGCAGCTCGATGCGGCTGAGATCGCGTTCGCGCGCGTGAACGAGGTGGTGGACGTGCTGCGCCATCCGCACCTGCGGCGCGTGAGCGTGAACTCCCCGCACGGCACCGTCGAACTCCCTGCTCCGCCCTCTCGCTTTTCGGGAGAAGGCGAGCCGGACTTCGGCCCTCTGCCTGCGCTGGGCGAGCACACCGAGCGCGTGCGGCGGGAGTTCCTCGGGTAGCATCGCTTGTTCGTTTTGCCGGGCGGGCCAGTTCGTCTATGAAGAACTGGCGGGCCGCGGCCGGCCCCTTCCCCAATGGAGCAGGAATGAAAACCGACACGCCTCGCCCCATTCTGCTCAAGGATTACAAGCCTCCCGGTTATCTCGTCTCTCATGTGCGCCTCGATGTTTCCCTGCATCCGACCCGGACGCAGGTGCGGGCGCGGAGCAAGGTGCGTCCCAACCCGGCGGTGGCCAAGCCGGGCGCGCTCAGGCTCGACGGCGAGCTGATGGAGCTGGAAAGCGTGCGCATCGACGGGCGGGAGCTCGGTGCGAAGGCCTATCGCAAGACGGAGCGGGAGCTGATCATCGCGGACGTGCCTGCCGCCGAGTTCGATCTCGACATCACCACCACCTGCAATCCCGAGGCGAACAAGGCGCTGACGGGCCTCTACCGGTCGAAGGGCATCTACTGCACGCAGTGCGAGGCGCAGGGCTTTCGGCGCATCACCTACTTCCCGGATCGTCCCGATGTGCTGGCGACCTACGAAGTGCGGATCGAGGCAGACCGCAACGAGACGCCTGTGCTGCTCTCCAACGGCAATCCGGCCGAGCGGGGCACGAGCGACGGCGGCAAGCGCCACTATGCCGTGTGGCGTGACCCGCATCCCAAGCCGAGCTACCTGTTTGCGCTGGTGGGCGGCAATCTTGCCTCGTTTGCTTCCGACTTCACGACGGCATCGGGCAGGAAGGTCGACCTGCGCATCTACGTGGAGCCGGGCAAGGAGGACCGCTGCGCCTGGGCCATGGATTGCCTCAAGCGCTCCATGCGCTGGGACGAGGAGCGCTTCGGGCGCGAATACGACCTCGACGTGTTCAACATCGTTGCCGTCTCCGACTTCAACATGGGCGCGATGGAGAACAAGGGGCTCAACATCTTCAACGATGGCCTCGTGCTCGCGTCGCCCGAGACGGCCACGGACAGCTCGTTCCTCGGGATCGAGCGCGTCATTGCGCACGAGTATTTTCACAACTGGACGGGAAACCGCATCACCTGCCGCGACTGGTTCCAGCTGTGCCTGAAGGAGGGGCTGACCGTGTTCCGCGACCAGGAGTTCGGCGCGGACGAGCGTTCGGCAACCGAGCAGCGCATCAACGAGGTGCGGCAGCTCAAGGCGGCGCCAGTTCCCGGAGGATGCGGGACCGCTCGCACATCCCGTGCGGCCCGACCGCTACATCGAGATCAACAACTTCTACACGGCGACCGTCTACCAGAAGGGTGCGGAGGTCGTGCGCATGATCCAGACGCTGCTCGGGCGCGAGGGCTTCCGCAAAGGCATGGACCTCTATTTCGAGCGCCACGACGGCGAGGCCGCGACGGTGGAGGAGTTCGTCGCCTGCTTCGAGGAGACGTCCGGCAAGAGCCTCAAGCAGTTCATGACGTGGTATGCGCAGGCCGGCACGCCGGAGCTCGTGTGCGAGCTGACCTACGATGCAAAGGCAAAGCAGGCTGAGCTTTCCATCGAGCAGGTGCTGGCACCGACGCCAGGGCAGGCGAAGAAGAAGCCGCTGCACATGCCGCTGAGGCTCGGTCTTATCGGCGAGGACGGGCGCGACCTGGAATTGAGGCTCGCCTCGGGGGAGCGGATCACGAACGGTCTCGTCGAACTCACCAAGCGGACGGAGAAACTCCGCTTCCGCGACGTGCCGGCGCGGCCGGTGCCTTCGCTGCTGCGGCAGTTCTCGGCGCCGGTGAACCTCACCATCAACAGGCCGGATGCGGACCTGCGCTTCCTGATGACGCACGACAGCGACCTCTTCAACCGCTGGCAGGCGGCGCAGGACTACGCCACGCGCGTGCTGATCAAGGCTGTGGTGGCGCGGCGCGCTGGCAAGCCCGCCGCGCTGCAGACGGATTTCATCGAAGCGCTGGCGGCGACGCTCGGCGACGACAGGCTCGAGCCGGCCTACCGCGCGCAGTTCCTGATGCTGCCGAGCGAGAACGATCTTGCGCGCGTGATCGCCCACAACGTCGACCCGCTGGCGATCCACCAAGCCCGCAAGGCCCTGCGCAAGTCGATCGGGACGCGGCTGCATGAAGCCTTCGCCCGCGTCTACCGCGAGATGGACGTCAAGGGGCCCTACTCCCCGGCGCCCGGTCCGGCCGGCCAGCGGGCGCTGCGCATCGTGGCTCTCGGCTACATGGCGAGGCGCGGGCGGGCGGACGACGTGGCTCGCGTCGCCGCCCACTTCAAGGCCAGCCGCAACCTGACCGACGAAATCGCCGCCCTGTCGATGCTGTCGGAGATGAAGTCGCCGGAGCGGGCAGCCGCCTTCGATCGCTTCTATCAGCGCTGGAAGGATGATCACCTCGTCATCGACCACTGGTTCGCCTATCAGGCGGTCGCGCCGATGCCCAGCGCACTGGCAACCGTCAAGAAGCTGACGCGGCACCCTCTGTTTTCGATGCAAAACCCGAACAAGGTGCGCTCGCTGATCTCCACGTTCGCCTTCGCCAACCCGGTTGGCTTCAACCGGCCTGATGGGGCCGGATACGACTACATCGGCGATCGCGTGCTGGAGATCGATGCCTTCAACCCGCAGATCGCGGCGAGGCTCCTCTCGTCATTTCGCAGCTGGAAGGCGCTCGAGCCTGAGCGGCGGCGAGTTGCAAAGAGAACCCTGCAGAGGATCGCGAAATCGAAGCCGCTATCGCCCGATGTATTCGAGATCGTCTCCAAGATGCTCGAGTAGGACTCTGCGGACACAGGCCGCATAATTTTGCGGCAGAAGCGCTTCGCCACTCGACAAGCCTTTGTGGTGTCAGTCAAAGTAACTGCAGTGATTCGCGTGGTGTGTTTCGCTGCGCGGATCCGAGTGGGCAGCATTTCTGACATTTTCGGGCGAGGGACGAGGGATGGCGACGGGCACGTCACCCCTGCGGGGGATATTTTGCCGTGGCCGGCCGGATGAGGCTGGCGCGGCAGCGCAGGACTGGCGCTGGTTCGGCAGGGGGGCGGCGAGCCTTTACCTTATCGGCCTGGCGGTCACGGTTTCCATGGCATGGCATGACCCGTCGGCGGGAACGGGCGCGATGGGGGGCCTCGCGGGGCTCCAGCTCGCCTTCCTGATGACGACGGGTGCGGCAGCTGCGCTCTTCACCCTGAAGGGGCAGAAAGAGGATCTTTCCTCCAAGGTCGTAGAGGAGAGCGCGAACGAGACGCGGCGCCAGCGAACTGCTGACGCAGATGAGCCACGAGCTGCGCACACCTCTCAATGCGATGATCGGGTTCTCGGAGGTGATGCTGCGCGAGTTGCATGGGCCGCTTGGCCACGCGCGCTACCAGGAATATGTCTCCCACATCAACGAGAGCGGCGGCCGGCTGCTGAAGGCGTCCGAGGATACGCTGGCGGTGACCGCGACCATGTCGGCGCTGATGGCCAACCGGGGATCGTCAAGGCGCCAGCGCGTCCTTGCCAGCACACTCCTGCAGAAGACCTGGGCGACGATATCAGGGGTGGCCCCCGGCGAGGACGGCCGGCTGGTCCTGTCGAACTGCAATGCCTGCGAGATCGAGTGCGAGCGACGTGCCACGGAGCAGGCGCTCGAGCACCTGCTGCGCGAGGCTGTCGGCCGGGCCCGCTCCGGTGCGCAGATCGAGGTGAAGGGCCGCCGCCGGGCCGGCGCCCGGAGCATCGAGATCCGCGTGGCGGCTTCCGAGAACGACGGAGCAACGCCGGCGCGATCGGCTGCCGGGGACGCGTTCACCAGCGGCGGCAGCCTGCGCGTGATCCTGGCGCGGCTGCTGCTGGAGATGCAGGGCGCCACGCTCAGCCTGTGGGTGGACGACAACGGGTGGGCGGCATGCGTCGCGTTCCCGCCGCGGGGCTGAAACCCGGCGCAGAAAGCGGACGCTACTTCTGGGGGTCGTCGAGGAGATTGCGCCGCGGGCGGTGCTTCTCCCGCCAAGGCATGAAGCCGGCGCGTTCCTCGGGCGACAGATGCGTGGCAATCTCGCCATAGAGATTGTAGATCGCCTCGCGTGCTTTGCGATCGGTCGCCATCAGCTTCGCCTGCGAGTCCGCATAGGCCTGCTTGTCGAAGGCCGGCGCGGTGAGGATCTTCAACGTCTCCTCGCGCGCCGCCCTCAGGTCCCGGCGGAGGGGCTGCATGGTGCGGCGGGCCTCCTCCGTTTGCAGCAATAGCTGCTTGCGGCGCTCCTCCGGCAGCGTGCTGGTGTAGGTGACCAGGTTCGGCACGAGCTGGACGGCCGGGCTTCCCCAAACGTCGCCCCCGTGACGCAGCAGGAAGCCGCCCGTCGCACCGATCAGCACAAGGTTGAGTACGAGCGATCCGAAAAGGGCGAGGGCCACAAGCCTTCCCCCGCCCGGCTTGTCCATGCCCACGGTCATCGAGCTCATAGCACGTCCTCATCAAACGGATCGGCGAGCGCCATGTTGTAACGATCGGCCGAAACATCGCTCGTGCCGTTGAAAAGCTGCTGCGGCAGGTTGGAGTGACCGAGGTAGAGGCCAGCCAGAAGCGATGCCGCCAGCACTGCCGCCTTGCGCAAGTCCGCGCGGAAGAAGCCCACCCGCCTGCTTGCGGTCGCCTCCTGTGCCGGTCGCGTTTCCGCTGCGGCGAGCCCAGGCTCGATCCTGACGAGGCGCGGGGTGCGCTGAGCGGCGGACACGATGCGATCCGCCAGCTCGGCTTCCCTTGCCAGCGGGGGCAAGGGCGCCCGCTCCAGCAAGCGATCGAGGGCCTCGGCCTCGGCGAGGAGAACCTGCGCCTTCGCTTCGCGGGCGACAAGCTGGGCCGCGGCAGCGCGGGCATCGGCCGGCCAACGGGTGCGGGCACCGCCGTACACGTCCAAGAGCCGCTCGAACTCGGTCAACGTCATGTTCGTATTGGTCATTGCTTCAGACCTTGTTTCACATGCCCCCGCTTCGACATTCAATCCGCCTCCGGCAACAGGCTTAGCCATTCATCCTTCAGCGTGACCTTCAATGCCCTGCGCGCGCGCGCCAGACAGCGATTCCACCGCCTCATCCGATATGCCCATCGCCTCGCCGACCTCGATCTGGCTCATGCCCTCGTAGTGGAAGAGGGTAAGCGCCAATCGCTGCCGCTCCGGCAGAGACTTGAGCGCGGCGTCGACGCGCTGGCCAAGCTCCCGCTCGGCGATTTGCCTGACCTGGTTGGCCGGCTCGATCTCCTCCGGCACTGCATCCGTGACCGTCGTGTTCCTTCTCGCACGCACCCTGTCGATGCTCAGGTTGGAAACCACCCGTCGCAGCCAGGGCCTTACGCCACCTTCGCCCAACTCGAGCGCGCCCGCATTGCGCCAGAGCCTTAATAGTGTCTCCTGCGCCACATCCTCTGCCTCCGCGTCGTCCCGCAGCATCCGCCTCGCGATGGCCAGCACCGTAGGAAGGTGCCGATCCACGAGCCCCCGGAAGGCTTGCGCATCGCCCGCCGAGGCGCGCGCGAGCAACCCGGCATCGTCCTCCGTATCGTCGGGCCTGGACCGGGACGCCGATCCAGCATCAATCCTTTGCGCCAGCACCGATATGCCTCTCCGAAATCTCGGCTTTTTGCCCGTCCGATCCGAGCTTAGCGTAAAAAATCCAGCGCGATGGCCTGAGAACGGGGCGGCTTTGCCATTCCCGTCGCTGCCCTGCGTCAAACCACCAGGGTATCGAAAAGGGCTGAAACGGTGGCCTGGCGGGCAGCCAGATCGGCTTCCAGCCGGGCAAAATCAGGGGCTTCGCCAGCCCGCGCCAGAAGGGATTTCAGGCCGTCGGAAGCGGTGTCGGGGCTGAAGGGGCCGTCCAGACACAGGCGCAGGATCTGCGTGAGATTGCTGAGGAGGCGCGCCGCGGGGAGAAGGTCGTCAGCGGCAGAGGCGGGCAGGAGGCCGGCCTGGTGCAGGTTGGAGAGAGCGGTAACGGTGTTGGGGCTCAGGATCCCGGGATGGCGGGCCGCGTGCACGAGTTGCAGGTACTGGGCGATGAATTCGAGATCGACGAGGCCGCCGCGCACCTGCTTCAGGTCCCAGATGTCCTTGGTGCCCTTCTCCTTCTCGATGCGCGCGCGCATGTCGCGAACGTCGGCAGCGATCTTGGCGCGGTCCCGCGACAGGGTGAGGATCTTGTGGATGGCCAAGTTTGCGGCCTCGCGCAGCGCCGGCGGGCCAGACACGACGCGCGCACGCGTCAGCGCCAGGTGCTCCCAGGTCCAGGCCTCGCGCTGCTGGTAGTCGACGAAGCTCGAGAGCTGCGTGGCGACGGGACCCTTCTGGCCGGAGGGGCGCAGGCGCATGTCGACTTCGTAGAGGTTGCCCTCCGCCGTCTGCGAGGAGAGCGCGCTGATGAGGCGCTGGGTGAAGCGCGTGTAGTACAGCGTGGGCGGCAGGGGCTTGAGGCCGTCGGAGACCTGCGCGTTCGGATCGAAGTCGTAGATGACGATGAGGTCGAGATCGGAGGCGGCCGTCATTTCGCGGCCGCCGAGCTTGCCCATGGCGATGACGGCAACGGCGGCACCCGGCACGCGCCCGTGCGTGCGGGCGAGATCGCGCTCCACCTCGGCCTGCATGGCGCCGATCATGCGCTCGGCAAGCAGCGCGTAGGCGCCGCCGGCCTGCGAGGCGCTGATGGTGCCGGTGAGCACGCGCACGCCGACAAGGAACGCCTGCTCGTTGCCGACAAGACGCGCGCGGTCGAGCACCTCCTGGACGTCATCGACGCCTGAGAGTTCGGCAGCAACGATGTTGGCGAGATCGCCTTCGTTGGGAAGGGTGCCGAAGAAGCCGGGAGCCAGCACGGCGTCCAGCACGCGGCGCCGCTTGCTCAGGATGCGCGCGAGCCGCGGGGCCGTGCCCATGATGGCGGCGATGAGTTCGAGCAGGCCCGGGTTCTGCTTCAGGAGCGAGAAGAGCTGAACGCTGGAAGGAAGTTCGGACAGGAAACGGTCGAAGCCGAGGAAGGCGAGATCGGGATCCGCCGTCTTGGCGAGCGCGTCGATCAGGACCGGCTGCACCTCGGTGAGAAGTTCACGGGCACGCGCGCTGCGCACCGCCGGATAGCGGCCGTGATGCCAGCCGCGCACGCCTGATATCACCGCCTGCGGGCGCTTGTAGCCCATGGCGGCGAGGGCCTCCACGGTTGCCGGGTCGTCGGCTTCGCCGGCAAACACCATGTTGGTCCCGCCACGCGTCAGCTCGGGGCTGTCCTCGAACAGGTGAACGTAGTGGCCCTGTACACGTTCCAGCTCGGCCGTGAGACGCGCGGCGAAGGCCGGCGTATCCGCGAAACCGCAGAAGTGCGCGAGCGCGGCGAGGCGTGCGGGATCCTCGGGCAGCGTCTGCGTCTGCTCGTCGGCGATCATCTGCAGGCGATGCTCGACGGTGCGCAGGAAGCGGTAGGCCTGATCGAGCTCAAGCCGCACGCCGTCCTTGATCCACCCGCGCGATTCCAGTCGCTCCAGGGCGAGAAGCGTCTGCGGCACGCGCAGGTCGGGCTGGCGGCCGCCGGCGATGAGCTGCTGCGTCTGGGCGAAGAACTCGATCTCGCGGATGCCGCCGCGGCCGACCTTGATGTCGTGTCCGGCGACCGCGACCTGGCCGAAGCCGCGGAAGGCGTGGATCTGCCGCTTCATGGCGTGGATGTCGGCGATGGCTGCGAAGTCGAGATATTTGCGCCAGATGAACGGGGCGAGGCTCGTGAGGAAATCGCGGCCGGCCTCGATGTCGCCGGCGATGGGCCGCGCCTTGATGAGGGCGGCGCGTTCCCAGTTCTGGCCGACGCTCTCGTAGTAGTTGAAGGCGGCTTCGGTGGAGATGGCGAGCGGCGTGGAGCCGGGATCGGGGCGCAGGCGCAAATCCGTGCGGAAGACGTAGCCGTGCTCGGTGTGCTCGTGCAGGAGGCGGACGAGATCGCGCGTGAGACGCACCAGGAAGCCTTGCGGTTCGAGGCCGGGACGCAGGCGCAGGGCGTCGAGGTCGTAGAAGACGATGAGATCGATGTCGGAGGAGTAGTTGAGTTCGAAGGCGCCATGCTTGCCCATGGCGATGACGAAGTAGCCGCTCGCATCGGGCGGGAGCCAGTCGCCCTTGGCGCGCGCCTGGGCGAACAGGAAGTCGACGGCAGCGGCCACGGCGGCATCGGCGGCCTCCGAGAGCCGGCGCGCAACGTCCATGACCGGCCAAGCACCGCCGAGGTCGCAGAGCGCGGTCAGCAGGGCAATGTCGGATTTGAAGAGGCGCAGGATGCGCATGGCGTCGGCCGCGGTGTTCGCCTGCGCGGCGGTGCGGGCCTCGCGCACAAGCGCGTCGAAGTGTTCCTCCGGCGCCCTCGTCAGCGACGCAAGCAGAGCGGCGGGATTGCGCTCGATCAGGCTCGTCAGGAAGGGAGAGGCACCGAAGATGCCGGCGAGCAGGTCGCGCACGGCGCGCTCGCCCAGCACCGGTTGCAGTGAGGCCAAAGCGGGATCGTCGCCGCAACGGCGTTCGAGATCGGCAAGGACGGTGGACGCACGCTGGCCGTCGTGCAGAACCGGCGCCGACACGATGCGCTTATGGAGAGGCAGGTCGGTCAGGGCCGCACCCTTTGGTTTCCGCCGCGAGGGAAAGCGAGAGCTAACACGGGAGACCCGGCCAGGAAAACCGGCGATGCCCGGACACGCGAGATCAGGCCGTCTCGGGTTCGCGGCGCGTGCGCTCGGCGGGGGCAACGGTGATTGAGCGTACCTGAGACGCGACGTGCTGACCGGCCGGCAGGAGGATGACGGCCCGCAAGCCCGGCGCATTGTCTTCCAGTCGCACCGAGCCGCCGTGCAGGCGGGCGACGGCGGCGACCAGGCTGAGGCCGAGGCCGGCGCCGGGGCGGGAGCGGCTCTTCTCCAGGCGAACGAAACGCTGCAGCGCGCGCTCGCGGTCCTCCGGCGCGACTCCAGGGCCGCGGTCGGCAACGGAGATGGCGGCCATGTCGCCGCGCGCTTCAAGCGTGATCTCGACGGTTGAGGGGGAACCGGTGGCTGCCACGGCTTCGTCGGCGGCCGAATACTTGATGGCATTGTCGACGAGGTTGGCGACGGCCTGGCTCACCAGCTCGCGATTGATGGTCGCTGTCAGGGTCTACAGGAGCGCTCAGCTTCAACGTGAGGCCAGCGTCCTCAGCCACCGGCTCGTAAAGGTCGGCCACGTCGCCGACGATGGCGGCAAGATCAGCGGGCGCCATGCTTTCCGCGACGGCGCCGCCTTCAAGCCGCGCGATCAGCAGCAGGGCGTTGAAGGTCTTGATGAGCTCGTCGGCCTCCTCCATCGTCTTGGCCAGCGCGTCGCGATGCGAGCCATCGGCACCGGGCTCGCGCAGGGCGGCTTCGGCGCGGTTGCGCAGGCGGGTGAGGGGCGTTTTCAGATCGTGCGCGATGTTGTCGGAGACCTCGCGCAGGGCCGTCATCAGGTCCTCGATGCGCGCCAGCATGGCGTTGAGGCCGGCCGACAGACGGTCGATCTCGTCGCCCGAGCCGTCGAGCGGAATGCGCCGGGAGAGATCGCCGCTCATGATCTGGCGGCTGGCGACGGTAACCGCATCGATGCGGCGAAGCACGCCGCGGCTGGCGAGAAGGCCGGCGCCGACGCCGAGGGCGGCGAGCAGCCCGACGCTCCAGAGCGCCACGCGCCCGATGGTGGCGGCGAACTGGCGCTGGTCCTCCACGTCGCGGCCGACGATCAGCGTCGAGTTGCCCGGCACGGAGCGCGCGACAGCGACGGCAAGCCGGTTGGCACGGTCCGAGCCGCGCGTATAGGTAAAGACCTCGCTGCCGAGTTCTTTGCCAAGGGCGGTCGGCATGGCACTGAGGTTGCCGGCCACCTTGCGACCGTTGGCGTCCAGCAGCAGGTAGAGATTGGCGCCGGGCTCAGCGACACGTTCGTTGATGGCCATCACCAAGCCGGCGTGGCCCCCAGTCTGCAGGTGCTCGCGCAGGCTCGCCACTTCGGTGGCCAGCGCCTCCACGGTGCGACTGGTGAGAAGGTCGTTGGCGCGCCAGGCGACGAAGCCGACGATCAGCACCGCCGCAAGGATGAACGCGCCCATGTAGGCGAGCGCGAGACGGAAGGGAGTGGAGGCGACAAGCCTACTCAGCGCCGTCACGGATCATGTACCCGGACCCGCGCACGGTGTGGAGAAGGGGCTTGGCAAAGCCCTTGTCGATCTTGCTCCTGAGGCGCGAGATGTGCACGTCGATCACGTTGGTCTGGGGATCGAAATAATAGTCCCAGACATTCTGCAGCAGCATGGTGCGGGTCACGACCTGGCCCGCGTTGCGCATCAGGTATTCGAGGAGACGGAACTCGCGCGGCTGCAGCGCGATCGACTGGCCGGCGCGGGCGACCTTGTGGGAGAGACGATCCAGGGTGAGGTCGCCGATGGCGTAGCGGGTGACCTGCTCCTCGGGCCGCGGACGGCGCGACAGCGCCTCGATGCGCGCCAGCAGCTCGGTGTAGGCGTAGGGCTTGGTGAGGTAGTCGTCGCCGCCGGCGCGGAGACCCTTCACGCGGTCATCGACCTCGCCGAGGGCGGAGAGAATGAGCACGGGCGTACGCACGCCCTCCTCGCGCAGTTTGGAGATCAGGGAGAGCCCATCGAGGCGGGGCAGCATCCGGTCGACGATGAGCACGTCCCAGCCCGGCTCGCGCGCCATGGCGAGGCCCGTCTCGCCGTCGGCTGCGAGATCGGCCATGTGGCCGTTCTCCTTGAGGGAGCGCTGCAGAAACTGCGCGGTCTCCCGGTCGTCTTCGATCACGAGAACGCGCATGGCGCTGCCGGTTTCACTGATCCGATTTAGGGCGGCTTGTTCCATAGCTTTCGAACTGCCGGTCAAATCCACAAGAGGCCAAGCGAGGCCGCCTGTCCAGATCGGATCAGGTGGCCTCGCGACTTACCGTGGCGATCCTCAGCGCTTGGTGCTGTTCAACTGGACTGCCAAAAACCGCGGCGTGTCGGTGCCTGACCTGATCCGCATGAGAACCGCGCGGCGCTGCAGGCGGCCCGCCTCGCGGATCGCCTCGACGACATCCTGCGGCGCGGACACGACGGCTCCGCCCATCTCGAGGATCACGTCGCCGACACGGAGGCCCTTCCTGGCGGCATCGGAGTCGTTGTCGACATCCGTGATCATCACGCCTTCCTTGTCGGAACCCGTAACAGGCGCGACCGAGAGGCCGAGCTGCTCGAGCTCGGTGGCTTGTGGCGGCTGGGGCGCCTTTCCCGGAGGGCCTGCCTTGGCCAGCTCCGGACCGCTGGGCAGGGTGCCGAGCTTGACGCCGATCGTCTGCTCACGCTGGCCGCGCAACACCTTCACGTCGACCTTGCTGCCGGGCGTGAAGTTGGCGATCTGGCGGGCGAGATCGCGGCTGTCGTTGATCTTGACGCCGTTGACCGCAAGGATCGTGTCGCCGTTCTTGATGCCAGCCTCGGCAGCGGGACCGGGGGAGGTCACTTCGTTGACGAGTGCGCCCTTGGCCTCGGTCAGGCCCAGGCTCGCCGCCATGTCGTCGTCGAGGCTCTGGATGCGCACACCGAGCCAGCCGCGCTTGACGGAACCCGACGTCTTGAGCTGGGCGACGACTTCGGTGACGGTCTTGGCGGGAATGGCAAAGGCGATGCCGATGCTGCCGCCGGACGGGCTGTAGATCGCGGTGTTGACGCCGACCACATCGCCATCGAGGTTGAAGGTCGGGCCACCGGAGTTGCCCTTGTTCACGGCAGCGTCGATCTGCATGTAGTCGTAGGGACCCGAGCCGATATCGCGCCCGTGCGCGGAGACGATGCCGGCCGTGACCGTGCCGCCGAGGCCGAACGGGTTGCCGACCGCGATCACCCAGTCGCCGACGCGCGGAGGAGCGCCGTCGGCGAGCTTGACGTAGGGGAAGGTCTTGCCGTTGGCCTTGATCTTCAGCAAGGCCAGATCGGTGCGCTGGTCGGTGCCGACAAGATCCGCCTCGTATTTGTTGTTCTGGTCGAAGATGACCTGAACCTTGGTGGCATTGTCGATGACGTGATTGTTGGTGATGAGATAGCCGTCGGGCGAGATCAGGAAGCCGGAGCCCTGGGCCTGTGTCGGCCGCGGCTGCCCGCGGGGGTCACGCGGCAGGTTGCGGAAGAACTCGTTGAGCGGATGGTCGTCGGGAAGATTGGGCAGCATGTCGTTGCCACGGCCGCCGTCGCGATCACGGTTGCCTTCCTTGCCACGCGGGGAAGGCGCGGGGCCCTTGGCCACCTTTGGACCGCCGCCGGCGCTGACCTGGATGCTGACGACGGCCGGCTTCACGCGCTCGACGATGTCGGCGAAGGAGAGCGGCGCACGCGACATCTGATCGACGCGCTGCTGGGCCTGCAGGCCCTGCTGGGGCACTGCGAGAAAGAGGCCACCTGCAAGCGCGGCGGCCGCCACCGCGGACGCCGTTGCCACACGCCAGCGGGACGCGGGCGCTAAAACCGGGAGAAGGGACATTCGATCTGACCTCGCGACCGGGATGAAGTTCGATGGCCCGGTATACGGAGGGCAAAATTACGTGGCCATTTCTGCCACCTTAAAACTTGGTAATGGTCGATCACGACACTGGGAACGCCTCAGGAGGGGCGCTCCTCGCGCATGATCTCGGCAAGGCGCCGCTGCTCGTCGGGGCTCAGCGGCGCGGCGGAGCCCGGAGGGGCGGTGGCGCGCATGCGTGCGCGGACCAGGAAAGCCCCCGCGCCGGCGATCAGCAGCAGGGGTGTGAGCCAGAGAACAAGTGTTTCGGGCTTGAGACGGGGGCGCAGAAGCACGAACTCGCCGTAGCGGGCCGTGATGTAGCCGAGAACCTGCGTGTCCGAATCGCCGGCCGTCAGCCGCTCGCGGACGAGGACGCGCAGGTCGTGCGCGAGGGGGGCGTTGGAATCGTCGATCGACTGGTTCTGGCACACGACGCAACGCAGCTCCTGCGAGAGCGTGCGGGCGCGGGCTTCGAGCGCGGGGTCCTTCAGCATCTCGCCGGGCTCAACGGCGTGGGCGACTAGGCCAGCCAACGGCAAAAGGACGAGTGCGAACAGGCCCGATATGAACGTCGAGCGGTGGACTGGATTCCCGCCTTCGCGGGAATGACGAACGATTTGCAGCACGCTTTTCATTCGGCTGGCGAAGGTAAAGGCGCCCGCTTTCCGCGTGCTCGTCGCGGGGCGCCGACGCGGAGGCGGCGGTCGGAGAGGGAGAGGACGCCGCCGAGCGCCATCAGGATCGCGCCGAGCCAGATGAAGCGAACGAGCGGGTTGAAGTAGAGGCGCACGGCCCAGCCGCCGCCAGTCATTTCATCGCCGAGGACGGCATAGAGATCGCCGCGCCAGGACACGTGGATGCCCGCTTCCGTGGTGGTCTGGCGCGGTGCGTCGAAGGTGCGCTTCGAGGGCGTCAGCTCGGTGACGGGAGAGCCGCCGCGCGTGACGGAGAACGTGCCGACCTGCTCCTCGTAGTTCGGCCCTCGCGCGGGCGCGACGCCTCGGAAGGCGAGCTGGTAGCCGGCGATCGCGGCCTGCTCGCCGGGCTTCATGGCGACGACGACCTCGCTCTGCCAGGCGGAGGTGGCGACGATGCCGATGACGGTGATGCCGACGCCGGCGTGCGCGAGCATGCCGCCGTAGGCCGAGCGCGGCAGGCCGGCAGCGCGGCGCAAGGCTTCCTCGGACGAGGCGCCGAACAGCTTGATGCGCGTGGCCCACTCGGAGACGGCGCCGGCGACGACCCACACGCCGAGCGCGATGCCGAACGGCGCGAGCCAGGGGCCGCGCCACATCAGGGCCGCAACGGTCACCAGTGCAAGCAGCGCGAGAATGGCGGCTGCAAACAGGCGCTGCAGGGCGCCAGCGACGTCGCCGCGCTTCCAGGCGAGCATCGGCCCGAGAGGGACCGCCAGCAGCAGCGGGATCATCAGCGGGCCGAAGGTGAGATTGAAGTAGGGCGGCCCCACGGAAATCTTGTCGCCGGTCAGCGACTCCAGCGCCAGCGGATAGAGCGTGCCGATGAAGACGGTCGCGCAGGCGACGGTGAGCAGCACGTTGTTGAGGACGAGAGCGCCCTCGCGGCTGATGGGCGCGAACAGGCCGCCCTGCCGGAGCTGCGGCGCGCGCCAAGCATAGAGCATGAGCGCGCCGCCGATGAGCACGAGCAGGATCATGAGGATGAACACGCCGCGCCGCGGGTCGACGGCGAAGGAATGCACCGATGTGAGGATGCCGGAGCGCACCAGGAACGTGCCGATGAGCGACAGCGAGAAGGCGAGGATGGCGAGCAGGATGGTCCACACCTTCAGCGCCTCGCGCTTCTCCATCACGACGGCGGAGTGCAACAGCGCGGTGGCGGCGAGCCAGGGCATGAAGGAGGCATTCTCGACCGGGTCCCAGAACCACCAGCCGCCCCAGCCGAGCTCGTAGTAGGCCCACCAGGAGCCCATGGCGATGCCGAGGGTGAGGCAGACCCAGGCGGCAAGAGTCCACGGCCTGACCCAGCGCGCCCAGGCGGCATCGATGCGGCCTTCGATGAGCGCGGCGACGGCGAAGGAGAAGGCCATCGAGAGGCCGACGTAGCCCGCGTAGAGGAACGGCGGGTGAATGGAGAGCGCGAAGTCCTGCAGGATCGGGTTGAGGCCCCGGCCCTCCGGCTGCAGCGGGATGCGCGTGAAGGGATTGGACGACAGCACGATGAAGAGGAGGAAGGCGACGGCGATGGTGGCCTGCACGGCGAGCACGTTGGCGCGCAGCGTGTTGGGAAGGTTGCTGCCGAAGGCGGCTACCGCGGCGCCGAACAGCGCGAGGATCAGCACCCACAGCAGCATGGAGCCCTCGTGATTGCCCCACACGCCGGAGATGCGGAAGATGAGCGGCTTGTCGCGGTGCGAGTTGGCCCACACGTTCTCGACGGAGAAATCCGAGGTGACGTAGGCGTAGGTGAGGGCCGCGAAGGCGACGGCGAGGAGGGCGAGCTGGGCCAGGGCGGCGGGCTCGGCAACCTGCATGAGGCGCGCGTCGCCCGCGCGTGCGCCAATGGCAGGCAGCACCATCTGCACCGTCGCGACGGCGAGCGCGAGAAGCAGAGCGAAATGTCCGAGTTCGACGATCATTGGCGTACTCGCATGCGAGTGCCGACACGTTCCCCTCCCCCGTGTGGGGAGGGGCTAGGGGTGGGGGGAACCCCGACAACTATTGTTCTGGAATCCCCCCCTCCCTGTCCCTCCCCCACAAGGGGGGAGGGAACGATGGGGCAAGGCACTCCCGTCGTCGCATGCTTGGCCATGCTCATTTGTTGTCGCTGCCCTTTGCTTTGGCGTCGCCCTGCCACACGCCCTGCTGCTTGAGGGCCTTGGCGACTTCGGGAGGCATGTAGTTCTCGTCGTGCTTGGCGAGCACGTAGTCGGCGAGGAAGCGGCCGGATGTGTCGAGCTTGCCTTCGGCAACCACGCCCTGCCCCTCGCGGAAGAGATCGGGGAGGATGCCGGTGTAGCTGACGGCAATGGTCTTGGCCGTGTCGGTGATCGCGAACTCGACGTTGGAGCCGGTGCCGCGCTTGAGGCTGCCTTCGGCGACGAGGCCGCCGAGGCGGATGCGCTTGCCGGCCGGCACCTGCTTCTCCGCCACTTCCTTCGGCGTGTGGAAGAAGACGATGGTGTCGCGCAGGGCGAAGAGCACAAGCGACACCGCCACGCCGAGAACGGCGACGGCGAGACCGATGAAAACGGCGCGACGCTGCTTGCGGGTCATGAGCCGAGCCCGAGTGAGGAGGCGAGTTTGGAGAGCTCCGCGAGAGCGCTCGCGTCGCCGTTGAAGTTGCGGCGCGCCTCGGCCAGGGCCGCACGCGCATCGTCCTGGCGTTCGAGGACGGAATAGGCACGCACAAGGCGCACCCAGCCGGGCAGGTCGTTGCCGTTGGTCTTGAGGCGCTGGGCAAGGCCGTCCACCATCTGGGCGATCATCTGTGCGCGCTGCTGCGGATCAAGCTTGGACGCAGCGGCCATGTCGGCAGTGGTCGGGCCAGCGGGCACGCCGGCAGACCGCGCGAGCAATCTGCGCGGAGACCTCGCGCACGCGCATCTCGAGCGGCGGGCGATACGGTGCATCGGGCGGCGCCGTGGCCAGCAGCGCCTTGTACTCGGCGAGCGCCTCGGCAAGCTCTCCCGACTGCTCCTTTCCCATCGCGAGCCAGAAGCGGGGCTCCACGCGCGCAGGATTGATCCTGCGCAGCTTCTCGTAGGCGATGCGTGCTTCAGGTGTGACGACGCCGCCGGCGGCGAGCATGGAGGCCTCGGCGAGCCCGGCCAGCAGCCCGGGGGTGTCGCCTTGCAGGCGCGCGGCCTTGGCATAGGCGTCCGCTGCTTCGGCAAACCGGCCCAGCTCGCAGGTACACCGGCGCGATGACCTCCCAGCCCTTGCCGTCACCGGGAGCGGCGCGCAGGCGCTCCTCGACCTGGGCAACGAGGCTTGTGATGCGCGCGGCCTCGCGCGTGGATTCGGTCTCGCCAGACAGAATTTGCGGCGCGCCGTAGACGGCGTAGAGGCCGGCGGTGAGCAGCGGAACGGCGATAGCGGTGGCGAGCGCCAGCGTCGCGTGGCGGGGTTCGAGGAACGCGCGAAGCATATTGGCTGCGGCTGGAGGCTGCGCTTCACCTGTAGAGGCGGCTGCCAGAATGCGGCGGGAAATTTCGAGCCTGGCGGCATCCGCCTCCGCCACACCGAGGAGCCCGCGGGCCTGCTCGGCTGCGATCTCATCGAGCTGGTCGCGATAGACCGCGATGGGTCCTGCGCCGGCCGCCACACCGGTTCGCCAGAGCGCGCACGCAGGAGCGGCGCCAGCACGAAGGCCAGCACGGCTGCGGTCAGCATTGCAAAGGCGATCCAGAGAAGCATCAGGGCGGCCGATCGCGCTGTCGGAGGCTCGAGCGCGATGGATTGCCATAGGGCTGCGGCCATGGCGTGGCAAGGTGCGGCCGTGGCGCACCCGCGCTTCGAGTTGCCCGAGCAAGAGGCCGGGGCACGGCAACACTTTTTTCATGGTTTGGGCCAACACCGGCCTAGCGCGTGAGCCAAATCGGGACTTTGCGGCGCAAAAAGCCGGCGAAACCGTGCCCGCGCCGCCTCCAGGTTAACGGTAGCGCAAAGCCGAGCCGCTAGAACTATCAACAAATCAACGCGTTGCGTCCCCACCATTTTTCGGCATGAGGCCGCAGAACGCGAAGAAAGTGCGGGCATTGGCATGGCCTCCTCACCGAAATCACAGGCTCGGGACGCAGACAGCGTCCCGGAGCCAGAGGCGCACGCGGGCGCCATCCCCTTGTCGGTCGCGCGGAAAGTTCGTTCCGCCGCAGCAGGAAAAGCTCGAAGCCCGGCGCCGGGCTCGACATTGCCGGGCGCTTTGCGCTGCTGCGCGAGGCTTTCGAGAAGCGGGCGCCGAAGGAAAGCTGGAACCTGGAGCAGGCGCGCGCGTGGCTGGAGAGAGCCCGCGCGCTGGCAGCCAAGAACCGCACGAAGCTCATCAAGGTTTCGATCGGTGCGGTGATCATCGCGGCGGTCGGCTACCTGCCCGTGCGCGCGCTGCTGCAGACGACCAGCACGGAGGCCATCATCAATGCGCGGCTCATCACGCTGCGCGCGCCGATCGAGGGCGAGGTCGGTGCCGGCCTGAGCGGTCTCGTGGTCGGCACGCAGGTCGGGCCGGGCGCGCCGCTGGTGAAGATCGCCAACCGCCGCGCCGAACGCGGGCGCCTCGACGACCTGCGCCGGCTGATCGGCCAGCTCGAAGGCGAGCGGGCAGCGCTGGTCACGCGCAACGACGATCTGCGCGCCCTGCACGCGGAGCTGTCGGGACAGACGCTGGCCTTCAAGGAAGCGCGCGAGCGGCAGCTCGATGCGCGCATCGCGGAACTCAAGAGCGAGGTTGCCGGTGCCGGCGCCAACAAGGCGGAAGCCGAGCGGGCGCTCGGCCGTGCGACGCCTCTGCAGGAGAGCGGGACGATCACCAAGGCGGCCTTCGAGAAGGTGAGGCGGGACGTGACGGTTACCACGGAAGCCGAGGCGGCTTTGCGCCATCGGCTCGCCGGCGTGGAAGTGGAGCGGGATGCGCTGACGCGCGGCGTGTTCGTGGGCGACAGCTACAACGACCAGCCGCGCTCCTCGCAGCGCGCGGACGAGATTTCGCAGCGGCTGAGCGAAGTCGCGGCGGATATCCGCGAGCGCGACGTGCGGCTTGCCGCGCTGCGCACAGAGTTGACGGAGGAGACGCTTCGCTACGAGGCGCTCGCGGCGACCGAGCTGACGGCCCCCGTGCGCGGCAGCGTGTGGGAGGTGCTGACGGCACCGGGCGAGACGGTGGTGCGCGGGCAGGAGCTCGTGCGGCTGCTCGACTGCTCCGGGCTGGTGGTGACGGCGACCGTGGGCGAGACGGCCTACAACCGGCTGAAGATCGGCGACCCCGCGCGGTTCAGGCTGCGCGGTGAAAGCGTCGATCACAAAGGCCGCATCATCGGCCTCACCGGCGTGGCGACGGCACCGGCGAACCTCGCGATCCAGCCTGCGGCGCTGGCGAAGGAGCCTTATCGCGTGACGGTCGCCCTGCCGGATATGGCGCGGGCAGGTCCGTGCGACGTCGGCCGCACCGGGCGCGTGACCTTCGAATAACGAAGGCTGGTGCCCGATGAACCCGACGGTCGCCCTGCTGCTCGACACGCTTGCGCCGGGCCTGCTGGTCATCGGCGCCGCGCTGATCGCGCTGCCCTGGATGAGCCCCAAGAGCGAGCGGGCGCGCATCGCGGTGGTCGCCGTGGTCTCCGTGCTGATGTGGCGCTACATGATCTGGCGCTGGCTCTACACGCTGCCGCCGATGGGCTTCTCGATCGACTGGATCGTGGGCGTCATCTTCGCGGTGGTGGAGACGCTGGCGATGCTTGGCACCACCATCGGCCTCATCGGACTGACGCGGACTAGCGACCGCACACCGGAGGTTCAGGGGAATCTGCCGTGGCTCGACGCGCAAGAGCCGCTGCCGCTCGTCGACGTGTTCATCTGCACCGTCAATGAGGACGAGGCGATCCTGGAGCGCACCATCATCGGTGCGACATCGATGGAATACGGCCGCTTCAGGGTGTGGGTGCTCGACGACGGGCGGCGGGCGTGGCTGAAGGAGTTGTCGGCGAGAGCTGGGCGTCGGCTACCTCACGCGGGCCGACAACGAACATGCCAAGGCCGGCAACATCAACAATGCACTGAAGCATGTGGCGGCGTTGCCTGAGCCGCCGGATTTCATTTCGATCCTCGACGCGGATTTCGTGCCGACCTCGCAGTTCCTGCGGCGCACGCTGAGCCTGATGAAGGAAGGCGATGTCGGCATCGTGCAGACGCCGCAGCACTTCATCAATCCCGACCCGCTGCAGACGAACCTGTCGATTGCGGGCGTCTGGCCGGACGAGCAGCGCTATTTCTTCGATGTGGTGCTGGCGTCGAAGGACGCGTGGGGCGCGGCGTTCTGCTGCGGGACGTCCTCGGTGATCCGGTTCTCGGAGCTGCAGAAGCTGGGTGGCTTCCCGACGGATTCGGTGACGGAGGACTACTGCGTCACGCTGAAATTGAAGCAGGCGGGCTACCGCACGGTCTATCTCAACGAGCGGCTGTCGCTCGGCCTCGCGCCGGAAGGCCTGAAGGAATACATCACGCAGCGCAGCCGCTGGGCGCTGGGTTTCATGCAGATCTTCCGCGGGCCGCTGGGACCGCTGCGGCGCGGCAACGGGCTGAGCATCATCGACCGCGTCAGCCTCATCGAAGCGTTCCTCTATTGGTTCGGCAGCTATGGGTTCCGGATGGCCGGCATCATCGTGCCGATCCTCTACCTGCTGCTCAACGTCAGCGCGGTGCAGGCGGACGTGATCACGACGCTGTCCTACTACGTGCCGCACTTCATCGGCTCGGCGATCGCGACCGCCTGGATGGCGCAGAGCCGCGTGATGCCGATCATGACGGACGTGACGCAGCTGCTGGCCGCCTCGCAGATCCTGCAGGCGGTTGTGCACGGGCTGTTCAAGCCCAAGGGACAGAAGTTCAAGGTGACCGCCAAGGGCGGCGACCGCAGCAAGCGCTTCGTGCAGTGGCGGCTGCTGAACATGTTCCTGATCTATCTCGGGCTGACGATCGTCGGCGTGATCTGGGCGTTCCTGCTGGAGGACGGCACCAAGCTGCGGGACTCCAGCGCGCTGTGCCTGTTCTGGAGCTGGTACAATATGATCGTGCTGACCATGGCGTGCCTCGTGTGCATCGAGCAGCCGCGCTATCGCTCAGCCGAGCGGCTGGCGGCAACGGACGACGCGCTGGTGCAGACCGGCGAGGCGACGACGCCGCATCGGGTGCTCGACGTTTCACTCGGCGGCGCAAGGCTGCAGGGCACCGTTGCAGCAGAGCCGGGGAGCGAGGTGCTGGTTGCGCTGGACGGCCTGCGCGTGCCCGCGACGGTCCTGCGGCAGGGAGACAGCGATTTCGCCGTTCGGTTCCACGACGACGGCGAACTGCGCACGGACCTGATCAAGCTGATCTACTCGGGCCGCTATTCGGCCTCCATCAAGCGCATCAGGCCATCGCACGTGGCCGCGGCGGTGTTCGGGCGCGTGATGCGCTGAGCCGGTGCGTCAGGCGCAAAAAAGCGCCCCGGCCGAAGCCGGGGCGCTGGCAAACTACGCAGATGTGTGCGGACTAGGCCGTCGCCGGCGAGCGCAAAGTCATTCAGATCGCCTGGGTGAAGGATCAGGCCGAACTCGACCGCAAGAAGAAGCGCAACAGCACGGCGCAGTTCTTGAAGGGCATCTTCGGCGGGTAGATGAGTGATCGATACTGAAATGCAAAAACGCCCCGGCCGGAGCCGGGGCGTTTGTCTATGCGATGATGGCGTCGCCGATCAGCTACTTGGTCCAGGTGCCGTCGGGATTGCGGCAGGCGGTGCCGCGCATGGTTTGCGGGCGGCCGTCGATGTAGACCCTGTGCTCGAAGTCGCGGCAGTCCTGCGCGCCGCGGCGGTAGCGGCGGTCGGGGATCACCTCGCCGTAGCGGCCGTTGTCGGGATTGCGCCAGCGGCGCGGCTGGTTCGGCTCGCCATGTTCCCAGGCGTCGTACTCGGCCTCGCGCGCGAGCTCGCGATCGCGCGCATCGAGCGAGCGGCCGATCTCGTTGCCGACGATGCCGCCGACGACGGCGCCGGCCAGCGTGGCGGCGACTCTGCCGCCGCCCTTGCCGAACTGGTTGCCGATGATGCCGCCGGCGACGGCGCCGACAAGCGTGCCGGTATCCTGGTTGCGTCTCGCAGGCGGCGAGCGCCACCGACGCGGCGAGCGCCGCCACCAGCAGAACTTCTTCATGAAACCTCCCCGTGCGAACCCGCCGTGCCTGCGGCGCAGGCGCAGCGTCAATCACAAGCCCCTGGTATTGCCCCGATTCGGGCGGAAGTACGGCTCCTGGCGCCGGTTTGTGCACATCGGGTGGCGGACGTGGCTTGGAAGCTTGACGCTGCCGGTGGCGTAAAGCCGGACCGCCCGCGAGTTCGCTCCGGCAAGGCGATGCGTAAGCGCATCGTCCGTGTTGAAGGGAATGTGAGGGGAGTCTAGTGCGGCGAGCGGCAGGGTGAGGCGGGCGGAGAGGCCGCCGAGGTCGGAGGGGCTGAGCTCGAACTTGCCGCTGTAGGCATGGGCGAGGTCGGCGACGATGGAGTGGCCGAGGCCGGAGCCGGGCTTGGTCTCGTCGAGGCGCCGGCCGCGCAGCGATGGGCTCGCGCCATCTGCTGCTCGGCGTGAGGCCGGGGCCGTCGTCGTCGACGCGGATCTCGAGCCAGTTGCCGGCGGCGCCGTTGCTGCGCGTCGAGCTTGCGGAGCAGCGACCGGTTCACGCGCGATGCGCCCACTTGGACGGCGTTGTCGAGCAGGTTGCCCAGCATCTCCTCGAGGTCCTGGCGCTCGCCCTGGAAGCGGGCGCCGGCGGGGCAGTCGATGGTGAAGGTCGAGGTGGCGGTCGCGATAGATGCGCTCCAGCGCGCGGATGATGGATTCGCCGACCGGGCGCACCTCGGTGACGCGGCCGATGACGCCGATGCGGGCGGCCATGCGGGCGCGATCGAGGTAGAGGTTGACCTGGGTGGTCATCAGCTCGGCCTGCTCGATGACCTTGCGGGCGAAGGGGGACGGATCGTCGCGCGCCTCGTTGATGATGACGGCGAGCGGCGTCTTCAGCGCGTGCGCGAGGTTGCCGACGTGCGTGCGCGCGCGCTCGACGATCTCCTGGTTGGACTTGAGGAGCGCGTTGAGCTCCTGCTGCAGCGGCTCGATCTCGTGCGGCAGGTCGCCATCGAGCCGCGTCGCCTCGCCCGGAGCGGATGGCGGCGAGGCCCTGCTCGACCTTGGCAGGGGGAACAGGCCGAAGCGGATCTGGAACAGCGTGACGGCGAGCAGGCCGACGCCGGCGAGCGCCAGCGCCAGGACGAGCTGCGTGCGGAAGGCGGCGAGGCTCGTCCTCGATCTCGCCCAGCTTGCCGGCGACGGTGACCGAGTAGCGCTGCGCCTTCTTGCCTTCGCCGAACACGTAGACTGGTCTCGGCGACGCGCACCATCTGCTGCGCAGCGGCCCTCGAGGTTGGCCCAGCGCATCTCGCTGCTCGTTGGGCTCGACGTTGAGCTCGCTGGGCAGCGGCAGGTGCGGCGCCGGCGAGCGAGCGGCGAGCGCAGCGACTGGTGCCGCGGCTTGCCGTCGAGCGGCTTGATCTGCCAGTACCAGCCCGAATGCGTGATCTCGAACAGCGGCTCGCCGACGTCCTTGGGCGCGCCGGGCTCGGTCCTCGGCTGATCGATGGCGTCGGTGAGGACGACGGTGAGGAAGCAGGCGATGCGCCGAGTCGAAGCTGGTCTCGACCTCGTGCGCGTAGCAGCGAATAGATGATCGCGCCGGCGATCGGCAGGACCAGCAGCACCCATGCGGCCGCGGTGACGAAGAGCCGGAACGCGAGCGAGTTAGTTTCATCGCCCTCCCGCGACAGCCGGTAGCCGAGGCCGCGGATGGTCTTGATCATGTCGGGCGGGATCTTCTTGCGCAGCCGGCCGATGAACACCTCGATGGTGTTGGAGTCGCGATCGAAGTCCTGCTCGTAGAGGTGCTCGACCAGCTCGGTGCGCGACACCACGCGCTCGTTGTGGTGCATCAGGTAGGCGAGCAGGCGGTACTCGTGCGAGGTGAGCTTGATGGGCTGGCCCGTCGAGGGTGACGCGCGCGGTCTTGGTGTCGAGGCGCAGCGGCCCGCACTCGATGTCGCTCCTGGCGTGGCCGGAGGCGCGCCGCACCTGGGCGCGGATGCGGGCCAGCAGCTCCTCCATGTGGAAGGGCTTGGCGACGTAGTCGTCGGCGCCGGCATCCATGCCGGCCACCTTGTCGCTCCAGCGGTCGCGCGCGGTGAGGATGATGACCGGCATCTTGCGCTCGGCGCGGCGCCACTGCTCGAGCACGCTGATGCCGTCCATCTTGGGCAGGCCGGTGTCGAGGATGACGACGTCGTAGGGCTCGGTCTCGCCGAGGAAGAAGCCCTCCTCGCCGTCGAAGGCGGCATCGACGGCGTAGCCGGCATCGGTCAGCGCCGAGACCAGCTGGCGATTGAGATCGCGATCATCCTCGACGACCAGAACGCGCAAGGCCTTCCCTTCCGCTGGCGCGGGCCGAACGAGATCGGTGAGGCCAACAACCGGCAACTATACAGGCGGCGCCGGCCAGCTCGGCTAGCGTCTGCAGGCACCAGGGAAAGCGATCGCATTCAGGGTTATTTGCGTGGCGCTCCAGCGGCGGTTGCGGCGCGCACGCGGCCGTAGATGGTCAGGACGGTGCCGACGAGCGCCGCCGAGCGCCTGCACGACGACGACGACCTGGTCGCCGAGCTGGTGGACCAGCTCGGCCGTGATGTTGAGGCCGAGCAGCGGGCCGAGCGTCGGCAGCACGGTCGACAGCGTGGTGATGATGATGCCCCAGATGGTCATCGAGTGGCCCCACCACTTGGTGTCGGGGGCGGCGGACTGGCGTGGCGGGCTGCGGTGTCGGTGGCCATGCGGTGCTTCTCCTTTGGTTGCGAGGGGTGCGAGGCGGCGGCAGTGACGGCGATCGATGGCCGGGGCGAGCGCCAGCGTGGCGTCGACGCGCGCGAGCCAGCCTTTGCCGAAGCGCCAGAAGGTGGGCGAGCGCGCGGTAGTGCTGGCGGCGGACCTCGGCGTAGAGCGCGAGCGTCTGCGGCGACGGGATGGCGCGGCGACCGCGGCCGAGCGTCACGGGGCCGATCTCGCCGTCGATCGTCGGCGCCGACGGCTCTGCTGCAGCATGCGCGCGGCGCCGGCGACGCCCTGGTTGACGGCGGCGTCGAAGTGGAAGAAGGCGAGCGCGCGGCGGCAGCTGCGGGCAGGCGGCCGGCGAGCCAGTAGCGGTCGTGGTAGATGCGGCGCACGGTGGCGGGCGGGATCGCTTTCAGCTCGGCCTTGAGCGCGGCGAAGTTGTCGGCGGTGACGCTCGACGCCCTTGTCGCGCGGCGAAGTCGGCGAGCGTGATGCCGAGGTTGGTGGGGCCGCCGGGATCGTAGGGGTCGTCGTCGTAGCCGCCTTCCATCTCGAGCACGTGGGCGAGCGCGCGCTCGAAGAGCGGTCGTCGGTGGCGCTGGGTCCCGGATAGCGTCGCGGGGCGCGACTTCCGGGATGACAGGTGGGGCGGCGCGTCGCTGCTCGCGGGCCAGCGCAGGCCGAGGAGGCGGGAGCGCGGGAAGGCCTGCACGGTGACGGCATCGCCCTGGTTGCCGCCGAGCAGGATGATGTCGGTTGCGGTGCTGCCGACGAGGAAGCCGACGTGGCCGAGGCGCGGGATCGGAGCCGCGGCTGAGGACGGCGATGGCGCCGGTGGCGCGGCTCGTCGGCGCGGCTCGCCCCAGTCGAGATAGGAGCGCGCCATCAGCGAGCGCGTGCTGGCGATGCCGGCGCGCTCCAGGCAGGCGCCGACGAAGGCCGCGCACCAGGCGACCTCGTCGTCGCTGACCTGCGGGTGGCCGACGTCGGCGTAGTAGCGCACGACGCGTCGGTGTGTTGCGGCGCCGGGGGTCTCGGCCACGCCGAGATCGCCCCAGGCCAGCTCGAGCCAGCGGGGTTGGGGCATGGGGTGGTGGGTGTTGAGTGAGTGAGTTGGGATGACGGGAGCTTGCAAACGCAGGCTCAGTGCTTCGCCGTGCTCAGCGGAGTGGGTCGAGTGAGCGGCGGCTAGGTCACCGCGATCTGGCCGCCCCTCACCCGACCCTCTCCCCGTAAGACGGGGAGAGCGGGAAAGCCATTCCGGGATGACAGTTACAGCACGGCCGCGCGGGGGGTGCCGCGGCCGCGGGTGGTGCTGAGCTGGTAGACGCGCAGGGAGATGGAGGACTGCGGGGCGCCGAAGTCGGCGGTCTGGTCGGCGGCGGTGTAGGTGGCGGCGGGGAGGTGGTGGTGAGGGTGCGCTTGACGTTGGGGCCGTCGAGGATGTCGATCTCGTAGCGCTCCGTCGTCCTCGCCGAGCGGCACCTCGACGGCGTCCCAGCTGTCGCCGCCGATGCGGGTGCGGCGGACCCAGGTGATGGCGAGGTCGCCGCCGGAGCGGGTGCCGCGCACGTGCACGGGGCTCAGCGGCTTCGAGGCCGTCGGCCGGTGAAGGTGTGCATCGACGTCGAGGTAGTGCGGGATGCCGAGGTCGCGGCTGGCGGGGCCGCACTTCCAGGTGTAGGCGAGGCCGATCTCGTCCGGCGTCATGTCGACGTGCGTGAGGGCGCCGTCGAGCAGGACGAAGCGGGCGCCGGCGGCGAGGGGCGCGCGCATGGCGTGCTCGGTGCCGGCCTGGCCGCGCAGGAGACCGGAGAGCTGTAGGTGGCGGGCGCGGTGAGCGACGGCCGACTGGAACTGCAGCACCTCCCACTCGCCGTCGGCGTTCTGGATGGCGGCGGTGTTGGCGCCGCCGAGCAGGGCGAGCTCGGTGACGGAGGCGAGCGCGCCCTGGTCGAGCTGGACGCGGACGCTGGTGGCGCGGTCGAAGCGGGAGGTGGCGCCGGCGGGCAGCGGATCGAGCGTGACGCCGGTGACGGCGGGCGCCGAGCACCATGGCCTTCAGCAGGAAGCCGGAGTTCTCCGGCGAGCGGTAGAAGGCGATGGCGCCGGGCCAGGGGTTCTGGGCGGCGGCGACGTAGCCGGCGTACGGGCGGCTCGTCGCCGCGCAGCAGCGGCAGGTCGAGGAACACGACGAGCGGCTGGCCGACGATGACGCCGACGGCGCCGCCCGGTCGAGCGGGCGGACGCCGGGCGGCGTCGGCGTAGACGTCGGGATCGAGGCCGCGCGCCTCGATGTCGCGGGCGCCGTGCTCGCCGATCTCGGTGATGCGCAGCAGGCGCGTGCGGCCGTCGACGGCGAAGCGAGACGACGTCGCCGGGCTCGAGCGCGAGGCGGCTCGGCGGCAGCGCGAACTGCGCGCGCTCGCGCGCGGCCCAGGCCTCGAACAGCCAGATCTCGGCGATCGCGGCGGCCTGCTCGGGCTCCAGCACGAGCGGCAGATCGGCGACGGCGACGCGGCCGCTGCGGCCGGCGAGGCGGCGCGCTTCCTCGACGGCGGGCGGATAGTCGCCGGCGGCGGAGATGAAGGTGAGCTTGGCGGAGGCCGGCAGGTCGGTCTCCTGCGCGCGGGTGAGGGTGGCGAGCGCCTGCGCCGGGGCGGCGCTCGACCAGGAGCGTCGGGCGTCGAGCGTCGGCGGCGGCGGCTGCCGGCGCCGCGATGGGCGAAGACGATGCGGCCGTCGCTCTCGCGCGTGTCGAAGAAGAAGGCGAGCTCGAGCGGCTGCAGGGCCTCGCGCGCGGACAGCACGCGGTCGATGACGAGGCCGGCGAGCATGCCGGTGAGCGCGGCCGGCGTCGTGGTCGGCGAAGCCGTAGTCGGCGAGGATGGCGCGCGACGGTGGCGGCCAGCGGCGCGCTGGCGAGGCGGCCGGTGATCCAGTGGCCGAGCCGCCAGTTGGCGGCCGTCGCCCCAGGCGTCGGTGTCGGCGGGGAAGGCCGGATAGGGCCGCGCGTCCCAGGCGTAGACGTGCAGGTGGGCGAGATCGACCATGCGGCCGTCGTAGACGGTGGAGGCCGGGTTGGCGCCGGCGATGTAGTCGGGATGCGTCGGGATCGAAGCCTGTCGTGGAAGGCCTGCAGGTAGCGGCGCTGCATGAAGTCGTCGCGCGTGCCCGAGCGAGTAGTAGGGCAGGTGCGACTCGGAGCTTTTCGGATCGACGAAGACGTTGGGCTGGTTGGCGCCCTTGTCGACGGCGGGACAGCCGAGCTCGGTGAACCAGATGGGCTTGGACTGCGGCACCCAGGCGGTGGGCGTGGCGGACTTCGATGCCGCCGGGGCGGTCGAAGTGCT
The DNA here is from genome assembly GCA_963782855.1 of uncultured Alphaproteobacteria bacterium. GTDB lineage: Bacteria > Pseudomonadota > Alphaproteobacteria > Rhizobiales > Hyphomicrobiaceae > AWTP1-13. The sequence continues at coordinate 8,437 of CAWALW010000017.1, read as the reverse complement.
GGTTCTGCCACCAGCTGCCGGATGTCCTTGAAGCGGAACACCCAGGGCTTGCCGGCGCGCCGTCGGTGATGGGGGTGCGCAGTCTGCGCGTCGCGGTCGGCGGGGCTGGCGTAGTACCAGTCGTAGCCCTCGCCGCCGGCGATGTTGCCGCGCGAGGTAGGCGAGATCGTAGATGGAGGCGGTGCCGGCCAGGCGGTCGAGCGTGGTCGGAGCCGTCGCGCCAGTCGGCGAGCGGCCAGTAGACGTCGATGCCGACGGCGTCGATGTCGGCGGAGGCCCAGAGCGGGTCGAGGTGGAAGTAGACGTCGCCGGTGCCGTCGGCCGGCTGGTGGCCGAAGTACTCCGACCAGTCGGCGGCGTAGGTGACCTTGGTGGCCGGGCCGAGCACGGCCTTCACGTCGGCGGCGAGATCGGCGAGCGCGGCGACGAAGGGATAGGTGGCTGGCGCTGTCGCGCACCTGGGTGAGGCCGCGCAGCTCGAGCCGATGACGAAGGCGTCGACGCCGCCGGCGGCGGCGGCGAGGTGGGCGTAGTGCAGGATGAAGCGGCGGTAGGACCACTCGGCGGGGCCGGAGTAGACGACGCTCTCGCCGGCGATGGCGAAGTCGGCGACGGCGGCGGTGCCGACGAAGGCGGCGACCTGCGTCGCGGCGGCGGCGGTCTTGTCGGGCGTGCCGGGCTGGCCGGCGGCGGGCGTAGACGGTGATGCGGCCGCGCCAGGGATAGGCCGGCTGCGCGGTGGCGCCGGTGTAGGGATCGGGGAGCGCGTTGTCGGCCGGCACGTCCATGAAGAGGAAGGGCGTGAGCGTGACGGCGAGGCCGCGCGTCGTGCAGGTCCTGGATGGCGGCGACGACGGTGGCGTCGGAGGGCGTGCCGCCGTAGGCCGCGCGGCCGTCGACGGTGCTGACGAGGTGGGCGTCGTCGCGCGCCAGGCCGGCGACGGACCAGGTCAGCGGCGCGGTGACCTTGTCGGCGGCGTCGACGCCGGGGCGGATCTCGCAGTGGGCGGCGCGCAGGTCGGTGCCGAACCAGCCGACGATGAGCGAGACGGCGGCGACGTTGGGCAGCGTCGCCTGCAGCTGGTCGAGCGAGACGGCCCAGTCGGTGCCGCCCTGGCAGCGTGTGCACGTTCTCCGGCGATGTTGGTGGCGGCGCCGACCTTGCGGGAGACGGGCTCGTGCGCGTAGACGAACTCGCCGGCGCCGGGGATCAGGGTGACGGCGCGCACGGCTGCCTCGAAGGGTCGACGGCGCGGTGCACCTCGAAGGAGAGCTGCGGGATGCGGTTGCCGAAGTCGGCGAGCGCCAGGCGCTCGAACACGATGTAGGCGAGGCCGCGGTAGGCCGGCGCGTTGCCGGCGCCTTCCTTGGCCTCGATCAGGCTGTCGGGGAGCTGGTCGTCGCTGCCGGTGTAGCAGGCGGTAGGTGACGGTGGAGAGATCGAGCTCCTTGCCGTCGGCCCACACGCGGCCGAGGCCGGTGATCGGGCCCTCGGCGAGGGCGACGGCGAAGTTGGCGAAGTAGCGGTACTCGATGGTGGTGGATTTCGGCGCGGCGCCGAGCGCCGCCCTTGCCGCCGCCGCCGCTGCTGTGGTGGACCACCTCCTCCTCGAAGTTGGTGGCCCAGATGATCTGGCCGCCGAGGCGCGCGCGGCCGTAGAGGCGCGGGATCGGCGCGCCTTCGCTGGAGGCGGTGACGCGCAGCTCGGAGAGGCGCGGGCCGTGCACGGCGCGCGACTGGCCGGAGGCGGCGAACAGCGCGCGGTCGATGAACGAGCCGGCGAAGCGCGCCGACCTGCGAGCCGATGGCGGCGCCGGTGAGCGTGGCGCCGAGGAGGGAGACGCCGGCCGGCAGCAGCGCAGCGCCGACGGCGGCGCCGGCGATGGCGAGGGCGAGGGTGGCCATGGGGGTGTCTTGCTGTTCCCTCTCCCTATTCTTCATGGGGAGAGGGCTAGGGTGAGGGGCGGCTGAGAACGGCGACTTGGAAGTTGCGGCTGCCCCTCACCCCGACCCTCTCCCCGCAAGCGGGGAGAGGGGAATACAAAGTCCCCTCACACCCGGAACAAGTCCGAGTGCAGGCCAATTCGGCCGGATGACTTATGGCCGCGCCGCCAGCGTGAGGGCGAGCGGCAGGTGTCGCGCGCGGCGGCAAGTCATGGCCGCCCGAGGGAGAGGGGGAGGCGATGTGAAAGGGCTGGCTAACCCTTTCTCACACTCAGCTTCGGAGCCCGCAACTTCTTCAACCGTTGCAGATCATCGGCGGCTTCGGCGAGCACCCAGTCTCGAAAAAGGATGATCTTTGGGAGCGCGGCGATCGCCTTGGGGCAGACGATCCAGTAGGTCTTGGCGGTGCGCAGCGTCGCCGGGAAGGGCTGCACGAGGCGGCCGTTGATGAGGTCCCAGGCCGCGAGCGTGGTGCGCGCGAGCGCGACGCCCTGGCCGTCGACGGCGGCGTCGATGACCATGCTGGCGCGGTTGAGGATCGGCCCCTGCGACAGCTCGGGATGCTGCGACGCCGGCAGCTTCGAGCCACCGCGCCCAGACCTTGCGATCATCGAGATGGAGCAGCGGCAGCTTCAGCAGGTCCTCTGGCTTCTTGAGGCGCGCGCGCTTGGCGAGCAGCTTGGGGCTGCAGACGGCGAAGAGCTCCTCCGTGCAGAGGCGGGTCGCCTCGAGGCCGGGCCAGTTGCCGTCGCCGTGGCGGACGGCGAGGTCGACATCCTCGCGCGCGAAATCGACGTGGTGCAGCGTGGCGGAAACCCTGCAGATCGATTTCGGGGTGCAGCTCAGCGAAACGACCGAGACGATGGACCAGCCACTTGGCGGCGAAGTCCGGTGACGTGCTCACGGTCAGCACGCCGGCGCTTCTGGCGCTGCAGCAGGCGCTCGGTGCCGGCAGCGATCCTGTCGAAGGCGTCGCGCAGGACGGCCATATACTCGCGGCCGGCGTCGGTGATGAGCAGACGCTGGCGCTCGCGGTTGAAGAGCTTGACGCCGAGTTCCGCTTCCAGCGCCTTGACCTGGTGGCTGACGGCGCCCTGCGTCACGCACAGCTCCTCGGCGGCGCGCGTGAAGCTCTGGTAGCGCGCGGCGGCCTCAAACGCTCTCAAGCGCATTCAGCGGCGGCAGGCGGCGGGCCATCGGTTCACTTCATGAGAAATCCTAAGGCAGGGTAGAGAAACGATGCTTTGCCGGCAAGCCCGCGTCGGCCCTATTGGTCCGGCTCCGCAAGCAAATGAAAACGGAGCTGATATATGCCGGAACCATCACGGGGAGGCGCCAGGCGAGATCCCGGCAGGCCGCCCGGGACCATCTCTCCATACGAGGAAAACTCATCAACACTGGCGGCGATTTCTTCGCATCACGAGCCTATGGCTGGACCGCAGGCGGCGCAGGCAGGCGCTGCAGGACCTGGCCGAGCGGCAGCTACCTCCTCGCCGATGTCGGCCTCACCCAGGAGGAAGCCCTGCGCGAGGCGGCCAAGCCGTTCTGGCGCGCGTGAAACCGCTTTTCCCGAGAACAAGGAGTAACTGACATGCGCTTACTGACATCACTTGTGCTGACCGCCGCCTTAGTGCCGTTGTTCGGTCCGATGCCCGCCCATGCGGAAGGGACGTGCCGGCCGCGGATCGAACTCGCCAACCCGCAGCTCTCCAAGGTGACCAACCTGAAGCGGTATTGGACCGCCACAGTGAAGACTGATGCCTCGAGGTGTTCCTCGCCCAGCGGCCTCTTCGCGATCCGCTTCCTGCGATGGTCGGAAAGCGGACCCGACCTGGAGTTCACGGAGCCGTTCATCTGGCAGCAGGGCGAAAGGACGGTGCGCGTCGAATTTTGGGCGGACGAGGCGGTCGGGCAGTACGGCATCGCCGATGTGGCGGTCTGTGCGTGCAGGGAGTGAGCACGGTGCGCGGCGGGAGATCAAGCGCCGGCGGGGACGATCGTTGACGAGCGGCTGATGGCCGAGGAGCGACCGCTCGCTACGCTTTCGACCTTCAGGTCGACATCGAAGCGACGCTTGAAGGCGTCCTTGAGACGGTCGAACACGACGCCGACGCGCAGGACGGAGAAGTCGGCGAAGTCGATGATGGTGCTCGAGCGGCCTTCGGTGTTGTGGAACTTCGAGAGGCCGTAGTCGAAGGCGATGTCGGCGGCGTCGAGCACGGCGGGCTCGATATCGGCCAGGCGGTACTTGCTTCCCATCAGGGAGGTGTTGGCGGACGAGCCGAACACGGGCGTGCCGGCGGCCCAGGACTGGCGCGCGATCTCGTTGTGGAAGGTGCCGGCGTTGAGCAGCATGTCGATCGTGCCTGATTTGGAGGAGTTCTGCAGCACGAAGGGGTCAACGGACTTGAAGAATTTGTGGTCGCGCTTGAAGGGCGCGACGACGGAGAAGGGCAGGTTCTCCTGCTCGGTGATCTCGCGGATCATGGCGCGCTTGGCATCGGGGAGGATGTGGATCTCCTCGCTGATGGCGGCGCTGGAGAACATGCCGCTCGGCTTCTCGTAGCTGCGGTTCTTGGCGGCGAAGAGCTTGCGGATGGCGGCCTCCCTGCAGCCGACGATGCCGTAGGCGACGTCGAGCGGGATGATGGCGAGGCCGCCGGCAGAAAGCGTGTCGAGCATGCGGCGGACGTCGCGCGCGATCTGTGCTGGTGGTATGGGATCGCCGGTGCCGGTGATTGGCGTATCGGATTTTACGATTTCGGTCATGCTTCCCGTCAGGTGTCGCTCGCCCAGCTGTAGGCGGAGCCCTTGCGTTCTACCCGGCCGAGGCCCGGAAAGGGGATGTGGTAGCTGAGCACGCGCAGCTTGTCGGTGGCGGCCATGTCGAGCAGGCGGCGGCGGCTTTGCGAGCGCGCGGATGCCGTCCATGTCGGCGCGGGGAGCCCAATCGGGATGCGCGAAGGAGACGTGCGCGTTCTGGATCGCGTCGGCGGTGACGAGCAGCTTCTCCGTGCCGGACGTGACGAGGACGGAGATGTGGCCGGGCGTGTGGCCGGCGGTGTCGATGGCGGCGATGCCGGGGGCGATCTCCTCGCCGGGCTTGAAGCGCGTGGTGCGCGGTTCAATCTTGCGGAAGACGCGGCGCGCGCCGGCGGCGATGCCTTCGATGGGGCCGATCATGCGTGCGGCCTCGCTGCCGGTCCAGAAGTCGAACTCGCGTGCGGGGACGAGGTAGCGGGCGCGCGGAAAGCGCAGGCTGTCGTCAAGTTCGTCGACGAGGCCCCAGATGTGATCGGGGTGCGCGTGCGTGATGATGACGGTGCCGATCCGATCGGGTGCGATGCCGGCGGCGTCCAGGCTGTCGGCGAGCTTGCCGGCCGTTGGCTCCCACGTTCCGCCGGAGCCGGCGTCGATCAGCGTGTAGTCGTCGCCCGTCTTGATGAGTGCGACGTTGATGTGGAACTGGATGCGGTCGGGACCGAGGTTGCGGGCGGCGAGGAAGGATCGCACGTCGGATTCGGAGACGTTGCCGGCGAGGAAGCCCTGCCGGGAATTCCAGGTGGCCGTCGCTGAGGACGATGACCTCGCGCTGGCCAAGGGCGAAGCGGTGATGCGCGACGGCGCGCGGCGGCGGTGCCTGGGCGTGGGTGCCGGCGCTGCGGAGCGAGGTGCCGAGTGCGAACGCGGCTGCGGCTGCGCCGGAGCGGAGCAGCGCGCGGCGGTTCATGCGGAACGGTGCCGGCATCGGCTTGGCCTTCGGGCTCAAGGAGCGTTGGGGTGTGAGCTTAGCACGGAGCCGGGGTGCTTTGGATGAGGGCGTTGCGGTTGGACATGTTGGGTTACGGGCTTCGCCCTAACCCAACCTACGGGCTGCGGCTGGCGGCGGTTGGCTGATCCATTGTCCCTGCCCCTCACCCCGGCCCTCTCCCCGTGAAGAACGGGGAGAGGGGGAACTTCGGGGAATGCGAACGCGGCGGCGAGGTGGCGGCGCCACCAGGGGGTGAAGGCGACTTCGGAGACGGGCGCGCCTTCCAGCGCGTGGATCATGGCGGTGGGCGCGGTGAGGATGGCGCAGTGTTTCGCGAGCGTGTGGCGGCGCCAGCGGAAGACGAGGACGTCGCCGGGTTGGGCGTCTGAGGGTGCGATCTCGATGAGGTGGCGGCGGGCGGCCTCGATGAGCGTCTCGCGGCCGGAGGCTTCGGCCCAGTCGCGCGTGTAGGCGGGGGCGTCTCGGCGTCGGTGCCGTGCAGATCGCGCCAGAGGCCGCGGATCAGGCCGACGCAATCCGTGCCGACGCCGCGCAGGCTCGCCTGGTGGTGGTAGGGCGTGCCGAGCCAGTCGCGGGCGAGGGCGACGATGTGGGGGCGGGTGTGGTGAGATGGTGAGTGGGAGTGCATGATTTGTCATCCCGGCACTCGTTGCCGGGATCCAGCGAAAAGCGAACGCCAGAGCAAGCGGAGAGATGGATCCCGGGCGCAAGGCCCGGGATGACAGCTAGCGGTCAGCGGTGGTGACGGGGTCGCCGGGGCTGGGCGACGGCGAGGATGTAGTCGGGGCCGGGCATGTGCGGGAAGCCGCGGAAGTTGACGGCGTTGGCGAACTTGGCTTGGCAGGTGGCGAAGCGCTTGTCGCAGCCGGCGGTGATGGTGAAGGTGTCGTCGGGCTGCGATCGCGAGGGCCATGGGTTGCCAGAGCTCGATGGTGGCGATGTCATCGGCGAGCGTGTGGCGTTTCACTTCCTGGGAGCGGCCGGCGTTGGCGCCTGACGTGAAGGTGACGAGGCCGCGGGTGAACCAGTTGGCCTCGAACGCGTCGAGGCCGGAGGCGGTGAACTGGCGGTTGCTCGCGGCGGCGAGGACGGTGCCGGTGCCGCGGAAGGCCGGATCGTCGAGGTCGACGCCGCACCTGATATCGCCGAGGTCGGCGTCGCAGCCGGACTGGAACAGGCGGCCCTTGGGCTGCTGGAGATAATGCGCGAGGCCGCGCACCTCCGCGGTGAAGGCGGAGCCGGAGCGGCTGACTTCGCCGAGCGAGCCGGAGCGCATCAGCACGCGCTGGTCGGTGTCGGCCCAGTTGACGCGCCAGATCTCGATGGGCGCGTCGTCGTAGAGGCCGGCGGCGAGGTCGTCCTCGTTGAGGCGATCGGAGTTCAGCGCGGAGGAAACCTCCAGGTTGTCGACGGAGAGGCCGAGCGCGTCCTTGATCTCGGATGCGGTGAAGCCGGTGGCGGCCTCGAAGGTGGTGCCGTCGAAGGTGAGGTCGCGGTCGTGATCGGTGAAGCCGAAGGCGGTGCCGTCGTTGCGCGTCACGCGCCAGCACCAGGCGAGCGTGGTGGTGCCGGTGTCGAGGTGGGACTGCAGGGATGGGGGGAGGGATTTCATGCGAAACCTGTTGAGAAGCCGGGAAGTCGGAACGTGGCATCCCGCATCTTGCTATCATGCGTTCATGATTCGGATCGCAGGCGGCGAGGCAGCAATGGATTGGCACGGAGCCGGCAAGCACACCGCACTCCCTTTCACCTGTGGTTACTGCGACCGTGAAGTCGCTGCTGACGTGGGTTACGTAGCTCACGAGCAAGGGCGAAGTGGACGATATTTAGCCGCCAACATTCGCATCTGCCCGCGCTGTGAGCAGCCAACTTACTTCATAGACGCTAGACAAGTGCCCGATGTTGCACCGGGCAATGCCGTCTCAGGCGTGCCGGATGACGTGCGCGGTCTCTACGAGGAAGCGAGGAGATGCGTTGCAGCCAGCGCACCAACTGCAGCGGTTCTGACCTGCAGAAAGCTACTCATGAACATAGCCGTCTCCCAAGGTGCGGCCGAGGGAGGAAATTTCCTGAGCTACGTTTCATTCCTGTCCGACAAAGGCTACGTCCCTCCAAACGGCAAGCATTGGGTCGATCACATCCGGAAGAAAGGTAACGAGGCCAATCACGAGATTGCCCTAATGGGCAAGGATGACGCGATTGAGCTCCTAGAGTTCAGCGAAATGCTGCTCAAGTTTATCTTTGAGTTTCCCAATCGAATTCCTAAGCCTGCAGCCTAGCCGCAACTCAGATTGCGAAGCATCACCCCCTGATCTCGACGATGAGGAGGCTGGGAGTGGCGTCGTGGCGGAAGCCTTGGTTGCGGATCCTCAGTAGCCGTGGAACATGACGCTGAGGGCGAGCGCGATCACGGAGAGCAGGGAAACCGTCGGCTGCACGCTGACGAGCAGGGCAGCGCGGCGCAGCTGCTGTCCCTTGATGGCAAGGAACGCGCCCCATCCGGCCAGGATCGGAAAGATCACCAGCACGGCGAGAAGCATCAGCGCGGGAAGGCCGCTCGTTGGAATCTCCGAGAGCGGCCGCAGGAAGAGGTACGGCAGATGGAAGAGCCATTGCACCAGCTCCAGGATCGCAACGCCGAGAATGACGATGCGCGACCAGGACCATTTGCTGGATGCGGTGTCTGCCACGAGCGTCCCCTATCTCTCCACGGGACAAAG
>CAWALW010000016.1:0-46841 GCA_963782855.1 uncultured Alphaproteobacteria bacterium | reverse complement strand
ACGTCGGTCAGCAACCCCCCGCGCTCCGCGATCGCCAGCACGGCAAGCGAGTTCGGCATCGCCTTGGCGCAGATGGTCGTGCCCTCGAGGGGGTCGACCGCGATGTCGACCTCGGGACCTTCGCCCGTACCGACTTCTTCCCCGATGTAGAGCATCGGGCTCTCGTCCATCTCGCCTTCGCCGATGACGACGCGGCCCCTGATGTTGATCTTTGCAAGCTCCCTGCGCATCGCTTCGACGGCGGCGCCGTCGGCGGCCTTCTCGTCACCCCGGCCACGCAGGCGCGCGGCACCGATCGCGGCAGCTTCCGTGACCCGCGCCACTTCCAGCACGAGCACGCGATCAAGCCCCCCGCCCTGCTCGTTCTTGGCCATGTCCAGTTTCCTCCTGTCGCCGAAGCTACAACGGCTCTATGCGTATCATTTGCGGTTCCTCCGAAACATGACGGTCCGCAAGAATTGCATCCAGCGCGCCACGGATCGCTTCCTCCGTCGTCTCATGCGTGATGAGGATAACGGGTGTCGGGGCACCTGGCTCAAGGCGGGCGTTTATGCCGATCTGCGCACCCTTGGGGCGCCGCTGCACGATGCTTTCGAGCGACACGCCCCGCTCGCCCAAGCGGCCGGCAATACCCGCCATGGCACCGGGCCGATCGAAGACCGCGAGGCGGACGTAGTAGGCACCTTGATGCTGACCCAGACGCGCGCGCCGGTAGGGAGCAAGGGATGCGGCAGGCACCATGAAGGGATAAGGCATGCCTCCCCGCGCGATGTCGAGAATGTCGCTCATAACAGCGGAGGCGGTGGCCTTGGCGCCGGCTCCCGGACCAGCGAGCAGCAGGTTGCCGGCGAAATCGCCGTCGATCGCCACGCAGTTCGTGACGCCGGAGACCTCTGCGATTGCCGAGTGCTGAGGCACCATGGCGGGATGCACGCGCTGCTCGATGCCGCTCTCGGTCTTGAGCGCGACGCCGAGGAGCTTGATGCGATAGCCGAGATCGTCCGCGGCCTCGATGTCGGCGCGGCGGATGCCCTGGATGCCCTCGATGTGGATTTGGTCGAAGGCAACCTGGGTGCCGAACGCCAGGCTCGTCAGCAGCGCCAGCTTGTGCGCCGTGTCGAAGCCGCCGATGTCGAAGGTCGGGTCGGCTTCGGCGAAACCCTTCTCCTGAGCCTCCTTCAGCACGTCGGCAAACGGGAGGTGCTCGTCCTGCATCTTCGTCAGGATGTAATTGCAGGTGCCGTTGAGTATGCCGTACACGCGGCGGATGCTGTTGGAGGCCAGGGATTCGCGCAGCGCCTTGATGACGGGGATGCCACCGGCAACAGCCGCCTCGAAACTGAGCGCAACGTTGTGAGCCTCGGCGAGTTGCGCCAAGGACGTGCCATGGCGCGCAAGCAGTGCCTTGTTGGCGGTGACGACATGCTTGCCGGCTGCCAGCGCGGCCTGGACAGCGTTCCTGGGCGGGCCTTCGTCGCCACCGATCAGTTCCACGAAGACGTCGATGGACTCGTCGCGCGCGAGGCTTTCAGGGTCCTCGAACCACTTGAACCCGTCGACAGAGACCGCGCGCTGCTTCTGGCGGCTGCGTGCGTTGACGCCGGTGACGACGATCTCGCGGCCGGTCGTCGCTGTCAGACGATCACGGTGGGTTTGCAGGAGCTGCAACAGACCGCCACCGACGGTGCCGAGACCGGCAATACCCAATCTCAAGGGTTGGCTCATTTCGCCCGCGTCTAACGTGATGCCTTATGGGGAATTGGGATCACGTTATGCATCGTTTCCGGTGAGCGTGCGAGAAACTTTTTGATGCTTCGCGCGGCCTGCCGGATGCGGTGCTCGTTCTCGACGAGGGCGATGCGGACGTAGCCTTCTCCGTATTCGCCGAACCCCAGTCCCGGCGAGACCGCGACGTCAGCCTTGTCGATCAGGAGCTTTGCAAACTCGACGGAGCCGACCTCGCGAAACGCCTCCGGAATTGGCGCCCAGGCGAACATGGAGGCTGACGGGGTGGGGATTTCCCAGCCTGCGCGACCGAAGCTGTCGACGAGGCAATCGCGCCGCGTCTTGTAGGTCTTGCGGATGTCCTCGACGCAGTCCTGCGGACCGTTGAGTGCCGCGGCGGCAGCAACCTGTATCGGCGTGAAGGCGCCGTAGTCGAGGTAGGACTTCACGCGCGCAAGCGCCGAGATCAGCCGCTCGTTGCCGACCGCAAAGCCCATGCGCCAGCCCGGCATCGCGTAGGTCTTGGAGAGCGAAGTGAACTCGACCGTGATGTCGATTGCACCCGGAACCTGAAGAACCGAGGGCGGAGGATTGTTGTCGTAGTAGATCTCGGCGTACGCAATATCGGAGAGGATGATGAGATCGAGCTTCTTGGCGAGCTGCACGGCCTCGAAATAGAAGTCGAGGTCTGCGGTCTGCGCCGTCGGGTTCGACGGGTAGCTGAGAACGACCGCGAGCGGCTTCGGGATCGAGTGCTTCACGGCTCGTTCGACGCCGCGAAGGAACTCGGCGTGCGGATCGGAAGTCGCTCCGCCCGTCGTTGGAATGTGCCGGATCGCAGCGCCTGAGATGATGAACCCGAACTCGTGGATCGGATAGGTGGGGCTCGGCACGAGAATGACGTCGCCCGGCGCAGAGATCGCTTGCGCCACATTGGCGAAGCCTTCCTTGGAACCAAGCGTCGCGACGACCTGGGTCTCGGGATTGAGCTTCACGCCGAACCGGCGCGCGTAGTAGGCGGCCTGCGCCTTGCGCAACCCCGGGATACCCTTGGAAGCGGAGTAGCGGTTGGTGCGGGGCTTGCTGACGGTCTCGACGAGCTTGTCGACGATGTGCTGGGGCGTGGGCATATCGGGATTGCCCATGCCGAGATCGATGATGTCGGCTCCGCGCGCGCGTGCGGCCGCCTTGAGGCGGTTGACCTCCGCGAACACGTAGGGCGGGAGTCGTTTGACCCGATGGAATTCTTCGATCACGTGCGTAACAGGGGTTAGAAGAAGGGAGAGACGGCGAGAGCAGCTATTTGGCTTGTTCGATCTGCTTCACGGCCTGCACTTGCTGGGTCTGACCCTTCTCGATCATCTGGTTCATCGCCTTTTCCTGATCTTCTTTCGTAAGCAGCTTGCTGGGCAGCTTTGTGATATCAGGCAAATGGGCGAGCGGCAGCGTTTCGGAGCACCCGGCAAGACCGGCTGCCGCCAGGGCAATCGCGATCAAACTGAGTTTCAGGCGCGCCATAGATTCCCCCAAACCGCGCTGCGGTGCGACATCTAACACTAAAGGTCAAGCAAGTCTTGAGAGATCGGCGAGGGAAATAACAGATTCCAAGCGCCAAATGCATGAAAACTTAGGAGTTTTGATGCAACTGAGCCACAACTACTGGATAAAACCCCGGCTAGCCGGCAGGCATCGTAAACTCGCCCGCAACAGCTGATTCCTGCGAGAGCCCCATGCAGAAAGTTGCCCCCGACCTCCCGAAGCCCGTTGCGTCCGAAATCGACCTCGGCGCCTACCGGATCGCCGATCCGGAAGCGTTCGGCCGCAACATGCTGCGCCTCATGGAGGAGGGGCAGAAGGTCATGCACGGGATGCTCGAGCGCGCCGATGGCTCCACCGGGCCGTTCAGCATGGCGAGCGAAATGACGGACGCGGCCAAGCTGTTCTCCGAGATTGCGCAGCCCTGGGTCGCCGAGCCGACGAAGCTTGTGGAGGCCCAAGCGGCGCTCTTCGGCGACTTCATGCAGTTGTTCTCCAACACGGCGAGGAGGGCGATGGGCGGCGAGGCCGTCCCAGTGGCGGAGCCCGAATCCGGCGACAACCGCTTCAACGATCCCGATTGGAGCCGCAACCCGTACTTCGACTTCTGGAAGCAGGCCTATCTCATCACCGCGCGCTGGTGCGAGGTTATGCTCGACAGGACCGAGGGTCTCGACGAGCGCACGCGTCAGCGCGCCGCGTTCTACCTGAAGCAGATCGTGAGCGCGTTCTCGCCTTCCAACTTTCCGCTCACGAATCCGGTGGTGTTGCGCGAGACCTTCCAGTCGAGCGGCCAGAATCTCGTCAACGGCATGGCAAACCTCGCGCAGGACCTGGATCAATCCGGCGATCTGCTGCACATCAGCCAGACCGACGTGACCGCCTTCGAAGTCGGCCGCAACATTGCCACGTCGCCCGGCAAGGTGGTGTTCCAGAACGATCTTCTGCAGCTCATCCAGTACGCGCCGTCAACCGAGCAAGTCTACGAGCGGCCGCTGCTGATCGTGCCGCCGTGGATCAACAAGTTCTACATCCTCGACCTCGGCCCACAGAAGTCCTTCATCCGCTTCGCGGTCTCGAAGGGTTTCACGGTGTTCGTGGTGAGCTGGGTCAATCCGGACAAGCGGCTCGCGCACAAGTCCTTCGAGGACTACATGACCGAAGGCATCCTGGCGGCGACGGATGCGGTCAAGCGCGAGACCGGAGCCGACAAGATCAACGTGATCGGCTACTGCGTGGGCGGCACGCTGCTCGGGACTTCGCTGGCGTACCTCGCGGCGCGCGGCGAGGATCCCTATTCGTCAGCCACGTTCTTTGCCGCGCAAGTCGATTTCACCAAGGCCGGCGACCTGCTGGTCTTCATTGACGACGCGCAGCTCAAGAACCTCGAACAGATGATGGCGGAGCACGGCTATCTCGACGGTGCGCGCATGGCGACGGTCTTCAACATGCTGCGGCCGAAGGACCTGATCTGGCCCTACATCGTCAACAACTACATGCTGGGCAAGAAGCCCTTCCCCTTCGACCTGCTGTTCTGGAACCAGGACTCGACGCGTCTGCCGGCTGCAAACCACAAGTTCTACCTGCGCGAGTTCTATCACGAGAACAAGCTGGCCAAGGGGCAGATGACCATCGGCAACGTGAAGCTCGATCTCGGCAAGGTGAAGCTGCCGATCTACGAGCTGTGCGCGAAGGAGGATCACATCGCTCCGGCAAAGTCGGTGTTCATCGGGTCGCGCCTGTTCGGCGGGCCGGTGACCTACGTGCTGTCGGGATCGGGGCACATCGCCGGCGTGATCAATCCGCCCGCCGACAAGGTGAAGTACCAGTATTGGACCAACGACAAGCGTGTGGCGACGCTGGAGGCGTGGTTCGAGGGCGCATCGGAGCATCCAGGCTCCTGGTGGCCGCACTATGCGGAGTGGCTCGCGAAGTATTCGGGCGACAAGGTCGCTCCGCGCACGCCGGGCGCGACGCTGGGCGTGATCGAGGACGCGCCGGGCAGCTATGTGAAAGTGAAATCCTGAAGCCGCCGCGGATTGTCGCTATGTTCGGGCGTCGACGCGTGAGGCCCGATGCATGACCGGTTTGTTTTCCCTGGAGGAGCTTGAAGCTGCGGTGCCGCTGGTGCGCACCGTTGTGCCGCCGACGCCGCAGTATGCCTGGCCCCTGCTTGCCAGGCGCGCCGGCGCCGAGGTGTGGGTCAAGCACGAGAACCATACGCCGATCGGCGCCTTCAAGGTGCGCGGCGGGGTTGTCTATCTCGACGCGCTGAAGAGAGAACAGCCGAAAATCAAGGGCGTCGTGACGGCGACACGTGGCAACCACGGCCAATCGATAGCGCTCGCCGCCGCCAAGGCGGAACTGCCCTGCACGGTGTTCGTCCCGCATGGGAACTCGCGCGAGAAGAATGCCGCCATGCAGGCGTTCGGCGCGGAGTTGGTCGTTGCCGGCGCCGACTTCGATGCGTGCCGGCCGGAGGCCGCTCGCTTTGCCGAAGAGCGCGGCTATCACTTCGTCCCGTCGTTCCATGCAGACCTGGTGAAGGGCGTGGCGACCTACGCCTTGGAGCTGTTCCAGGCCGTCTCGGATATCGACACGGTCTATGTGCCGATCGGCATGGGCTCAGGAATATGCGGCCTGATTTCAGCGCGCGATCTCTTGGGCCTCAAGACGAACATCGTCGGTGTTGTGGCCGAGCAGGCGCCGGCGGTGGCGCTTTCATTCGAGCAGGGGCATCCCGTCGCGACGAATTCGGCGGCAACCTTCGCAGACGGCATGGCCTGCCGCGATCCGGTGGCCGAGCCCATCGAGATCATCCGCAAGGGTGCGGCTCGCATCGTGCGAGTCAGCGAGGACGAGATCGCCGAGGCGATGCGCGCCTACTACGAGGATACGCACAACATCGCCGAAGGCGCCGGAGCAGCGCCACTGGCGGCCTTGATGCAGGAGCGCGACAGAATGCGCGGCAAGCGCGTCGCGCTCGTTCTCAGCGGCGGCAATATCGACCGCGAGGTGTTCGCCGAGGTGCTGGCCGGCGGGACACCGCGCGTCTAAGGACGCATCACTTCGCGGCGAGCCCCTGCGCGAGGTCGGCGATGATGTCGGCGGAATCCTCGATGCCGATGGAGAGGCGCACGACATCGTCACCCGCGCCCGCGGCCTTGCGCTGCTCGTCGGTCAGTTGCCGATGCGTGGTCGAAGCCGGATGGATGATGAGGCTGCGCACGTCGCCGATGTTGGCGAGATGCGACAGCAGCTTGACGTTCGACACCAGTTTCACGCCGGCGTCGTAGCCGCCCTTCAATCCGAAGGTGAAAACGGAGCCGCAGCCCTTGGGGCAGATCTTCTTTGCGAGCTTGTTGTAGTCGTTGCCGGGCAGCCCCGCGTAGTTCACCCACGCGACCTGCTTGTGCTTCGACAGATATTTCGCGACGGCCACGGCGTTGGTGCAGTGCTTCTCCATGCGCAGGGGCAATGTCTCCATGCCCGTGAGGATCAGGAACGCATTGAATGGCGAGAGCGCGGGTCCGAGGTCGCGAAGTCCCATCACGCGGCAGGCGATGGCGAATGCGAAGTTGCCGAACGTTTCGGCGAGACGCATGCCGTTGTAGCTCGGGTTGGGATCGGTGAGCGTCGGATACTTGCGCTTCGACCCCAGCCAATCGAACGTGCCGCAGTCGACGATCGCGCCGCCGATGGAGTTGCCGTGTCCGCCGAGGAACTTGGTGAGCGAGTGAATGATGATGTCGGCACCGAACTCCTTTGGCTGGCACAGGTAGGGCGTGGCCAGCGTGTTGTCCACGATGAGCGGAACGCCAGCCTTCTTGGCTACGGCGGAGATCGCCGGCAGATCGACGACAATGCCGCCAGGATTGGCAATGGACTCGCAGAAGATCGCCTTGGTCTTGGGCGTGATCGCCTTGGCGAAAGTGTCCGGCTTGGTCGCATCGGCCCAGGCGACCTTCCAGTCGAACTTCTTGAAGGAGTGATTGAACTGGTTGATCGAGCCGCCGTAGAGCTGGCGGCCGGCAACGAACTCGTCGCCGGGCTGCATCAGCGTGTGGAACGCGATGACCTGCGCGGCGTGGCCCGACGCCACCGCGAGTGCCGCAGTGCCTCCCTCGAGCGCTGCGAGGCGCTGCTCCAGCACCGCTTGGGTCGGCCCGCCGATGCGGGTGTAGATGTTCCCGAACGCCTCGAGATTGAACAGCGATGCGGCGTGATCGACGTCGTTGAAGACGTAGGACGTCGTCTGATAGATCGGCGTCACGCGCGCGCCCGTGGAGGGATCAGGGGCAGCGCCGGCATGGATGGAGAGAGTTGCAAACCCTGGCTCTTTGGGGGGCATCGGCGGCTCCTGTCGACGGACGCGAGCTGGCAACGGAGCCAATCGGCGCAGGGGAGTCAATGGCGACTTTGCTGCGAGCGTGCGCTGAGGGTCAGCGCTTTGCCGAAAGCACGTGGCTCTGGACGCCGCGGCCGCTGAGCAGGGGGCGCCTGGAGGAAAGCGTTCGCGCATTGACCCCCGCCCAGCCAATTTCACCCGAGAGGCGGCCGTACTCGATCTTGGGGCAGCGGTTCATGACGACGGCGAGCCCGGCGGCTTCCGCTTCGGCGGCGGCCTGGTCGTTGCGGACGCCAAGTTGCATCCAGATGACTTTGATGCCGAGACGGTCCTTGAGGCGGATGGCGTCGCGTACGACCTCCAACGCGGCGGCCGAGTTGCGGAATATATCGACGACGTCGATGGGCGGCGGGACATCCGCCAGGGTGGCGAAAACGTCCTGCCCGAGAATCTGCTTGCCGGCCAAGGTGGGGTTTACAGGCTCGACCTTGTAACCCTTGCCCAGCAGATACTTCATCGCGAAATAGCTCGGCCTGTTGATGCCGGCGCTGGCCCCGACCATGGCGATGGTCTTCGCTTCGGCAAGGATGCCGGCGATGTAGGTGTCGCTGTAGGTCTCGTGGTTGATCGCGGGCTTGCGAGCAGGTGCAGCAGTCGCGCGCTTCGTCACGCCGGATTGCTCACGTCTTGGTCCAGTCGGGGTCGCGCTTCTCGATGAAGGCGCCGATGCCCTCTTTGGACTCCGCGTGCATCATGTTCTCCACCATGACGCCGGCGGCGTAGTCGTAGGCATCCGCAAGGGACATCTCGAGCTGGCGGTAGAACGCTTCCTTGCCGATGGCGAGGGTCACGGCTGGCTTGGAAGCGATGACGCGCGCCATTTCCAGGGCGCCCTCCATGGCCTTGCCTGGGGAGACCACTTTGTTGACCAGTCCATAGGTCAGGGCGTCGCGGGCGCCAAGGCGCTCGCCCAGGAGCAGCATCTGCATCGCCTGCTTGCGCGGAACGTTGCGTGAAAGGGCGACCATGGGTGTTGAACAGAAGAGGCCGATGTTGACGCCGGGCGTGCCGAATTCGGCCTTCTCCGAGGCAACGGCGAGGTCGCAACTGGCGACGAGCTGGCAACCTGCGGCGGTCGCCGTGCCCTCGACGGCGGCGATCACTGGCTTCGGGCACTGGACGATGGAACGCATCAGCTTCGAGCACTGGTGCACGAGGAGCTTGGTGAACGCGCGTCCGCCATCAGTATCCCCGCGGTGGGCGGTAATCTCCTTCAAGTCATGGCCGGCACTGAACACCGAGCCCTTGGCGGCGATAACGACTGCCCTGATAGCGGCGTCTTGCGATGCATTATCGATTGCGCGCTGCAGGGCCTCGATGAGCGCCTCGGAGAGACTGTTCCGGGCCTCAGGCCGGGCAAGGGTGAGGACCAGCGTGCTGTCCAGCCGACTGATCTCGAGCAACGGCGGCTGGTCAATGCCTTCTGTCCGCCGTGCGTCCTGCCTGGCACGCGTGCTCATCGGCCGTCACTGCAGGAGCGGCTCGAGCCTGTCATAGTACTTCTTCACCAGCTCGATGTTGTCGGGATACTGGATCGGCTGCGCGAGCTTCATGGCCTCGTTCAGCTCTTCCAGCGCCTGCTTCTTCTCTTTTTCCGGCATCGACTTGTCGGCCGTCACTTCGTCGATCTCGCGCTTGATGGCGGTCGGCGGATCGGTGAACGCCTTCGTCTGCGGGTCCATCCCAGCCATGACGAGGGCGATGTTGGCGGCGACATCGTCGTAGTCGTTGAAATCCTTGAAGCCGAACTTCTTGGCCACCGACTCCAGCTGACCCTGGATCGCGGAGTCGGGCTTGTCCGACTGCATCTTCTCGGCGATGGCGCCCATGTCCTTGTGGGCGGCGATGAAGGATTCGACCTGCTTCTCGGAAAGCTTCAGCTGCTTCACCGGAGACTGAGCCGTGGCGCGGTCGACGAAGTGGACGAGAGCGACTGCCGCAATAGTTGCAATGAAAAGGCGAAACACCTGCTGCATCGAATCGTCCTCGCTTGCCGACGCTGTGCGTGCGGTAATGGTCGGACATGACCAAAGTTGGACGGCGGCGGTCTGTCAATCGTTTGTTCGACGCTTGCCGTTTGCCAGTCGGTCCGGTGTGGCGCGCGGCCGTCGGATGCGCTCGGCGGACGCATATGGTCGAGCATGGTTGCGATGGTCCGCGACGTTGCGGAGCAAGCAGAACCTTTGGCACCGGCCAGGGTGCAATCCGCTTCGGCAATTGCGTCGGGCTGCGGCGCACTCCTGGTCAGAGAGGCGGCTCTTTTTGGCAGCTGGAGCAGAACGGAGAGCAAGCTGACGGAGGCAAATAGAGGTATTATTTTACCTCTTATATAACTAGCTGATAAATATATGGATTATTTGGTTTGTTGACAGGTGGGGTCGTTCGACATAGAAGGCCGCCCGCACACGTAGATTGGGGCCTGCCGATGAAGACGTACGTCGCCAAGCCGGGCGAAATCGAGAAGAAGTGGGTTGTCATAGACGGTGAGGGCTTGGTCGTGGGTCGGCTTGCGACCCTGATTGCGATGCGCCTGAAGGGCAAGCATCGGCCGCAGTACACCCCCCACGTCGACACCGGCGATAACGTGATCGTGATAAACGCCGAGAAAGTCGTCTTCACGGGGAAAAAGACCGACGACAAAATCTATTATCGGCACACCGGATATCCGGGTGGCATCAAGAAGCGAACGCCGCGCCGCATCCTCGACAGCAAGTTTCCAGAGCGCATTCTGGAGCTGGCGGTTGGGCGCATGCTGAGCCGGGGCCCGCAGCAGCGGCAGTTGATGCGCAACCTGAAGGTCTACAAGGGGGCCGCGCATCCGCACGAGGCCCAGAAGCCTGAGCCGCTCGACATCAAATCCGCCAATCGCAAGAACGTGAGGGCCTGATCGTCATGGCCGAAACGAGATCGTTCGAAGACCTTTCCGCGCTGAAGACGCCTGAAGCGGCTCCGACCCACGCCAAGAAGGTCGACGCGCAAGGGCGCGCCTACGCAACAGGCAAGCGCAAGAATGCCGTGGCGCGCGTCTGGCTGAAGCCAGGCGTCGGCAAGATCACGGTCAACACCAAGGACTTTGAGAAGTACTTCGCGCGGCCGGTTCTACAGATGCTGCTCAAGCAGCCTCTGCGCGCGGCCAACCGCGTCGATCAGTTCGATGTCGTCGCCACGGTGAAGGGTGGCGGACTTTCGGGGCAGGCAGGCGCCGTGCGGCACGGGATTTCCAAGGCACTCACCTATTTCGAGCCGGAACTGCGACCGGTGCTCAAGAAGGGTGGGTTCCTCACCCGCGACAGCCGTGTGGTGGAGCGCAAGAAGTATGGTCGCGCGAAGGCGCGGCGCAGCTTCCAGTTCTCCAAGCGCTAAGCAGCCTGAACGCACGCGGCAGGAGTGCCCCGGCATTGACAGGGCGGGGCACCGATCCCATAACCACGTCATGACCGGATCGACGATCAAGAGCTTGCGACGCCGCCGTCCGCACCATCAGCGGCGGCGATGACGGGTATTTGCCAAGCACCCTGTCCGTAAAGGCCGCCACCTTCAGCGCGGCCTTTTTTAATGTCACGACGGGATAACCCCATGAGCACAGCCAAAGCCAGATCGACCACCGCGAAAGCCGGAAAACCAACGATTTTCATCGATGGCGAGGCTGGCACGACCGGCCTGGAGATTCGCCGTCGTCTCGCGAGCGTGACGGGCGTCGAAGTGCTCAGCATCGCCGAGGACCGGCGCAAGGAGGCTTCCGAGCGGCTGGGCTTGATGCAGCGTGCGGATGTTGTCGTGCTCTGCCTTCCCGACGATGCAGCGAAGGAGGCCGCAGCCCTCATCGCGAGCCTTGGTGAAAGCGGTCCGAGGGTCATAGATGCGAGCAGCGCGCATCGCGTCGACAAGGATTGGGTGTACGGATTTGCCGAGATGGAGGCCGGCCAGGCCGCGGCCATCAAGAAGGCGCGGCGCGTCTCCAATCCGGGATGCTACCCGACCGGCGCGATTGCGCTCATGCGGCCGCTCGTGGACGCAGGCATCCTTCCGCCGGACTATCCCGTAACCGTCAACGCGGTCAGCGGCTACAGCGGCGGCGGGCGGAAGATGATCGAGGCCTACGATGCCGGCACCGCTCCCGCGTTCGAACTCTACGGGCTTGGTCTCGAGCACAAGCACGTTCCCGAGCTGCAACTCAATTCGCGCCTGAGCCGCAGGCCGATCTTCGTTCCATCGGTCGGCAATTTCCGCCAGGGCATGCTGGTCAGCGTGCCCTTGCATCTCGACACATTGCCTGGAACTCCCAGCAAGGGCGATCTCGAAGCTGTATTGGTGCGCCACTTCGCCGATGCGGAGCTCGTGCGTGTCGTGGCCGGCGAGAAGGCAGCCGAGCGCCTCGATGCTCTCGCGCTCAACGACACGGACCTGCTGGAACTCCGCGTGTTCGGCAGCGACAGGCGGGGGCAAGCGGTGCTTGTCGCGCGGCTCGACAATCTCGGCAAAGGTGCCGCAGGAGCAGCCGTGCAGAACATCGGCCTCATGCTCGGTGTTGAAACGCGAGCCTGATCAACCTGCACTCGCGTGAGTGCCGCGCTTGAGCCGCGCTCGCCTGCTTTTCCCTGTCATAGCGGCGTTACCCATCCGGCTTAAGTCCGATGGCCAAGGGTCCGTTGCGGGGGTGTTGACCGCATGGGAACCGTTGCAGGGTGATAGCGCCAGCGTCCGCGTCCTTTTCGACAGAACGAGGCGCGCGCTTTCCCGGGACGGTTCTCAAGGTGTGCAGGTTCGGCCGGCGCTTGGCCGCGGATGGGCGGGCCCCGATTTCATCGGGTCTGGACGGGGGTGTGTTGGTCGATGTGTTGCGCGGTCCTGCGGCGCAGTCTGCAAATTCTCGTTGCGTCCCTGGCAATGATGTCCGCCGGCGCTTCCGGCTCCCTTGCCCAAGTGAGTATCGAAGCGGCTGTCGCGCCGGCTGAAGCGCACCACATAACCCTGGCAGGCCGGATCGACGTGCATTCGCTGTACAGCTTCGTGCGGCTGATAAGCGACCCTCGGATTTCAGACGCGCGCCAGCCGACCCTCAAGCTGGATTCCCTCGGCGGCTCAGTCACCGCGGCGATGGCTATCGGTCATCTCGTTCGTGATCGCGGTTTCACGACCGTTGTGGATCGGGGCAAGGAGTGCCTTAGCGCGTGTGTATTGATCCTTGCCGCGGGTGCCGAACGCGTCATCTCTTCCGGGAAGGTGGGTGTCCATCGTCCGCGTCACGGCGTGGCGGTGGCTGCGCCATCGACGGTTGCGCAGGCGCATGCCAACGATCAGCTGATCGCGGACATGGGGCGTTATCTCCAGGCCATGGGGATGGGCGAACGTCTCTTTGCCACCATGGTCGCGGTGCCCCCGGACCGCATGAAGATGCTGAACCGGCGGGAAATGCATGCGTTCGGCCTGCTGGATGCGCCGGCGGCCGCTGCCACTCGGGTGGCCGTCGTGCTGGTTCCTGCCGATGCGGGCGCCCGCACTGTTGGCGCGCGCAAGGACATGGACACGCGGTCGATGAGGTCGAGGCCAAGGCGACAGGCCGCCGCTGGGCACGTCAAGCGATCGAAGCGCGGGGTGCGGGAAGTTCGCCGAACGACGAGGGGTCGCTCGCACGCCGAAGGCGAGGCCCCAAGACGACTCGGAACGAGACCAGGGTTAACGTTAATGCATTTGCGAATTTTGAGCGAACCGCTGTCGGAAAGCTAGACACGGCATTGATCTTGCTAACGAGCGGGTGCGACCGAACCTCTAGGGGTTTCGTTAGCAGCGATTCTGGGCCTGACGCGTCCAAGTCAGGCCGTGTGGGAGTTGAGTACAATGACTTCGGTCCTGGGAGGCCGGCGGCGTAGCGCGGCATTCGTGCCGGAGCGGGCTGTGCCTGTACCCGAAGCGCTTACGGGCCTGTTCGGCGAAACCAAGAAGATCATCGGGACTGCAGGCGGCGGCCTACGACGGCTCGATGCGCGTCAGCCACTTGGCGGTGTATCAAAACGGTGCATGGATCTCATCCTGAGCATCGCGATCCTGATCGTGCTCAGTCCAATCATGCTCGTGGTGGCAGCCCTGATCCGCCTTCGTCTCGGCGGTCCGGTCATATTTGCACAGCCGAGGATCGGCTTCGGCGGAAGGATCTTCACCTGCTACAAGTTTCGCAGCATGCCGAGCAACGCTGCGGAGCTTCTGGAGCGGCATCTGGCGGCCAATCCGGACGCTGCAGAGGAATGGAAGCAAACGCGCAAGCTTCTCAACGATCCGCGCGTGGGCTGCCTGGGGAACATCCTGCGCAAGTCGAGCCTCGACGAGCTGCCTCAGCTGTTCAATGTCGTGCTCGGCGACATGAGCCTCGTCGGTCCCCGCCCGGTCGTGCCCGACGAACTCGCAAACTATGGGCGCTACGCGCGCGACTATTGCCTTACCCGGCCGGGCATTACCGGCCTGTGGCAGACGACCGGCAGGAACCGCGTGAGCTACCGCGGCCGTGTCGCGCGCGACCACTTTTACGTCCGCAACTGGTCGCTGTGGCTGGACGTGGCTCTCCTGCTGAAGACGGTCAAGACCGTCATGAGCTTCGACCAGACGGCCTGAGCCGGCCTGCTTGTTTCCTGCGCAACCTGGATAGCAAAGCGGCGGGGCCCGTGGCCTGCGCGATGGCGCCAGGGTATAGATCGGCGCCATGAGCCGGTATGATTTTGCGGCGCCACGCCTCTACGTGGACACTGACCTCGGTGCCGGCGCACGCGTCGCTTGCAACGCGAGCCAGTCGAACTACCTGCGCAATGTTCTGCGGCTTCGAAGCGGGGATGCCATCCTGGCCTTCAACGGCCGGCATGGCGAATGGCGCGCGGAGATCGACACCTCCTCCAAGCGCGACGCACTTCTAGTTGTGGGGGCGCAGACCAGGCCGCAGGAGGGCGGCCCGGACGTTGACTACCTGTTCGCCCCGCTGAAGCGTGCGCGCCTCGACTACATGGTCGAGAAGGCAACGGAGATGGGCGTCGCCAGCCTTCGGCCTGTCATAACGCGGCGAACGGTGGTCGAGCGCGTAAACGTGGAGCGCATGCGTGCCAACGTGGTCGAAGCGGCAGAGCAGTGCGGCATCCTGAGGTTGCCGGATGTGCGGGCGCCCGAAACCCTGGAGCGCGTCCTGGCCCAATGGGACCCTTCGCGCGCGCTGATTTTCTGCGATGAGGAAGCGGATACGTCCGACCCGGTGGCAGCCGTCGCCGGACTGCGCTCGCGCCCGCTCGCACTTTTGATCGGGCCCGAAGGTGGGTTCGAGCAGGGGGAACGGACTCTCTGGCCTCGCAGCCCTTCGTTACGCGTATTTCCTTGGGTCCCCGCATCCTCCGGGCCGATACAGCCGCAGTCGCTGCTCTCGCACTCGTGAATGCGGCAGCGGGCGACTGGCGCTGACGCCCGGCGACAACCCTTGTGCGGGACGAGGTTTTTCCTTTAACAAGGGCTCGAGCGACCCGTCCCGGGGCGCAGATTCGGCACTGAACTTCCTGCCGACGAGGAAGAGCCGCCCCGATATGTCCACCCGCCAGGACAGCAGCCCGAGCCCGCCTGTGGGTTCGCGGGACGATCTGGTTGCCTGGATCGCAGCCGGCTGCAAGCCGGCGGCGTCCTGGCGCATCGGCACCGAGCACGAGAAGTTTCTCTTTCACGTCGATTCACTCAGGCCCGTTCCCTACGAAGGGCCGCGCGGCGTGCGGGCCCTGATGCAGAGCCTGATCGAACGGTTCGGCTGGCAGCCGATCATGGAAGGGGAGAACATCATCGCTCTCAAGCGCCCGGAAGGCGAGAGCGGTGGGACGGTATCGCTGGAACCGGGCGGGCAGTTCGAGCTGTCCGGCGATCCGCTGAGGAGCGTGCATGAGGTCGGTGCGGAGACGCATACGCACCTCACCCAGTGCCTGAACGTCGGGTCGCCTCTGGGCATCGGCTTCCTGGGGGTCGGCTTCTCACCCAGCTGGACGCTCGATGAAACGCCGCGCATGCCGAAGCAGCGCTACGGCGTGATGACCCGCTACATGCCGCAAGTCGGCTCGCGCGGTCTCGACATGATGTACCGCACCTGCACGATTCAGGTGAACCTGGACTTCGCGGACGAGGCCGACATGGTCAAAAAGTTCCGCGTGTCCCTCGCGCTGCAACCTATTGCGACCGCGATTTTCGCGTGCTCACCGTTCACGGAGGGCAAGCCCAACGGCTTCCTGTCCCTGCGCAGCGAGGTGTGGCGGGACACCGACAAGCGGCGAACGGGCATGCTGCCGTTCGTATTCGAGGACGGGATGGGCTTCGAACGCTACACCGACTACGCGCTCGATGTGCCGATGTATTTCGTTTATCGCGACGGGCGCTACATCGACGTGGCCGGCGCCTCGTTTCGCGATTTCCTCGCGGGCAAGCTGGCGCAAATGCCGGGCGAGCGTCCTACTCTCGATGACTGGTCGGACCATCTGACGACGCTGTTTCCCGAAGTTCGCATGAAGCGGTTTCTGGAGATGCGCGGGGCCGACGGCGGCCGCTGGCGTCGAATTCTGCGCGGTTCCCGCGTTCTGGACGGGACTGCTCTACGATAGCGCCTCGCTCGACGCCGCGTGGGACCTGGTGAAGGACTGGAGCGCCGGGGAGCGCGAGGCTTTGCGGGACGCAGTGCCCCGAAGCGCGCTGCGCACGCCATTTCGGAAGGCAAGTGCACTTGAAGTTGCGCGAGAAGCGCTCGCCATCTCGAAGGCCGGCTTGAAGCGGCGTGGGCTGCTTGATGCGCAGGGCAGGGACGAGACGCGCTTTATCGAGCCGATCGAGATCATCCTCAGGGAGGGCTGCACGCCGGCTGAGGAGATGCTCGCTCGTTTCAACGGTGAATGGGGACAGAGCACTTCGCCGCTGTTCACCCAATACGCATTCTAGCGCGGCCCCAGCCGGGCCGCGATGCATCGATCAGCTTAGACGTTTGCCCTAGAGGCGCCGACTTGCGCGGCGGGCGCGTTCAGAGTTTATTCATGGGGCAGGCTTTATCGAGTCTGCCTCTCGCGCCGGTCCCGGTATTGCAGGGGACAATACCGGCCAACTGCATTTGCGCCAGGAGCCTCTGCCGTGGTCCTTATCAGACAACCGCTCATCGCCGCGATCGCCTTCTTGGCGCTTGCTGCGTGCCTGTTGCTGGCGTCGCAAGACGCGGTTGCACAGCCTTCCTGCCGCTCAGGGTGCTGGCAGGCTTATGGCAGCTGCTACAAAGCAACGAGCAACCGCCCGCGCTGCCAGTCATTGTTGAAGCGCTGCCTCGATCAGTGCATCCGTTCCAGACGAGAGCGGAAGTAGGCGAGCCCTTGGGCTCCGGCCGCGGCCGCCGGCCGTTACTTGAACTGCTTCAGGTAGGCGATCACGTCCTTGCGGTCCTCGGCATCCTTGAGGCCGGCGAACGCCATCTTCGTGCCGGGCATGAAAGAAAGTGGATTTTCGAGGTACTTGAACATCACCTCTTCTGACCAGACGAGGCCACTCGTGCCGGCTTTCTTGTTCGCCTCCGAATAGGAAAAGCCGTCGATCGTCCCCGCCTTCCTTCCCACGATGCCGTTGAGGAGCGGGCCCACCTTGTTCTTTGCCGTCGGCCCGACGTCGTGGCATGCCCGGCATTTCTTGAAGACGTCCGCGCCGGCCTCGACGTTGCCTTCCTGGGCGGGCGAAGATACCGGCATGGCGATCAAGGCCAGCAGCAGCGCGCCGGCGCTCGCGCTTACCAACGGAACGGGCAACGAAGATTTCACGTCTCTGGCTCCTTGGACCTTCGACAAGCACGCTAACAGACGCGGGCAAGTTTGCGACGCGACGGTTCGCAGCACATGCGTTGTGATGTAGCATGGGCCCCAACGGTGGCGCCAAGCGTTTGCGGAAGCGGTTGCCGCCGATAATCCGGACGGAGTAACCCCATGGCCCTGGCGCTGCCGGAACCTGATCGCGCGATCGTGCGGCAGCGCGACGCGATCGTTGAGGATTTGCGGCGGCTTGTCCCCCCGGGAACGATCATAGCCGACGAGGAGGGGCGGCGGGCCTACGAGACCGACGCGCTCACGGCTTATCGCCGCATGCCGCTGGCTGTTGCACTGCCGTCGAACACGGAGGAGGTCGCGAGCCTCCTGCGCTATTGCTACGCCAACGACATCAAGGTCGTGGCTCGCGGGGCCGGAACATCGCTGTCGGGAGGTGCGCTGCCGGCGGAGGACAGCCTGGTGATCGGGGTGTCGCGCATGAACCGCGTGCTCGGTGTCGACCCACCCAATCGCACTGCGCATGTGGAGGTCGGCATCACCAATCTCGGCATCAGCGAGGCGGTGAAGACGCAGGGCTTCTTCTACGCTCCGGATCCCTCCAGCCAACTCGCCTGCACGCTCGCAGGCAACATCGGGATGAACTCCGGGGGCGCGCATTGCCTCAAGTACGGGGTCACGACCAACAACGTCCTCGGCCTGAAGATGGTGCTGATGGACGGAGAGGTGATCGAGCTCGGCGGTGCCCATCTCGATGCGCCCGGCTACGACCTGATGGGACTTATTGTCGGCTCGGAAGGGCAGTTCGGCATCGTTACGGAAGCGACCGTGCGCATTCTGCCCTCGCCGGAGGGTGCGCGGCCGATGCTGCTCGGGTTTGGCTCCAGCGATGCGGCAAGCAAGTGCGTGTCGGCGATCATTGCCTCAGGGATCATTCCGGTCGCCATCGAATACATGGATAGACCGGCGATCCAGGTGTGCGAGGCGTTCGCGAAGGCCGGCTATCCGACGGAAGTCGAGGCGCTGTTGATCGTGGAGGTGGAAGGCTCGGCGGAGGAGATCGCCGACCTGCTGAACACGATTGCCAGTATCGCCAACCGGTTCGCGCCGACGGTCATGCGCATCAGCCAGAGCGAGGAACAGAGCGCGCTGATTTGGAAGGGCCGAAAGTCCGCCTTCGGTGCGATTGGCCGCATCTCCGATTACTACTGCATGGATGGAACGATCCCGCTCGGCAAGCTCGCCGAGGTGCTCGGCGCCATTTCCTCCATCTGCGAGAAGCACGGGCTGCGGGTGGCAAACATCTTCCACGCCGGCGATGGCAACCTGCATCCCCTGATCCTCTACGATGCGAACGACGAGGCGCAGGCGGAGCGCGCCGAGGAAGCGGGAGCCGAGATACTCAAGCTGTGCGTGGCCTCCGGCGGATGCCTGACGGGAGAGCACGGCGTTGGCATCGAGAAACGTGACCTCATGCGCGTTCAGTTCACCTCGACGGATCTCGCCCTGCAGATGAGGATCAAGACGGTGTTCGATCCGAAGTGGCTGCTCAACCCGGCGAAGGTCTTTCCGCTGGACGGCCGCGAGATGGGCCTCGAAGCGGCAGCATGAGGCGGCAGTGAGCGCTCTCAGCAACATGAGGCCGATCGACGAGCGCGAGTTCGCGCGCGTTCTGTCGGAGGCGGCAGCGAGCAAGACGCCGCTCGAGGTCGCCGGGTCAGGATCCAAGCGGGCCATCGGACGCCCCATGCAGACGGCTGCCAGCCTCTCGACGGGGGCCATGCGCGGCGTGACGCTGTACGAGCCGACGGAAATGGTGATGTCGGCGCGTGCGGGCACGCCGTTGGCGAGCATCGAGAGCACGCTTGCCGATCGCGGCCAGATGCTGGTTTTCGAGCCCATCGACCTCGGTCCCATGCTCGGGCTCGAGCGGGACAGGGGGACGATCGGCGCTGTGTTCGCCACCAACATGTCCGGCGCACGCCGCGTCGCCATCGGCGCGGCGCGCGATCATCTGCTGGGCGTGCGCGGGGTCAACGGCCGCGGGGAGGTTTTCAAGTCGGGCGGCCGCGTGATGAAGAACGTCACCGGCTACGATCTCTGCCGCGGCCTGGCGGGGAGCTGGGGAACGCTTGCCGTGCTGTGCGAAGTGACCTTCAAGGTGCTGCCGACGCCCGAGGAGACGACCACGCTTGTGCTGTTCGGGTTGCCGGACGAGATCGCCGTCGAAGTGCTGTGTGCGGCGATGGACAGCCCGTTCGAGGTGACGGGGGCCGTGCACCTGCAGCCCGGGCTCGTCAAACGGCTGGAGCATCCGGCGTTGAGGGCGCAGGGCAACGCCATCACCGCGCTGAGGCTGGAGAACTTCGCCAAGTCGGTGGTCTACCGCCGGGCGAAGTTGCTGGAGCTGCTCAAGGCCTATGGTGCGATCAGCGATCTCGATCGCGAGAACTCGCTCGCCTTCTGGGGCGAACTGCGGCGGCTGTCGGTTCTGCCGGCCTCCGAAGCGCAGATCTGGCGCATCTCGACGACGCCGACCGCAGGACCGGCAGTGATAAAGGCTCTGTCGTCCTACATGGAGTGCCGTGCGCTCTATGACTGGTCGGGGGGCCTGATCTGGCTCGAGGTGGCTGCGGCCAGCGACGCCGGCGCGGCCGACATCCGCCGGGTCATCGCCCGGCACGGCGGGCATGCGACGTTGATCCGTGCCGCTACGGAGGTGCGCGGATCGGTGGAGGTCTTCCAGCCCTTGGAGGCTGGCGTGGAACGGATGTCGCGACGGCTCAAGACGGCCTTCGACCCGGCGGGCATTCTCAACCCCGGCCGGATGTACGCCGGCCTTTGAAGCCGGTTCCCGTTGACGCCGCCCGCAGGTGATGGAAGTTTGCATCGCGCTTGCGTTGCGAGGTTCGATTTGAGGAGCGAAAATCTGCGCCCGCGGCTCGCCCGGCTCGACGGGGTGCTGCAACACGCGGCAACCCGCGTCCTGCCCTCTGCCAAGCTGAGCCTGGCGCAACTGCCGAACCTTGCAGTCGCCGGCCTTTTCCTCATCGCCTACATCGTCCTGGAGTGGGTGAGCTTCCTGCACGAGCACGAGGGTGTGCCCGTTACGCCCTGGAACCCCGGCCTGGGCCTTGTCTTCGCACTTCTCGTGGTCGGGGGCCCTGCCTACGGGCTGGTCCTGCTGGCGGGGGTCGTGGCCGCTGAACTCCTGGTGCTGCGTACCGAGCTTGCAATGCCGGTCATCGTGGCGATGGCCGCGATCATCTCCGCGAGCTATTCCGCTGCGGCGGCGTTCGCCCGCAAGCGGGTCAATCTCGACGTCAGCCTGACGCACGTGCGCGACGTGATCGGATTGCTGGTCACCGGAAGCGCCGGAGCGGCGCTGTCGGCAACGCTTCTCTCCGGCCTTCTGATCGCGACGGGTGCGCTGCGTGCCGGGGATATCATGCAGTCCTCGCTCCCGCTGCTGGTCGGCGACATCATCGGCATCGCCGTCACGACGCCGTTGATCATGCGGCTGTGGGCCCGATGGGACGATATGTCGGTAGCCCGGCTGGTTCCGTACGTTCCGGAAATCATCCTGCACTTGCTGGTGATCGGCGTGACCCTTTGGCTGCTGGCGGCGAGCGGGCCGGGCGACTACCGTTTGTTCTCGCTGCTGTTCCTGCCCGTTATTGCCGCCGCGCTGCGCCACGGGATCGATGGCGTCGTGTCTCAGCCTGGCTGCGATCCAGATCGGTCTCGTAGCCTTGTTGCGGTTGTTCGGGTATGACGCGGCGGCTTTCACGGCGTTCCAGCTGGCCATGCTGGGCTTGACGATGTCGGGTTTGCTGGTGGGCGTGGTGGTCAGCGAATGGCAGCGCGCCGACATAGCCGCGCAGGAGGCGGCGGGGAGATTGAAGGATATGCAGGCCGAGGCCGCCCGGGCGGACCGCATGAGCATGGTGAGCGGAATGGCGTCCGCCCTGGCCCACGAGGTCAACCAGCCGATGACGGCGGCGCGCGCGCTGGCCCGGACCGCTCAGCAACTCCTGCTGTCGCCCGAGCCCGACAGCAAGCGGATCGAGGCGAACCTCAACAACCTGATCAAGCAGATCGATCACGCGGGCGCCGTCGTGCACCGCATGCGCGAGTTCCTGCGCCGCGGCCGCCCGCATTTCAGCACGCTCGATGTGGGGGCCGTACTGGACGATGCCGTCGCGCTGGCGCGGCCTGAGGCTGCGGCGAAGCGGGTTGCGCTCGACCTGCGTGTAGAGCCGATGCTGCCTCCTGCATTCGGCGATCGGATCCAGCTGCAGCAAGTGGTGCTCAACCTCGTTCGCAACGCGCTCGAATCCATCGTCGGCACGGGCCGCGCGGATGGAGCAATTCAGGTCGGTGCGCACGTATCCACGAGCGAGCATTCCATCGTCGTGTCGGTGAGGGACAACGGGGCAGGTGTCGCCGCGGACCAGCAGATCTTCGAGCCGCTGCTGTCGTCGAAGAAGGACGGGTTGGGGCTGGGTCTTTCGATATGCGCCTCGATCGTGCAGGCGCACGGCGGCCGCATCTGGCTGCACGCCCGCGATGCAGGTGTGACCGAGTTCCGGTTTTCGTTGCCCCTGCAGAAGGGCGGTACGGGCTGACCATGAGTTCACCGACAGTCTTCGTCATCGATGATCAGACGGCCGTGCGCGAGGCGCTGAGCGAGATGTTGCGCGTGTTCGGCTACAGCACCGAGGCGTTCGAATCTGCAGACGCCTTCCTGGCGAAAATCCCAGGTCAGCCGCGCGGGTGCATCGTTGCCGATGTGCGCATGCCGGGCATGGACGGGATCGAGCTGGTGCGCGAGCTGTCGCGACGGGGCTTCTCGCTGCCCGTCGTGCTGATCTCCGGCCACGCCGACGTGGCGATGGCCGTGGCCGCCATCAAGGCGGGCGCTGAGGATTTCATCGAGAAGCCCATCGACGACGCGCAGCTTCTTGCCGCGATCAATCGCTGTCTTGCGCGCGCATTCGCGGAGCTGTCGCGGGAACAGTCGATCGAGGACCTGCGCGCGCGCCACAGCCGCCTGACGCCGCGGGAGGCCGAGGTGATGGACCTTGTGGTGGACGGGTTCACCAGCCAGGCCATCGCGCTGCGCCTCGGCATCAGTCAGCGCACGGTGGAAAGCTACCGTGTGCAGATCATGGACAAGATGGCGGCGGAGAGCGTGGCCATCCTGGTCCGCCAGGCGATCCGCCTCGGGCGCGTGACCCCGTAACTATACCCCCCAATCCTTGCGAATAAACGCAGCCTCTCCTGTGCCCCACTATCATGCGAGCGCGTCGACGACGCGGCGCGCGGCAAATCTCCAGGGAGAGGTGGGCGGAGCAATGCAGAGCCGTGAGCGGTTGGCCAGGGTCAGCACAGGTGCCGCAACGGCGCGACCGGATGGTCGCTTCATGTGCTGGAGCGCCCTTGCGGTGTCGCCCCTTGCGGTCGGCCTGCTTTTGCTGCTCCAGCCCCCGGCCGGCCTGGTTCTGCCCCTCATGAGTTCCCTCCTCGTGGTCACCGGGCTGACGCTGGCGGCGACCGCCTACCTCAGGGGTATGCATGTCGAGCGCGACTGGGTGGGACCCTACGAGGTCGCGGGCGCCCTCGTGTTCGTGGGCTTCGCGGCTGCGCTCATGACGCAGACGGATCAGGCGCTCGCCCTCTTCGGACAAATCGAAGCATCGACTTCGGCCGGCGCCGGCACTGACGGGTAGCTTTCGCTCAGGTCACCTTCGTTGATCTGGTTCTTGCAGGCATCAACGCCATCGTCAGAGGTCTTGCTGCCCTGCGCGTGCTGATCGAGGTCGACTGCGCCTACGTGCCCGAATCGGTGTGCAACGCGGGCCTCGTTGCGGCGAGGGGCAGCGTCCTGAGGCTCTGAACCGGAAAGGCTCCTAAGCCCTGTGGCAATATGGGTTGCGGCGCATCGGGCCTATCGGCCGCGACTGCCGATGCGGCATTTGAGGGCGCGCCATCCTCTCCCGAACGGTCCTGCCCCGGTGTAGAGTGCCCCCAGAGGGCCACCGATGCAGACCAATTTTGATGCAAAGCAGCTCAAGGACGCGCGCACCGCAGAGGTCGAGCGCATCCTGCGCAAGTGCGTGCATTGCGGGCTGTGCACCGCCACCTGTCCCACGTACGTCCTGCTGGGCGACGAGCGCGACAGCCCCCGCGGCCGCATCTATTTGATCAAGGACATGTTCGAGCGGGGCCGCAAGGCCACCGCGGCGGTGCAAAAACATGTCGGTCGCTGCCTGTCCTGCCTGTCGTGCATGACGACCTGCCCGAGCGGCGTGGACTACATGCACCTCGTCGACCATGCCCGGGCCCATATCGAGACGACAGGGCGGCGCAGCCTCAAGGAGCGCCTGATCCGCAATGTGCTCGCCGCGGTCCTGCCCTATCCCCCGCGGTTTCGCCTGGCGCTGCAGGCGGCGCGACTGGCGCGCCCGTTCAAGGGCCTCTTGCGCCGCATCGCGCCGAAGGAAGTCATGGCCATGCTCGACCTGGCGCCGACCGGGCTGCTGCTGCCGAAAGCGACGTTTGTGGGCGCCGGCACGGCCGCGACCAAGGCCGAGCGGCGCAAGCGCGTGATCCTGCTTGCAGGTTGCGCACAGCAGGTGCTGCGCCCCGACATCAACGACGCCACCATACGCCTGCTGGCGCGGCGCGGTGTCGACGTGGAAGTCGCCCCCAACGCCGGCTGCTGCGGGGCGCTCGTGCATCACATGGGGCGGGAGCAGGCCGCGGTGGCGATGGCCAAGGCCAACGTCGATGCCTGGATGCGCGTCATGGACAAGGGCGAGCCGGTGGACGCCATCATCATCAATGCGTCGGGATGCGGGACGACGGTGAAGGACTATGGCCACATGCTGAAGCATGATCCCGCCTATGCCGAGCCCGCGGCGCGCATCTCGCGCATGACGCGGGACGTCACCGAGTTCCTCGCCGCCTATGACATGGGCCCTCCGAAGCGCTGGTCTCGCCTGCGCGTGGCCTATCACTCGGCCTGCTCCATGCAGCACGGCCAGCGGGTGATCGACGAGCCGCGCAAGCTGCTGCGCAATGCCGGGTTCACGGTGGCGGAGGTGCCGGAGGGGCATTTGTGCTGCGGATCGGCTGGCACCTACAACATTCTCCAGCCCGAGATCGCCGCGGAGCTTCGCGACCGCAAGGCATCCAACATCCGCAGCGTGCGCTCGGACGTGGTGGCGACCGGCAACATCGGCTGCATCGCGCAACTGGAGACCGGCAGCCTCGGTGTCCCCATCGTCCACACCATCGAGCTGCTCGACTGGGCCTATGGCGGACCCGTACCGCGCGGTCTGGAAGGACTGGAGCAGCTTGCCCATGACGTGCCGGAAGCGCGGCCCGTGGCTGTGTAGACCGCCTCGAACGCGATGTTTGACCCGAAGCGGACGTCACGACTTCGTTGTGAACGGTAGACCTCGCACTTGGAATTTCTCGCGCAGTATGCGCTCGCCCTTGGGCGTGATGTCGACGGCGCGGCTTCCGTGGATGCGGCGTGTCCAGCCCTGATCCATGCTATGCCCGCAAAGAGCCGCGCCGAGTGATCCCGCGAGGTGTGGTCGCCGTTCGCTCCAGTCGAGGCATGGGCGGCACAGAACACGCATCGATCCCTTCGTGCCGCGCGCCAACATTGGACCGATGTCGATGCCGATCTCGCCGAGGAATGCCACGCCGGCCTCCGTCACAATGCCCGCATCGCTGGTGAGTTCCACGCGGCCCTGCTCGACGAGGGCGTCGGCAAAGGCGACGCCAAGCTGCCCCGCGAAGTGATCGTAGCAGGTCCTGGCCTTTCGCAGCGCCGCATCTCGTGGGCCCACGGTTAGCCGCTTCCGATCGGGCTCGAGGTCGGCTGCTACCTGCATGATGCTCTCCATCATGCGCGCGACTGATGGCGTCGCGAGGCGATGATAGCGGTGCCGCCCCTGCTTTTCGACCGCGAGCAGGCCCACGGTGGTCATGCGCGCCAGGTGGCTGCTGGCGGACTGGGGCGTAATGCCGGCTGCGCGCGCCAGTTCGGTCGCAGTGAGTGCCCGACCGTCCATTAGCGCGTGCAACATGCTGGCCCGTGCCGGGTCACCGGACAGGGCGGCAACCTCCGCGAATAGTGACTGGCTGGCCATGCCCTGCTCTCTCCGTTCGGCTCTCTAGCGCTGTTCGATCCTATCCCGTCTGGCCACCCGATGCTTCGGACTTCCCCGAAACATTCGAACTCAGCGCCTGTCACGTTGCCAACCGGAGCAACTGATCGACGCGGTACGTATGTGGCAACTCAAGCGACACAGGCGCAAGCCGCGATGTTTCATGGATGGCGCGTGGTTTGGGCCGCCTTCGTTCTGGCCGTCTTCGGCTGGGGACTGGGCTTTTATGGCCCGCCTGTGTTCCTCAAGGTCCTGCACGAGCAGCAGGGCTGGCCCATCGCCATGATCGCCACGGCGGTGACCGTGCATTTCCTGGTCGGCGCCTTTTCCGGTGCCAACATGCCGGCGCTGCACCGCCGGTTTGGCGCGACGCCTATCATCCGGATCTGCGCGATCGCCATGGCATCTGGCCTGCTGCTCTGGGCGACGGCGCGCGAGCCATGGCAAATGTTTGCGGCGGCTCTCCTCAGCGGCGGCGGGTGGGGCGGCATGAGCGCCGCCGCGCTCAATGCCGTCGTCTCGCCGTGGTTCGTACGAAAACGCCCGGCGGCCCTCGGCATGGCCTACAATGGCGGCAGCATCGGTGGCGTGATCTTCTCACCGCTCTGGGTCGCCGCCATCGCCGCGCTGGGGTTTGCCACTGCCGCGATGGCGATCGCAGCGACAATGCTCGCAATCCTCTGGTGGCTCTCGGGCCGTTACTTCGCCCAAACTCCCGAGCAGATGGCGCTTGAGCCCGATGGCGATGCGCCGGGTGAGCCGCCAAGCGCTGTCACGTTAGCGCACGCGAAGCCCTTGCCGGGAGGTCGCCTCTGGCGGGATTGGCGTTTCATGACATTGTCGGCAGCCATGGCATTTGGCTTGTTCGCCCAGATCGGATTGATCGCACATCTCTACTCGTTGCTGGCGCCGACGCTTGGCTCCCAGCAGGCCGGTTTTGCGATGGCCCTGATCACCGCAATGGCGATCGCAGGACGAACCTTGCTCGGCTGGACCATGCCGTTAGAGGCCGATCGTCGCCTGGTCGCGTGCGCAGGCTATGTCGCCCAATCCATTGGCTCGATCATGTTCTATTTGGCGGCCGGTCAGTCCATTCCGCTGCTGCTCGCAGGTGTCGTTCTGTTCGGCCTCGGCTTCGGCAACGCCACCTCGTTGCCACCGCTGATTGCGCAAGTCGAATTCGTCAAGGACGATGTGACCCGTGCCGTCGCACTTGTCGTCGGGATAGCACAGGCGGCCTATGCATTCGCCCCGGCGACATTCGGACTGGTGCGTACATTCGCGCCGGAGTTCGTCGACGTGACACCCGGAGCCGCACCCCAGGTGTTCCTCATGGCCGCACTGTTCCAGGTCCTTGCCATCGCAGCACTCCTCGCCGGCCGGCAACGGTCGCGGCAATGACGGCTGTTGGCACGACGCGCCGCTCGGTGTCGCACCATTTCGTCAGCTATGGGGATGGATCGGACGTTGCCGCCGGGTCGTCACGACGGCAAATTTTTTGACGCGAGGCGGGCGTCACTTACGCGGGTGTATCAGTCATGTGGGTTGTCGGCTTGAGCCGCTGAACAGCCAGGCCTTCGCCATGCGGCCTGGCATCAAACCGCGCATGACCAAAAGCTACCCCACGCAGGTCGTGGACAAGACGCAGGCCGAGAGCGGCTGGGCTGGTAGGCAAGGCGATCCGCGCCAGCCGGTCACGCCGTAGAAATACCACCCGATCCTTCCGGATGCACAGAGCTGAGGCCGCTCGGTAGCTTCGCCGCTCAACTTCCAGACCGGGCCCCTCTGGCAGCCGTCGGCTGCGATGTCGGACTGGACACATCACGTGGAGAGGCCTGTGCCTGACCTGACCCAAGCCCGCTGCGCCGGGCCATTCGACCGCGACTGCCTCGAGCCGTCGCACAGCAGACATCACCAGCAAGTCGATCCTTCAGCGCTCGCCGGCTCCAGCCGGACGGTGTCGCCATGATCACCGTGCTTCAGCTGGTCGGGCGGCTTCGTCCTTCTCCTGTTCGGCGCCGAGTTCCTCGTGCGAGGCGCCGTGTCGGTGGCGCGCAGGCTCAACGTCGCGCCGATGATCATCGGCATGACCATCGTCGCCTACGGCACCACGTCGCCCGAGCTGGTGGTGAGCCTGCAGGCCGCCTACGACGGCCTGCCGGGCATCTCGGTCGGCAACGTGGTCGGCTCCAACATCTGCAACATCCTGCTGATCCTCGGGACCTCGGCCGTGATCTTCCCGATCGCGGTCAAGCCGCCAGCTGCTCTACCGCGATGCCACGATGATGATGGGCGCGGCGCTGCTGTTCACGGCGCTTGCCTTCTCCGGCACCATCGAGCGTGGCAAGGCGGCCTGATGATCGCCATTCTCGTTGCCTACACCCTCTACGCCTTCCAGCAGGAGCGGATGAAGGGCAAGGCCAACGACCCCGGCGATGCTGGCCGAGGAGCTCGCGGAGGAGTTCGAGGAAGGGCCGCGCTCGCTCTGGCTCGCGCTGCTGTCCGTCGCCGGCGGCGTCGTCGGCGGTGGTGACCGGCGCCAAGCTGCTGATCGCCGCAGCCATGGATACGGCGCGGTTCCTCGGCGTGCGCGAGGAGGTCATCGGCCTCACGATTGTCGCGGTGGGCACCTCCCTTCCGGAGTTCGCCACCGCGGTGGTGGCGGCCTTCAGGCGTCACTCGGATGTCGCCGTCGGCAACATCATGGGCGCGGGCATCTACAATCTCCTGATGATCATCGGCCTGGTCGGTGTGGTAACGCCGATCCCGGTCCCGGCGCAGATCCTGGCTTTCGATCTGTGGCTGATGATCGGCGTGACCGGCCTGCTGCTGGCCTTCCTGCTGCTGAGAGGCGGCCTCACCCGGCCTGTCGGAGCCATGTTCCTGGCCGGCTTCGTGGCTTACACGGCCCTGCAGTACTACGGGGTTGAGAACGTGACCAACCGGCCGATCTCGGCCATCGATCGCGCAAAGGCTTTCTAGCCGCCGGTCAGCTGTTCCCGCCGGACGCGCCTGCGCCGCGCTGGAGCCGGCGGTAGAGGTTGCCCCGCGACAGGTCGATGCGGTGCCGGCAGGCGGAGCGCAGCTCGTTGGTGTGGCTGCGGAAGCCGACGTGGACCACGTGCTTGTGGCGCAAGTCGTGCACGAACTGCACGGCGGGAATGAAATCGCTGTCCTCGGAGACGAGGAGCGCGATGTCGTAGGCGTCGAAGGTCGCGTCACCGATGAGGTCGGTGGCGATGTGCGTGTCGAGCATCTTCTCGGGCGCGATGGGGATGCCGCCCGAGGTGTATTGCGCGCTTCCCAGCTGGTCCTCGCGCGGCGTGCGGCGGTAGATCGGCACCATGACGCATCCGGTCACGCTGCCGATCTGCTGCGTGAGTTCGCGCTTGTAGGCCTCGTTCTCCTCACGCCAGCGGTCGACGGTCTCCCTGCGCAGGCGGATGGGAAGCGACAGCTTCTCCGGATTGGTCTGCTCGTGACGCAGCATCGTCTCGAGCAGGCCGAAATAGTCGTCCTCGAACAGCGTGCCGTAGACGTTCATGCCGCGGTAGAGCAGAGCCTGCGGCGCTCCGCGCGAGCGCTTCAGCCAATCGTTGGTCTCCTCCAGCAGAACATTCGGCAGCACATGCCAGTTGATGTCGTGCTCGAGCGTGCGGTCGCGGCCGTGCACGACGTTGTTCCAGGTGCTGATGAAGTTCGAATGGTCGACGTAGATTTTCACCTGGCTGTGATGGCCGGACCTGAGGCGGCGCAATTGCAGCTTCATCTCGTCGGCTGCCGCACCCGTGCGCCGCGCGAAGGATTCGATCTCGCCGATCTCGCGCGCCTTGCGGATGGCCGTGGCCGAGGCGAGGAACAGCGACTCCACCTCGTTGCGAGGCCGCGCACGCCGCCGCAGCGCGAAGACGCCGAGGGCAAGGATCAGCAGGAGAACGCCCAGCGCCCATGCGAGCGGCGCGGCCAGAAACACGTTGACGAGAATGTCTCTCACGCGCTCGAGCACGGCGGAGACAACGTCCATCGCAAGGACCCCCTGATCCGGTCAAAGCTCCCCAGAGGACGCCCTTGCTCTCGAGGCCCGCGCGGTGTTTGCCGGGCGGCGAAGGTGAAGCTAGGCGGGGCTGTGTTGACCTACAAGGGACCAAGGGATGGAGCGCGAATTCTTCACGGGCGCGGCTGGCCGAATTGCCACGCAGCGCCGGCAAAGCGACGGACAGAG
Source organism: uncultured Alphaproteobacteria bacterium (assembly GCA_963782855.1). Lineage (GTDB taxonomy): Bacteria > Pseudomonadota > Alphaproteobacteria > Rhizobiales > Hyphomicrobiaceae > AWTP1-13. The sequence goes on along the minus strand of CAWALW010000016.1, from coordinate 16,970 downwards.
GGAACGCACGCGATCGGTTCCTTTGCCCGTTCGGTAAAGCTCGGGTATTCTGCTGCGGTGTGCCGGCGTCGATAGCGGACACTCCCTCGTGACAGCGAACAATTTCATACGGGCGGCAGCCGTGTTGCTTGCGCTTCTGGCAGGCGCATTTGCGGCCGACGTGGCCTGGGCGCAAGAGCGCGGCTTCGAGTTCCGCGGAGGCATTCTCGCGCACGACGTGCCGGGGCTGTGGGCCGGGTTCCGTCTGGAGAGCGGCTTCGACATCAATGCCGAGGTGCTGTTCGGCGGCGGCCTGCCGATCCTTGGCGGGCGCATTCGGCCTGCGGTCGGCGCGAGCGTGAACACCGACGGCTATACCAGCCGCGGCTACGCGGATTTGCGCTGGGAGATCGAGGGGCCGAGCGGTATTTTCTTTGGCCTCGGGCTGGGCGCGGCCGTCCACGACGGCTTGCTGGACCCGACGGACCCCGACCGCAAGGCGCTGGGTTCGCGCATCCTGTTCCATATCCCGATCGAGATCGGCCTGCGCCTCGATGAACGGCGCAGCATCTCGGTGTATTTCGAGCACATGTCGAACGGGTTCCTGGCCGACAGCAACGAAGGCCTGGACGCCATAGGCGTGCGCTACGGCTACCGCTTCTAGTCGAGGCCCTCGATCTGTGGCCGGCGGCCTGACCAGGGCCGTGCCTTCTCGAACAGCGCCGCGATCTTGAACAGGCGGGCGTCCTCGCTGCGGCGGCCGACGAGCTGGACGCCGACCGGCAATCCGTCGCTGTGGAAGCCGCAGGGCAGGGTCATCGCCGGATGCCCCGTGAGGTTGAACGGGTGCGTGTAGGGATACCAGGCCTTGCGCACGGTATCGGTCTTCAGGCCCTCGATCTCGATCGGCTCGAACAGCCGTTCCTCGATGGGGATGGCGGTGCGGGAAAGCGTCGGCGTCACGATGACGTCGTAGCGCTCGAACCAGCTTTGCACCTTGCGGAACAGCTGCGTGCGGCCGAGCAGCGCGCGGCCCACGGCTTCGCCGGTGGTGTCCTTGCCGAGTTCCATCTGACGAATGAGCGTGGGGCTCAGCTTGTTGTGCCATTGCGGAAGCACGTCGCGGAAGCGGGCGTTCCAGATGGCGCTGGCGTAGGCGAACCAGATGGGCTCCACCGGCTCCAGGTCGTCGTCCATCGGCTCGACGGTGGCACCAAGCTCACCCAGCGTCAGGGCGGCGCGCTCGACGAGGTCGAGAACCTCGGCATCGATGGCGCTGTTGGCCATCTGCGGCCGCCAGGCGACGCGCAGCCCCTTGAGGTCGCCGCCTGCAGCCGCCGCGGCGACGAAGCCGGTCGCGGGGGCGCCGTAGGAATAGGGATCGCTCGGGTGCTCGCCGGCCATGGCCTCCAGCATGAGCGCGGTGTCCATCACGCGTGCGCGCCATGGGGTTGATGCTGGAGAAGTTGGCGAAGACTTCCGGCGCCATGTCGTGCGGCACCACGCCGGCCGACTGCTTGAAGCCGACGACGCCGTTGGCGGCCGCCGGGATGCGGGTCGAGCCGCCGGCGTCCGTGCCGATGCCGATCGGGCAGATGCCGGCCGCCAGCGCGACCGCCGCGCCGCCCGAGGAGCCGCCCGACGTGCGGTCCGCCGCCCAGGCGTTGCGCGTGCGGCCGAACAGCGGCGCCTCGGTGTAGGGCATGTGGCCGAACTCGGGCGTGGTGGTCTTGCCCATCAGCACCGCGCCGGCCTGCTTGAGCCGCGCGACCGAGACCGAGTCCTCCTTGGGGATGTTGTTCTCGTACATGTAGGAGGCGAACGTGGTGCGCACCCCCTTGGTGTTGACGAGATCCTTCACGTGGAACGGCACGCCGTGCAGGGGGCCGAGCTTGTCGCCGCGCGCGACGGCGGTATCGGCGGCTTCCGCATCGCGCAGGGCCTGATCGGCGCAGATGGTGATGAAGCAGTTGAGCGGCCTATTGGCCTTCTCGGCCCGCGCCAGGGTGGCGCGCATGACCTCCGTGGCGGAGACCTGCTTCGACCGGATCAGCCCAGCGAGCTCGGCGGCGGAGGTGTAGGCCAGTTCGTCTGCCATGTTAGGTGAACCCTGGATGCGCGCGATGATGAGGCAGGCTATAGCTTTTTGGGTGTGGTTAGAATGCGCCTTTTCCCTCTCCCCACTCGTGCGGAGAGGGTCAGGGTGAGGGGCGGCCAAAGGGTGGTTCGGCGAAAGTTTCTGCCCCTCACCCCCGCCCTCTCCCCGTGAAGTACGGGGAGAGGGAGAAACTTGGAAAGGTCCTTTGCCATGCAGCTCGGTATCGTTGGCCTCGGCCGGATGGGGGCGAACATTGCGCGCCGCCTCATGCGCGCGGGCCATGCGTGCGTGGTGTACGACCGGGACCCCGAGCCGGGCCGGCGCCTGCAGGCTGAGGGTGCGCTTGCTGCGGGCAGCTTCGCCGAGCTGGTGGCAAACCTCACGGCCCCGCGCGCCGTCTGGATCATGCTGCCCGCAGGTGCTGCGACCGAGAGTGCGATTGCCGAGCTGAGCGGGCTGCTGGCTGCGGGCGATACCATCATCGACGGCGGCAACACGTTCTGGAAGGACGATGTGCGTCGCGCGCGCGAGCTGAAGGCCAAGGGCCTGCACTATCTGGATGTCGGCACCTCCGGCGGCGTGTGGGGACTTGAGCGCGGCTACTGCCTGATGATCGGCGGCGAGAAGGCCGCCGTGGAGCGGCTCGATCCGATTTTCGCCGCGCTGGCGCCGGGCAAGGGAAGCATTGCGGCGACGCCCGGCCGATCGGGACGCGATGCGCGGGTGGAGCAGGGCTACCTGCATGCGGGGCCGAGCGGGGCCGGTCACTTCGTCAAGATGATCCATAACGGCATCGAGTACGGCATGATGCAGGCGATCGCGGAGGGTTTCGACATCCTGAAGCACGCCAACTCCCCGCGCCTGCCGGAGGAGCTGCGGCTTTCCATCGATGTCGCCGATGTCGCCGAGGTCTGGCGCCGCGGCAGCGTCGATCACCTCGTGGCTGCTCGATCTTACCGCGGCGGCGCTGGCCGAGGACAAGGAGCTGTCGGGCTACTCCGGCCACGTGGAGGATTCCGGCGAGGGCCGCTGGACGGTGCAGGCGGCCATCGAGGAGGCGGTGCCGGCGGAGGTGCTGACGAGCGCGCTCTACACGCGCTTCCGCTCGCGCCAGGATCACACGTTCGCCGAGAAGGTGCTCTCTGCCATGCGCAAGGGCTTCGGCGGGCACGTGGAGCCCGGCAAGCCATGAGTGCTGCGTCCGCGTCGTCATCGTGCTGATGGGCGTGTCGGGTTCCGGCAAGAGCACCGTCGGCAAGGAGCTTGCCGCGTTTCACCGGCTGGCCGTTCCGCGACGCCGACAGCTTCCATCCGCCTGAAAACATCGAGAAGATGAGGAAGTCCATCCCGCTGACCGACGACGATCGCTGGCCGTGGCTCGATGCCATCGGCGCCTGGATCGACGAGCGGCTGGCGAAGAACGAGCCGGGCATCGTGTCGTGCTCGGCGCTGAAGCGGTCCTATCGCAACCAGATCGGCGTCAAGCGCGAGGGCGTGCGGCTGGTGTACCTGCTGGGCAGCCAGGAGATGATCGCCTCGCGGCTGGCCTCGCGCACGGGCCACTTCATGCCGGCGAGCCTGCTCGCCAGCCAGTTCGCCGCGCTGGAGGAGCCGGGGCCGGAGGAGAAGGCCCTCGTCGTCGGCATCGCCATGCCGCCGGTCTTCATGGCGCGGTCGATCGCCGACAAGCTGAACATCCCGCCCACCGGCGGGGCCGTGTGAGTGGCGAGCAACCCCGAGTTCATCGCCTTCCTCTCCGACCAGCTCGCGTCGCTGGGTCATGTCACCACGCGGCGCATGTTCAGCGGGGCGGGCATCTATTGCGACGGCGTGATCTTCGCGCTGATCCTGCGCGACGTCGTCTACTTCAAGGTGGATGACGGCAATCGCGCCGCCTACCAGGCCGAGGGCTCCGCGCCGTTCAGCTACGAGGCCAAGGGCCGCCAGGTCGAGATCGGCTCCTACTGGCGCGTGCCGGAGCGCCTGTTCGACGATCCCGACGACATGGTGGAGTGGGCGCCGTGCCGCGTTGGCTGCGGGACGGCGGGCGGCGGTGAAGGAGAAGCCGAAGCGCAAGCGAGCGCCGAAGAATAAGCGCGCCACGAACTAAGGCGCTCCAGTCTTACTCGCGATCCGCCTTGGTGGGCTTGGGTACGGCCAATTTCTCGTGCACCTTGTCGCCGACCTCGCGGAGCAAGCGGCTGGTAAGCTCCTGCACTTCCATCAGCGCGCGCTCGGCCTCGCCCCATTCCTCGTCCTTCACGGCGTTGGCGGCCTTGTTCATGGCCTCCATGCCCTTGTGTGCGTCCTGGAGCATCAGGCCGCGCTCACGACGAGGGTCGGCTTTACGGATGCATCAGGCGCCAGCTCGGAAATCATCTTCTCGCAATGGGCCTGGAGCTGCCGCAGGTTCTCGACCGACTGCGTGTCATTGTCGGTCAGCCACGCCGACTCTGCCTCGGCCAGCATCTTCGCCAGAGCATAAAAGCGCATGGCGTGGATGGAGCGGACGCCGCCCTTTGCGCCATGCTCGAGTGCCGCGTCCCAAAGGTCCTTGCCGTTTGACATGGGTTTCTCCAGCTGCGCTGGACAGAACGCTTTGGAAACGCGGCGGTTCCGATGACGCTGCTGTCGTAACCTCCTCGTGCTTTCCCGGAAGCCGAGGCCGGCCGAGGCTATCCGGGATTTCCACGGGAAAGGCCCCGGCTCTCCGCGCTGATGCGCTGCGGCCGGGGACGCAGGCAGGTGATGCGAACTACACCGGCCACACCGGCGCGTGCGTGCCGAGCTTCGCGGGCGGGCGGGCCCAGAAGGCGGGCGTGTCGGAAAGCTGGCGGCGTGCTTGACGAAGCTCAGGCGGCCGAAGGGTGTGTCGATCTCCTCCGTCAGGGCCTTGCAGCTCCTCGCCGGACGGCTCAGGACAGGCGAAGCCGTTCTCCAGGCGGCCGAGGCTGCGTCAGCCAATGGCCGGTCTGCGCGAGCGACACGCGCACGTGCCAGGAGCCGCCCTCCTCGCGCCTTGCGCCGCAGGGCCATCATGGCGCCGAAGGCCATCAGGTAGCCGGTGGCGTGATCGAGGGCCTGCGCGGGCAGTTCCTTTGGCGCGGGGACGCCCGGCGGCCTCGGCTTCCGCGACGTTGATGCCGCTGGCGTTCTGCACCAGCGAGTCGAAGCCGCGGCGGTTGGCCCACGGACCCTCGTGGCCATAGGCCGAGAGCGTGACGGCGACGATGCCGGGGCGCATCTCGGCGAGCGCCTCGGGCGAGAAGCCCTTGGCGGCGAGGCCGCCGGGACGGTAGCCCTGCACGAAGACGTGGGCCTCGCGCACGAGCGTGCGCAGCCACTCGCGGTCGTCGGTGGCGCGCAGGTCGATCGCGGCGGAGAGCTTGCCGCGGCCGGTGTCGATGTCGAGTTCCGGCAGGCCCGGCAGGTGCGGCGCGGTCACGCGCATGACATCGGCGCCATGGGCCGCAAGCGCGCGTCCGCACACGGGACCGGCGATGACGCGCGTGAGGTCGAGCACGCGGATGCCGGAGAGGGGGCGCCGCTGCTCGTCCTCGGGGAAGGCGGGGAGCCGGCGCGCCGGCGCCTCGCCGATCCTGGTGATCTCGAGCAGCGGCAGGCCGCGACGGCCTGTCCCTGCGGGTGCGCGGCCCATTCGGCGGGCGAGCGCATCATGGTCGCGACCAGGCCGGCTTCGGCCGCTGCCGTCTCGAATTTCTCCGCCTCCCACTGCATCAGCGCGGCCTGCACGGCCTCGCGCTCGTAGGCGCAGCCGAGCAGCTTCAGGATGCCGTCGCGATGGTGGGGGAAGTTGGTGTGCAGGCGCACCTTGCGGCCGTCGCCGGTGGCGTAGATGCCGGCGATCTTGTCCCACGCCGGCCCGGGCGGCTTGCCGTCGATGCGCATGTAGCGCTCGCTGCGGAACTCGATGGCCGCATGGCGCATGTCGACGGCTGACGGTCTGCCGCTGCCCGGTGCGCGCCGCCAGATCTCGGCCGCGGCAAGGCCGGTCGCGGCGATGGTGGCCTGCGCCAGGGCGCCGACGCGGAAGGATGAGGGGAGGGCGGGCTCCTCGCCGGTGAGCCTGAGATTGATCAGCGCGTTGGGATCGGCGCCGGCGAGCGTCCACAGGTCGTGGACGATCTGCGAGGGGGAACGCGCGTGCTCTGTTGCCATGCCGCGCAGCTTATCACACCGGCGAGGCGCGAGGATAGGCGCGCCTTGCCGAATGCGAGATCGCCAGCGCGATTTGGCCGCTTATTCCGTCCGTGCGGGCTTGCGCAGGAAGGCCGGGACGTGATCGCCGAGGCCGACCGGTGTCGGGCTGTTGTCGCGGCGATCGGTGCCGGCGCGTCGGTTCGCGCGGCTCCCAGGGCTGGCGGACGGTTTTGGCTCGCGTGGAGCTGCGGCTTCCGTTGCCGTTACCGTTGCGCGCCTGGCGTTGCTCCGGGCGCGGGGCTGCTGCCGTTGCTGGTACGCGCGGGCGCGTCCGCGCTGCTGCGCGGGGCTGCGTCCGCCGGTGCTGCGTGCGGTGCGTGCCTGCGGCGGGCTTGCTGCGGGGCGAGGTCTGCTCGTGGCGCCGCGGACGCGCGGCTGCTCCGGTGCGGTCGCCACGCGCGGTTGCTCCTGCGCTTCGGGCGGGCGACGCGTGCTGGTGCGGCGTGGCGCCCTGGCGCGATCGCGATCTCCGCCACCGCGCGCCGCCGCTCGGCGGCCTGCGGGTGCTGCGGCACCGCGCCGCGCCCGCCGCGGCCGCGCTTGCGCCTGCTGCCTTCGGCGACTCGTCCTGCGCTCGGCGGATCGCCGATCCAGGTGACGGGCGCGCCCAGCATCTTCTCGATGTCCTTGAGCTGCTTGAAGTCGTCCGGCGTGACGAGCGTGAGCGAGCGGCCTTCCTTGCCCGCGCGGCCCGTGCGGCCGATGCGGTGCACGTAGTCGTCGGACTGCCAGGGCACGTCGAAGTTGAAGATGTGGCTGACGTCGGGGATGTCGAGGCCGCGCGCGGCCACGTCGCTCGCCGCCAGCAGGTGATGCGGCCCTCGCGGAAGGCATCGAGCGTCGCCGTGCGGCTGTCTGGTCCATGTCGCCGTGCAGGGCGCCCGCGTTGAAGCCGTGCTTCTGCAGCGACTTGAGCAGGATCGCCACGTCGCGCTTGCGGTTGCAGAAGATGATGGCGTTCTTGACGTTCTCGGACGCGGATCAGCTCGCGCAGCACCTCGCGCTTCTCCCAGTCCTCGGTGGAGGAGCAATAGCGGAAGAGCTGGGTGATGGTCTTGGCGGCGGTGGCGGGCGCGCCACCTCGACGCGCACCGGGTCCTTGAGGAAGGTGTCGACCAGGCGCTGGATCTCCGGCGGCATGGTGGCCGAGAAGAACAGCGTCTGCCGGCGCGGCGGCAGCAGCTTGCAGATGCGCTCGATGTCGGGGATGAAGCCCATGTCGAGCATGCGATCGGCTTCGTCGATCACCAGGATCTCGACGCCGGTGAGCAGGATCTTGCCGCGTCCGAAGTGGTCGAGCAGGCGGCCGGGCGTGGCGATCAGCACGTCGGCGCCGCGGTCGAGCTTCTTGAGCTGGTCGTCGAACGAGACGCCGCCGATCAGCAGCGCCACCGTGAGCCTGTGATTGACGCCGTACTTCTCGAAGCTCTGCGCCACCTGGGCGGCAAGCTCGCGCGTCGGCGCCAGGATCAGCGAGCGCGGCATGCGCGCCCGCGCGCGTCCCGCCTCCAGCCGCGCCAGCATCGGCAGCACGAAGCCGGCCGTCTTGCCGGTGCCGGTCTGGGCGATGCCGAGCACGTCGCGGCCGGTCACCGCGACGGGGATGGCCTGGGCTTGGATGGGGGTAGGCTCGTGTGTAGCCGGCAGCCGGGATGGCGGCCTGCACTTTTGCGCTGAGCCCAAGCTCAGCGAAGGTTGCGGTCTGCAAAAGAAGGTTTCTCCCGTCTCTCGGTCATGCGCCAGCGCTCGCGCAACGCACCAGGGGCGCGAGCAACCGGCATCGAGAGCGCAGGGGGATTTGCCGCAAAGGGCCTAACGGGAAAGCGTCGAAGCTTCGGGAAATGGATCTATGAAAGCGATCCCCTGCGCCCGTTACAGGCGGGTACATGGCACTGTTCGTGGTCAATTGCAAGGAAGGCCGCAGCGCGATTGATCCAATATGCCGCGCGGTCTGGCGCCCGGATGGCCAACGCAGGCTGCTGAACATTGATTTTATTCACCGTTCGCGGCACGCTGCGGCCAGCCGCCGGCGAGCAGCAGCGTACCTGAGGGAGATGCAACATGGTTGAGCGAACGCCGCTGGTGCTGGTGCCGGGCCTCCTGTGCACGCAGGGCGCTGTGGGCGCCGCAGATCGCCGGGCTGGCCGATATCGCCGACATGACGGTCGCCGACCACACGCGCCACGACACCATGGCCGGCATCGCCGAGTCGATCCTGGCCGCGGCGCCGGCAGCGGTTCGCGCTCGCCGGGCCTCTCGATGGGCGGCTACATCGCCTACGAGATCGTCCGCCAGGCGCCGGAGCGGGTCACGAAGGCTGGCGCTGCTCGATACCGGCTCGCGCGCCGATACGCCCGAGCGCAGCGCAGCCGCGGCGGGAGCTGATCGCCCTGGCCGAGCGCGAAGGCGCGCGCGCGGTGCAGGAGCAGCTGCTGCCGGTGCTGATCCACAAGGAGCGGCTCGCCGACAAGCCGCTGGTCGACGTCGTCCTGCAGATGGGCGTGGACACCGGCGTGGAGGCCTTCAAGCGCCAGCAGACGGCCCTCATGGGCCGGCCGGACAACCGCCCGTTCCTGCCGAGCATCCAATGTCCGACGCTGGTGCTGGTCGGACGCGAGGATGCGCTGACGCCGCTTGAGCTGTCGCAGGAGATCGCCGACGGCATTCCCGGCGCGAAGCTGGAGATCGTCCCCGACTGCGGGCATCTCTCGACGATGGAGCGGCCCGAGGCCGTCAACCGCGCGCTGCGGGCCTGGCTGACGCAGTAGTAGGGTCAGGTGCCTAGTTTCAGTCCCTCCGGCAGATCGCTGACCTGCCCCTGAACCTGCCTGAACCTAGCCTCGCAGCCAGCGCGCTACGCCGCCGACCCGCCCAGGATCGGCGCCACCCAGAACAGCCAGACCTGGCTCAGGCCGTGCCGCCGCCGAACACGGCGCTGCCGAGGCTGCGCGCGGGGTTGACCGAGGCGTTGGAGATCGGGATGGCCATGATGTAGATCGCAGCCAGCGTCGCGCCCACGGCGATCGGCGCGAAGCCTGCCGGCGCGCGGCGGTTGGTGGCGCCCATGATGACGAACACCAGGAAGCGCGGTGAGCACGGCTTCGACCAGCGAACACCGGGACCATGCTGGCCCTGGTCATCGACAGGTGCGCCGTAGCCGTTGGCGGCGAACGTGGCCGGCGCGCGGCCGATCACGCGAACACGCGCGCACGCGGCGAGCGCGCCGGCGCACTGCGCGACGATGTAGCCCACGGCCGCTGCCGGCGGCGACGCGGCCGCCGGCGATCAGCCCCAGCGTCACGGCCGGGTTGAAATGGCGCGCCGGAGATGTGGCCGACGGCGAACGCCAGCGCCATCACCGTGACAGCCGACCGGCCAGCGCAACCCCTAGATGCCGGCGGCGTCCAGCGGATGCGGCGAAGGCGTAGAACGTCGCGCCCAGCACCGACGACCATGAGCATGAACGTGCCGACGAACTCGGCCGCGAGCGCGCGCTGGTTCAGCTGGTTCATTGCGGCTTTCCCTCGGCTCTGCTGTCTCCCGGTGAGCACGCCCTTGCCGCGTCCGCCTCGAATGGACGGAGGCTCGAGGCCATATGCTAGCAAAGGAACGTCCGGGGGCAGCCGATCACGATTGTGGCAGCCGCCAGGCCCGGAGCATTGCTGAACGGCCCGCTCGAACACCATATCCGAACGATGGCTGGCCTGTTGCGGAGCGCCAGGCGCACGCCCCAGAGTGTTCGAATTCGCATGAGGTCGCAAGAGCGCAGAAGCGGGAACGACCGCAGGGTCGCACCCTCGACAGGGCAGCTGGACGAGGCGCTCGGCCAGTCCGGTCCCGCCAGCGACCGCCCTCGACGAGGCGCTGGACCGACACGTTTCCGGCCGCACGACCCGATCGCGGTCGGAACGCACCACTCGGCACGCAGAGGCTCGCACATCCGTGCGCCGCCGTCGACCGCAAGCGGGCCGCCTGAGGCGCCGGCACGGCGCGCTGAGCGCCCTGTCAGCGGTCGATGCGAATCTTCTCGCGCCGCGCGTAGCGGACGAAGGCGTCGCGCAGGTCGTCGTTCGAGGCTCATGGCGTCGGCGCGCGTGACCTTGCCGTCGGCTTCCTGCAGCTGCGACGTTGCCCTGCGCCCACAGCCGTTGCAGCTTGCGGTCGTAGATGACTTCGTCGGCCATGAAGGATCTCGCCGAAGAAGCGGATCTCGACATTGCCGCGCGCGATGATGCGGGCCTCGCGCTTGTCCTCGACCAGCTCGTCCGTCGTGATCTCGAAGCCCTCGATCTGCGCCAGCGCAGGCGCTGCGGACATGGCGAGCAACCCAGCCAGAGCGCGAGGGTGAGAAGAGATCCGAGTCGTGCAGCGAACGCGAGCATCGTCGTGGGCAGCTGGGCCGGTCCGCAAATCTGGCCATAGATTGCGGCCGAAATCCACCGGGCGCGCGAGCGCGCCGGAACTGCACACGCAATGGCAGAATGGGCGTCAGATATCCAGGTCCTTGGCGAACGCCGCGCGCTCCTGGATGAAGCGGAAGCGCGCCTCGGGCTTGGAGCCCATCAGCGCGTTGACGGTGTCGGTGACCTTGGCCCTGTCGCCGTTGATCGACACGCGCAGCAGCGTGCGCTTGGTCAGGTCCATCGTCGTTTCCTTGAGCTGCGGGGCGTTCATCTCGCCGAGGCCCTTGAAGCGGCTGACCTCGACCTTGGCGTTGGCGGCGAACTCGGACTTGAGCAGGCGAGTCCTTGTCGCGCGTCGTCGCGCGCGTAGACCGACTTGGCGCCGTGGGTGAGCTTGTAGAGCGGCGGCATGGCCAGGAAGAGATGCTCGTTCTCGATCAGCTCCGGCATCTCCTGGTAGAAGAAGGTGATGAGCAGCGAGGCGATGTGGGCGCCGTCGACGTCGGCGTCCGTCATGATGATCACGCGCTCGTAGCGCAGATCCTCGTCGCGATACTTGGTGCCGGTGCCGACGCCGAGCGCCTGCGACGAGGTCCGACAGCAGCTGGTTCTGCGACAGCTTCTGCGATGAGGCGTTCGCGACGTTGAGGATCTTGCCGCGCAGCGGCAGGATGGCCTGGTTCTCGCGGTTGCGCGCCTGCTTGGCGGAGCCGCCGGCGCTGTCGCCCTCGACGATGAAGATCTCGGTGCCCTGCTTGGAGCTGTTGCTGCAGTCGGCGAGCTTGCCGGGCAGCCGCAACTTGCGCGTGGCGGACTGGCGGCCGATCTCCTTCTCGCGCTTGCGCTTGAGGCGGTCCTCGGCCTGGTCGATGGACCATTCGAGCAGCTTGGTCGCGCTTCTGCGGGCTGTCTGCGAGCCAGTGGTCGAAGGCATCGCGCACCGCGTTCTCGACGATGCGGGTCGCTTCCTGGGTGGCGAGCTTGTCCTTGGTCTGGCCCTGGAACTCCGGCTCGCGGATGAACACCGAGAGCATGCGCCGCCGCCGTGCCGAGCACGTCCTCGGCGGTGATCTGGCGCCGCCTTGCGGTTGCCGACGCGCTCGCCGAAGTCGCGCAGGCCCTTGGAGAGCGCGCCGCGCAGGCCGTTCTCGTGCGTGCCGCCTTCGGCGGTCGGAATGGTGTTGCAGTAGGAGTTGAGGAAGCCGTCCTCGTCGGCGACCCAGCACACCGCCCATTCGACCGAGCCGTGCCCGCCTTCCTTCTGCGTGCGGCCGGCGAACAGGTCCTTGGTGACGCGCGTCTGGCCGTTGATGGTGGCTTCCAGGTATTCCTTCAGGCCGCCGGGGAAATGGAAGGTCGCCTTCTCCGGCGTGTCGTCGGTGATGAGCGACTTGTCGCACGACCAGCGGATCTCGACGCCGCCGAACAGGTAGGCCTTCGAGCGCGCCATCTTGAACAGGCGCTGCGGCTTGAAGGTGGCGTTGCCCTTGCCGAAGATCTTCTCGTCGGGCTTGAAGCGAGACCTTGGTGCCGCGCCGGTTCTTGATGGGCCCGAGCTTCTGCAGCTTGCCCTGCGGCTCGCCGCGCTTGAACTCCATCTTGTAGAGCTGCTGGCCGCGCGCGACCTCGACGTCCAGCTTCTCGGAGAGCGCATTGACGACCGACACGCCGACGCCGTGCAGGCCGCCCGAGGTGTTGTAGACCTTGCTGTCGAACTTCCCGCCCGAGTGCAGCGTCGTCATGATGACTTCGAGCGCGGACTTGGTCTTGAACTTCGGATGCGGATCGACCGGGATGCCGCGGCCGTTGTCGGTGACGGTGAGGAAGCCGTCGGCGTCCGAGTTCCACCTCGATCCAGGTGGCGTGGCCGGCGACGGCCTCGTCCATGGCAGTTGTCGATCACCTCGGCGAACAGGTGATGCAGCGCGCGCTCGTCCGTGCCGCCGATGTACATGCCGGGCCGGCGCCGCACGGGCTCGAGGCCTTCCAGCACCTCGATGTCGGCGGCTGTGTAGCTGTCGGAGGACTTCGGGCTGTTTACGTTGGGCACGCGCCACGGGCTGTTTCTCTTGCTCCTTGCGGCTCGTCGTCAGCGATATCCAGTTCCAGCGTCTGCGCGGGCGGAGGCTCCGGCTCCTTAGGCGGCGGCCGCACCAATTCCAGGGACGGCTGCGGCGGCTGGGCGGGTTTTGCCTCCGTTTGCTTGGAAGCGTCCGACCGGCCGAACAGGTCGCGCAAGGCCCGGAATGCCATGAACGTAGCCCTTCGCTGGCAGGAATGGGTCAGCGAACGCACACGCAAGCGCACCCAGTCACGCGAATCCCTCGCGGACCAAGCAAGTTCCAGGTGGCATGGAGCAGGCCCTCTTGGCAAGCGCACCCCTGCCACAGGCGGCTCCCTCCCTCCCCCTTCCCGGCCGCCGCGCATGCGCTTGGCGGCCTGCACCCATGGAGAGGCATGGCATCCTTGGTGCCGCGGGAGGCGAGTGTGTAAGGTGAAAGCCTACCTGCCCGCCCTGCCTATGAGAAGGAGCCGCCCGATGTCCATGAGGCCCCCCGCCGAAATCGGCATGCCGGTGGAGCAGGTCGATACGCCCGCGCTGCTGATCGACCTCGATGCCTTCGAGCGCAACCTGCAGCGGATGGCGGCATTCGTGGACAAGGCCGGCGTGCGACTGCAGGGCGCACGCCAAGACGCACAAGTCGCCCGACATTGCGGCGCGGCAGATGGCGCTCGGCGCGGTCGGGCATGTGCTGCCAGAAGGTGTCGGAGGCGGAGGTGCTGGTCGATGGCGGCATCGGCAACGTGCTGGTGTCCAACGAGGTCGCGGGGGCGGCCAAGCTGAACCGCCTGGCGGCGCTGGCGAAGCGCGCGAAGGTTGGCGTGTGCGTCGATGATCCCGCCAACGTGGCGGAGCTGGAGGCGGCCGCAGCCAAGGCCGGCTCCCGCATCGACGTGCTGGTGGAGATCGACGTCGGCGCGAAGCGGTGCGGCATCGCCCCCGGCGAGCCCGCCGCGCGGCTTGCGCAGCAGGTGGCAGCCTCGCCGCATCTCAGGTTCGCGGGGCTGCAGGCCTATCACGGCTCGGCGCAGCACGTGCGCGAGGCCGACGAGCGCGGCGCGAGCACATCGCGCGCGCCGTCGCGCAGGTGGAGGAGACGCTCGGCGCGCTGGGCAAGGTGGGGCTGAAGGCGGAGACGATCGGCGGCGGCGGCACCGGCACCTACGAGCACGAGGCGGCAAGCCGCGTCTACAACGAGCTGCAGTGCGGCTCCTACATCTTCATGGACGCCGACTATGCGCGCAACAAGCGCGCCGACGGCGGCTTCTTCGATGCCTACGAGCACGCGCTGTTCGTGCAGGCGACGGTGATGAGCATGCCGGCGCCGGAGCGCGCGGTGCTCGACGCCGGGCTGAAGACCTTCGCGTTCGACAGCGGCATGCCGCTGCCGTGGAAGCTGGAGGGCGCCGTCTACCATCGCCCCTCCGACGAGCACGGCATCCTGGATCTGTCGGCGTGCGCGCAGCGGCCGTCGCGCGGCGACAAGGTGCTGCTGGTGCCGGGCCACTGCGATCCGACGGTCAACCTGCACGACTGGTACGTCGGCGTGCGCGGGCTCGCCGGCGGCAAGGGTCGCGTCGAGGTGCTGTGGCCGGTCGCGGCGCGCGGCGCGCTGTTCTGACTTCGTTCGGTAGAATTACGGAGATTGTCCTGGTGACGTAGCGCCATTGCACCGGCCCCCTGGCGACCCGATATCAAGCGGGAAGGTCAATCAAGGGAGCGGTGCAATGACGCCAGAGGAACGCCAACTCGTCACAGGTCTGTTCGACCGCATGCGCGGCTTCGGTTCGCCCGAGAAGGATCGGGAGGCGGAAGCCATGATCAGCCAGTCCGTGCGCGCAATGCCGGATGCGCCCTACATGCTGGTGCAATCGGTGCTCGCGCAGGAGCATGCGCTGCAGGAGGCGGGCAAGCGCATCGAGGACCTGGAGGCGCAGGTGCGCTCGCTGCAGGGCGAAGGCCCGCCGCGTGCGCCGGCGGGTTCGGGCAGCTTCCTCGGCGGGCTTCTCGGCGGCGGCCGGCGCCGCCTCGCAGCCGGAGAGCAGCGTGCCGGTGATCGGCTCGCGCGCGGTTCCCTCGGGGCTCGGTGAGCGGCACGGGATGGGGCGGCCAGCCTCCTCCGCCACAGGCGGCACCGGCGGGTGGCGGTGGCTTCCTGCGCTCGGCGATGGCGACGGCGGCCGGCGTCGCGGGCGGCATGCTCGCGGCCGGCGCGATCCGCAACATGATGGGTGGCGGCAGCACGGGGACGGCCGGGTCAGGCGGTGCAGGCACCGCGACCACGGCACAGCAGACGCCGCCCGCCGCGGAGGCGCAGCCGGCGAAGGCCGAGCAGCCGCAGAGCGATGATGCCTCCGTGCAGGATGCCTCCTACGAGGAGGACTCCGACTGGGGCGGCGGAGACGACGACTTCGACGTCTAGGCCGCCTTGGAGGTCTCGTGGGCCGGCGCCGGCCTCAGAGCGACGATGCGCTCCGTGCAGGACGCCTCCATACGAGGAGGAGTTCCGACTGGGGCGGCGCAGGCGACGCCTTCGACGTCTAGCGCCGCCCTGGAGGTCTCGTGGGCCGGCGCGTCGTCCTTGCGGTTGGATGACGGCACCGGCACCGCGTTCGTCCGCCCCGCGATCTTGAGCGTGTAGGCGAAGTCGAGCGCGACCTCCTTGAGGGCGTCGAAGCGGCCCGAGGCGCCGCCGTGGCCGGCCTCCATGTTCGTCTTGAGCAGGATCATGCTGTTGCTCGTGTTGTGCGACGCGCAGGCGCGCGATCCACTTCGCCGGCTCCCAGTAGGTGACGCGCGGGTCGGTGAGGCCCGCGAACGCGAGGATGTGCGGGTAGGCCTTGGCCGTCGACGTTGTCGTAGGGCGAATAGGAGCGGATGATGTCGAACTCCTCCGCGAGACGATCGGGTTGCCCCACTCGGGCCACTCGGGCGGCGTCAGCGGCAGCGTGTCGTCGAGCATGGTGTTGAGCACGTCGACGAAGGGCACGTCGGCGATGATGCCGAGGAACAGCTCGGGCGCCATGTTGGCGACCACGCCCATCAGCATGCCGCCGGCCGAGCCGCCGTTGGCGACGATGTTGCCCGCGCTGGGTGTAGCCCTGCTCGACGAGGTACTCGCCGGCCGCGATGAAGTCGGTGAAGGTGTTCACCTTCTTGTCCAGCTTGCCATCGATGTACCAGCGGTAGCCCTTCTCCTTGCCGCCGCGGATGTGGGCGATGGCGAAGATGAAGCCGCGGTCGACCAGCGAGAGGCGCGTGGTCGAGAACGACGCCGGGATCGAGATGCCGTAGGAGCCGTAGCCGTAGAGGAACAGCGGCGCGGTGCCGTCGAGCGGCGTGCCCTTGCGGTAGAGCACGGAGATCGGGACCAGCTCGCCGTCGGGCGCCGGGGCGAAGAGACGGCGGGTGACGTAGTCGGCCGGGTTGTGGCCGCTGGGGATTTCCTGCGTCTTGCGCAGCGTGCGCGCCCGCGTGTCCAGGTCGTAGTCGAACACCTGCACGGGCGTGGTCATCGACGAGTAGATGAAGCGCAGCGACGTGGTGTCGAACTCGTAGCCGGCCGCCATGCTGAGCGCGTAGGCCTCCTCGTCGAAGGCGATGGTGTGCTCGGCGTTGTCGGCGAGACGGCGCACGACGATACGCGGCAGGCCCTCCTCGCGCTCCAGCCGCACGAGATGGTTCTCGTAGGCGACGATGTCGAGGATCAGGCGGCCGGGCTTGTGAGGCAGGATCTCGCGCCAGTTCGCCATCTCGGGCGCCGCCACGGGCGCCTCGCACAGGCGGAAGTCCTCCGCGCCGGCGGAGTTCGTGAGGATGAACAGCTTGTCGCCGCGATGCTCCACGGAATACTCGTGGCCGTGTACGCGGGGGGCGATGAGGCGCGAGGGGCCTTCCGGCGCATCGGCGTCGATCAGATAGGCCTCGTTGGTCTGGTGATCGTGCGCATCGATGATGATGTAGCGGCCCGACTGGGTCTGGCCGACGCCGACGTAGTAGCCGATGTCCTTCTCCTCATGGATGAGGACGTCCTGCTCGACCGGCGTGCCGAGGCGGTGCCGGTAGACGAACAGCGGGCGCTGGTTGGCGTCGAGGCGCACGTAGAACAGCGTGCGTCCGTCGCGCGCCCACACCACGGAGCCGCGCGTGTCCGGGATGGTGTCGGGGAGGTCCTCGCCCGTCTCCATGTCGCGGATAGCAATCGTCG
>CAWALW010000015.1:0-170589 GCA_963782855.1 uncultured Alphaproteobacteria bacterium | reverse complement strand
GAGCGGCTCGCCAAGGATGGCGCGCTGGGTGGGAAGGAAATATCGAGCCTCACGCTTTACGACGTCGTCGACGGTGCGGTGCCTCCCGGCGCCAAGATGCAAGTGAAGATCACCACAGGCGACCTGCCGGCCGAGGGCGAGGCGCGCAAGATGATCGTCGACCGCCCCGATGTGATCTTCCATCTCGCGGCGATCGTGTCGGGCGAGGCAGAGCAGGATTTCGACAAGGGCTACCGCATCAACATGGACGGCACGCGCGGCCTGCTGGAGGCCGTGCGCCATGCGGGCCACAAGCCGCGCATTGTCTTTGCCAGTTCCATCGCTGTGTTCGGGGCACCGTTCCCGGAAGCCATCGGCGATGAGTTCTTCAACACGCCGCTCACCTCCTATGGCACGCAGAAGAATATCTGTGAGCTGCTCGTGTCCGACTATTCCCGAAAGGGATTCCTCGAGGGCGTCAGCATTCGGCTGCCGACGATCTGTGTGCGACCGGGCAAGCCCAACAAGGCTGCCTCCGGATTCTTCTCAAATATCATGCGTGAGCCGCTGGCCGGCCAGGAAGCCGTGCTGCCGGTCTCGGAGAGCGTGATGCACTGGCACGCCTCGCCGCGGGCTGCGGTCGGCTTCATGGTGCATGCCGCTACCATGGACACCTCCAAGGTCGGGCCGCGCCGCGCCATCACAATGCCGGGGCTGGCCGTCACGGTCGGCGAGCAGATCGCGGCCCTGAAGAAGGTGGCGGGCGAAAAAGTAGTGGCCCGCATCCGCCGCGAGCCCGATCCGTTCATCGAGCAAATCGTGGCCGGCTGGCCCCGCAGGTTCGATGCCAAGCGCGCGTTGGCCCTCGGCTTTAAGCCGGATGCCAGCTTCGAGGCGATTGTGCGCATCCATATCGAGGATGAGCTCGGCGGCAAGGTGGCCTGAACCGGGGCCTCTGTGACCCGCGGGCACCAGGTGTCAGCTCAATCGGCGGAGAGGCCGCGGTGTTCACGATTGCGGCCAACGCCTGCTATAGCTTTCCGCAAATCACCAACCGCTGGCGCCGGTTAGCGGGCGCCGCGAGGAGAACAGACCAATGCGCATCGCGCCTCTCGTAACGACCCCACTTCTGGCGCTTCTCATTGCAACGCTTGCGCTACCCATCCCCGCTGATGCCTGGGGCAGGAAGCGAGAGCGCCTCGATAGAGGCTATGTCACTGCCGAAAGCCGCTACGGCGGTGGCACTGTCACGGCGCCCGTTCGTCCCGGCCCTAGCGGCCGCCCGCAGGTGCAACTCCCCGGCGGCACATGGATCGACTGCCAGCAGACGTGCAGCGACACGCTGCGGCGCGAGACCGTCGATTTCTGGCAGTCACGGGGTCCGTTCGGTCCGGACGGCCCAGGCTATCTGCATTTTCGCTTCTAGCTTGGCGTCGGACGCCGCTGCTAGGTCGCCTCGGGGACATCGACAGGGCTGTCCAGATCGCGCCCTGAGCGTTCAAATCCGGCTTTCCAGTCGCGCAGATGGCGGTCGACCCACAACCGCCCCTTCTCCCGGTCGCGCCGCTGTAGCGCGTCCAGGATATGCGTATGCGCTTCGATCAAGCGCGGTATCCCGCCTGGATTGTTTGCGATGATATGGGCGGTCGTCGGCCGCACCAGGATACTCACCGGCTCCTTGGCAAGCTGCAGCACACGGTTGTGGGTGGCGGCATCCAGCAGCTGGTGAAACTCTGCGTCGAGCTCGGCCACGGCCGGTGCATCGTGCTGCATCTCTCGCGTCCGGGCCAGATTCGCCTCCAGCGCCTTCAGATCAGCATCGGTGCGGTTGTCCATGGCTTGATCGATCGAGCCTGGCCCAAGCGCGCGGGAGGTGTGGAACAGCTCGCGGAAAGTTACCTGCTGCAGGATGAGCGCGCGGCTCATGCGGGTAGCGAGCCCGTGGTAGTGCGGCACCGCCACCGAAAGGCGCCGGCTGGATTCCCTGGCGACGAGACCGGACTGCTCGAGCAGGCGAATACCCTCGCGAACCGTCGAGCGGTTCACGCCGAACTGCTTGACCAGCTCGGATTCGGTGCCGATCGGATCGCCTGGCCGCAGGACACCCGCGAGTATCTTGGCTTCGATTTCCTCGGCGACGAGTTCATAGGCCGGGCGCGCCTTGATCCGCTCGAACCGGGTAGCTACGCCTTGCATCATTCAACTTTCCAACGCAACGGCGCAGCGGTGCGCTGGGCCGAATGGTATATTGTGCACACGCACCCATCGTCTGACAATCCGACAAAAAATTGACGTTGCCCAATGGCGGTGCGACTGTCAGGCGAAGACCACGAAGTCTGGGAGGACTGCATGGCTCAAGGGGGTTGCCTCGCGGGCAAGGTCATTGTTGTGACCGGCGCCGGGCGCGGCATTGGCAAGGAGATCGCGACGCTGGCCGCCGCCGAGGGCGGCAAGGTCGTCGTCAACGACCTGGGCGGCTCGGCCGAGGGCGAAGGCGCCGATCTCGGCGTGGCCGATCAGGTCGTCGCCGAGATCAAGCAGGCCGGCGGCGCGGCGGTATCGAATGGCGACAGCGTGGCCGACCCGCTGGGCGCGGAACGCATCATCAAGGCGGCGGTCGACAACTTCGGCCGCATCGACTGCGTGGTGAACAACGCCGGCATCCTGCGCGACCGCATCTTCCACCGCATGAGCGTGGTCGACTGGGATGCGGTCATCAAGGTGCACCTCTACGGCGCCTTCTACATGTCGAAGGCCGCGGCGCCCTATTTCAAGGAGCAGGAATCGGGCTCCTTCATCCACTTCACGTCGACGTCGGGGCTGGTCGGCAATTTCGGGCAGGCCAACTACGCGGCCGCCAAGCTCGGCATCGTCGGACTGTCGAAGTCGATCGCACTGGATATGTCGCGCTTCAACGTGCGCTCCAACTGCGTCTCGCCGTTCGCCTGGTCGCGGCTGATCGGCACCATTCCGACCACCACGCCGGAGGAGAAGGCGCGCGTCGATCGCATCCAGAACACCATGACGGCCTCCAAGATCGCGCCGATCTGCGTGTTCCTCGGCGAGCGATCTCTCCAAGGACGTGTCGGGGCAAATCTTTGCCGTGCGCAAGGACGAGATCTTCCTGATGAGCCAATCGCGCCCGCTGCGCGTGGCGCACAAGGACGGCGGCTGGACGCCGCAGTCGATCGCCGAGACCATGCTGCCGGCGTTCAAGAGCGCGCTCTATGCGCTCGACCGCTCGGCGGACGTGTTCAACTGGGAGCCGCTGTAGCTGTCATCCCGGCACTCGCGCCGGGATCCATCGTGCAGCATGTCCAGCGCTGCGATGGCTGGGTCCCGGGCACGAGGCCCGGGATGACAAAGTAGGGTTCGATCGATGGCTGAAAAGAACGACGTCGGCATCCTCGCATACGGCGCCTACCTGCCGCGCCTGCGCCTTTCCCGCAAGGCGGTGGCTGAGGCGAATGCCTGGTTCAATCCCGGCCTCAAGGGCCTCGCCAAGGGCGAGCGCACGATCTGCAACTGGGATGAGGACTCCGTCACCATGGCCGTCGAGGCCGCGCGTGACTGCCTCACCGGCCAGGATCGCGACACGGTGGCATCGGTCGCCTTCGCCTCCACCACGCTGCCGTTCGAGGATCGCCTGAATGCGGGCATCATCGTCGAGGCCCTGAACCTCAAGCCCAATGTCAACGCGCAGGACCTCACGGCCTCGCAGCGCGCCGCGACTTCGGGGCTCATCGCCGCGCTGCAGATGGCGCGGGGCGGCGCAGGGCGCGTGTTGATGATCGCCTCGGAAAAGCGCCGCACGCGCACGGCGAGCCCGCTTGAATTGCAAACCGGCGATGGCGCGGCCGCGCTCCTGGTCGGCACCGGACCGGTAGTCGCGAAGTTCATCGCCTCGGCCAGCCGCACGGTTCGACTTCGTCGACCACTTCCGCGGCGAGGG
Source organism: uncultured Alphaproteobacteria bacterium (assembly GCA_963782855.1). GTDB lineage: Bacteria > Pseudomonadota > Alphaproteobacteria > Rhizobiales > Hyphomicrobiaceae > AWTP1-13. The sequence goes on along the minus strand of CAWALW010000015.1, from coordinate 166,658 downwards.
CTTCGAGTTCGACTACACTGGGAGGAGCGCTGGATCAGGGACGAAGGCTACAACAAGATCGTGCCCGCCGCGCTCGCCGACCTCTTCAAGTCGACCGACGTGAAGCCCGCCGACATCGCCCACTTCGCCATGCCCTGCGTGCTGGCGCGGGTGGTCGCGGGCATCGCCAAGAAGGCCGGCATGCCCGACACCGCCGTGCGCGACAACCTGCACACCGTGTGCGGCGAGACCGGCACCGCGCATCCGCTGGTGATGCTGGTCGACGCGCTGGAGAAGGCCAAGCCCGGCGACAAGATTCTCGTCGTCGGCTTCGGCCAGGGCTGCGACGCGCTGCTGTTCGAGGCCACCGAAAACCTCGCCAAGCTGACCCCGCGCCTCGGCGTCAAGGGCCACCTCGCGCGCCGCAAGGAAGAGACGAACTACAACAAATACCTCTCCTTCAACGATCTCGTTTCCATCGAGCGCGGCATGCGCGCCGACATCGACAAGCAAACGCCGCTGTCCTCGCTCTACCGCAACCGGCGCATGCTGACAGGCTTCATCGGCGGCGAATGCAAGAAATGCGGCACGCTGCAGTTCCCGAAGTCCAACGTGTGCGTGAACCCCAACTGCAACGCCTTCCACACGCAGGAAGACGCACCCGTTCGCCGACACGCCGGCCAAGGTGCATGTCCTACACGGCCGACCGGCTGACCTACTCGCCCGATCCGCCGCACTACTACGGCATGGTGGTGTTCGAGCAGGGCGGCCGCACCATGATCGACTTCACGGACGCCGATGGCGAAACCGTGGACGTCGCCGCGCCCATGCGCATGATGTTCCGCATCAAGGAATACGACTCCAACCGCGGCTTCACCCGCTACTATTGGAAAGCTGCGCCCGCCGGAAAGCCGGCCCAAGCCAAGGCCTGAAGGAGACCTCACATGGCCACAGGTATCAGAGACAAGGTTGCGATCCTCGGCATGGGCTGCTCGAAGTTCGGCGAGCGCTGGGACAAGGAAGCCGACGACCTGATGGTGGAGGCCTTCGAGGAGGCCATCGCCGACGCCGGCATCGAGAAGAACCAGATCGAGGCGGCGTGGCTCGCCACCGCGATCGAGGAGCAGCACGTCGGCAAGTCGGGCGTGCCGCTCGCGGTCGCGCTGCGGCTGCCCTACATCCCGGTGACGCGGGTCGAGAACTACTGCGCCAGCGGCACCGAAGCCTTCCGCGGCGCCGTCTATGCGGTGGCCTCGGGCGCTGCCGACATCGCGCTGGCGCTGGGCGTCGAGAAGCTGAAGGACACCGGCTACGGCGGCCTGCCGCAGCGCGGCCGCGGCGCGCTCAACTCCATGTTCTGGCCGAACATGTCGGCGCCGGGCTCGTTCGCCCAGCTCGCGGCGGCCTATCGCGCCAAGCACAACAAGAAGGCCGAAGACCTCAAGCGCGCCATGGCGCACATCTCGGTCAAGAGCCACGACAACGGCAACAAGAACGCCAAGGCGCACCTGACCAACAAGATCACCGATGGAGAACGTGCTGAAGTCGCCGATGATCGCCGAGCCGCTCGGCCTCTTCGACTGCTGCGGCGTGAGCGACGGCTCGGCCTGCGCTATCGTCACCACGCCGGAGATCGCCAAGAGCCTCGGCAAGACGGACATCATCTCGCGTGAAGGCGCTGCAGCTTTCCGTGTCCAACGGCACGGAGGCGCAGCACAACTCGTGGGACGGCAGCTACTTTGCCACCACGCGCATCGCCTCCAAGCGCGCCTACAAGGAGGCCGGCATCGAGAAGCCGCGCGAGGAGATCGATCTCATCGAGGTGCACGACTGCTTCTCCGTCACCGAGCTGGTGACGATGGAGGACCTCTACATCTCGCCCGAGGGCGGCGCGATCAAGGACGTGCTCGACGGCTTCTACGATGCGGAGGGCAAAATTCCGTGCCAGATCGACGGCGGCCTCAAGTGCTTCGGCCATCCCATCGGCGCGTCCGGGCATGCGCATGATCTACGAGCTCTACCTGCAGATGCAGGGCAAGGCCGGCCCGCGCCAGCGCAAGGAGCTGCCGCGCTACGGCCTCACCCACAACCTCGGCGGCTTCCCGCACCAGAACGTCTGCTCGATCTCGGTGATCGGGAAGTACGGGGAGTAACAGAGGGAGCCATCGCGCTTCGACCTGGGGCCGAGGCGCGAACGGTTGCTGCCATCCGGCAAGCTACGTCAGCAGGTTGATCGGGTTGCCCGCAAGCCAGGCTTCGATTGCCTGCACCATGCCGCCATAGAACGAGCGATAGGTTTCCTCGGTGACGTATCCGAGGTGCGGCGTAAGCAGCGCGCGCGGCTCTGACCGCAGCGGGTGGTTTGCGGGCAGGGGCTCAACATCGAAGGTGTCGGCGCCGTAACCGGCAATGCGCTTTTCCCTGAGAGCATTGAGCAGGGCGGTCTCGTCGACGATCGGTCCGCGCGAGGTGTTGATCAGCAGCGCTGCTGGCTTCATCAGGTCGAATTCACGCGCGCCGACTAAGCCGCGGCGTGCGGTCCGAAAGGACGGAATGAATCGATAGCACGTCCGAGCGCGCGAAAAGCTCATCCTTGGTGACGTGCTGGGCGCCGCGCTCCAGCGCCTTCTCGGGCGTGAGGTTCTCGCTCCAGGCGATGACCTCCATACCCATGGCGCTGCCGATCTTGCCGACCTTTGCTCCGAGGTTGCCGAGCCCGAGGATGCCGAGGGTCTTGCCTTCCAGGTCGAAGCCCAAGGTCGTCTGCCAGCCGCCGCCAGGGCGCATGGTGTGGAACTCCTCGCGCAGGTGGCGGGCCAGCGCGATCATCAGGCCGATGGCAAGCTCCGCAGTGGCGCGGCCAGATCCTCCGGTGTTGCTGACGGTGACGCCGTGCGCCTTGGCGGCCTCCAGATCGATGGATGCGTTGCGCTTGCCCGTGGTCACCAGCAGCTTCAGGTTCGGCAGCCTCGCAAACACCTCACGCGTGAAAGGGGTGCGCTCGCGCATGATGCCGATGATCTCGAATTCCGCCAAAGCTCGCGCGATGGCATCCACGTCAGCCAGGCGCTGATTGAAGGAGACGACACTGTGCGATTTCTGCAGCGCGGACCAATCGGCCATTTGCAGAGCAACGTTCTGGTAGTCGTCGAGCAGGGCGATGCTGACCATGGTGGCCTCCCGAGAGTGGGCGTGCTCCGAACTGTCCACCCGCCGAGCCTGCGAGCGAGAATGCCTACACGATCTTGTCGCGCACTAAAGTTTCGTACTCGCCGGCACTGTAGCCGAGCAGGCCGGTGAGCACCTCGCGCGTATGCTCGCCGAGCCTTGGTGGTGCAAAATAGGTGTCGAGCGGTGTGCCCTTGAGGTGCACGGCATTCTTGACGGCCTTGACGACACCGGCACTGGAATGCGGCATCTCGGCAACCATGTCGCGGGCTTTCAGGAGATCGCCATCGCACACCTCACCGACAGTTCGGATCGCGCCGCTTGGCACTCCGGCCTTGTCCATCCGCGCCAGCCACTCGTCGCGCGTGCGCTCCTTGATGATGGACCTGACCAAGGGAACCAGCATCTCCCTGTTGCGAACCCGATCCGACGCCTTGGCAAAGCGCGGGTCCTCGATCAGCTCGGGCCGCTCCGCCCCGGTGCAGAAGCGCCGCCAAAGGTCGTCGTTCGCGACGCCGAGGTTGATCCAGCCGTCGGCAGCTTCAAAGGTCTCGTAGGGCACGATGGTCGGGTGCTCGTTTCCTCGCCGCCGCGGTGTGTTGCCGGTTGCGTAGTAGATGCTGGCATTGAAGGTGAGCAACGAGGCCACGGCTTCGTACATGGAAATGCTCACCTGCTGGCCGCGTCCCGTCGCGCGGCTGGCGTAGAGCGCAGCGAGGATGCCCTGCGCCGCGTAGAGACCGGAGACCAGATCTCCAATCGCTGCTCCAACCTTGTGCGGGGCGCCGTCTTTCGGGCCCGTGATGTCCATGATCCCGGCCTCGCCCTGAACGATAACGTCATAGCCGGGACGGTCGCGTTGTGGGCCGCTATCGCCGAAGCCGCAAATTGAAGCGTAGATCATCGACGGGCGGCGCGCACTGACCGCGTCATAGCCAAATCCAAGGCGATCCATGGCGCCCGGTCGGAAGTTCTCGACGAGGATGTCCGATTTTTCGATCAGCCGCCAAAGCACTTCCTTGCCTCGCGGGCTCTTCATGTCGAGCGTGATGCTCTTCTTGTTGCGGTTCACCGAAAGGAAATACGCCGCCTCGTCACCTTGGAAAGGGGGCGCAAAGGCCCGCGTGTCATCGCCCTTGCCGGGCTGCTCGATTTTGATGACATCCGCGCCGAGGTCGCCAAGCTGCATGGTGCAGTAGGGTCCAGACAGCACCCTCGTGAGGTCTGCAACGCGAAGTCCTTCGAGCGGGCGCATTTTCGGTCCTTGTATGCGAGCGTCTTACGCGGATGGGGAGTAAGCGCTGTGTGGACGCAGGATTACATGGCTGCCGCGGGCGGTTGCAAGACCAATGCATGCGCTTGTTTCGCTCGCTGGCCTCCAATAGGGTCGGCGCGCCGGAAAAACCGGGGGCGAGAATGACCGATACGGGCAACTCCACAGCGCAGCGCCGGGCGCTATTTCCACGCCCTTTCCTGCTGTCTGGAGTGTTTGCGCTGCTGGCGACCCTGCTGCTGGCGGAAGTCGTGCCCCGCTTTGCGCCGGGGCTGCTTCGCTTCGATCACATGATGGGCGATCTGCGCACCGCGTACCTTTCTGATCGGCTCCCCAGTCAGCATCCCCAGGTCGCGATCGTGAGCATTACCGATGCCACACTGAAGGACAGCAAAGTTCGGCAACCGGTCGATCGGGGATCTGCTTGCCCGGATCGTGGAGGCTGCGGATGCAGCCGGCGCCGCGGTGATTGGCCTCGATTTCCTGTTTGTCCAAGTGACGCCGCCGGACAATGAAGACTTGCTCGTCGACGCGATCCGCCGCGCGCGAGCGAAGGTCGTGCTCGCGGCGGCTGACGAGCGCGTTGGTCTCGGCAAGGCGCAAATGGACAGGCAAGCCGAATTCATCGCCAAGGCAGGGCGCCCTGCCGGCTACGCGAATCTCGCGACGGAGCGGGATTGGGTCATCAGGTTTCGGGCCGGCCCTGGTGCCGGTAAGGCTTATGGCAAGAGCTTCTCGGCACTCCTGGCGGAAAGCGCGGGAGCGACAGCGAATGAATCCTACCGCCGCATCGCGTGGCTATTGGAACCCCACGACGGGTACGACACCTTCCTGACGATCCCCGCGGAAACCTTGCTGCAAGCCCAGACGGAGACGGGAGGTCAACTGGCCCGGGCAGGCTTGAAGGGTAAGATCGTAATCGTGGGGGGCACGTTTCCGGATATCGATCGTCACCTGACGCCGCTCAGCAGCCCGACGGGGGAATTGCAGCCAGGCGCCCTCATTCATGCACATATGGTCGCGGAACTCGTCGACAAGCGGCATATCAATCAGCTCGAGACCAATTCGCTGGCGATGAAGCTCGAGCTGATGGCTCTGGCAGCGCTCGCCTTTCTCGTTGGCTGGCGCACACGGATGAGGGGGCAGGGTTTGCTTTTCGGTACCGCCGCAACAGTTGCCATAATTGCCCTGGATACCTTCGTCTTCTGGTATTGGCGCATAATTTTGCCGGTCGTGCTCGCGCTTGTTGCGTGGTTTCTCGGCGAGTTCACAGGCAATCACATTGGCAGGTGGCTCGGCTCTCGCGCGGCTCGATCGAGAGGGATAGTGGGATGAAGCATTTACTGACGGCTGCAACGGCATGCCTGATCCTGTTCGGCGCCGCGATGGCGCAGGGACAAGGCCGCATGTACGTCATTGAATCCTCGGTGACGGCGATCAAGGTCGGAAAGGAATACGCCCTGAGCGATACGATCGATGTTCCTGCTGGCGCATCGATCCGCGCTGTCATGCCGTCGGGAAAAACTCAAACGATCAGGGGGCCGTATTCGGGATCTGTGGCCGATCTCGCCAAGGGGCAAAAGCTCAACGAGCGTGTCCTGTCCTGGATCACGACCTTCTTCGAAACCGGGGGAGCGCGCGAAAGCACGCCGGGTACCACGCGGGGCATGCAGCCGGCGCCCGCAGGCTTCTCCTGGACCGCGGTGCCGGTCTCCGATGACGGTACCATCTGCGTGATCAGGGGCCAGGCCCTACAGCTGGTGCGCGAGGCTGCTCAGGCGGCGGAGCGCATAGCCATCGTTGACGTGGAGAGGTCTCGCAAAGGGGACGCCCGGTGGGAAAGGGGGAGCAGGATCACCACTTGGCCTTCCGCGGTGGATGTTCGCTCCGAAGCGACATACACGCTGCTCGTTCCCGACTTACCCCCGCGCCAAGTGACGTTGCGCGTGCTCGAAAATGCGCCCGCGGATGACGACATCCTCGCGGAGCTGGCGATGCGTGGTTGCCGCCGGCAGTTTGACGTTTGGATGCAGGCGCACACCAAGGGCAAGGCTTCATAGGCCTCTGCCCTCGGGCGCCTACTCCGCCGCTTTCAGCGCCGACGGCGGAGACGGGTTGCGCAACTCAGCCAGCAGGGCCGCCTCGCGCGCCTTCACCGCCTTGTGGTTGCGCTCCTTGATGTGCCCGAAGCCCTTGATGTCGAGCGGCAACGTCGCCAGGGCCACGGCGGTCGTGTGCGTGGCGGGCGTGAGGCGATCGGCAAGCTCGTCGAGCAGCTTCTCGTAGTCGGCGATCATCTGGCGCTCGCTTTTGCGCTCGGCCGTATAGCCGAACACGTCGAACGCCGTGCCGCGCACGCGCTTGCCCTTAGCGAGCAGCCGGAACACGGGCAGCATCCAGCTGCCGAACTTCATCTTGCGCGGTTCGCCCGTGACCTTGTCACGCCGCGCGAGGAGCGGCGGGGCGAGATGGAACTCCAGCTTGCCGCGGGCCTCGAACTGGCCGTCGAGCGCCTTCTCGAATTCCGAGTCCGTGAACAGCCGCGCGACCTCGTACTCGTCCTTGTAGGCGAGCAGCTTGTAGTAGGCGCGGCCGGCAGCTTCGGCGAGGCCAGCGCGGCCCGGAGCCTTGCTGCGCTCGATCTCGGCCAGCTTCTCGACGCGGGCGCGGTAGCGATCGGCGAGCGTGATATCCTGGTAGCTCATCAGCAGGCTGGCGCGGTGGCCGATCAGCTCATCCAGCGAGAACGGCCTGGGCGCCGCGGGTACGCGCAGCCGATCCGATCATGCGCTCGATCGCGCCCATGTCGTGCGCGGCGAGGCGGCCGAAGCGGAAGGCGCCCTTGCTCATCTCGACGGCAGCACCGTTGAGCTCGATGGCTTGCTCGATGGCGTCAGCACCGATCGGCACGTAGCCGAGCTGGTAGGCGTAGCCGAGCAGGAAGACGTTGGCGGCAATCGAGTCGCCAAACAGCTTCACGGCGGCGGTGTGCGCATCGAAGTGGTGCACCGAGCCCTTGCCGGCACGCTCGGATATTGCGTGGCGGAGCGCGGGGCCGGGCACACGCAGGTCGGCCTTGCGGGTGAACTCGGCGGTCGACATCTCGTAGTCGGAGTAGATGACTGCGGTGTGATCCGGCCTGATGGTCTCCAGCACGCGGTTGGAAGCCGTCACGACGAGATCGCAGCCGAGAATGAGATCGGCACCGGCGACGCCCGCACGGATCGCGTGAATCTGCTCGACGTTGTTGGCAACGCGCATGTGACAAGCGACGGCGCCGCCCTTCTGCGCCAGTCCGGTCATGTCGATGGCGCCGAAGCCCTTGCCTTCCAGGTGCGCGGCTTGCCCCAGCAGCGCGGAGATCGTGACGACGCCTGTGCCGCCGACACCCGTCACGAGCATCGTATAGGGACGCTCCAGGGAGGGCAGTTTCGGCTCGGGCAGGCTCGTCAGCATGCTGGTGACGCCGGCCTGATTGGACGGCCGCTTGGCCTTGGCGATCTTGGCGCCATTCACCGTCACGAAGCTCGGGCAGAAGCCGTTGAGGCAGGAGAAGTCCTTGTTGCAGGCCGACTGATCAATGGCGCGCTTGGTGCCGAACTCCGTCTCGAGCGGCACGACGGCGACACAGTTCGATTTCACGCCGCAATCGCCGCAGCCCTCGCACACGGCTGGATTGATGAACACCCGCTTGTCCGGATCGGGGAACATGCCGCGCTTGCGGCGGCGGCGCTTCTCGGCGGCGCAGGTCTGGTCGTAGAGAAGAACCGAAACGCCCGGCACGTCGCGCAGTTCCTGCTGCACCTTCTGCAGATCGCGGCGGTCGTAGACGGGCACGCCCTGCGGGATGAAGCCCGACGGATACTTGAAGGGTTCGTCGGTGACGACGACAACCTTTTCAATGCCCTCGGCGAGCACCTGGTTGAGGATCATCGATACGGTGATGCCGCCATCGAGCGTCTGGCCGCCCGTCATCGCGACGGCGTCGTTGTAGAGGATCTTGTAGGTCATGTTCACGCCGGCAGCGCGTGCGGCGCGGATGGCGAGGCTGCCCGAGTGGATGTAAGTGCCGTCGCCGAGGTTCTGGAAGACGTGTGGCGTCTTCGAGAATGGGGCCTCGCCGATCCAGTTGGAGCCCTCGCCACCCATCTGGGTGAAGCCTTCGGTGTTCCGGTCCATCCAGTGCGCCATGTAGTGGCAGCCGATGCCGGCGTAGGCGCGCGAACCTTGCGGGACGACGGTTGAGCTGTTGTGCGGGCAGCCTGGACAGAAATAAGGAATGCGGGTGAGCGCTTCGGCGGTCTCGGGGCGATTGCCCGTGAGCCGCTTCAACTCACCGACCTTGTTCTTGATGTCGTCGCCGGCGCCGGCGCGGATGAGGCGTTCGCCGAGCTTGATAGCGATGTCGGTGGGGTCCAGCGCGTACTTGGCGGGGAACAGCCACTGCTCGTTCTCATCCTTCTTGCCGAGGACGCGCGGGCGCTCGGGAAGATCGTAGAGCTGCTCCTTGACCTGCGTCTCGATCAGCGCGCGCTTTTCCTCGACGACGAGAATGGTGTCGAGACCCTCGGCGAACTTCAGGACGCCCTGCGGCTCGAGGGGCCACGTCATCGCCACCTTGTAGACCCGGATGCCCAACTGGTTGGCGCGCACCTCGTCGATGCCCAGATCGTCCATGGCCTGGCGCACGTCGAGATAGCTCTTGCCGGTGGTGATGATGCCGAGCTTGGCGTTGGGCCCCCCGCTGGTGATGATCTTGTCGAACTTGTTGGCGCGGGCGAAGGCGAGGATGGCCGGGCGCTTGAAGTCGTGCAGGCGGGCCTCTTTGGCCAGCGCCTGGTCGCCGAGCCTGATATTGAGGCCTCCGGGCGGAGGCGTGAAATCTTCCGGAATCTTGATCTGGATGCGGTCGATGCGGCCGTCGACCGTCGAGGTCGCCTCGATGTTGTCCTTCACGCACTTGATGCCGACCCAGACACCGGCGAAGCGCGAGAGGGCGAAGCCGAGAACGCCGTAGTCGAGTATTTCCTGAACGCCCGCGGGATTCAGGATCGGCATCATGTAGTCGAGGAAGGCGAACTCCGACTGATGCGCGCTGGTGGAACTTTCGCAGGTGTGGTCGTCGCCCATCAGCGCGATGCACGCCGCCGTGCTTGGATGTGCCCGCGTGGTTGGCATGGCGGAAGACGTCGCCCGTGCGGTCGACACCGGGGCCCTTGCCGTACCAGACGCCGAATACGCCGTCGTACTTGCCCTCGCCGCGCAGCTCGGTCTGCTGCGATCCCCAGAGCGCCGTCGCCGCCAGATCCTCGTTGAGGCCGGCCATGAACTTGATGTGGTTGGGCTCCAGCAGGCCGCGGGCGCGAAGAAAGGCAGACTCGAGAGATGCGATGGGCGAGCCGCGATAGCCGGTGACATAGCCCGCGGTATTCAGCCCGGCCTGCACGTCGCGAGCGCGCTGGGTCAGCATCAGCCGGACGATCGCCTGGGTGCCGGTCAGGATCTGGCGGGTCTCGTCGAGGGCGTATTTGTCGTCGAGGCTGACCGTGTTCTTCGGCATATCTCGACTGCCTCCGCGTAGCTCAATTCCGGGTCAAACCCGGAATTTAGAAATGCCAGAATCCCGCCAGTATCGCAAACCGGCTCAATGGCTTCGCGCGCTACCTCGAGATGGGGTGCAGCCCCAGCCGTGGCAATCATTCGGGCCCTTGGAGCGACCGGCGCCGATTTCGCTTTTCGGAATAGCATGCCCAGCCGCGAACCGCGCAACAAAGTTGCTTGGTATGCGGGCAAGCCAGGGCGGCCATACCGAACCGCCCTAAGTGCCTACGGACTGTGCGGCAGCGCGAACCGTCACTTCACGCGGGCGAACGACGTCGTCGAGCAGAAAACGGCGGCCACGCAACCCGCCAAATCGACGGCGTCCTTGCTCTTGACCGTGAGCGTGCCCGTGTAGCTCTTGCCATCCGCCCGGTTGTAGAGCGTGCCGGACCATTTGTTGGCGCCGGTCTTCTTGGCACCTTGCATGATGACGAGGCCGACGATCGGCCGGTTCTTCTTGGCGGCGTCGGGGTTCTTGTCATCGGTGTTCTGGCCGTCGACGTTCTTGACGATCTTGGCGCAGAGCCCGCCGCCGCAGCTGTAGAATTCGGTGTGCGATTTGTTCTCAGGGTTCAGCCAGACCCCGAAAGCATCTTCGGCGGTTTGCGCATAGGCCATGCTGCAGAGCAGCAAGGTCCCGGCAGCAATCGCGTATCCAGTCCGTTTCATGTTTCGGCTCCTTGGGCGCTTCATTCCTCAACCGATAGTTCGCGAGAATGGCGGACCCGCGGCGTTGCCGCCAGCGCATACGTTCATCGGCCGATCTTTTTTGCCAAGGTGCGCGCTACTGCCTCCGGTGATATGCCGCCGCCTACCTGCTGATTGGCCTCGCGCATCGCCTCCAGGCTTATCGCGTTCGTGAGGGGTCGCAGCGCTGCCAAGAACTCCTCATCCGCGGCGCGTCTGGCGGAGACAAGCAGGATGGCGTCATAGGGCGGAATAGCGCTCTTGGGGTCATCAAGTACGCGCAACTGAAACTCCCGGATGCGACCGTCGCTGGTATACGCAGCGATCACGTCGACCTCGCCTGCGGCGACGGCCGGATACATGAACTCGGCCTGCATCTGCCGCTGCTTGGGGAACGAGAGGCCGTAGGTTTTTTCAATGGCCTTCCACTCTGGGCGGCCGAAAAATTCGTAGTCGCCGGCGATCGAGAGCCGTGGCGCCAGCCGCTGCAGGTCCGCGATCGACGTTACCCCAAGCTCGGCGGCTCTGCGGTCCAACATGGCAAGTGCGTAGGCGTTGTCGAAACCGAGGCGGCCGACGAGGACGATGCCAAACCTGTCCTTGAGCCATTGGCCGACCTCACGCAGTACCTGTTCTCGAGACGGCACGTCGGTGCGCTGCATCTGGTTCGTCCAGATCGTTCCGGAATACTCGACGTAGGCGTCGATCTCTCCTGCCGCGAGTGCGTTGAAGATCACCGCAGACCCGAGTCCGTCCTTTCGCGTCGCAAGGTGTCCGCGGGTGCGTAGCCGATCCTGAATCAGCGTGGCGAGGATGTATTGCTCGGCGAAGGGCTTGGCGCCAATCACGTACCCGCGGCTGCCCATTGAAACGTTCGGCAATAGGGCCGCGAGAATGATGAGGCACAAGCCGGCGCCACCTGCAACGAGGCTCCTGCGATTGCGTGCGCTCAAACCGCGCCCGATGAGCGCCAGAAGCTGATCGACGGCAAGGGCCAGCGCGGCTGCGCCGACGCATCCGAACAGCACCGACACCCAATTCTGGGTTTGCAAGCCGGTGAAGATGTAGTTGCCGAGGCTTGTCTGGCCGATGGGTGTGGAGAGCGTGGCTGTGCCAATCACCCAGACGGACGCCGTACGTATGCCCGCCATTATGACGGGAAGCGCGAGGGGCAGCTCCACCATGAGCAAGGCCTGGCGCTCCGTCATGCCGACGCCGAGTGCAGCGCGCTTGATGGCCGGATCGATGCCGTCGATCCCGGTGATCGTATTCCGCACCACGGGTAGCATGCTGTAGAGCGCCAGCGCCAAGACCGCCGGCAAGAACCCAAGAGCCGAGAAGGAGAGGCCGAAGGCCCTCTCGGAAAATGCCGCTGCCCCCAATAGCAGGGGATAGAACAATGCCAGCAGCGCCAAGCCAGGGATTGTCTGCACAAGGCTGGTTGCTGTCAGCACGGCAGCGCGCAGGACCGGTCGCCGCCGCGATGCGATTGCCAGCGGGAAGCTGATGGCCAGCCCGAGTACCAAGGCCGCCAGGCTCACCAGCACGTGATTGCCGAAGTAGTCGGGCAGACGCGCCAAGGCGTCGGCGAAACGGCTGTCCACCTAGCGCACCCCGTCGCCGAGCAGGGAGGCTACGCGCGCGGCGACCTTGCGCGGTGCCTGCATCAGCTCCCGCACGTAGGTGTGCTCATGCTCCAACAGCGCCTTTGGTGTTCCTTCGGCAACGATGCGGCCGGCCTGCAGGACGACGATGCGGTCGGCAACCCCCAACGCCTCCAGCATGTCGTGCGTGATCATCACCGAGGTGAGCTGCAGCGTGTCATGAAGGCGGCGGTAGTCTTGGGCCAAGGCGTCTCGCGTCAGAGGGTCGAGCGCCGAGAAGGGCTCGTCCATAAGGACAACCTCCGGTTCGGCAGCCAGCGCGCGGGCGACGCCGACGCGCTGGCGTTCTCCTCCCGACAGTTGGCTGGGGAAGCGCGGGCCATAATCAGAATCGAGCCGAACGAGGCCTAGCAACTCGTTGACGCGGGCACTCTATACGCCTTGTCTCCCAGCCAAGCAGCTTCGGCGTGATGGCGATGTTCTCGGCCACCGACATGTGGGGGAAGAGACCGACCTCCTGAAAGACGTAGCCCGTCCGGCGGCGCAACTCGATCGGATCGAGCGCAGTCGCGTCGATGCCGCCGATGGTGATCCGCCCTGCGGTCGGTTCGGAGAGACGATTCATAAGCTGCAGGAGCGTGGTCTTTCCGGAACCTGACGCGCCGACAACGACGATGAACTCACGCGCCCTGACGCTTCAGTTCGATATCGTCGAGGGCGGGTCGCGCAATGCCATCGAAACGCTTGCTAACGCCTTCAATTCGGATGGCATTGGCCTGAGTCATGTGCAGCCGTGACGCCGTCGCGCCCCGACGGTGGGCGCATCAGCGATGCGCCCACTCCCTGACCGACAGGTCAAGCCAAAACCAGCTCGTGCACGCTGAAAAGGCTCTCCGCGTCGGTCCATACGCGCCGCGGGGTCCACCCCGCTGATGCTGCGAGCTGCTGGAATTGGCGAACGGAGTATTTGTAGGAGTTTTCCGTATGAATGCGCTCGCCAGATCGGAACCGGAAAAGCTGACCCAGAACCTTCGCGTCCTGATCTCGCGTGCTCTCAAGGTGCATCTCGATGCGCCCTTCCCGAGGATTGTAGATGGCTTCGTGGCGGAAGGAGGCAAGGTCGATAGTGCCGCCCAGCTCGCGATTGATGCGGGCAAGAAGATTGAGATTGAACGCCGCCGTTACTCCAGCCGCATCGTCGTAGGCCAGCACCAGCCTGCGGGGGTCCTTCTTGAGGTCAACGCCCACGATGAGCCGCCCCTGGGGGGCGAGGCTCGTGCGGAAGACCTGGAGAAGCCGCTCCGCTTCGTGCGGGCGTCAGGTTGCCGATGGTGGAGCCGGGAAAGAACCCCGTCTTATGCGCGCCGGCGAGATCCTCAGGCAGCGCGGTCGGATGGGAAAAATCACCAACGATGGGGCGCACGTCGAGGCGAGGGAAGTTCCGCCTCAGGCGCTCCGACGCGTCGCGGAGCGCGGTTTCCGAGACGTCGATGGAGACATAGGCTCGGAGGTGTTCCAGCTTGCGAAGCAGGATCTCGGTCTTGAGGCTCGAGCCTGAGCCGAACTCCACCAGTATCCCACCGTCGGGAACGTCTTCCGCGATCTCGCCAGCATTGGCGTTGAGGATCGCTGCCTCGGTGCGCGTCGGATAGTACTCGGGAAGCTCAGTAATCTGCTCGAAGAGGGCACTGCCCCGCGCGTCGTAGAAGAAGCGGCAGGGCAGCGTCTTCCGAGACTTGGAGAAGCCCTCGAGAACAGCCTGGCCAAAATCACTTGCATCGGCGGGGAGCGACTCGCCCCGCGTGCGCAGCCTCGGGTTCAACATTTACTGGATCTCCGACGCGAGGCGCAGACCCATGAATTGCCAGCGCTGGTGCGGATAGAAGAAGTTGCGATAGGTGGCGCGCGTGTGCCCGGGAGGCGTGGCACAGGACCCGCCGCGCAGGACCTGCTGGCTCACCATGAACTTGCCGTTGTACTCGCCGAGCGCGCCGTCAGGTGGACGATAGCCGGGGTAGGGAAGATATGCGCTCTGCGTCCATTCCCAGACATCGCCGAACATCTGGCGCAGCTTGCCCGGGGCAGCGACCTCGGCGGGCATCGGCCGCAGCGCTCTTGTTGCCAGGTCATTGCCAGTGACCGGCAGATCTTGTGCGGCGATCTCCCATTCGAACTCGGTTGGAAGACGCTTGCCCGCCCAGCGCGCGAAGGCGTCCGCCTCATAGTAGCTGACGTGTGCGACAGGGGCGGCTTTCTCGACGGGCTGGAGCCCTGCGAGGGACATCGCATGCCATTGATCGTCGCGCAGTTCCCAATAGAGCGGCGCTTCCCAGCCCTCGCGATTTACGGTCGTCCAGCCGTCAGCGAGCCAAAGCGAGGCCGTCGAATAGCCGCCGTCACGCATGAACGCGAGCCACTCGCCGTTCGTGACGAGACGGTCCGCGAGGCTGAAGGGGTGGATCAACACGTCGTGGCGAGGGCTCTCGTTGTCCCACGCAAAGGTCCGGCCGTCGTGCCCGGCTTGATGGATACCACCTTCGAAATGGACCCACCCTGGTTCACCGGGCTCGGACTCGGCCAGTCGCGGTCGGCGTGTTTGATAGGCCGGGCGGAGCGGATTGGCGGCGAACAGCGCCAGAATGTCGGTAAGCAACAGCTCCTGATGCTGCTGCTCATGGTTGATGCCGACTTCGATAAGGCGGGCCAGTTCGGAGTTCGGCTCTATCCCATGTGCGAAAAGCTTCGCCAGCGCATCATCCACATGGGCCCGGTAGGCGAATACGCGTTCCGCGGAAGGGCGTGTGAGCACTCCGCGCTTGGGGCGGGGCTGCCTGGGTCCTTGGCTTTCGTAGTAGGAGTTGAAGCAGTAGTTGAAGGTATCGTCGAAGGGCCGGTATCCCGGCAGATACTTGGTGAGGATAAAAGTCTCGAAGAACCAGGTTACGTGGGCGAGATGCCATTTTGTGGGGCTTGCGTCTTCCATGGCCTGGACGGTCATGTCCTCGGCGCTCAGCGGAGCAGCTAACTCGTAAGAGAGATGGCGCGTATCGAACAACCGGTTCTCGAGGACCCGCTGCCCCTCGATCGTTGTGCGTTGGGTCGAAAGCTGAAGGGTCATCATGGTTCTCGCTTGTTGGGAAAACGGGCGGTCCGCGCGGTGTCTTGGTTCAGGCCTAGCCCGTCTCGTGCAAATGCGCCGTGGCCGCTGTAAAGTTCCATAGCGGTTTATTGTGGCGTTCGTCCGCTCACGCGGCCTGACAATCGCGTGTTTTTTGCGGGTCTCCTGACAAAGCGCGGCAGGAGGCCCGTGTCGAGCGTCAGCCCGCTTGCTGCCCTCGAAATGGAGACAGGCCACGGAAACCTCCCTATGAGGTAGCGTAGGTCGTCTGTTCCCTCTCCAGGTTCTCCGCATGACGCGCGTGCTGCATCGGTCGATCGCTCACCGCTATCCAGTGGCGGCAAGCGGAAGCGGCATCCGAATTCGGGACACGGCCGGCAAGGAATACATAGACGCCAGCGGTGGTGCGGCCGTCTCCTGCCTGGGACACGGACATCCCGATGTGCTTGCAGCGATGCACGCTCAGCTGGACAAACTGGCCTACGCCCACACCAGCTTCTTCACCACGGCTGTGGCCGAGGAACTGGGTCAGGAATTGATAGCGCACGCGCCGCCAGGGACGAGCCACGTCTACTTCGTGAGCGGGGGATCGGAGGCCGTCGAGGCGAGCCTGAAGATGGCGCGGCAGTATTTCGTCGAGAAGGGCGAGCCGCAGCGGCGGCATTTCATTGCCCGTCGTCAGAGCTACCACGGCAACACGCTTGGGGCGTTGGCCGTTGGCGGCAATGAGTCAGCGTCGCAGGCCGTTCGCGCCCTTGCTGATCCAGGCGCATCACGTTTCGCCCTGTTTCGAATATCGCGGGCGCGGGACGGACGAAACCGCCCGCCAGTACGGCGAACGGCTGGCGAGGGAACTGGAAGAAAAGATCGCGGAACTCGGACCGGAAACCGTGATCGCCTTCGTCGCGGAAACGGTCGGCGGTGCGACTGCCGGATGCATTACACCCGTGGAGGGTTATTTCAGGCGTGTTCGCGAGATCTGCGATCGTCACGGCATCCTCCTGATCCTGGACGAGATCATGTGCGGGATGGGCCGCACAGGCACCCTGCATGCCTGCGAGCAGGAAGGGATTGCTCCGGACCTGTTGGTGATAGCCAAAGGTTTGGGCGGAGGCTTCGCACCGATCGGTGCGGTTCTCGTTTCGGAGAAAGTCTTCAGCGTGTTCGAGCGAGGCTCAGGCATCTTCCAGCACGGCCATACCTATCTCGGGCACCCGCTGGCCTGCGCAGGAGCGCTTGCCGTGCAGCAGGTCATTCGGCGCGATAATTTGCTCGCTAATGTCAGGGCCCAAGGCGGCCATCTGGCACGGCGCCTCGCGGAGCGGTTCGGCAATCACCATAACGTCGGCGACATGCGCGGACGCGGCCTGTTCCAGGCAATCGAGCTTGTGCGGGATCGGGGCACCAAAGAGACCTTCGATCCAAAGTACAAGCTGCATGCCCGGGTCAAGCAGGAAGCCATGGATCGGGGATTGCTGGTTTACCCGATGGGCGGAACCATTGATGGCGTCAACGGAGACCACGTCCTGCTCGCCCCTGCCTTCATCGTGGATGCGGCAGAGATCGATCAGATCGTGGAATTGCTTGGGGCCGCGGTTGATGCTGCGCTTGCGCAGATCGAATGATCCCTCAAGGGGAGCGCGGCGTTCAAAGCCTATTTGAAAGCTATCTCACCGGCAGCGCGACAGCGGGCCACGATCAAGGTGGAAGTGATCGTGATGCGCGGCGTTGTACTCAGGGCCGAGGACGACGCGAAAGTAGGCGCAGGCGCGCTGGTGGACCGCGCGAAGAAAGCGCCCTTCTTTGTCTTCGCTCTTCCAGTGCCTTCGCACGCTGACGACGCGGCCGCTCTTGAGGACGAACCCTCCGATGTCGATGGCATTGGCATAGGCGTGCTGACTGCGCACGTTGCGCCAGATGGGATTGCCGACGATGTTGCGGCACGCGTAACTGCCCAGGCTTTGCAGGGAGGCTACGCGCTCCCCAAGCATCTCCGTTGCCAGCGGTTGCACGTCGTGTTCCAGCCAAAGCGCAAGCGCGACCGCCGCCTCACATGTTACTCTATCGAAGGAGGCACGCACGCCGCCTGCAGATGCCAGCCGCACGCCATTGGTCCATCCGCAGCCATCCTTCACGGGAGCATCGGCGATCGGCTCGGCCTCGATGTAGGGTGATTTCAAGGTCCTGGCGCAGGTCGCCGGACTGTATTTGATACTGGCAAGGCGCCAGTCGACGAGCCATGGACCGCGTCGTGATAGGTCGATTGCCGGCAGCGGGTTGAATTGCGGGATCACCATCCCCTGCCGGAAAAGAAGCGCGGTTCCAGACGCGACCAGCACGAAAAGCAGCACGCGCACCCAGCTGGCGCGTCTTCGCAGCGGGTCGGGAATTGCCCTCGCCATGGGCCGCATCTATAGGGGTCGCGCCTTCCGCGGCCAAGGTGCGTGCGGGACAGAACTATCGGGATAGGCGCAGGTTCATCAGATCCTGTGCGATATCGCTGAAAGCCCTGCGCAGGGTCTCTCGGTTCTCGGCGCGATAGAACCTCGAGCCGGCGCAATCGCGCAAGACCTCTTCGGCGACAGGATCGCTCAGCATGAAACCGACGGCATAGACCAGTACACCCTTGTCGCGCATGCCCCGGCAGAGGTTGCGTGCCAATTCCTGCGAGTTGCGAGCTTCTGCCGAATTATCGCTGCATGCGCGATCGCAAGCGCCGCCGAAGGTATTGTAGACGCCGTCCGTCATGAGAATGGCGGCCTTGATCGTCTTGGGATCACCGTAGTTCGTGGGTGCGCTTGCGGTTGGCCACACCGATTTCCACTCAGGCGACAACAGGTACCAGGCCCACGCCGTACCCAGATGACCGGCCGTTGTCCCACCGGTACGAAGGTCCGATATCGCCGTGCGAAGCGTGTTGGCACTGTCAGTCAATGGAACGATCGAAGAACCCGACGGGCAGTTGTTGCGCGAGCGGGAAACGCCACTGTCGCCGGCGGCTTTCAGAAAGTTGCCTGAGCCGGGAGCTGCATCGGTCGCCCGCCCCGAACCATCGCGTTCGAAAACGCAGCTGTCCGTGCTGCGATTGTCGGTCACGAGCGCCGCGAAAGGACCTGCGTTGATTCCCGCAGCGAATGGTGCAAGCGCCACGCGCACCTTGTTCGCCTTCTTTGAAGGGGGAAGGAGGATATCGACGAGATCGTTGGCGGCAACCTTGAGATCGTCGATCTTGGAGCAAGGGGAGCACATGGATCCGGTCAGGTCCAAGGATAGGCTGACCTCGATGTCCATGGGATTGAAGGCAGCCGTCGCGACAGTTGGAAGGGATACGTTTTCAATTCCGCTTATGCGTGCGAATGTCATTGGAACGTCGGCATTCACGGAAATGCTCACGGTGCTGTTCGGCCGATCGACAATCACGTCGAAAGCGCTGACCGTGCCGAAGCTTGTGCCCGATGCGCTCATGTTCGCATCGAAGAAGCTTCGTGCCAGGGCGGTGAGGTCCGCCGTGCTCAGTTGCGCGTCGTGCATGCGCTTGGCCGCTGCCAGAACGGATGCGTCGGCGGCCGATACAAGCCGCGACTTGGTGTGAATGATGCGGCCGACGTCGATGGCAAGACCGAGCGCCATGACGAGCACGAACGTGCAAATTGCAAAGATGATCGCGACGGAACCGCCTTCATCGCGGCATCCGTGCCGCATGCGCTCAGCAAAATAAGTAAACACCTGTCTCCCCCTGAAACACCCCGCTCGCGGCTGGCGCCATTGCAACCGGGGGGCCAAGTGGGATTGACCTCGGTCAAATAGCGAAGATTACGCAGTTTTTCGGAGGCTTGAGACGCCGTGGACGACTTCTATCGTCCTCTGGCTGACGGGGGACGGCGTTCCCATATAATGGACGCGCCGAGCCGTTAACTCTTCGGCGCGATGCGGAACTGCGCAAGAGGATCGATCAATGCCGATGAACTTCGCCAAGACCGGCCTTCTCCTGGCCGTCCTGACGGGCATCCTTGTGGCTATGGGCGCCGTGGTGGGAGGCGCAACCGGCATGGTGATCGCGTTTGTCGTTGCCCTCGGCATGAACATGTTCAGCTTGTGGCAATCGGACAAGCTGGTGTTGCGAATGTACGGCGCCGAGGAAGTAACGGAACAATCGGGGGGCGAGTACTACACGATCGTGCGCGACCTAGCTGCGCGCGCGCAGCTGCCAATGCCGCGTGTCTACATCATGCACAGCCCGCAACCCAATGCCTTCGCGACGGGTCGAAGCCCGCAGAACGCCGCGGTTTGCGCCTCCACCGGCCTCCTTGAAACGCTGTCGCCCGAAGAGGTGGCCGGCGTGATGGCGCACGAACTGGCCCATGTGAAGAACTATGACACCCTGACCATGGCCGTCGCCGCCACCATGGGCGGCGCCATCTCCATGCTGGCGCAGTATCTGCAGTTCGGTGCCCTCTTCGGTGGCCACCGCGGGAACAATAGCGGCATGGGTTGGATCGGTACGCTGGTCGCAATGATTGTCGCGCCGCTCGCAGCGATGCTCGTGCAGATGGCGGTCAGCCGCTCGCGCGAGTATCAGGCGGATCGGCTGGGAGCGATGATCTGCGGCAATCCGAGGTGGCTTGCCTCGGCCCTGCAGAAGATCGAGGGCTTTGCGCGTGGCATCCGCAACGAGCAGGCGGAGGCGGCGCCGGCGACTGCGCACCTCTTCATCATCAATCCATTGACCGGCGAGGGGATGGACAACCTGTTCTCCACCCATCCCAACACTGCCAACCGGGTGGCCGCGCTGGAGCGCCTGTCGGCTGAGATGGGGCCGGGACCTTCGCGACTGTCCGGTGGCATCGCGCCGGCTCCTGCAGCTTCTGCGGGCCCATGGGGCGGCGGCTCGGGCAAGCCGCGCGGGCCGTGGGGTTGACGCGCACGCGTCGGGCCCCGCGTATGGTCGCGTCCGACGGAGATCGTCCGCAGGCAGGAGCGATGGCGCGCGAGCTTGCGCACGGTGTCATCAGCGCCGTGCTTGTCGACCGCACGCCACTCGACCAGGCGCTCTCCCGGGCGCTCGCATCTCCCAAATACGCCGGACTGGAATCCCGGGATCGCGCGTTCGCGCATTCGCTTGCGGCCACGGTCTTGCGCCGAAAGGGCGAGCTTGAGCACGTGCTGAGCGCGTACCTGGAGCGGCCGCTACCCACCGAGGCACGGCGCATCTGGTTCATTCTGCTTGCCGGTGCTGCACAGCTGATTTGTCTCGGCACCCCGCCGCATGCGGTGGTTGACCTCGCGGTCGCGGCAGTGCGCCGCCAGCCTGGGGGTGCGCGATTTGCCGGGCTGACGAACGCAGTATTGCGCCGTGTCGCTTCCGGTGGCGCCGGGCGTGCTTCAGGGCAACGATCCCGCGCGGCTGAACATCCCCGATTGGCTGTGGCAGCGCTGGTGTGCCGCCTACGGGGAAGACGAGACGAGGCGTATAGCGGTGGCCAGCCTACGGGAGGCTCCCCTCGATATCACCGTCAAAATGCCAGCGGATGAGCGGGCTGTGGGCCGATCGTCTGGGTGGCAAAGCGCTAGCGAGCGGAACGGTGCGGCTTGTAGCGCAGGGGCGCCGGGTGGAGGACCTTCAGGGCTACGCGGAAGGGGAATGGTGGATACAGGACGCCGGCGCGGCTCTCGTGGCGCGGGTGGCGGGTCCGGTAGCGGGAAAGGCGGTTGCCGACCTCTGTGCGGCGCCGGGCGGCAAGACGGCCCAGCTCGTGGCGGCCGGCGCCAGGGTTACGGCAGTCGACGCCTCGCAGAGGCGGCTGGAGAGGCTCGGGGCGAATATGCGCCGCCTCGGCATGGACCCAGAGGTGGTAACTGCAGACGTGGCGTCGTGGGCACCTGACCGTGCCTTTGACGTGGTCGTTCTCGATGCGCCGTGCTCGGCGACCGGCACGATCCGCAGGCATCCCGACATTCTCCACCTCAAGGGACCCGGCGACGTAGATCGCCTTGCCCGCCAGCAGGCGGCGATGCTCGCCAACGCGGCCAAGCTCGTGAAGGTGGGTGGACTGCTGGTCTACAGCACCTGCTCCTTGGAACCGGAGGAGGGACAGGTGCGAATCGATGCCTTCCTGGAGGGGAACAGTCAATTTCAGCGAGAGCGGATAACTGCCCAAGAGCTAGGCGGGGATGAAGCCTGGCTGACAATGGCGGGAGATCTACGCACCCTGCCCTATCACATGCAGCTGGACAGTGACGAGATGTCGGGCATCGACGGGTTCTTCGTCGCGCGGCTCCGGCGTCAACGCTGACACAATTGTCCACAGACGGCCCACAGCATCGGCGAGGCGGGTCTTGGCGGCGCCACGGCCGCGCGATAGGCGGGGCTCGTGGATACCAGACAGCCGCGATTCGAGAGCACCGCGCTCGGTCATGGGCGATCGATCCCGCGTGGATCTCATGCCCTGTCGTTGCGCGCCGCCAGCGACAAGCTCGGACGGGCGGCGTTGGCAGTCGAACGAGCGCGTCGTGGAACGCTGGCGCGGGTGCGCCGGTCACGGCTTGTGCGCTGGCGCCACCGTTCACCGGTAGCCGATGACCTCGCGCTGTCGCCGCCCGACCTGCGACTGCCAGATCCAAGCTTCGTCGATGAATTTGATTCCGGAAGTGTGGGCCTCGCCGGCTTGACGGCGCAGCTTCGCGATCTTTCTCCATTCGCGATGGTGGAGCCGAGCGAGGCATGGGCTCGGGAACTGCATGGCTTCGGTTGGCTGCGGCATTTCAGCAGTGTGCGCACATTGGACAATGAGCTGCTGGCGCGCCGCCTTGTCGCTGAGTGGATCGGCGGCGCACGTCGCTGGCCGTCTTTGGCATGGGCACCCGAGGTCGTTGCGCGCAGGATGCTGTCCTGGCTTTCGCACGCCGGGCTGATCCTCGACGGTGCGGAGAGGCGCCCCTATGGCTCCTTCATGCTGAGCCTGGAGGACCAGGCCACCTATCTCTCGGCGGCGTGGCGTAACGCATCGGACGGCTATCCGAGGCTGTTGGCTTTGATAGGGCTTGCCCAGTCGGCGCTCTGCATTGCGGGCCACGAAAGCCGGCTTGGCAAGGCGGAGCGGCCGCTGATCGAGGAGCTCAAGCGTCAGATCCTTTCGGATGGCGCCCACATCAGCCGCAATCCGGGCACCATTCTGGATCTGCTGCTCGACCTGCTGCCGCTGCGCCAATGCTTCCTGGCACGCGGTCTCACTCCCGATGAGGCGTTGACCGAAGCTATCGTGCGCATGCTCTCGATGTTGCGTCACCTGCGGTTGGGCGATGGCCAGCTATCGCGTTTCAACGGGATGGGCGCGACGGAGCGGGAGGCGCTGGCAACAGTTCTTACCTATGACAAAGCTGAACTGGTGTTGGACGCAAGTTCCCTCCTGTCGGGCTATGCCCGCCTGCATCTTGGTCCAACGGTGATCGTCGCCGACGTGGGCGCGCCGCCGCAGCCAGAGTTCGCCGGGCAGGCTTGTGCCGGCTGCCTTTCCTTCGAACTCAGTGCAGCTGGCGAGCCGATGATCGTCAACGCGGGCGCGCCTGCTTCCTCGCAGGAGAGATTTCGCGCGGTCTCACGCTCCACGCTGAGCCACAGCACGCTCTCTCTGAACGGGCATTCCTCTGCCGTGCTCGGATACGCGGAGGGTTTCCGGGAAGGTGCGGAGCCCCGTTGGACGTTATGAGGTGTTCGCCAACCTATCCGAGGATGACGGAGCGATTGCGCTGAAGGCATCCCACGATGGATATGCCAGCCGGTTCGGCCTTGTGCACGCGCGTTCAATAAAGCTGAGCCACGACGGTAATTGCGTTGAGGGATGCGACAAGCTGGAGGGAGCCAAAACCGAACTTCGGCTGGCGTGGGATGTACCGTTCGCCATCCATTTCCATCTGCATCCGCGCGTCGGCGCAAGATTGGCGGGGGATGGCAGCATGGAGCTGCTGTTGCCCGGTGGCGCGCGCTGGCATTTCCGGGCTGCGGGGGCGGCCGTCTCAATTGAGGAGAGCACGCACTACGCCGACCTCCGGGGGGCGTTGCATGCGCAGCAGGTGGTGCTGCGCGGATTGTGCTACGGCGCTGCGGAAGTGCGTTGGACGCTGGAGCGGGTCACGGACCCGAGCCTGGACCTGGCGGCCCAGTTTGCCGAAGTTCGGGCGATCATGTCCTCGCAGACGAGCCGGATCCGGCTAACGCGATGGCAATGCCAGGGTCGCTTCCGGTTCACCGCGATGATCGAGCGCGTGTATCCAGTCGCTCACTCGTGCTAACCGGTCTGCCCAGCGTGGAAGGGTTGCCGATGACAAAAGCAGCAATTCGCCGGGCTTTGATATCCGTGTCCGACAAGCAAGGACTTACGGAGTTCGCTCAAGCCCTTGTCGAGCACGGTGTCGAAGTATTGTCCACCGGCGGGACCGCGAAGGCCCTCAAGGAGGCCGGGGCTGCAGGTCAAGGACGTGGCCGAGCACACTGGCTTTCCCGAGATGATGGACGGCCGGCTGAAGACGCTGCACCCGAAGGTGCACGGAGGTTTGCTTGCCATCCGGGACAACCAGGAACATGCGGTCGCGGCGCAGGCGCACGGCATAGCGCCCATCGATCTGCTGGTGGTCAATCTCTATCCCTTTGAGGAGACCGCCGGCAGGGGCGCGGCATTCGCCGAGTGCATCGAGAACATCGACATCGGTGGCCCCGCCATGATCCGGGCGGCCGCCAAGAACCATGCGTCGGTCACCGTCGTTGTCGATCCGCAGGACTACGACAGCGTTCTCGACGTCCATGCGGAAGAACGGTGGGGCAACGACGTCGGATCTACGCCGAGCTCTGGCGGCCAAGGCCTATGCGCGCACCGCATCCTACGATGCGGCAATTGCGAGCTGGTTTGCGGACCAGGGCGGCGAGCGCGCTCCGAAGTGGAGAACGGTCGCGGGTCGCTTGGCTCAGGAGCTGCGCTACGGCGAGAACCCGCATCAATGGGCGGCGTTCTACCGGACGGCCGAGCGTCGCTCCGGGGTCGCCACCGCGGTCCAGCACCAGGGCAAGGAACTGTCCTACAACAATCTCAATGACACCGACGCGGCCTTCGAACTCGTCGCCGAGTTCGATCCCCAGGGCGGCCCCGCGGTCGCCATTATCAAGCACGCCAACCCGTGCGGCGTGGCGCTCGGGGCGACTTTGGCCGAGGCTTATCGAAAGGCCTTGCGCTGCGATCCCGTCAGCGCGTTCGGCGGCATTATTGCGCTCAACGGCACGATCGATGCGGCGACGGCTGAAGAGATCACCGGCATCTTTACTGAGGTGGTGATTGCACCGGGAGCTACGGAGGAGGCGAGAGCTGTCTTTGCCGCGAAGAAAAATCTGCGCCTGCTGACAACGGGAGGATTGCCCGACCCCGGTGCCATGGGGATGACCTTCCGATCCCTGGCGGGTGGCTTCCTTGTGCAGTCGAGAGACAACGCAACGGTTGACGGAATGCCGCTCAAGGTCGTGAGCAAGCGCGAGCCTACAGTCGCGGGAGCTTTCAGACCTCAAGTTTGCATTCAGGGTAGCAAAGCACGTGAAGTCCAATGCGATCGTGTACGCAAAGGATGGGGCGACGGTCGGGATCGGGGCCGGGCAGATGAGCCGCGTCGACAGTGCGCGAATTGCGGCGTGGAAATCGATGGAGGCTGCAAAGGCAGCGGGTGAGAAGGAGCCGCTTGCCAAAGGGTCGGTGGTTGCCTCGGATGCTTTCTTCCCATTCGCCGACGGCCTGCTGGCGGCTGCAGAAGCGGGAGCAACGGCGGTGATCCAGCCCGGGGGCTCAATGCGCGATGCAGAGGTGATCAAGGCCGCTGACGATGCGGGACTTGCCATGGTGTTCACCGGCGTCCGGCACTTTCGCCATTGATGGCAACCGAACTAGGGGTGCGGCTTCGCCCGGTTGCCGAGGAGGATCGCTTCCTTATCCGGAGGTGGCTGAGCGAGCCGGAGGTGCAGAAGTGGTGGGGCAGCGCAGCCGCAGCCGAGGCAGCCATTACGCTTGCTCTGGAGAGTTCGCATGCGTTGCCGCGGGTTGTCGAACGCGACGGCAGACCGATCGGCTACGCGCACGCGGTTGAGGCCGCAATCCTGGGTGAACAGCCGTCGCCGCATATGCCCGCGGGAAGCTGGCTGGTCGATTTCTTCACCGGCGTGGCGGAGCACCGCGGGCAGGATGTAGAAGCTGCGGCCCTGGTGCTGCTCACGGCCGAGGTCTTTGCGACAACATTGGCAGTGGCCTGCTGCGGGATCGCGTCGATCAGGAACGAGGCCGGGGTGCGCGCGTACGAGAGGGCCGGGTTCCGCTGGCTTCGGATCTGGCCCGACCGCGTGCTCGGCCCCTGCTGGCTGATGGAGAAGGCCCGGTAGACGCCAGATCGCTGAGCTGGCCGGCAGTGACCAGCAAGCGCGAAACGGTAAGGGTGCCAGCACTTGCGACCTCGTCGAGCGTCGTCTGCAAGCGTCCAAGCTGATCCCCTCGCTCGGCACGCCAGTTTGCCAAGCCGCCTGCGGCGATAGCGGCAAGCGTGAATGCGCTCAGGGAGGCACCAAGCTGGTTCACCGCTTGGCTGACGGCGAGGCGGTCGTATGGGTCTGTCGTGGTGATGGATGCGGAGCCGGACAAGATATCGGCGATGCGAAGCTGCTCGCCAATCTCCAGGTAGATGCGCGCGGTTTCCGGCACCGGGTGTCCGGTGTCGCCGGCGATTTTTGTTATCGCCGGGGCATGTTGGAGGACCTTGAGCCTTGCGGTGTCGATGGCCAGGTCGTCAGGGATTCCCGCTTCGCGGGCGCTCAGCGCTTCCTGCTCAAGCTTGGCCCTGAGCCGCGGCGGGAGGATATTGTTCAAGCTCTGAAGCGAATGCTGACAGGCCCGCCGTATGACCGGAGACGGTTCCGCCCATGTCCGCGAGTGGCGTGTCCATCCCGCAGGAACCATCGCGTCTGCGCATTCACGAGTTCCTGGGTTGCCTCGTATAGACCAAGTTGCACCTCGCCCCCGACCAGCGCATCGAGGGCATCGATACGCTGCCACAAAGCCGGAAGGTCGAAAACACTGCGCGCGGCCATGAAGGCAGGCGCGATCTCATGCACGGGCAGGCGGGTTTCGGACGCGAGCCGTACAGCCATCGTGGGGCCGCCGCGGTTGACGATCGCATTGGTGAGCCCGAGTGCAATGATCTCGCGGCGCAGGCTATGGCCCTTGATTCCCTCCAGATGGCCGCTCGCGCAGCAGGGGCGGGAAATACGACAGCAACCAGCCTTCCAGTTGTGTCTCGTCAGGCACGCCGCTCTGCAGGAGATCGTGCTGCAGAGCAATTTTCGTGTAGCTCAGCAGCACTGCGAGCTCGGGGCGGGTCAAGCCGCGTCCAGCGCGTGCTCTCTCCTGCATCTCTGCCTGTCCCGGCAGGGCTTCGAGTGAACGCGTGAATAGTCCGCGCTCTTCGAGCGCTCGCATGAGGAGAGTGTAGTCCGGCAGGTCGCGTGCGCTGCGCCGCTCGGCGAGGCTGAGTGCAAGCGATTGCTGGTAGTTGTTGCGGAGCGAGGCGCTGGCGACATCGTCCGTCATGGAGGAGAGCAGGGCAACTCTTGCTTCCGGTCCGAGCTTGCCCGAGCGATACGCGGGGGCGAGCGCGATCTTGATGTTGACCTCCTGGTCGGAGGTGTTCACGCCGGCCGAATTGTCGATGAAATCGGTGTTGATCCGTCCGCCCCGGAGAGAAAACTCGATGCGGCCACGCTGAGTGACGCCGAGGTTCGCGCCTTCGCCGATGACCTTGGCTTTCACCTCTGCGGCGGAGACGCGCAGCGGATCGTTGGCGCGGTCGCCCACCTCGTCATCCCGCTCAGACGAAGCGCGGATATAGGTGCCGATGCCGCCGAACCATAGGAGATCGGCTTTGCACCTCAAGATCGAGCGCATCAGCTCGGACGGTGTGATTGCAGAAGCATCCAAGCCCAGCAGTGCCTTCATCTCCGGGCTTATCGGGATCGATTTCGACGAGCGGGAGAAGACGCCGCCGCCCTTGGAGATTTTGCTCTTGTCGTAGTCCTGCCAGCTCGAGCGCGGCAAAGCGAACAATCGGCGGCGCTCGTTGATGCTGCCGGCCTGAGGGCTGGGATCGATGAAGATGTCGCGGTGATCGAAGGCCGCCACGAGCTGCAGGTGTTCCGACAGCAGCATGCCGTTGCCGAACACGTCGCCGGACATGTCGCCGACGCCCACGACGCTGATGGGTTGCCGCTGAATGTCGACATCCGTCTCGCGGAAAAGTCGCTTGACGCATTCCCACGCGCCACGCGCCGTAATCCCCATGGCCTTGTGGTCGTAACCGGCCGAGCCTCCGGAGGCAAAGGCGTCACCTAGCCAGAAGTCGCGCGATTTCGAGATCTCGTTGGCGATATCCGAGAACGTGGCCGTGCCCTTGTCCGCAGCCACGACAAGGTAGGGGTCGTCGCCGTCGTGGCGGACGACGCGCGGCGGAGGAATGATCCTGCCGTCCTTGGTATTGTCGGTAACGTCGAGCAGGGCCGAGATGAAGATGCGATAGGCGGCGATGCCTTCCTTTTGCACCTCGTCACGACTGCCCGCGCGCGGCAGTTGCTTGGGCAGGAACCCGCCTTTCGCTCCCGATGGAACGATGACGGCGTTCTTGACGACCTGCGCACGCACGAGGCCGAGCACCTCGGTGCGAAAATCCTGGGCGCGGTCCGACCAGCGGATGCCGCCGCGGGCAATCGGGGCGAAGCGAAGATGCACGCCCTCGACGCGCGGTGAGTAAACCCAGATCTCGCGATAGGGCCTCGGCTGAGGAGCGGCTTCGATTGCGCCGCTATCGAGCTTGAAGATGATGGTCTCTGGCACCTGTCCAGTGGCGCGGGTCTGGAAGAAGTTGGTGCGCAGCGTGGCGCTGACCAGGTTCAGGAACTGGCGCAGGATGCGATCCTCATCGAGGCTCGGCACGGCGGCCAGCGCACCTTCGATCCGCTGCCGGATCGGTTGCTCGGCCGCAGCCCGTGCCGCAGGATCCAGCTTGCGCGCCGGATCGAAGCGGAGATGGAACAGCTCGAGCAGGTCGCGGGCTACGCCGGCGTGCCGGGTCAGCGTATCCGCGAGGTAGCGCAGGCCGAAGGGGGAGCCGAGCTGGCGTAGAAATGCGGCGTAAGCTCTCAGCGTAGCAACGGCTCGCCAGTCGGCACCTGCCGAAATGATCAGGCGGTTGAAGCCGTCATTGTCGGCTTCGCCCCTGAATACGGCGAGGAAGCCGGCCTCGAGACGCGTATCGTGGTGGGCGAGCTCGATCGGGGACCCATCGGCCGTTTCGAGAACCATGTCGTGCAGGGTGACCTCGCGTGCGCCGTCCTCCATTGCTGGATGCACTTGGTATGAGCGCTCGTCGATTGCGACGAACCCCATGTTCTCCAGCAACGGTACGCGCTGCGAAAGACTGATCGGTCCTCCGAAGCGGTAGACGGCGGCGCGGATTCGATGTGCCGGCGCGCCGGCCTCCCTGTAGAAATCAATGGCTACCGGGAGGGCGGGACCAAGGCGCTCGATGCGTCGAATGTCCTGCAACGCCCGCTCAGGCGAGAAGGTCTCCGCATAACCGGCCGAGAAGGCTCGCCCGTATCGCGCCTGAAGCGTTTCCGCCTTAGCGCCGGTAGTGCCGATGGCATCAGCGAGCCGATCGACCCAGGTGCGCAGGATATCGGTGATCCGCCATTCCAGGTCGGCTGTATCAACCTCGGGCGTGGCGCCCTCATATCGGCCCACGATGAACTGAACGCGAACGAGCGGCCCATCCGTGAAATGGGGATAGAAGGCAGCGATGCGCCCCTCGTAGGCGGTAGCCAGAAGTGTGCCGATGCGCTCGCGGACGCTGGAATTGTATCTGTCCCGGGGAGCGTAAACGAGGAGCGAGACGAAGCGGTCGAAACGGTCGGGCCGAGCGAAGACGCGCACGCGCGGGCGCGTCTCGAGGTCGAGAATGCCAGCGCTCCATTCCTGCAGGCGGTCTACTTCAATCTGGAACAGTTCGTCGCGCGGAAAGGCTTCGAGCACGTTGAGCAGGGATTTGCCGGCGTGGCTGGCTGATGGATAACCGGAGCGCGCCAGTATCGTCTCGACCTTGCGGCGGAGGAAGGGAATGTCGCGCGGGGATTTGGTGTAGGCCTGCGAGGTGAAGAGACCCACGACACGAATCTCGCCGGCCAGCGCGCCGTCATCGCGGTAGGTCTTGATGCCGATGTAGTCCATATGCACGCGCCGGTGCACGCGGCTCATCACGCTTGCCTTCGTGATGATGAGCGGCAACGGCAAGGAGTAGAAACGCCTGATCTCGGGCGTCATATCGACGAGTTCGGAGCCTCGACGCAGGACCTGCACGCCGGGATCGCGCAATACGCCCAGGCCCACCTTGTCTGCAGGCACCAAGCCGTCAGATTCCGATGCGCCGGCGATACGATACTCGCGCAAACCCAGGAACGTGAAGTTGCCCGCCTCCAGCCAGCGCAAGAAGGCGACAAACTCTTGAAGTTCGCCCTGAGGGACACCTTTGGGGCCGGCTTCAAGATGATGGATCGCGTTGCGCACCTCGCGCAGCATCGGCTGCCAATCAGCGACGGCGGCGCGAACGGTGACCAGACACGTCATTCAGGCTTTTGGCCAGGTCCCGTTCGCCGGCGTCCGACAGCCGCGCGAGACGAATTGAGATGTAGCTCTCCTGCCGGCCGTCGTTCCAGTTCTGGTCGCCAGGACCCAATAGGGCCTGAAGGCGACCGGAGCGATCGCGTTCCGTCTTGAAGATCGGGTGCAGGAAGGAGAGCACGGCAAGCCCGCGGGCCTGCAACTCCGCCACGATGGAGTCGACAAGGAATGGCATGTCGTCGTTCAGGATCTCGACTGCCGTTCCCTCCGGACGGCCCGGCTCGCCTTCCAGCGGGCGTATGCGCAGCTTGTGCTTTTTTCGCGGTTTCTCGGAAATGAACTCGAGTGCGGAACGCGCTTGGCTCGCGAGCCAAGCCGGCGTCGCAGGCATTCCCTCCAAGCCGTTGTGGGCGTAGAGCGCCTCGGCAAGCTGGGCAGCCAGCGATCTTTCGCCCAGCGCTTTTTGCACCTGCCGGATGAGACCGTCTTCGACACGACCCGCTGCGAGTGTCATGGCGTTCTCCCTGTACAACTGCTCTTCTAGCCCAAAGAGCGGTCACGCGGGTGCTGATCGGCGCGGTCCTTGTTGAAAGTTTTCGGCCCCATGAGCATTGAGCGAACGCCCAAAACAGGGTTAGAGGGCCAGGCCGCGCCCATGGCATGGTCGCTGAGGCTCGAGATCCGCACCGCGCGGTCTCTGCAGCGCTTGAAACCCGCCCCCGGAGTCTGCCACATTCGGTCGGCACAAGGGTAGGAGCCCAAGGGATACTCATGGACGGACCGGTGCGGGCCATGCGCAACACGATCGCCGTCATGAACACCAAAGGCGGGGTCGGAAAATCCACGCTCGTGCTCTCGCTGGCCGAGACGCTCTCGGCGCATTTTCGCAAGAACGTGCTGATCATTGATTCCGACTCTCCAGGCGAGCGTCAGCGCCATGCTGCTGACCGCAGCTAACCTGCATCGACTTCAAACCGAGGGATTGACGATCGTCGATCTGCTCGTGGCGAGCGTCTTGAAGAACCAAGCCGTTGAATGGCCGCGTTTCGTGGTCGGGGGTGTTTCGGACGTCGATGAGGCGCGCACCGTATACCTGATCCCGAGCGACATGCAGTTGACCTTGTTCGAGCGGGAGGTCTCCAAGGAAAGCCTGCATTCGCGCCTGCGCAGCAGCATCGGCACTCTGCTGGGCAATGTGCGCGGCGTATTCGATGTCGTGTTCATCGACTGTCCACCGGGCCTCTCGATTCTGACCGAGTCCTGGTTGCGCGAGGCGGACTTCCACTTCTCGCCGACCAAGCCCGACTACGTATCGACCTGCGGGCTGGAGGTCTTTCGCCGCTTCAAGGGCCTCAACCCGGAGATGGGATTTGCGGAGAACATCGGCGTCTGCATCAACATGAAGGAAGGCCATTCGCCGGTGGACGCCGACTATCATCGCTGGCTTACCGGAAATCCCGAGAACCGGTGCTTCGCCCACACAGTCCCTCGCACGAGTGCAATTCAACATGCCTCGCACCTGAGCGATGTCGAAAGATCCTATGTCGCGAAGTATCCTGGAGATTCGGGTGTGTCGATCAGGGCCATCGCCGAGGAATTGCTGGGTCGGCTGGCCGCTGCCAACGCGCCTGGTGTCGCGCCCGACTCGGCCAAATCCAGCGCGAGCTAGCCGTCACCAGAAGTCGCCAACCCACTCGGGAGCGCGCTCCTTCGAGTAGATGAGCGACGCATAATGGCCCTCATGCACAATGAGAGGCGCACGCGAGTGCGCCTGCAAATGCAAAATGTGGCCGATGAAGAGCGTATGGTCCCCACAGTCGTGTTGGGCGGCTACGTCGGTGGCGATGGTAGCGGCGGCCTCAGCGAGGACCGGCGTTCGGCCCACATGTACGAATTCCGGGGCGATATCGGCCACCGGGCCGCCTGAAAAGTGCTGGCTGAGTTTTTCCTGATCCTTTGCCAGGATGCTGACGCCGAAGTGGCCCGCTGCGACAAGGTGCGGATGCATTCTGGCACGCTTGCCGATCGATACGACACAAAGCGGCGGATCGAGCGAGCCGGACATGAACGCGTTCGCGGTCATGCCTCTAATCTCGCCGCCCCCCTCGGTGGTGATGATGGTCACCCCTGTTGCGAACGAGCCCATGACTTGCCGGAAAAGGGCTCGATCGATGTTGGTGTGTTTCCCTTGCTGCATGCTGCGATGTTATTGCCGGGGGAGAAGCAAGGAAAGTGCTCAGTGCTTCGCGCGGAGAACGTGGTAGCTCAACTCGCCGGGATCGGTGAGGTCGGGCACTTTCCATCCATCGATGTCGTATTCGGCCATGCACTCCTCGGCAAAGCCCTTGAACCTGTCCGCGTTGCCTGAGGCCTGAGCGCCGAACAGGCAGTAGCGCCGGATCTCCTCCGTCGAGCCGCCGTAGTTGATCTCGTAGAGTTCGTGGCGTCCGCCGAATTCGGTCCCCATGCAATCCCAGAGAAGCTTCATCAGCTTCACGCGCTCTTCCGCCTTGTAGCCGTTGGAGCCGCGCAAGTAGCGATCGAGGTAAGGCCTGATCTCGGGGCTCTTGAAGTCGCTGGCGTGGCTGTTTAGGTAGATCAGGCCGGAAGCGACCGTCTGCTCGATGATGTACTTGACCTTGGTGTAGGCGATCGTGGCGATGATCTGGTACGCGTTGCCGGGGTCCATGTTGGGCAGCACGTAGTCCCCGATCCACGGTCTGGGATCGCGCACCATGGCGTCCGACAGCGCCCAGAACAGGTTGCGCCAGGCGATCACCTCGCCGACGTTGGCCTGTACGCCGCGATAGTCCTTGGTGCCGGACGCTTCCGTTGCTTTCAGCAGAAGGCCCGCGATGAAGTCGAGCTTGACGGCAAGACGCGTACATCCATGGACGACAAAGCGCGGAAGGAAGCCGGTGCGCGGGAAGAAATTGTTCGCCTTCTCGATATCGCCGTAGACGAACACGTTCTCCCACGGCACGAGCACCTTATCCATGATGAAGACAGCATCGTTCTCGTCGATGCGGGAGGACAAGGGATAGTCGAACGGGCTCCCCATTGCCGTGGATGTCATCTCATAGGACGTGCGGCAGATGAACTTCACGCCTGGCGCATTGGTCGGCACCATGAAGACGCAGGCGAACTTCTTGTCCTGGAGCGGAAGCAGGCCATGGTGAGCGACGAAGGTGTAGTTGGTCAGCACTGACCCGGTCGCTACAACCTTTGCTCCGGAAACAACGATACCCGCATCCGTTTCCTTCTCGACATGCGCGCACACGTCGACGACCTCGCTCGGCGGGCGATCACGATCGATGGGGGGATGGATGATGGCGTGGTTGATGAAGGGTACGTGCTCCACGCTGTACTTGTACCAGCGGCGCGCGTTCTCCTGGTAGGGATCGTAGAAGTCTGCGTTTGCGCCAAGGGTTGCCAGGAACGCCGCCTTGTAGTCCGGCGAGCGGCCCATCCAGCCGTAGGTGAGGCGCGCCCATTCCGCGATAGCGTTACGGCCGGCAATCAGGTCGTCCACGCTCTTGGGTGCCTTGAAGAACGCGTGCGTCATGCCGCCGTTGCCGGAGTCGGTCGGCAGGAGAAGTTTGGACTTCCGCTTCGGGTCGTGCAGGGCATCGTAGAGGCGTGCGACCATGCGAGCCGTGTTGCGGAAGGCGGGATGCGTGGTGACGTCCTTGACCTTCTCGCCGTAGATGTAGACGGCGCGGCCGTCGCGCAGCGACTGCAGATATTCGTCGCCGGTCTGCGGGGCCTTCACGGACGAATTACCGATGGCGGTTGCCTTGCTGGCCGATGCTTCGCGGTTGTTGTGCTGAGGCGCTTTTGACTTCGCCATTGACCCGTCGCTCCTCCATAGCAGTGTTCGATAATCGAACCAAAGTGCGATTTCCGAACTAGAGAAACGATAGGAGTGGCGGTGCTTAAACGCAAGCGAGTGTGTGCGTGAATTCAGTTGGCGCCTAATCCGGGCTATTCCGATTGGGCGCGTTGATGGAGATCTACCGTGGCTTCCCCCGAAACCCTCGACCTCGATCTGGAACGCGTCGAGCGCGACGCCTACGCGGACATGTACAGGGCCGCGCCCGAACCCGTGAGCTCAAGCCTCGGGCTCGATTTCAGGGCCGCCGCGGATGGCGTGCTTCTCCTGTGCCGCGGTATTGATCACATCCAGTTCAACCGTCTGGCGGGTTTTGGCCTCACGCAAGCGGCGAGTGCAACGCAGTTGGATTCCGCGATCCGGGCTTTCGAGCAAGCGAACCTCAAAAACTGGATCGTCCCGGTGCCGCCCTTTGCGAGCGATCTGCGACAACTCTGCGTCCGACGCGGATTGCGGCCCCATGCGCGTTCGTGGGCAAGATTCCAACGCGATACGTCCGTGCCGCTGGACGCGCCGACACGGCTGACCGTTCGGCTCGCGAAGCAGCACGAGGCCGTAGCGTTCGGCGCAACTGCCGCAAAGGCCTTTGGTCTGCCGGCCGTTGTTGGAACGTGGCTGGCCGCGCTGGTGGGCCGGCTTGGCTGGCATTGTTTTCTTGGATTGGATGGGACGGAACCCGCCGCCACGGGTGCGCTGTATGTGGATGGTGAATTTGCATGGCTCGGCATAGGCGCAACCTTGCCGGAGCACCGCAGGTCGGGCGGCCAGTCGGCAATATTGGCCGCCCGCATAGCAAAGGCTGCCGAACTCGGCTGCCGGCATCTCACTACGGAGACAGGAGTGCCCCGCCCGGGCGAGAAGGGCCCGTCGTTTGCCAACATACAACGGGCCGGCTTCAAGATTGCTTACGTGCGGGAAAACTTCACGGCAAGCTAGGGCGGACGTCGCTATTTGACGGCCAGGAGTTCCACGTCGAACATCAAGGTCGCGTTGGGCGGAATGACGCCGCCAGCTCCACGCGCGCCGTAGCCCAATGCGGGCGGGATGACGAGGGTGCGCTTGCCGCCCACTTTCATGCTCGCAACGCCTTCGTCCCAACCCTTGATGACGCGACCGGTGCCAATCGGAAATTCGAAAGGCTGGCCACGGTCAACCGAGCTGTCGAACTTTTTGCCCTTCACACCATTTTCGTAGAGCCAGCCCGTGTAGTGCATGACGCAAATCTGCCCGGTCTTGGGCGATGCGCCCGCACCGATCTTGGTGTCCGTAGTCTGCAGGCCAGAGGCTGTCGTCATTGTCTTCCCCGCTCCTTGTGCAAGCACCGGCCCCGGCACCGTAGCGATGATGCCGACGGCCATGATCGTGAAAAAGGCAACTGTTGTCGTGCCCCTCAGAATACGCATGCGTTTCTCCCTTGCTGCATTGGTCGGTTTTAGCGTGTCCGGGGTGTCAGAGGCGTGGGCTTGCGGTCGCAGGTGATTCCGGCAGCGTTCAGCCCTCAAGCAATTGTTGCCGAAACCAAGGTTGCCGTTTCGCGCAGGGCCGGCAAGAACCGCTCGCGCATTTCGTTGCGGGTTGTGCGGGTCGAGTGCGTGGAGAGGTTGAGCGCGGCAACGACCTGGCCTGACCGATCGACGATCGGAACCGCGATGGAGCGGAGCCCGCGCTCGAGTTCCTCGTCAACGATGGAGAAGCCCTGGGCCCGATCATCTCGAATGCGTTCGAAGAGGGCCTGCATGTCGATGATTGTGGATGGCGTGTAGGCTTCCACGCGAAAGGACCGGAGGCGGCGCCAGATTTCGTCATCGTCGAGGAAACCAAGCTGGACGCGACCGATCGACGTGTGGAAGGCCGGAAGCCGCGTGCCGATGGAAATGGCAACCGACATGATGCGGCCCGCAGGTACGCGTGCAACGTAGACGGCATCGGTACCTTGCAGGATTGCTGCGGAGCAGGATTCGCGAAAGCGATCACTGAGTTCTTTCATGAGAGGCCGGGCGCGCTCGATCCAGTTCTGGGTCGCGAGATACGAGAAGCCGAGTTTGAGAATCTCAGGCGCCAAGGAAAACTGGCGGCCCTGCTGCTCGACGTAGCTTAGATTTGTGAGCGTGCGCAGAATGCGGCGGGCGGTGGCGCGGGAGAGATCTGCGGCTGCAGCAGCCTCCGAAAGGGTGAGGCTGGGACGCTCGCGGCTGAACAAGCTCAGCACTGCGAACCCCTTCGCCAGCGTGGTCATGAATTCCTTGTCGGCCACGCGCTTTGGGCCACCGGTATCGTGTGTGACGTCCTCTGCCGCGTGACCGGACATGCGAGGCTGCAAGACTCTCGTTGACACTCAACACCCGCCCAGAGGAAAATTGCCACTTACCGAACGCCGGTTCGATATTCGAACAAGTCAGAGCGACAGTCAAACAGCGCGGCAGCCGGCAAGCCGACATGCAGGTCACGAGCGACCTGCGGAGGAAACGCACGTTCATGCGCAGGCGCACGCCGCGCACGTTTGCCAGCACCAGGGAGGAAGGCATGTCAGGCAAGAAGCTGAAATACCCCTTATCGCGCCGCGCTTTCATAAAAACTTCGGCGGCTTCCGGTGTCGCGCTCGCCGCGGGGCCAATATTCGCACCCGCGGTCCATGCCCAGGCAAGACCAATCAAGCTTGGCTATGTCAGTCCGCAAACGGGACCGCTTGCTGCCTTCGCCGAGGCGGACAACTTCGTGCTCGGTCAATTCCGCGGGGCCTATAAGGGTGGCCTGAAGGTCGGCAATGCGACGCGACCGATCGAGGTGCTCGTCAGGGACAGCCAGTCGAACCCCAACCGCGCAGCGGAGGTCGCGAAGGATCTCATCGTGCGTGACAAGGTTGACCTGATGCTGGTGGCCTCGACGCCGGAGACCACCAATCCGGTGTGCACGCAGTGCGAGATTGAAGAGGTGGCATGCGTGTCGACGATGGCACCGTGGCAGCCCTGGTTCATTGGCCAGCAGGCCAATCCCGCCGGCGGCCCGCCAGCGTGGAAGCCGTTCAACTACGCCTACCACTACTTCTGGGGCCTGGAGGACGTCATCGCGGTCTTCACCAACATGTGGAATCAGGTGTCGACCAACAAGTCGGTCGGCGGCCTGTTCCCCAATGACGGTGACGGCAACGCGTGGGGCGACAAGCAGGTTGGCTTCCCGCCAGTGCTCGAGAAGCAGGGTTTCAAACTTACGGATCCGGGCCGCTACCAGAACCTCACCGACAACTTCTCGGCTCAAATCACTGCGTTCAAAAATGCCCGCTGTGAGATTCTGACGGGCGTGGTGCTGCCGCCGGATTTCACGACCTTCTGGAAGCAGTCGCTACAGCAGGGCTACAAGCCTAAGATCGCCTCGGTCGGCAAGGCGATCCTGTTCCCCGTGGCCGTCGAGGCGCTGGGCCGCGATGGGCACAATCTGTCATCGGAGGTCTGGTGGTCGCCGAGCCATCCCTTCAAGTCGTCGCTGACCGGCCAGAGCGCAAAGCAACTCGCCGATGCCTACACCGCCGCCACCAAGAAGCAGTGGACGCAGCCGATCGGCTTCATCCATTCGCTGTTCGAGGTGGCGACGGACGTGCTGAAGCGGACCTCCGAGATCGGCAACGCCAAGGCGACCGTGCAGGCGATCGCTGCGACCAACCTCGACACGGTCGTTGGCAAGGTGCAGTGGAACGGTGCCGGACTGCCGCCCTTTGCGGCCAAGAACGTCACCAAGACCCCGCTGGTCGGCGGACAATGGCGGGTGCGGGACGGCAACAAGTACGACATCGTCATCACCGACAACAAGACAGCGCCCAACATCCCCGTGGGCGGCAAGATGGAAGCGATCACCTAGATCGCGTAGCGTACATGGGGCCGGGCACAATCCCGGCCCCAATCCTTGGCGATGATGCTTCTGGAAATCCGGCGCCTCACGAAGTCCTTCGGCTCGCTCAAGGTCGCCGACGGCATCGACCTTGCTGTCGCCCGCGGCGAAGCTGTCGGCATCATTGGCCCGAACGGCGCCGGCAAGACCAGCCTCTTCAATCTCATTGCAGGGAGACCTCGCGCCGGACAGCGGCGCGATTCACCTCGATGGCGTCGACGTGACCAGCAAGCGCGCGCACGAACGATGTGCCGCGGGGATCGGTCGCTCCTATCAGATCCCTCATCCGTTTGAGAACCTGACGGTATTCGAGAATCTGCTCGTGGCGGCTACGCATGGGCGGGGCGCGCGCGTCAACGAGTTGATTGATTTCTGCGCGGGCATTCTGGAGAGCACCGGTCTGATAAGGCGCGCCAACGTGCCCGCGGGAATGCTCACCTTGTTGGAGCGCAAGCGGTTGGAGATGGCGCGGGCACTCGCTACCGGCCCGGAACTGCTTCTGCTCGATGAGATTGCAGGCGGGCTCACGGAAAGTGAGTGCCAAGAGCTTGTCGGAACCATCAAGACCACGTCAGGGCCGGCGGGACAACCATCGTCTGGATCGAGCATATCGTGCATGCGCTGCTGGCGGTGGTCGACCGGCTGGTGGTGCTGAATTTCGGAAGGAAGATCGCGGAAGGCCATCCGCAGACCGTGATGAACTCCGCGGAGGTGCGCCAGATCTACATGGGGATCGCGGCGTGACGCTGCTCGCGACGCACGCGCTGAAGGCGTTCTACGGAGATTTCCAGGCCCTGTACGGCGTTGATCTGGAACTTGATGAGGGAGAGACCGTCGCCGTCATCGGCGCCAATGGAGCGGGTAAATCGACCTGCCTGCGTACGATAACGGGGCTTCTCCCTGCATCCCCGCCGCACAGCGTCATATTCGATGGGCAACCGATCGGCGGCCTCGGCGCTGCGGAGATCGTCAGGCTCGGCATCTCGCTCGTTCCCGAAGGGCCGTCGCCTGTTCCGCTCGCTTTCGGTCGAAGAGAATCTCCTGATCGGTGCGTACGGCCAACGACCTGGAGGATATTGGTCGCTCGACCGCATCTACGAGCTGTTTCCTTCGATCGCGAAACGGCGGGAGGCGCCGTCGCAAACGCTTTCTGGCGGCGAGCAGCAGATGACGGCGATCGGGCGCGCGCTGATGTCCAATCCGCGCGTACTGCTGTGCGACGAGATCAGTCTGGGCCTCGCGCCCATCGTCATACGCGACATCTATGCGGCGTTGCCGAAGATCAAGGCCAACGGTACCAGCGTGGTCCTGGTCGAACAGGACATCGTGCAGGCGTTGCAGGTGGCCGACCGAGTGTACTGCTTTCAGGAGGGCCGGATGGTGCTCACGGGGCGGCCCGCGAAGCTGACGCGCGAAGCCATCCACAACGCCTACTTCGGCACATGACGGCGGCAATCAATACCCTGCTGCAAGGCGTGATGCTGGGCGGTCTCTATGCGCTGTTCGCCGCCGGCCTGTCGCTGATCTTCGGCGTCATGCGGCTCGTCAACCTCGCGCACGGCGACCTGATCGTGCTGGCGGCATTTGTCGTGCTGGCGCTGACGCACGCGCTCGGCATCGATCCTTTCCTTGGCACGCTGCTGGCAATGCCGGTGCTTTTTGGCTTTGGCTACGCGCTGCAGTATGCGCTGCTCAACCGGACGCTTGGGAAGGACATACTGCCGCCGCTGCTGGTTACGTTCGGTTTGTCGATCCTCATTCAGAACGGCCTGCTCGAGATATTCTCCGCCGACAGCCAGCGCCTTGCCGCCGGTGCTATCGAAACGCATTCGATACGGCTGGGCGGCGGGATCGCGGTGGGCAGCATTCAGTTGATTACCTTTGCCTCGGCCGTTGGCGTGATCCTCGCGCTCAACGCGCTATTCTATCGCACCGAGCTTGGCCGCGCGTTTCGAGCCACGTCGGACGATCCTGAGGTCGCCGAGCTGATGGGGATCGACAACCGTCACATCTTCTCGCTCGCGATGGCGGTGGCGATGGTGGTGATTGCGGTTTCCGCCCTCTATCTGGGAATGCGCGCA
Source organism: uncultured Alphaproteobacteria bacterium (assembly GCA_963782855.1). Lineage (GTDB taxonomy): Bacteria > Pseudomonadota > Alphaproteobacteria > Rhizobiales > Hyphomicrobiaceae > AWTP1-13. The sequence continues at coordinate 126,686 of CAWALW010000015.1, read as the reverse complement.
AATTTCGACCCGACCATCGGACCGGCGCGGCTGCTCTATGCCTTCGAAGCGGTGATCATCGGCGGGCTCGGAAGCTTCTGGGGGACGCTGGCGGGCGGGGTAATCATTGGCGTTGCGCAGACGGTCGGCGCAGCCATCAATCCTGAATGGCAGATCCTCGCCGGGCATGTCGCGTTCCTCCTCGTGCTGGTCCTGCGTCCGCGCGGCCTCTTCCCGCGCGCCGGTGACTAGCGCCATGGACGTGCATCCGGCGATTTCGGGCCTGGCGCGACAAGGCCCTGACCAGTATCGCAGGGAAGCGGGCCGTTGCCGCGGCGCACAGAACGGCTGCGTCCGCCAAGGCGGCGTGGAGGATTTCTGTCCGGCTCGCGACGCAGAGGCGCCATGCACCTGCGCGCGGCGGTGGACCGAGCTGTTGCACGAGGTGCGGTCGTCGCTCATCGCATCGGGAAAATCCTCACTCTGGGAAGTCGCCGCGCAACCGCAGCAGCCCGCAGGGCTTTTCGGCGGTCTGCAGAGACACCTGCCGCGCTGCGCGCGAGGGGGCACTGGAGGAACGTGCGGGACAAGGCCACGCCGGCCGTCGCCGTCGTCGGTGGTTATGCCGTACGGACGAAGTCGGTCATCGCCGGTGTCACCCGCGCGGGCTGGGATCAGGCGAAAGCGAAAACGGCAGGCACGCGCCTCGAGCCGCATCTTGCTCGGGTCGACAAGTGGCTTGCTGCGCGTCGGCTCCCAGTTGGGGGCCGTTATCGGATCGCCGTAGCGGCAAACGGCTCGCGCCGCGCCGGCACCATCTGCGCCGTCCTTCTTTGCGCACTGATCGCCCTGCCGGTCTACGCGAGCCGCGATCTGATCAACGACCTGATCTTCGTGTTCACGATGCTGGCGCTCGCGCAATTCTGGAATTTGCTGGCAGGCTACGCGGGTCTTGTCTCCGTCGGGCAGCAGGCCTTCGTGGGGCTCGGGGGCTACCTCCTGTTCGCCCTATCGGTTCACGGCGGGATCGATCCGCTTGCGGCCATCGTGCTGGCCGGGGTCATTGCGGCGGTGATTGCCGTGCCTACGGCCCTCGTCGTGTTCCGCCTGCGCGGCGCCTACTTCGCGATCGGCACCTGGGTGATGGCGGAAGTCTATCGGCTGGTATTCGCACAGTTCCGGCAACTGGGCGGGGGGACCGGAACGTCCCTGCCGCCTTACGTGACGAACGAGGTAGCCGGTATCGGTTGGGTGCGGGGCTTCTTCGACGTCCGCACTTCCGCCGCCCGCGACATGATTACCTATTGGGCCGCACTGACCCTGGCGGTTGCTACCATCTTCTTCGTCTACCTGATCCTTCGCTCGCGGTATGGCCTGGCGCTTGCGGCCATCAGGGATTCAGAGACCGCCGCCGAGAGCGTCGGCGTGGACAACTTCAGGACCAAGCTGAAGGTCTACATCGCAACAGCCGCCGGCACGGGGATGGTGGGTGCGCTTATCTACCTGCAGAAGGCGCGCATTTCGCCCGACGCGGCCTTCTCGGTCCTCGATTGGACCGCCTATGTCATCTTCATCGTTGTCATCGGCGGTATCGGCACCATCGAAGGGCCGATCGTCGGCGTGCTGGTGTTCTATGTGCTGCAGACAAACCTGGCGCACTTCGGCACCTGGTATCTGATCCTTCTCGGCGTATTCGCCATTATCACGATGCTGTTCGCACCGAGAGGAATTTGGGGCTTTCTTTCGGACCGGTACGGCCTGTCGATCTTCCCGACGAGAAGGCTCTTGGTCGAGAATGATGCGACAGGCAAAGCAACTGCAGCCCCGGAGAGAGCCGCTCCCGCAAACGGTCCCGGCTCCGGTCCAAAATCCCCGCCGTCCGGCGTGTAGGCTGCTCTAGGGCCCGTAGCGGTTCGGGAAACGAAGCCCCGGCAGATAGTCGTGGGGGTAATAATCCCAGGCGATATAGATCGCGACGAAGATGATGACGGTCAGAATGGCGCCAACAAAGGCGTTGCGTGTCAGGGAGTGGCCGATCAGCGACGCAACGAACGTGAGCCCGGCTAGTAGTCCGATGGCTTGAAGGGGAAGATCGGCCCAATTGATCGGCATAACCAAGACTCCTGTGCTTTGATCAAATTGCGGGACGGCCACTCTAACAGATGTAGCGCTCGCAATGCGACGGCCTTGAGCATATCTGGCCAAGGGGCCGGACCTTCCGGCGTCTGCGTGCGGCTGCGAGATAAAAAAGCGCTAGCTCACGCAATCGCTTAGATCGAAGCCGCGGCGATTGTTCGCGCGGGGTGGCCTGGGGGGTCGATCAAGCGGCTGCTGGGGCGCGGCGGTCGCCCCACCACAATTTGGTCGCAAGTTCCATGGAGCCGGCCTCAGAGACATTGCCTGCTGGGCAACTCACGAATACTAGCTGTGTAGCGTGATCGACGGCACGCACCCTTCAGGATCAGCCCATGGACCTATTCGTGTTTCTTGCCGTGCTGGGCGCGGCCGCCTGCCATGCCGGCTGGAACACGCTGTTGAAACTGGACCTCGAGCCGTTGGCGGCCACCACGCTTGATGGCGGCGACCTCGGGTTTGATAGCGATACCTGTTGCGATCCTGGTCGGGAGCCCTGAGCGCGAGGCGTGGCCCTATCTCGCTGCGTCCGTTGCCATCCACATAGGTCTATTTCCTGGCGCTGGCTGAAGCCTACCGCTTCGGCGACCTGGGGCAGGTCTATCCGATCGCGCGCGGCTCCGCGCCGCTCATGACGGCCATTCTAGCGACGGTTTGGCTGGGTGAATCTCCCGGTGCCTATGGTTGGGCGGGGATCGTGATCCTGGCCGCGGGCATTCTTTTGCTGGCCGTACGCGGGGGCCGGGCCGCCCAGACGTTCAACTCGCGCGCGGTTGGCTTTGCGCTGCTGACCTCGCTGACGATCACGGCTTATACGCTGGTGGACGGGCTCGGGGCGCGCGTGGCCGGCAATCCGGCGGCCTACACGATGTGGCTCTTCATTCTGAGCGGTGGGATCATGGCCGGCTACGGCTACCTGCGGATCGGGCGAAAGCTGGCCACTGCAGTTGCCGTGCATTGGCCTGCCGCGCATCGCGGGGGCGGTATTGTCGGTGGCAGCCTACGCAATTGCCATATGGGCGATGACGGTCGCCCCCATCGCGCTGGTCGCTGCCTTGCGCGAGACCAGCGTGTTGTTCGGGGCGCTTTTTGCGACCCTCATCCTGCGTGAACCGTGGATCGCGGCGCGCGTGACCGCCGCGATCATGGTGCTGGCTGGAGCCCTGCTCCTGCGCGTGCGCTAGTCGGGTTTCTTGGCCTCGGGAGTGGGCGCCGTGTCGGGTAATGGAGCCCGTGGCGATGGGGCTCGCTCCGGCGGGCACCACACCATCGGCTTTCGAGTTCGGCGCGCGGTCGCTCATCCACGCCATGCCTCCGAACCATTGGTTCTGAGGCAGGAGCCTCTGGTGCAGGCCCGACCAGAGGGATCGAGACGTGATGCTGTCCATGAAGCCCCGCGTGGGCGGCGTTGCGAGGAACACAAGCACAGCCGCGATTGCCATCGCGGACGAGTGCCCGAGGTGGCGATGATCGAACAGCTTCAGCGCGGTTCCGAACGAAGCCTTGATGCGCGTGTCCATAACGTCGACGGAGTAGATTTCGTCGAGGACGAGGTGCGTGAGGAAACCGACGGCCAGGAAACCGGCCGCCAGCCATGAAACCTGCTCGTCGCGGCCGAGCAGGTACCTGTAGACCCATGCCGTGACGAAGGCGCAGAAAATCATTGCAAGGATCGAGTGCCAGATACCTCGGTGGTAGCTGAAGCGCGCGAACACTTCCCTGCCCACGTAACGCACGAACAGCAGGGTGCCGAGCCAAAGGATCAGCATCTCGGCGATTGAATATTTCCTCTCCAGGCTGAACAGCACGGCAAAGGAAAAGAACACGCCCAACCCCGCGAACATGGCGCGCGCGGGCCGAAATCCTTGAGGTCGATATCCGGAAGCACCGAGCCCAGCACGCCTGCCAGGGTGACGGCGACGATGTTCTCGGGGGCGACCATGTCCGCTGCTACAGTTACGGTGGCCAAAGCCCCGCTGACCACGGTGCCGACGGCGATGTGGGTAGGAAAATTGGCCATGCATTGCCCCCTTCGGCCGCTATCGGGCTGCGCACGCGTATTGCGCCGAGCTGGAGCCAAGCGGTGACCGGCACTTGCATCAGATTCGCACGGGCGTGGGTAGGGCGGGTTGTGGACAGAAAGGGCTCAGTTTCTTGGTGCTGCTGCGACATTTCCAAAGCGGGACGTCTATCCCGCTGGAATTTCAAGCGGGCGTCATGTCATGTGCGGGAGCACTTGCGCTTTGGTCCGGTGAGGCATGGCTGAGACACGCTTAGACTCCGCCAAGGGGCTCGTCCTGGTTGCGGGCTCGTCCATCGGCGTCGCGGCCGTTGTGATGGGCCTCAAATTTCTTGCGTACTGGCAGACAGGGAGCGCGGCACTCTACTCGGACGCGCTCGAAAGCATCGTCAACCTCGCCACCGCCGTCGTTGCGCTTTACACGATCCGCGTTGCCGCGCGCCCGGCTGACCGGCGTCACCAGTTCGGTCATCACAAGGCGGAATATTTCTCCGCTGTGCTGGAAGGCGTGCTGGTGGTTGTCGCCGCGCTGCTGATCCTGCGCGAGGCCTATGACGCCTATCTCGTGCCGAGAAGCCTCGAAAACCTCGCGCAAGGCATGGGCATCAGCGCCCTGGCAACCGCGATAAACGCTGCGTGGTGCGCGCTTCTGATTCGCTGGGGCCGCGCGAAACGCTCGCCGGCGCTGGTTGCGGACGGGTGGCACCTCTTTACCGATGTTGTGACTTCGGTAGGCGTGCTGGCGGGGCTTGCCCTCGTCGCGGCGACGGGCTGGCAGGTTCTCGACCCGGCAATGGCGGCCGTGGTCGCGCTCAACATTCTTTGGGCGGGATGGCGTCTCGTGCGTGACTCAGTGAGTGGACTGATGGACGAGGCGGTCACGGCGGAAGTGGCCCGCCGGATCCGCCAGGTGATTGCCGACAATTCCGCTGGCGCAATCGAAGCCCACGATGTGAAGACGCGAACCGCCGGCCGCGCGACTTTCATCGAGTTCCACCTCGTGGTGCCTGGCAGCATGTCCGTCGCAGCGTCCCATGAGATCTGCGACCGGCTGGAGGCTGCCCTGATCGAGGCGGTCGAGGGTGCCGAGGTGCTCATCCACGTCGAACCGGAGGAGGAGGCGAAGCGGGGCCGGCATACATCTTAGATTTCTCTATGCGAAATGTGAGTTCATCCCTGCAAAAATCGTTGACTGCTGTTGGGTGTTCGCCCACTCTGCCGGGCGTGCTCTAGGCACGTTCCGGTTGTCATTGCGTGGGAGGGCGCGTGGAAAGCGTGGAGGGGCGTCCAGAAACAGCCTCTGCCTCCCCCGGCAGCCAAGCTCCGGCTCGCGATCGCGGGAGCGTCCAATCGGTCGATCGCGCTCTCACGCTTCTTGAGGGGCTGGCGCGCTCGGCAGGCGGCGTGCCCCTGACGGAGCTTGCTGCACGCGCGGGTCTCAACATCTCGACCTGCCACCACTTGCTGGCGACGCTGATCAAGTGGGGATACGTCGCCAAGGCGCCGGGACGGCGCTACGCGCTGGGCGCGCGCGGACTGCATCTCGGGCAAGCGTTCCTGAAGCAGGTCGACCTGCCGCGGCGTGCGCAACCCTACATCGAGCGCATCAACGATGAGACCGGCGAGAGCGTGCACCTTGCCGTGCTGCAGGGCGATTCCATCATCACGCTGATGAAGCGCGAAGGCCGTCACGCGGTGCGCGTCGATACCGGAGCTGTCGGCGCCTCCGACGCGGCGCATGCGACAGCGACCGGCAAGGCGATGCTGGCCTGGCTGCCGGAGCATCGAAATGCGCCGCATTCTGGCGCTCGGGCGCATGACCGCGTTCACGCCGCATACGATCACCGACGCGGATGCGCTGATCGAAGAGCTGCGGCTTGTTCGCCGCAACGGGCACGCGGTGGACCGGGAAGAGTTCCAGCCGGGCGTCGTTTGCATCGGAGCTGCCATTCGCGATCATCTCGGCGCGGTCGTCGGGGCGGTCAGCGCGTCGACGCCCACATTGCGCGCCAGCGATGAGCATGTCGGACGCATGCGCGAGGCCGTCATGCTGGCAGCGCGCGCGCTTTCGGCTGAGTTCGGCGCGCAAACCGCGGAAACGCCGCCGGCCGAAAACGGCAACGGGCAGGTCAACTGAAGAGGGCACCATGTACGCGCCACCCGGAGTGAAGACGAGCAAGGACTTCCCGGTTCCGGAAAAGATGCGGGCGTGGGTGCTGGACGCTCCCGACAAGCTCTCGCTGAAGGAAAAGCCGGTGCCGGTGCCGAAGAAGGCCGAGGTGCTGGTGCGCATCGACGCGGTCGCCATCTGCGCCACCGACCTCGACGTGATCGCGCACGGTCCGCCGGCGCTGATCCAGGGCGGTCTGCCCTACGGCAAGGACTGGACGCCGGGTCATGAGTACATGGGCACGGTGGTGGCCCAGGGTCCCGGCGTCGATGAATACAAGATCGGCCAGCGCGTCTCGGTGGAAATTCACGCCGGCTGCGGGCAGTGCAAGCGCTGCCGCGAGGGCATGTATACCTCGTGCCACAACTACGGCCTGAACTACGGCGACGTCGACAAGGGCCATCGCGCCAACGGCTTCACGACCGACGGCGGCTTCTGCGAGTACCAGGTCAACAACATCAACACGCTGGTCGCGATCCAGGACGACATGTCCGACGAGGAAGCGACACTGGTCGTCACCGCCGGCACGGCCATGTACGGCCTGACCGAGCTTGGTGGACTGGTCGCAGGCGAGAGCGTGGTCGTGACGGGGCCCGGCCCCATCGGCCTGATGGGCGTGGCGGTGGCCAAGGCGCTCGGTGCGCAGCCGGTCATTCTTACAGGCACGCGCGACAACCGGCTGGAACTCGGCAAGAAGCTCGGCGCGGATCACGTCATCAACATCCGCAAGGACCCTGACGTCGTCGCTGCCGTGAAGAAGGCGAACGGCGGCAAGGGCGTCGACTATGTCGTGGAGTGCTCGGCCGCCACCAACGCGGTCAACGAGGCGCTCTACATGGTGAACCGCGGCGGCAAGGTGTGCCTCGCGGCGTTCCCGCACGAGCAGGTGCCGGTGGATGTGGCGCACATCGTGCGCAACAACATCTACCTCTACGGCATCCGCGGCGAGGGCAAGAGCGCGACGCACCGCGCGGAAGCGTTCATGCGCCAGAAACGCTTCGATGCCACGCTGATCCACACGCACACGTTCGCGCTCGACGATCTGCCGACGGCGCTGCGCTACGCCAAGGATCGCGTCGACGACGCCATCAAGGTGGTGGTGAAGGCGAAGGGCGTCGCGGTGCGGAGCGCGAGAAGCGGCCGAGTGACAATTCCCTCGCCCCATTCTTCATGGGGAGAGGGAGAAGAAGCGGTCAGACAATGCTGATCTGCGACGAATATCTCACGCCGGCTTCGCTCGACGAGGCGTTCGACGCGATGGCAGCGCATCGCGGGCGATATCGTATCATCGCGGGCGCGACGGATACGCTGCCGTGGGCGCGCGAGGGACGGGCCGGCGACGTCGAGATACCCGTGTTGATCGACGTCTCCAAGATTCCGGAGCTGAACGAGCGGCGCGTCGAGGGCACGCATGTGCGGCTCGGCGCGGCCGTGCCGTTCCAGCGGTTTCTGGACGATCCGGCGCTGGTGCAGGCGCTCCCGGTGATGCCGCAGTGCGCGGTGTGGTTCGCCGATGACCAGATCCGGGAATCCGCCACCGTCGGCGGCAACGTCATCAATGCCTCGCCGGCCGCGGATGGAACGCCGCCTCTGATCGCTCATGGCGCGCGCGTGAAGCTCGCGGCCAAGCGCGGCGGCAAGATCGAGCGGCGCAAGGTTGCGCTCGATGCCTTCATTCTCGGGCCCGGCAAGACGGCGTTGCAAGACGACGAACTGCTGGTCGGCCTCGAGTGCGATGCGTTGCCCGGCTATGGCGCCAGCTTCGAGAAGGTCGGGCATCGGCGGTCGCTGGTGATCTCGCTTGTGTGTCTCGCCGTGTTGGTCAAGCTCGATGCGGCCAAGCAGCGGATCGAGGACGCGCGCCTTGCCATCGGCGGCATTGGCCCGGTGCCGCAGCGCCTGGGCGAGGTCGAAACATTTCTTTGTGAGGGACCGCTGACAGGAGAGCGGCTGGAGCAGGCGGCAGATATGCCGGTTGCGCTGGTGGCTTCGCGGACGCGACAGGAGTATCGCCGCGAAGTCGTGCGGGGCTTCATGCTGCGCGCGCTGATGACGGCGGTGCGCAACGCCGGAGGCGCCGGCGTGCTCGCACCCGAGCTGGAGGCCGCCTATGCCTGACTTGCGCATCGAGGCGACGATCAACGGCCGCAGGATCGCGCGCAACGCCAAGCCGCACCTGCGGCTGCTCGATTTCCTGCGCGACGATCTCGGCCACACCGGCACCAAGGAAGGCTGCGGCGCCGGCGAGTGCGGCACCTGCTCGGTGTTCGTCGACGGCGTGCTGCTGAAGTCCTGCCTCGTGCCGGCCGCAAAAGCGCAGGGCACGACGATCGAGACGGTCGAGGGGCTCGCCAAGGCCGGCGAGCTGTCGGTGCTGCAGCAGGCGTTCCACAAGGCGGGCGCGAGCCAGTGCGGCTACTGCATCCCCGGCATGGTGATGGCGGCGACCGCGGCGCTGCGCGCCAACCCGTTCGCCGGCCGCGAGGAGATCAAGGAGCGGCTCGGCGGCAACATCTGCCGCTGCACGGGCTACCAGAAGATTTTCGACGCGGTCGAGCTGGCGCGCGACGTCCAGAACGGTCGCCGGCCTGCAAGCGCGCTGGCCGAGGAAGAAGCGGCCGACGGCGCTTTCATCGGCGTCAACGTGCGCCGGCTGGATGCGCCGAGCAAGGTGTCGGGCGCGCTGAAGTATGCCGGCGACATGGTGCTGCCGCACATGCTGCACATGGCGGTGTTGCGCTCGCCGCACCCGCACGCACGCATCGTGTCGATCGACACGTCGCAGGCGGAGGCGATGGATGGCGTCGAGGGCGTCATCACGTGTGCGGACGTGCCGGGTGTCGACGGCTTCGGCGTGTTCGTCCACGACCAGCCGATCATGGCGCGCGGCAAGGTGCGCTATGTCGGCGAGCAGGTGGCGGCCGTTGCCTCCGAGGACCCGCTGATTGCGCGCCGCGCGCTGGCAAAGATCAAAGTCGTGTACGAGCCGCTGCCGGCCGTGTTCGACGCGCATGAGGCGATGAAGTCAGGCGCGCCGGTGCTGCACGAGTATGCGCCCGACAACCTCGTCAAGCACATCCCGATCCGTGTCGGCGATATCGCCAAGGGTTTTGCCGAATCCGACCTGATCGTGGAGGAGACCTATTCCACGCAGCAGGTCGAGCACGCCTACCTGGAGCCGGAGGCTGGCCTCGCCTATGTCGATCACGACGGCGTCGTCACCATCCTGTCGCCGAGCCAGAACATCACGCACCACCGGCACATGCTGTCGCGCATCATCGCGCAGCCGATCAACAAGGTGCGCTTCATCATGAGCCCGGTCGGCGGCGGCTTCGGCGGCAAGGAGGACATGGTCTACCAGGGCATGCTCGCCCTGATGGCGATGAAGACGCGGCGCCCGGTGCGGCTGGTGTTCACGCGCGAGGAGTCCATCATCACCACCGCCAAGCGGCATCCCTCGCACACGACCTACAAGATGGGGCTGACACGCGACGGCCGCATCACGGCGGTCGAGATCAAGATGATCTCCGACGGCGGCGCCTACGGCATGTCGACGGAAGGCGTGATGCGCAAGGCGGCGATCCTGGCGGCGGGGCCGTATGCCATCCCCAACGTCAAGGTCGATACCTACGGCGTCTATACCAACAACACGCCGTCGGGCGCCTTCCGCTCGTTCGGCGCGCTGCAGAGCCAGTTCGCCACCGAGACGCATCTCGACATCTGCGCCGAGAAGCTCGGGCTCGATCCGTTCGAGATCCGGCGCATCAATGCCATGCGCGACGGCGCGACCACGCACACGAAGCAGACCCTCAAGTCCGTCAGCCTGACGCGCGCGCTCGATGCGGCCGAGAAGGCCGCGCGCTGGGAAGTCGGGCGCGCCAACGTCACGCGGCGCCGCGCGCGGCGATCTCGGCGGCGAGGGCGACCCGGCCGTCCTGCACGCTCGGCGCACGGCTTGCGCCATCCGCCAGCCGGCCCAAGAGCGAGGTGGCGTGATGGCGAAGAAGCGCGGCCGCGGCGTTGCTGCCTGCTGGTACGGGATCGCCCGCACTGCGACGGTGGATCGCGCCGGCGCGTGGGCGGAGATCGACGACGGCGGCACGGCCAAGATCGTCACCGGCGTCACCGAGATCGGCGAGGGCATCCTGACCGTGCTGGCGCAGATCGCCGCGCAGGAACTGGGCGTGCGGCCCGCAGGACGTGACCATCGGCGACAACGACACGGCGCGCTCGCCGGAAGCGGCGCACGCGGGCGCCACGCGCCAGACCTACATGATCGGCAATGCCGTTGCGCTCGCCTCGCGGCAGGCGCGGGCGGCGCTCGTCGAGGTGCTTGCCAAGCACTGGGGCGTCGACGGCCGCAGCATCCGGACGGCAGCCGGCGAGGCCTGGGCAGAAGGCACCAACCACAAGATGCCGATGGGCGATGCGGTGCATCTCGCCAAGAGCCGCGGCGTGGTGCCCGTCGGCTCGGCCTCGTTCGGCACCGACACCACCGGGCTCGATCCCGTCGACGGCTCAGGACGGCCCTGGCAGGCCTACGTGTTCGGCTGCCAGGTTGCCGAAGTCGAAGTCGATACGCTGACCGGCGAGGTGCAGGTGCTCGGCATCTGGGCGGTGCATGACGTCGGCCGTGCGGTCAATCCGCGCGGGGTCGAAGGCCAGATCGAGGGCGGCATCGTGCAGGCGCTCGGCCAGGGCCTGATGGAGGACTACCGTACGGTTAACGGCCACGCCACCACGCCCAATCTTGCCAAGTACATCCTGCCGACCTCGCTCGACGTGCCGCAGGTGACCTCGGTGATCCTGGAGGACCCCGATCCGATCGGGCCGCTCGGCGTCAAGGGCATCGGCGAGCCCGCCATGATTCCGACCATTCCCGCGGTCATGAACGCCATCTACGATGCCGTCGGGGTGCGGATCACATCGCTGCCCGCAACGCCCGAAAAGGTACTCGAGGGGATCATCGCGAAAGCGTCACGAGCTAACGCAAGCCGAATGGCTGCGGAATGAATGTGTGCGGGTCTGCCGGTTGCGGGAAGTGACTGCAAACTAAAGTGGAGGATTGAAATGTTTATGTACGCCCGACGCACGCTCTTCGCGGCGGCGACCCTCGTCACAGCAGCTACTCTGGGCCTCGCCCAGTCCTATCCCGACGGCAAGCCAATTGAGATGACGACGCTGTTCGGCGCTGCCAGCGCATCGACCACCACGGCGCGCAAGCTCGCCGACGGCATGGCCAAGGTCCTGTCAGCGCCGGTTCCCATCATCGACAAGCCCGGCGCCGGCGGCGCGGTGGGCTACACCTATCTGTCGCAACAGAAGGCCGACGGTTACTCCATCGTATGGAGTTCCAATTCGATCTCGACGACGTTCCACACGGGCCAGTTGCCCTTCGACTACAAGAACCTGGAGCACGTCGCCCGTGTCACCATCGAGAACCCGGTGCTGGCCGTGAAGGCGGATTCGCAGTTCAAGACGCTCAAGGAGCTGGTCGACTACGCCAAGGCCAATCCCGAGAAAGTGCGTGTTGGACATTCCGGCAAAGGTAGCCAAACCCACCTGGTTGCGGTGGCCCTGTTCGCGGAGCGCGACGGCAAGATCATCGACGTCCCCTTCGGCGCTGGTCAGGCCGTGACCAATCTGCTGGGTGACCGCATCGAAGCGGCCGTCCAGTTCCCGCAAGCGTTCGTATCGCAGGTGAAGGCCGGCAATCTGCGCGTGCTCGCCGTGCTCGGCACGATCCCCGATCCGGCGTTTCCCAATGTGAAGACCGCCAAGCAGCAGGGCTTCAAGACGGCGATGGATCTGTGGCGCGGCATCTCGGCGCCGAAGGGCACGCCCAAGGCGGTGATCACCAAGCTGCAGGACGCCATCAAGAAGACGGTGGAGTCGGAGGATTTCAAGGAGGCCGGCAAGACGATCGGCTTCACTCCGGCCTACCAGCCGAGCGGCGAGTTCACCAAGATGATTGCCGCGGACGACGCAGCGACTGCCGCAGTGATGAAGTCGGTTGGCCTGAAGAAGTAGGGCCGGCGTTCGTCACGCTGGAACCTGAGTTTGGGGGTCAATGAGTGGCAGATGACCAGGGAGCACGGCAGGATGCTTCGGCACAGGGCGCCTGGGGGCGCCCTGTGTCTGCACGCGGCGGAGAGATCGTGGTGGCGGCTGCGCTGCTGGCGGTCGCTGTCTTTTTCATCTCGCAGTCGCCACTCCTCGACTTCGGTCGCGTAGGACTGCCGGGCCCCGGCTTCTTCCCGTTCGCGCTCGGCGTCGCCCTCGGCCTGGTATCGCTCACGATCCTGTTTCTCGCCGTGCGCTCGCAGCCGGAAGACGAGGTTGTCTTTGTCGGCCACCGGGACGTGCTGGTCGCGCTGGCCGCGCTCGTGGGCGTGGCTTTCTTCTTCGAGCAAGCGGACTTCTATCTGGTGCTCGGCGGTTTCGTGGCCTCCCTTCTGCTGCTCGTCGCGCGCACCGGGGTCTGGCGCGCGCTGCTCGGCGCCAGCCTGGGGATGGTGCTGGTGTGGGCCGTCTTCGGGTTTGCTCTGGGTGTCAGGTTGCCGACTGGCAGGTTCTGGGGCGAACTTGCGGCACGTCTCCCCGCTTTGCCTCCAACCGGCCTGTTCTAGGCGTACACGATGGCTGCGTTCGACCAGTTGATGATGGGATTTGCCAGCGTTCTCGGCTGGAAGCCGCTGTTCTACTGCTTCATCGGCTGCTTGTGGGGAACCATCGTCGGCGTGCTGCCGGGCTTGGGACCGCTGGCAGGCATGGTGCTGCTGCTGCCGCTCACCTTCGGTCTCGATCCCGCCAGCGCGATCATCATGCTTGCGGGCATCTTCTACGGCGCCATGTACGGTGGCTCCACCACCTCGATCCTGGTGCGCATCCCGGGTGAGGCCGCCTCCGTCATCACCTGCATCGACGGCTACGAGATGGCGCGCCAGGGCCGCGCCGGCCCGGCGCTGGTGATCGCCGCGCTGGGCAGCTTCGTTGGAGGCACCGCTTTCGGTCCTCGGCCTGATGCTGGTGGCCCCACCGCTGGCGAACGTCATGATTGCGATCGGTCCATCGGTGGAAGTGGTGCTGATGCTGATGGCGCTGGGCGTCATCACGCTTGTATCGGGCGGATCGCGCGTCAAGACCGCGGCCATGATCCTCCTGGGGCTTGCGCTCGGCACCATCGGCCTCGACAAGCTCACCGGCCTGCCGCGCTTCACCTTCGGCAACCTTGGCCTGGCCGACGGACTGTCGTTCACGGCGCTCGCAATCGGCCTGTTCGGCCTTTCCGAGATTCTGCTCAACCTGGAAAGGAGCGAGGCCATCAAGGCCATCCGCCCGAAGTTCAGGGACCTCATACCGCGCTGGAAGGACTTGAAGGAAGCAACACCGGCGATCGGGCGCGGCTCGATCATCGGGTTCCTGTTCGGCATCGTTCCGGGCGTGAGCCACGTCGTATCGACGTTCGTGTCCTATGCCGTCGAGAAGCGCTTCTCCAGGAATCCCGAGCAGTTCGGCAAGGGCGCCATCGCAGGCGTGGCTGGACCCGAGACCGCCAACAATGCGACCACCGGCACGGCCATGATCCCGCTGCTGGCGCTGGGCATCCCTTCGATCCCGGCGACCGCGGTCCTGCTCTCGGCGCTGATGATCCACGGGGTGCAGCCAGGTCCGCTCCTCATGACCGAGCACCCCGACGTGTTCTGGGGGTTCGTGGCGAGCATGTACATCGGCAATATCATCCTGGTGATCCTCAACCTGCCGCTCGTCGGCATCTTCGTGAACCTGCTGCGCATCCCCTACGGATGGCTGATGCCCACGATCCTGGTGATCTCGATCATCGGCGTCTACAGCGTGAACTTCAAAGCCGCCGACATCTGGATCATGGTGCTGTCGGGTGTCGCCGGCTACATCCTGCGCAAGTTCAACTACGAGATGGCGCCGCTGCTGCTGGCCCTCGTGCTGGGCGATCGGCTGGAGGAGAACTTCCGCCTCGCGCTGACCATGTCGGGAGGCTCCTACGCAACTTTCGCCGACAACGCCTCACTGATCGTGATCGCGGTGGTCGCCGGCCTCCTCCTCATCCTGCAGGCGAGCGCCTGGGCCTTCGGCTACCGGAAGTCCATCGCCGACGAAGCGGAACGGGCATGACCGGGACGCTGCCGCTGCGGGACACCTCTTTCAACTGACACCCGATGGGAGATGAACGATGAGCCAAGCGCCGGTTCGCGTTGCGGCACTGGGAATGGGGTGGTGGTCCGATGTGCTGGCGGACGCCATGCAGCGGTCCGGCCAGTTCGAGATCGTGGCCTGCTACACGCGCTCGGCGGACAAGCGGCGGGCATTCGCGGAGAAATACGGCTGCCGGCCGGCAGCAAGCTACGAGGAGATACTGAAGGACCCATCGATCGCAGCCGTCATCAATACGACGCCCAATAACGTACACCTGGAGACGACCCGGCAGGCGGCGGAAGCCGGCAAGCACGTGTTCCTCGACAAGCCGATCGCCAACACGGTGCAGCGACGCGCTTGCGATCGCGGAGGCGTGCAAGAAGGCTGGCGTCGTGCTGGCGCTCGGATACCAGCGACGGCGAGAAAAACACTTTCGCTGGATCAAATCGGAAATCGACGCAGGCCATTTCGGCAAGCTGGTGCAAGCCGAATGCAACATCAGCCGCGACAGGCTCGGCCAGTTCGACATGACGTCATGGCGCTACACGGCGGAAGGAATGCCCGGCGGCGTCATGTTGCAGATTGGAATCCACTATATCGACGTGCTCGAATTCCTGATGGGGCCCGATCAAGAGCGTTTCTGCCCGTCTGGCTCAGCTCGTGCTTCCCGGCGACAACCCGGATGTCGCCAACATGATCTTGCAGCACGAGAACAATGCTCTTTCCAACCTGACTGCTTCCTACGCGTCCGCTTCCGAGTTCTACATGATGAACATCTACGGCAAGGAGGCGAGTGCCTACTACGACCTGTTCTCTGGTCTGCGGCACTTGAAGCGCGGTGAGAAGACGGCGCGTGCAGTCCCAACGGAAGCGAACGATACGATCCGCGAGGAGCTCGACGAGTTCGCCGAATGCGCGCGCACGGGCGCAGCACCCGAGACGGACGGCTTCTGGGGAGCCCGCAACCTCGCCGTCATCAAGGCCGGCGCAAAGAGCGCACGCGAGGGCCGCGTGGTCGAGGTCGCGGAAATCCTGGCAAGCGGCGAGTAGGCAGCAGGCGCGGGCAACGCTGGAGAGTGGCGTTGCCTAGGCTCGATGTCGGAAGGATCACGCTCGACATCGAAGAGCGCGGATCGGGACCCGCATTTATCTTCATTCCTGGATTGGTCGGACTGAAGGATGCGTGGAGCCTCCAGATGGCGGAGTTCTCGCAACGCTACCACTGCATCGCCTTCGATCATCGCGGCACGGGGGATAGCGACAAGCCTGCCAGCGGCTACTCCACGGACGAGATCGCGCGCGACGTGATCGCGCTGATGGATACGCTCGGCATCGCCGAGGCGCACATCGCCGGTACGTCGACGGGCGGCTGCGTGCTGCAGAACATCGCCATCGACTATTCGGATCGCCTGCGCTGCGCGATCTTTTCCAATACCTGGGTGAAGGCAGACGAGTTCATCACGCGCGTGCAGACGGCGCGCAAGCAGATCGCGCTTTCTTACGGGCCGGCCGAGTATGTCAGGGTCTCCTCGCTCTTCACCAACGGCCCGCAGCAGTTTCGCTTCAATCTCGACAACGTGATGGAGCTGGAGAAGCGCGCACTGGCGACGGTGGCGCCGGTCGACGTTCTCGCGCAGCGGCTCGACATGTCGGTGGCGCATGATCGCGAGGCCGACCTCGGACGCATCAGGGCGCCGTCGCTGATCGTCGGCACGCTCGATGACGCGACCGTGCCATCGTATCAGTCCGAGGATCTGCACAAGGCGATACCGGGCTCACGCCTCATCATCGCGCCGGAGGGCGGCCACTACGCCTATCGCCGCCACTGGCAGGAGTGGAACAAGATGGTGGCTGCGTTCCTGAGGGATACCGAGGGCGGCGTTTAGCGATACGAAAAGCTGACGTCTGCAGACAGCACAATAAACCTACGCACGCGAGGACGGCTGGATACCGGGGACGAGCCCCGGTATGACAGATGGACTCTGCAACGAGGCAGGCCATGGCGAGCGCGCAGAAAGAACCGGAGCGGACGTCTGCGATGCGGATGCGCGCGCGCGCGATCAAGAGCGCGGGCGGGCTTGATGCGGCAGTCGCAGGCGGCTCTCTGCCGAAGCTGGTTGACGCCACGCTGTCGGAAGCGCTCGTGCTTGGCCTGCTGAAGCAGGGGGTGCGCAAGTATCTCGCCATCTTCGGCCACGGCTCGACCGATCTCGGCGAGGTGCTGCGCATCTACGAGGAGGAGGGTGTCACGCGCACCTTCAACTGCCGCAACGAGGTGGCGATGGCGCATGCCGCCACGGCGCTGCGCTGGCAGTACGGCGAGACGCCGGCCGTGGTGACCTCCATCGGTCCGGGCGCGCTGCAGGCGTTTGCCGGCTCGCTGGCGGCGGCCTCGAACGGCGTCGGCGTCTATCACATCTACGGCGACGAGACGACGTTCGGCGAAGGCTACAACATGCAGCAGGTGCCGAAGGAGGAGCAGGGCCTGTTCGGCCAGATGACGGCGATCATGGGCCGCTCCTACGTACTGCACACGCCCGCGGCGATGCGCGACGCACTGCGCCGCGGAGCGCGTGACGGTGAACCATCCCTACCGCGCCGGGCCGTTCTTCCTGCTGCTGCCGCTCAATACTCAACCGGCACGCCTGACGCTCAATCTTGCCGCGCTGCCGGAGCGGCCGAAGCTGGTGCCGCTGGCGCCTGCCACCGATGCACCGTTCGACGAAGGCGCCGGTCTGATCGCCAAGGCCCGCAAGGTCGCCATCAAGGCCGGTGGCGGCACGCGCGGGCACGACGCGGCCGTGCGCCGCCTCGCTGAGGCTGCTGGCGCGGCCGTCGTGCTTTCGCCCGGCTCCACCGGCGTGCTGCCGGACGCGCACGCTCAGAACATGCACGTGGGCGGCTCGAAGGGCTCCATCAGCGGCAACTACGCGGCCGCGGAAGCCGAGGTGCTGATCGTCATCGGCTCGCGGGCGGTGTGCCAGGCGGACTGCTCCGGCATCGGCTACAAGAAGGCTCAGCACGTCATCAACATCAACGGCGACCTTGGCGACGCCACGCACTACAATCGCACGCTGGCGCTGATCGGGGATATCTCCGCCGTCGCAGATCGCCTCGCGGCGAAGCTTGAAGCTGCGAAGGCCGCCGCCAACAAGGCGGACTGGCTCGCCGCCTGCGCCGCCAAGAAGGCCGAGTGGTCCGCCTACAAGCGCGCGCGCTTCGAGGCTGCGCCCATCCGCGATGAGGTCTGGCAGCGCCCCGCGCTCGCGCAGCCCGCGGCCATCAAGATCGTCGCCGACTTCGCCAAGAGCATCGGCGCCGCCAAGCTGTTCGACGCCGGCGACGTGCAGGCCAACGGCTTCCAGATCGTCGAGGACGACCAGACGGGCGACACGTTCACCGAGTCCGGCGCCTCCTACATGGGCTTCGGCGTCAGCGGGCTGCTCGCCTCGGCAATCGCGGACAAGCCGCGCTACACCATCGCCTTCACCGGCGACGGCTCCTTCATGATGAACCCGCAGATCCTGATCGACGGCGTCGAGCACGGCGTGCGCGGCACCATCGTCATCTTCGACAACCGCCGCATGGCCGCGATCACCGGCCTGCAGATGGCGCAATACGGCCATGGCTTCCGCACCAACGACGGCGTGGCCGTCGACTACGTGCGTCTCGCCGGCGCCGTGTCCGGCGTCAACGCCATCCACGGCGGCTGGACGGCCGACGAACTCAAGAGCGCGCTCAAGGCCGCGCACGCCCACGACGGCCTCTCCGTCATCCACGTCCCCGTCTACGCCGGCGAGCACGAACTCGCCGGCCTCGGCGCCTGGGGCCAGTGGAACGTCGGCAACTGGTGCGCGGACGTGCAGCGCGAGTGGATGGAGCAGGATTTGTAGGGCCGCTGGTTCACGTTACGTGAACTTGCTATATTCAGCTCTGCTGAACACTGGCGGAGCCGGCGTGTGATGCCCACCGAATTCAATGTTGTAATAGAGCGCGATTCTGACGGTCTCCTCGTGGCCTCTGTGCCAGCCTTGCCGGGATGCTACACCCAGGCAGCCACGCGAGAGGAGCTGATGGTCCGCATCACCGAAGCCATCCAGCTGCACCTGGAAGATCGCGGCGAGCCAGTGGAACCGCTTGAGTTCGTTGCGGTGGAGCGAGTCAGCGTGCCGGCGTGACACGGCTGCCGCGCCTGACAGGGCGTGAGGTGATCGACGCGCTGGCCAACGGCGGATTCAAGCTCGCACGGGTCAAAGGCAGCCATCATTTGCTCCGCCACGATCGATGGCCGGACGACAACCGTGCCTGTTCATGGCCGCGATATTGTCGGCACCGGACTGCTGAGCAAGATCCTGCGCGACTGTGAGTTGAGCCGCGAAGCATTCATTTCTCTGCACGAAAACTGAGATGATCTGCGAAGTCGATCGCGTTGACTCCACAGCTCATTGCTTCGATCATCCGCACATAAAACCAGCCTGGAGGAAATCGCCGTGCATCCCCGTGAACGCTTCGCCTTTCAGCCCATCGAGGGTCGCCCGCCGCTGAAGCTTCCGGACGGCGTCCGGCTCGTCGTGTGGCCGGTGTTCTCGCTGGAGGACTGGGACCTGGCGCGGCCGATGGCACGCATGGTGATCACGCCGCCGCAGGGCCAGCCGCAGATCCCCGACCTGCCGAACTGGAGCTGGCACGAGTACGGCATGCGCGTCGCCTTCTGGCGGCTGCGCCGGATGTTCGAGCGCATCAAGGCCAAGCCCACCGTCGCCATCAACGCCAAGATCTGCGAGACCTACGCGCCCGTGGTGCAGGCCTGCATCGACAGCGGCTGGGAGCTCAACGCGCACAGCTACGAGCAGATCCCCATGCACAAGCTGGAGGACCAGCGCGCCATCATCGGCAAGACCATGGACGTCATCGAGAAGTTCTCCGGCAAGCGCCCGCGCGGCTGGTTCGGCCCCGGCCTGACGCAGACCTTCGACACGCTCGATTATCTGGCCGAAGCGGGCGTGGAGTACATCGGCGACTACGTGCTCGACGACGATCCCGTGACGTTGAAGACGAAGCACGGCAACATGGTCGCGCTGCCCTACACGTTCGAGGTGCACGACATCGTCATGATGAACCTGCAGCACCACGCTTCCGAGGAATTCCACACCCGCGCCATGGACCACTTCCGCTGCCTCTATGCGGAGTCGGCCGACCGGGCGAAGATCATGGCCATCTCCTGCCATCCCTATCTCTCGGGCGTGCCGCATCGCATCGGCCACGTGGAACGCACGTTCACGGACATCCTCGGCGCACGAAGGCGTCGTGTCGTGGACCGGCGAGCAGATCCTGGACTGGTACAAGACGCAGTAGTTGTCATGCCGGGACTTGTTCCCGGCATCCATCCATCAACAGACGCCGGAGCCAGCAGAGCGCTGGATCCCGGTGACAAGCACCGGGATGACCGGCAGCTTGTGAAATTCTGGGAGGCGGCAATGCAAGGCACCGTCGGCGTCGTCGGCCTCGGCATCATGGGCGGCGCGTTCGCGCGCAATCTGATCGCCGACGGCTGGACGGTGATCGGCTACGACCCCGACATCACGCGCAGCGCCGAAGCGAGGGCCGCCGGCGTCGAACTCGTACACAGCGCGCGAAGCGCTGGCCGAGACCGTGAGCGACATCATCACCAGCCTGCCGACTGCGCGCGCAGTGCTCGATACCGCCGAAGTCATCGCCCGCACCGGCGCCGGCCCGCGCACAGTCGTCGAGGCGAGCACGATTGCACTCGACGACAAGATGAGGTTCCGGGAGATCCTGGAAAAAGCCGGGCACACTGCGCTCGACTGCCCGGTGTCTGGAACCGGCGCGCAGGCCGCCGTCAAGGACCTCGTCGCCTTCGCCAGCGGCGACAGCGCGAGCATCAAGCGGCTGGAGCCGATGTTCCTCGGCTTCACGCGCAAGGTCCATGATCTCGGCGCCTACGGCAACGGCAGCAAGATGAAGTTCATCGCCAACCTGCTGGTGGCAATCCACAACGTCGCCGCCGCCGAGGCGCTGGTGCTCGCCATGAAGGCCGGCCTCGATCCGCACCGGACGGTGGAAGTGATCTCGTCCGGCGCCGGCACCTCGCGCATGTTCGAGGTGCGCGGACCGATGATGGCGGCCAACACCTACGTGCCCGCCACCGTGCGCTCCGACATCTGGAAGAAGGACCTCACCGTGATCGGCGCGTTCGCCTCCGATCTCGACTGCCCCACCCCGCTGTTCAACACCGCGTCTGCGCTCTACGCGGCGACCCTCGCCATGGGCAAAGCCGACGAGGACAGCGGCGCGGTCTGCGCGATGCTGGAGATGATGGCGGGGATCGAGCGGAAAGGTTGAGGCTCGCGGCGGGGCGTCAGATGGCGCGGCCCGTATCGGCCCAATAGGGATCGCGCAGGCGGCGCTTGAAGATCTTGCCCAAGTCCTCACGCGGAAGGTCGCGCCCGAACTCGATGCGCTTGGGCACCTTGTAGCCGGCGAGGTGCTGGCCGAGATAGGCGCGGACGTCGGCGAGGGACGGGGGAGGCCCGGGCTGCGGCTCGATGATGGCCAGGAGCTGCTCGCCGTATTCGCCGTCGGGGATGCCGAACACGGCGCAGTCCTTCACGCCGGGGCAGTTGATGAGGACGGCCTCGATCTCCGCCGGGTAGATGTTGACGCCGCCGGAGATCACCATGTCGCGCTTGCGGTCGCAGAGGAACAGGTAGCCGGCGTCGTCGAGGTAGCCGACGTCGCCGCTGGTGATGAAGCCCTCGCGGTCGATCTCGGCGCGCTTGTCGGGAAGCTGGTGGTAGGTGAATTCCGGGAGGAACGCGAGGCGCGTATAGACCTCGCCGATGTCCCCTGGTCCGAGGCGGCGGCCGGCATCGTCGTAGATGCGCACCTCGCCGCCCCTGATGGGCCGGCCGACGGTGCCCGGCCGTTCGAGCCACTCATGGCTGTCGACGACGGTGACGGCACCTGACTCCGTGCTGCCGTAGAACTCGTGAATGACCGGGCCCAGCCACTCGATCATGCCGCGCTTCACTTCGGGCGGGCAGGGGGCGGCGGCGTGCATGACGAACTTGAGCGACGACAGATCGTAGCGCTTGCGGACTTCGGCCGGCAGCTTGAGCAGGCGCACGAACATGGTCGGAACCATGAACATGGCCTCGATGCGGTGTTTCTCGACCAGAGCCAGGAAGGCCTCCGGATCGAAGCGCGGCATCAGCGCGATCAGGCTTGCGACGCGCGCGGCGCGCAGGGCGAAGGCGTTGGGTGCCGAGTGATAGAGCGGCCCCGGGATCATGGTGCGCACGCCGGGCTTCAGGCCATAGACGCGCTCGCGGTAGTCGCCCATGCGTGCTTCGAGGTCGGCGGTCATCGGCTGGCGGCGCACGCCCTTGGGCCGGCCCGTGGTGCCGGAGGTGTAGATCATGCTGGCAGGTTGCGGCAGCGGCGGTCCTTGCCAGGGCGCGTAGGTTGCGAGCCAAGCGCCCCACTCGGGGGCACCTTGCGGCCGGCCGCTCGGGGCAGAACCATAGGCAGTGGCGATCTCCGGCGGTGTTCGGACCGCGAGCACCTTGACGCCTGCGGTGTAGGGAGCCGGCGATGGGAGCGAGCAGGTCGGCGTGCGCGACAAGCACCTTGGCGCCGCAGTCCTCCAGGATGTAGGCGACCTCGTCGCCCTTGAAATGCCAGTTGATCGGGACGGCATAGGCGCCGATGCGCACGGCGGCGAGCGAGGCTTCCAGAAAAGCGAAGTCGTTGCGCAGCAGCAGCGCGACGCAGTCACCCTGGCGCACGCCGAGGGCCGCGAGTCCGGAGGCGGCGCGCAGGACACGCTGATCGAAGGCGGCACGCGTCAAGGCGTGCGGTCGCCGCTGACGAGCGCTGCGGAAAGGGGAGCAGGTGCGGGTGCCGTTGTCATGTGCGGTTGAATAGAAAAGCCCACCGGGCAAGGTATGCCCGATGGGCCGATTTGTAAAGGCCCGGCTGCCCGCCTCACCGGCAGAGGCCGGAATGCAGCGGCTACTCCGCCTCGGCGGACAGGATGTTGCCGAACAGCTCGAAGGTCTCGCCCTTGAAGCGCGCCATACTGCACCGACTGGATCGGATAGAAGTCGGTCGCGCTGGTGTTGATCTTGATGCCGGGCAGCAGCAACGGGATCTCGACGCCCTTCATGCTGGCAGCCTGCTTCATGACGTTCTCGCGCGTGAGATTGTCGCCTGCGCGCTTGAGCACTTCGACGAGCGTCGATGTCACCGCATAGGCATACGCGGGGAACGTGCTCGTCTTGTCGCCGCCGGGATAGTACTTATCCATGAACGCGTTCCAGGCGACCATGTCGGCATCCTTGTCCGACTGCGGGTTCGGTGGGGTCCTTGATGTAGGAGGCCGTCAGGATGCCCTGGCCGGCGTCGAAGCCGGCGGGCTTCATGACCGCGCCGACCGAGGACGACACGTTGTTGAGGTAGTGCGCCGGCTTCCAGCCGATCTCGGCGGCCTTCTTGATCGCCTGCGCCGCGAACTTCGGCGTGGTGATGTTGAAGAACGCGTTGGCGCCGGAGTTCTTCAGCGCGATGATCTGGCTGTCGACCGTCGGGTCGGCCACCTCGTAGGTCGCGACCTGCACGATCTTGTCGGCGTCCTTGCCGAGACCCTGCTTGAAGCCGTTGAAGTAGTCGCGGCCGTAGTCGTCGTTCTGCATCAGAACGGCGATCTTGGCGTCCTTCACGTTGGCCAGGATGTGCTTGGCGTAGATGACGCCTTCGGTCTGAGTAGTCGGGCTGCCAGCCCATGGTCCACGGGAACTCCTTGGGCTTGCCCCAGACGGAAGCGCCGGTGGCCACGAACAGCTGCGGCACCTTCTTGCCGTTCAGGTATTTGTGGATGGCCGTGTTGGGCGGCGTGCCGAGCGTCTGGAAGACGAACAGCACCTTGTCCTCTTCCACCAGCTTGCGCACCATCTCCACCGTCTTGGGCGGCGCGTAGCCGTCGTCATAGGTGATGAAGTTGACCTTGCGGCCGTTGATGCCGCCCTTGTCGTTGACCATCTTGAAGTAGGCCTCGATGGTCTTGCCGATCTGGCCGTAGGCCGACGCGGGACCGGAATAGGGATTGGTGTTGCCGATCCTGATCTCGGTATCGGATGCGCCTTCGTCGTACTTCTTCTGCGCACTTGCGGGGCTTGCCGCGAGAGCAAGCGCGAGCGCGCCCGCCCCGGCCAGCATCAGTTTGTACACCTTCATAGCGTTCCTCCTTTTCCAGTTCTGCACCGTGAGCGGCGGGGCACCGTCACGATCTCTTCAAGCGCCTCCACAGCGCCGCCATGCCGCCGGCGATACCCATCGGCATGGTGTACATGAGGATGATCAGGGCGATGCCGTAGATCAGCCAGGGTTCCAGTTCGAGCGGCAGATGCACGGCCGCCGAGATTTTCTTGGTAAGGGCATCGGCGTACTTTTCTATGACCTGCACGAACACGCCGCCGATGATGGCGCCGGGCAGCGAGGCGATGCCACCTACGACGGCTCCGACCAGGATTGCGATCGACAGCTCGAAGCGGAAGCTGTCCGGCGACACGAACTCGAAGATGATGCCGTGCATGGCGCCGGCGAGGCCGGTGTAGAGCGCGCTGATGCCGAACATCACGGCCTTGTAGTGCGAGACGTTGATGCCCATCGTGCTCGCGGCCATCGAGTGATCGCGGATGGCGACCAGGGCGCGGCCGGTGCGGCTGTCGAGCAGGTTGCGCGCGATCCAGAACATCAGCGCGGCCAGAGCGAGCACCACCAGGAACATCCACTGGTCGCTGCTGAGCGGAAGCCCGAACGGCGGGTCCGACTTGAAGACGTTGATGCCCATCACGCCGTGGGTGAGCGGCTCGATGTGCTTGTATTTCAGGATCTGCGGCACCGCCACGGCCAGCGCGAAGGTGGCCAGCGCCAGGTAGTGGCCTTCGAGCCGGAGCGCCGGCAGCCCGAAAAGATAGCCGACAATGAAGCATACGAGCGCCGCGACGGGCAGCGTCGCCCAGAACGGCCAACCGGCCTGATCGATCATGATGGCCGCGGTATACGCACCGACGGCGAAGAAGGCGCCATGCCCCAGCGAAATTTGCCCGTTGAAGCCGGTGAGCAGGATCAGGCCCAGCACCGCGATCGAGTAGACGATCATCAGGCTGAGCTGGAGGAACTGAAAGTTGCTGATGTAGCCGGCCTTACCGGCCGCGATCAAAAGCAGGGGCAGCACGACGAGCAGCAGCCAGTAGCGGTAGCGCCAGGCGAAACCGGTCGCGGTGTCAGCGACGGTGCCGGATGTGGATGCGGTGGTGGCCATGGGCTCAGACCCGCTTCACGGTGACATGGCCGAACAACCCGCTCGGCTTGAGGGTTAGCACGGTGATGACGATGATGAGCGCCACGGTGAGCTTCTCGCCGTTGCCGACGAGATAGAAGCCGGTGGCGCGCTCGAGCGCGTTGCCGAGGAAGGCGATCAGGTTCTCCAGCACGCCGACAATGAACCCGCCCGCGACAGCGCCGCCCGGGCTGGAGATGCCGCCCACGAGCGCCCCGGCGAAGCCGTAGAGCAGGATGCTCGCCATCATGTTGGGCTCCAGATAGACCGCGGGAGCCACCATGGAGCCGGCAACGGCGCCTACCGCCGCGGCGAGGCCCCATCCAAGCGCGAGCATCCAGTCAACACTGATGCCAGCCAGGCGCGCGGACGCCGGGTTCTGGGCCGCTGCGCGCATGGCGAGGCCCAGCGGTGTGAGACGGAAAAAGGCGAACAGGGCAAAGAGCATGACGATGGTGACGGCGATCATGCCGAGCTGGTGGGGTCCGATGTAGCTGGAGCCGGGAAAGGAAACCTGCGGGAAGGGCGATGGGACCGCCTTGATGGTGTGAGTCCAGATGCCGCCGGCTAGCGCGTGGAAGATGGTGAGAAGGCCGATGAATACCACGACCACGGAGAGCAAGGGTGCGCTATGCAAGGGCCTCAAGATGATACGCTCGATGCCCACGCCGATGACAAAGGAGAGCACCATCACCACGGGGAGTGCGATCCAAAAGTTCAGGCCCCACTGCAAGAACTGCCAAGTGAGGTAGGCGCTGAACATCGCCATCTCGCCCTGAGCGAAATTGATGTGATCGGTGGAGACGAAGATCATCACCAGCGCCAGGGCGAGGAGCGCATAGATCGCTCCGTTGGCGAGGCCGGCGGCAACCTGCTGGATCAACTGCTCCATCTGCGATCCCTGCGCTCAGTAACCGAGATAAGACTTGCGGATGGCCTCGTCATTCTTGATGTCGGCGGCCTTGCCCGACATCACGACGCGGCCCGTCTCCAGCACGTAGGCATGGTCGGCGAGATCGAGCGCGAGCGCGGCGTTCTGCTCCACCAGCAGCATGCTCACCTTGGCCTCGGTGTTGATGCGCCGCATGATGCGGAAGATTTCCTGCACGATCAAAGGCGCGAGGCCGAAGGACGGCTCGTCGAGCAGCATCAGGCGAGGGCTCAGCATGAGCGCGCGGCTGATGGCGAGCATCTGCTGCTCGCCGCCCGAGAGCGTGCCGGCCTGCTGATCGATGCGCGCCTTGAGGATCGGGAAGTACTCGAACACCATGTCGAGATCGCGCTGCACGGCCGCCTTGTCCTGGCGGGTGTAGGCGGCGACGCGCAGGTTCTCATCGACGCTGAGATTGGTGAAGGTGCCGCGGCCCTCGGGCACGTGGCCAACGCCGAGCCGCACGATGGTTTCCGTGGCCTTGCCCAGGATCGGATCGCCGTCCAGGCGGATCGTGCCCTCGGTGCGGACCATCCCGCACAGCGAACGCAAGGTGGTCGTCTTGCCGGCGCCGTTGGCGCCGAGGAGGGTGGTGATGCCGCCCTGCTCCAGCGCGAAGCTGACGCCGTGCAGCGCTTGCGTCTGACCGTAGTATGCCTTGAGACCGTCGACTTCGAGCAGCGGCATCGGCTCAGGCCCCCGTGCCAAGATAGGCGCGGATGACATCAGGATCCTGCTGAACCTCTGCAGGGGTGCCCTCTGCGATCTTTTTGCCGAAGTCGATGGCGACCACCTTGTCGGAAACCGACATGACAAGGCTCATGTGGTGCTCAACGAGCAGGACGGTCACGTTCTGCGTGTCGCGTATGCGCCGGATCTGTCCGCGCAGAGTGTCCACCTCGTCGTGGTTGAGGCCGGCAGCGGGCTCGTCGAGCAGGAGCAGCTTGGGACTGCTGGCGAGCGCGCGGGCGAGCTCGACCCGCTTCTTGACCGGGAAGGGGAGACCTCCGGCCGGCAAATTCACGTAGGGCTTCAGGTCCATGAACGCGATCAGTTCGAGCGCGCGCTCCGTGATGCGGCGCTCCTCGGCATCCCGGTGCGGGAGACGCAGCGCATTGGTCATGAACCCAGTCGTCGTACGGCTGTGGCACCCGACCTTGACGTTGTCGAGCACGCGCATGTGGTCGAACAGCGCCACGTTTTGGAACGTCCGGCCGATGCCGATTTCCGGAATGGCGTGGCGGGACTCGCCGAGGATCGAGCGTCCTTCAAAGAGGATGTCGCCGCTGTTGGGGATGTAAAGCCGCGAGAGACAATTGAAGAGCGTCGTCTTGCCGGCGCCGTTGGGACCGATGAGGCCGACGATCTGCCCCGGCGCGACGTCAAAAGATACGCCGTCGAGGGCGACAATGCCGCCGAAGCGCACCGAGACGTCCTGAACGCTCAAAAGTGCGTGCCCGCTTGTGCTCGGGGCCGCACGCATAGACGCTGCCGCAACCATGGACGACGGAATCTCTCCCAAAGCGCTTTTCTTCTTTTACGCGGCGTCGCCACGTGTCGGATTGTCGGACCGACAAGGGGCGGATATTGGATCGTATCGAGGTGTTGGTCTAGGGGGATTTTTGTCGAATGCCGGCAAGGGCCGCGGCTGCAATCAGACCGATTGCGCAGGAACAAGACAAGGCCGCCCCGATGGGGCGGCCTTTGCAAATTGGCCAGACATGCTGGGCCCTGAGGCAACCGCCTCCGCTTCAACGAAGACCTGCCTAAGGCTTCCGCTTAGCCCCATGCGCAGCCCGTCCTTCGACGAGTTCAGGACGCGGTTGGCGGGCTCGGCTAGCGGGTGCCGAACAAGATCTCCAACCCAGTGGTGAGCCCCGTCGAACCACGGCGTTGTCGACCATCGCGCATACTTCGGCACGGCTGAAGGGTCTAACTGGCAAGCTCAGCCGGCAATCGGCACCGGCTTGTCCACCACGATCTCTTCCGTGCTCATGCGGCAGCGGAGCGCGATGGCCTCGACCCCGGCCGCCATCGCCGCATCGAACGCCGCGCCGTAGTTCGGATCGACATCGCGCGCGAACGAGAACCGTCGCGCCTCCCCGCGCTGGATCAGGTACACCATCACGGCCCGGTGACCCTCGCGCACCATGTCGCTCATTTCGGCAAGATGCTTCTTGCCCCGCTCGGTCACCGAATCGGGAAACTCCGCCAGCCCGTGCTTGCGCGAGAGGTGCACGTTTTTCACCTCGACGTAGCACTTGCCCTTCTCGGCGCATTCCAGCAGCAGGTCGATGCGGCTGTTCTTGCCGTACTTCACCTCGCGCCGGAAACCGGGATAGCCGGCCAGCGCCTTCACGCGCGCTGCCGTGATCGCCTCCGCCACCAGCTTGTTCGGCAGGGCCGTGTTGATGCCGACCAGCACCGGCCCCTTGCCGAGGTCGGCTTCCACCATCTCCCAGGTGAAGGGGTACTTGCGCGTCGGGACATCGCTCTCCGACAGCCACACCACCGAACCCGGCGCCGTCAGCCCCATCATGGAGCCCGTGTTGGGGCACACGGCCGTAAGGAGGCGCCCATCGTCGAGCTTCACGTCGGCTAGGAAGCGCTTGTAGCGCTGGATCAGCGTGCCGCGCAGGAGTGGCGTGGGAAAGCGCATCGAGGGATCAGACCGCAATCGGTGAGGGCCGCTTGCGCCACATCGCACGCTGACCGGGCAGTGTCCATGCTGCGCCGGAGGTGCTAGAACCTGCCGCGTTCCTGGCAATCCTGGTCCGCATGACCGACCCCACCGGCAGCAAATCCTTCGGCGCATTCCCACCCACCGCTTTTCAGTCGTTCCTGATGGCGATGGGCCATCGCATGCCCGCCAACTGGGCCGGACGGCGCGGCGCCTCGCTGATCCGCTCGGTCCTCAAGCGCTGGTCGGACCAGCCCATCGATGCCGTGCGCCTCGGCAGCCGCATGCGCCTCTACGCCAACGGCAACGCGAGCGAGAAGCGGTTGATGACCTCGCCGCAGTTCTTCGATCCGGCCGAGCTGACCATCCTTGAGAACGAGCTGAAGCCGGACTTCGTATTCGTCGATATCGGCTCCAACGCCGGCGCCTACACGCTGTTCGTCGCCAGCCGTGTCGGTGCGAACGGCCGCATCCTGGCCGTGGACCCGCACCCGGTCGCCCGCCAGCGCCTGCAATGCAACCTCGATCTCAACAACATCGGCTGGGTGACGATCGCGCCCGTCGCCTTGTCCGACACGTCCGGGACGCTCCAACTCTTCATCAACGACCGCAACATCGGCAGTTCATCCCTCAACGCGGGTGTGGAGCCCCACATCGCCAAGCGCAGCATCGAGGTGCCGACCCGAACGCTGCTGAGCCTCCTGGAGGAGGAGCAGCTCACGCGCATCGATGCGATCAAGATCGACGTCGAAGGCGTGGAGGACCGTATCCTCCTGCCGTTCTTCGCGTCCGCGCCGCCGCCGCTGTGGCCGACCTTGATCCTGATGGAGGACAACCGCACCGCCTGGACAGGCGACCTGCCCGGAGTCCTGCAGCGCAGCGGCTACGTGACAGTGCTCGCGACCGACGGCAACATGGTACTCCGGCGGCAAGACCTTTCATCTCGCAACGGAGCGGCGGCGTGACAGACACCAAGCAGAACGACGCGGAGATCGTCACCGCTGCGCTGTGCGTGATCGGCGACGAGATCCTCTCCGGCCGGACCAAGGACAAGAACATCGGCTACATCGCCGACTACCTCACCAACATCGGCATCCAGCTCAAGGAAGTCCGCGTCGTCCCCGACGAGGAACCCGAAATCGTCGATGCGGTGAACGCCCTGCGCAGCCGCTACACTTACGTCTTCACGACAGGCGGCATCGGCCCGACGCACGATGACATCACCGCCGACTCCATCGCCAAGGCGTTCGGCGTCGGCATCGATGTCGACGAGCGTGCACTCGCCCCCATGAAGGCCTACTTCGAGCGCCGCGGCGTGGAGCTGACGCCCGCGCGCCTGCGCATGGCGCGCATCCCCTTCGGCGCCGAGCTGGTGGAGAACAGCGTCTCGATCGCGCCGGGCTTCATGCTCGGCAACGTCATCGTCATGGCCGGCATCCCCTCGATCATGCAGGTGATGCTGGACGCCGCCGCCAAGTATCTCCGGACCGGCAAGAAGATGCTGTCGTCCGCGCTCGACCTGCACCGCCCCGAGGGCGAGATCGCCGGCATGTTCGAGGCCTTGCAGAAGCGCTACCCTGACGTGCCCATGGGCAGCTACCCCTTCATCCGCGACAGCAAGCCCGGCACCCAGCTCGTGCTCCGCTCCACCGACGCTGCGCGCCTCGCTGCGGCGGATGCGGAGCTGCGCGCGGAGCTCGCGGCGCGGGGTTGGCTATAGGTGTCATCCCGGGGCTTGTCCGCCGGGATCCATCTATCGGCTTGCGCCGGTGTTCGCGGTTGGCTGGATCCCGGCAACAAGTGCCGGGATGACAGAGGCTAAGCCGCCGCCGGCTTCAGCACGCCGCGGCGGATCTGGTCCTCCTCGATGGATTCGAACAGCGCGCGGAAGTTGCCCTCGCCGAAGCCGTCGTCGCCCTTGCGCTGGATGAACTCGAAGAAGATCGGGCCGATCACGGTCTTGGAGAACACCTGCAGCAGGATCTTGGTCTCGCGGCCGTCGACCACGCCCTCGCCGTCGATCAGGATGCCGTGGCGCTTCATGCGGTCCATCGGCTCGGTGTGGCCCGGCACGCGCGCGAAGCTCTGCGCGTAGTAGGTCTCGGGCGGTCCCGGCATGAACTGCACGCCGTTGGCGGCCAGCGCGTCGGCCGCGTCGTAGAGCTTCTCGCTCGCCACCGCGATGTGCTGGATGCCCTCGCCCTTGTAGCTCCTGAGGTACTCCTCGATCTGGCTGTGATCGTCGGCCGACTCGTTGATGGGGATGCGGATGCGGCCGCACGGCGAGGTCAGCGCGCGCGAGTGCAGGCCGGTGAGCTTGCCCTCGATGTCGAAGAAGCGGATCTGCTTGAAGTTGAACAGGTTCGCGTAGAAGTCGAACCACTTGTCCATGTTGCCGCGATAGACGTTGTGGGTGAGGTGGTCGAGATAATAGAAGCCGACGCCCTCCGGCTTGGGATCGCGCGCGCCGAGCCACTCGAACTCGCGGTCGTAGGGCGAGCCCAGCGCGCCGTACTTGTCGACGAAATAGATCAGCGAGCCGCCGATGCCCTTGATGGCCGGCACATCGAGCGTCTTGTCGTCGCCCGTGTAGGGCTCGGCGCCAAGCTTCACGGCATGGTCGAAGGCGTGCCTGGCATGCACGA
Organism: uncultured Alphaproteobacteria bacterium; assembly: GCA_963782855.1. GTDB lineage: Bacteria > Pseudomonadota > Alphaproteobacteria > Rhizobiales > Hyphomicrobiaceae > AWTP1-13. The sequence continues at coordinate 95,593 of CAWALW010000015.1, read as the reverse complement.
CCCGCCACGCCATCGACGGCGCGCACGGCCCGTGCTCGGCGACGAAGCGCGAGGCGAACGAGCCGGGCTCGGCGTTCAGGATGTAGTTGATGTCGCCCTGGCGATAGACCGTGATGTTCTTGGTCTTGTGCCGCGCGACCGGCGTGTAGCCCATGCGCTGAAACAGGTCGGCCAGCTTCTCGGGCTCGGGATGGGCGAACTCGACGAACTCGAAGCCGTCGGTGCCGGCGGGGTTGGCCGTGGAAATGGTGGCGGGCGGGGCGTCATGCGGGAAGGGACCCATGCTGCGCTCTCCTGTGGCTGCGGTTTCCAGCATGATCGCGCGAACTCGGGCGCAAATACCGTGCATTTCAGCGCCATTTCAGCCATATTGCGCACAATTGTTGCATCACATGGCGATACGGCGCACGAAATGACGCTGGACCCCTTCGATCTCAAGCTTCTCGTGCATCTGCAGGAGGACGCGAGCCTGTCCAACGCGGAGCTGGGCGCCCGCGTCGGCCTGTCGGCATCCCAGTGCTCGCGCCGCCGCGCAGGGCTGGAGGCGGCCGGCTACATCCGCGCCTATCGCGCCGACCTCGATGCCCGCAAGCTCGGCTACGACATCGAGGCCTTCATGCGCGTGACGCTCTCCAAGCACAAGGACACCACCGCCGACGACTTCGCGCATTTCCTGGAGGGCCTCGACGAGGTGCAGCAGGCCCACTCAGTTGCCGGCGATGCCGACTACCTGCTGCACATCCGCGCCCGCTCGCTCGATGATCTCGCCTCGTTCGTGCACAAGCGCCTGCTCCCGCACCCGCACGTCGCCCAGGTGCGCTCCGACATCGTGCTCAAGACGATCAAGGAGAACCGCGGTTTTCGTCTCCGCGACGGGGCAGCGCCCAAGCCGAAACGCCGGTGACGGCCGCAATCAGTAGGGCGGAGCGTCCTTCGCCCGCTTCGCGGCAAGCGCCTCGGCGTACCACTCGAACTCCGCCAGCATGCGCGCGGCGGCCTTGTCGATCCACGCCTCGTTGGCTGCGCCATCATCGGTAAGGGCGCGGCCGATTGTGGGAATCGACAACACCGACGGCAGGCTCGGCATGCCGAGCTCCGCCAGGATCGTGCGCAGGGCGACCGCAGCCCGTACGCCACCGAAGCGGCCGGCGGAATAGGAGACGATGGTGGACGGCCGCCAGAAATACTCTTCGAGAAAGTGGTCGAGCATGTTCTTCAGCGCGGCCGGAACCGACTGGTTGTACTCCGCCGTGACGATCACGAAGCCGTCGGCGCGCCGGTACAGATCGGCCATGGCCTCCAGCACGGCCGGCGCGGTGCCCGGCGCATGCTCCTTGAACATGCGATCGAGCAGCGGCAGATCCTTCTCCAGGGGGTCCACGAGCACCGGCTCATGGCCGCGATCCTGCAATTGCTTGACTATGTATCGCGCCGCCTTGATCCCCTGCCGGTCGGAGCGCACCGAGCCGAGCAGCACCGGAACGACAAGACCCATCGCCGCCCCCTTCCTACTTGACGGATTGCGGCAGGCTCGGTGGCAGCGCCCCCAGCATCTGGGCAGCCGCCTGCATGGCCAGGATATAGCCGTACGGTCCCGCCCCCGCGATCACCGCCTTCGCCACCGTCGAAATGATCGAGTGCCGGTGCAGTTCATCGCGTGCATGGATGTTGGAGATATGCACCTCGACCACCGGGCCCTCGAACGCCTTCAGCGCATCGAGCAGCGCCACCGACGAGAAGGAATAGCCGGCCGGATTGATGACGATGGCATCCGCGGTCTGTCGCCCGGCCTGCACCCAATCAACCAACTCGCCCTCGTGGTTTGACTGGTGGAACGCCAGCGACGCACCGATCGCCTGGGCCATGTCGCGGCAGGCCTTCTCGATCGCCGCCAGCGTCGTCGTGCCGTAGATGTGCGGCTCGCGCACCCCCAGCAGGTTGAGGTTAGGACCGTTCAGCACCATCAGCCGGATTGCCATCGTGAGAACCCCGCGCTTTTCCCTGTAGATACTCGCACAGTAGCCGACATGCCGCAGCGCGTGAAGGGCCGGCATCGGCTTTTCAGCCACAGGCCCCGCCAATCCCGCACCCCCTACGTTGTCCCCCGGGTGATCTTTGCTAGTTTGCGGAGGCGCAACAGCGCCCGGGGTCGGCGGCCCGTCAGGCTGCCCGCGTTCTTGCATACGGGAAAGCTTCAATGATTTCTCCAGCACGCATTCTGAAGTTTGTGGCGGCCTGCGTCGCCCTTCTGGTCACGGGCGCCTGGATCGCACCCGCCAGCGCGCAGGAATGCAAGGCCGAAGCGGTCACCGTAAAGGGTCCCGAAAAGATCGCTTTTCGTAAGCAGACGCAATTGGAGGGAGGCGGCTCCGCGATGAGGGTCGCCATCGCCGCGTGGGAGAAGGAGGTCGCGGCCAAAATCGGCGAGGACTGGAACCAATGGGATTTCGCCAAGGAAAAGGACACGAACTGCGAGAATACCAAAGAAGGCGTGATCTCCAACACGGTCGCCTGCACGCTCAGCGCGCGGCCGTGCCGCGCCCGTGAAGACGGCGAGGACAAGAACGGTGAGGACCGGAAAGGCGTCGAGCGCGACGTCGTGCGAGACGGCGATAGGGGCAAAGGGCGCAAGAGCGACCGGTTCCGCTACAGCGAGGGGAAGCGCTTCAGGGATAGGAACCGCGACAGGGATAGGGGCAGGGATGGGGACGACGACGAATGGGATAGGGACAGGTACAAGAACCAGCACAGGCATCGGTGGGGCGCCTACGACTATGACGGAAGGTATGTTGGCTACGGTCGTCAGTACTATGGGGGTCACCGGCATCGCGACGGCTACGGCCATCGCACACGCGTCGCATCGGTACTACGGCGGCAGCCGCTACGATCACTACCCCCGCACGTCGATCCCCAGTCACCTTTGCGGCGAAGCGCAGTTGCTGCTCCACGAGTGCGGCTACGGCGTAGCGCCTGACAGCTACTGCGGATACAGGACCAGCCGTGCCGTCGCGAACTTCCAGTACAGGCATGGTTTGCGTGCCAGCGGTTATCCCAACGAGTTGACCATGATGGCCCTGATCAATTCATGCGGGCGGCGGCGTTAGCAGCCTCAGGGCTCGGTGACTTCCATCACCTTCGCGTTCCACGGCGCGATCTCGACGCCGGGCCGCATGTAGCCGTAACCCTTCGCGTTGATTTCGCGGTGGAAGTCCTCCAGGCCGGTCGTGCGCACGAACACGGTCGATCCGGGGCAGGCATCGCCGTGGTGCTCGGTGAGATGCAGCACGAGGTCGCCGCGCGAGACCTGCATGTAGAGCGGCATGTCCGGCGCGAAGCGGTGCTCCCAGTCGACGGTAAAGCCGAGGAAGCCGAGATAGAACTCGCGCGCTTTCGCCACGTCGAAGATGCGCAGGATGGGAACAGTGCGGAAGGTGGGCTCGGCCATTGGGCTGCTTATCATGCTTCGCGGAAGGATCGTGCGGGCAGCAGCTCTCCGCGATTGGCATACCTAAGCAAATACCCCTGTGATAGGCAGGGCGCCCAAGCCAAAACACGGGGCCACCATGGTCGCGAATGCCTCGGGAGGGGCGCCAGCAACAACCTCGTCCGCCGGCGAGTTGCAGACGCTGATCGTCGTATCGGCGGCGCATCTCGTCAGCCACCTCCACATCATGGTCCTGCCGGTGCTGCTTCCGCTGCTGAAGGAGCGGATGAACGTCGGCTTCTTCGAACTGGGCCTGGCGCTGACGACGTTCAATATCGTGTCAGGGCTGACGCAGGCGCCGATGGGATTCCTGGTGGATCGCATCGGCGCGCGGCGCGTGCTGATTGCGGGGCTGCTGCTCGGCGGGGCGGCGTTCCTGTCGCTGGCGATGTCGGGTTCGTATGGCTGGCTGTTCGTCGTGGCTGTGCTGGCCGGGCTCGCCAACTGCGTCTATCACCCGGCGGACTATGCCATCCTCACCGACAGCATTCCGGAGAACCGCGTGGGCCGCGCGTTCTCGGTGCACACGTTTGCGGGGTTCGTCGGCAGTGCGATTGCGCCGCCCTTGCTGCTGGGGCTTGCTGCTGTAGCGGGATTAAATTCTTCCGTGGTCGCGGCAGGTCTGGTCGCCTGGGCGATCGCGGCGCTCGTGTTCCTCATCCCGGATCAGCAGAGGGCGCGCAGGGAGCAGCGGGCGAAAAGCAACGCAGCCGGGGCTTCCGTCAGCGTTTTTACGCCGACGATACTCGGGCTCACGGTTTTCTTCACGCTGCTCGCGCTGTCGCACAGCGCCATGTACAGCTTCGCCATCGTGGCCCTGCTCGCCGGGCACGGCGTGACGTTGACGGTGGCGACGGCGGCAGTGACGGCCTATCTCACCGGATCGGCTGTCGGTGTGCTTCTGGGCGGACCGGTGGCGGACCGTACGCGGCGGCACGGCGATGTGGCGGCCGCCGGCTTCGCGATTTCGGCTTTCATCTCGCTCGCCATTGCGGTGTTCAATCTGCCCGTCGTGCTGCTGATCGCGGCGATGGGTGCGGTCGGGCGTCGTCATCGGCATGGTGCAGCCCTCGCGCGACATGCTCGTGCGGCGCTCGCTCCTCCGGGTGCGGCGGGGCGGGTGTTCGGCATCGTCTCCACCGGGTTCAATATCGGCGGCATCTTCGGGCCGCTGCTGTTCGGCTGGCTGATGGACAGCAACCCGCCGCGCTGGATCTTCGGCGCTGCGGTGGTGTTCATGCTTGCCACGGCCGCTCTATGCCGCGTTCGAGGACCGCGGTTCGCGCCTCGCGCAGCGGCCGCCTGACGCACTCTTGAACGCGCGTGAACCGGTAGGGCCTCGCGCCCGGTGCCCCCTTTTCGTATACGGAGGAGGTCCTGCGGCTTTCGCCAGGACACGGCGCGATCCTGTGCCGGGAGGAAGGCATGCTGAGCCGACGACACATTCTCTACGCCGGCGCTTCGCTGGGAGTGTTGGCCATGTTCTACCGCTCGAGGCAATCGAGCGCGGACTCACGGTCGGGGCCGTTCGAGATCACCAAATCGGATGAGGAATGGCGCAAGGCGCTGACGCCGGAGCAGTTCTATGTGCTGCGCCAGCACGGTACCGAGCGGCCCTTCACCAGCCCGCTGGATCGTGAAAAGCGCGCCGGGACGTTCTCCTGTGCCGGATGCCGGCTTGAGCTGTTCTCCTCAACGACCAAGTTCGACAGCCGCACCGGGCTGGCCGAGCTTCCATACGCCGCTTGAAAATGCCGTCGGCACGCGGTCGACCGCACCCTTTTCATGGTGCGCACCGAGGTGCACTGCCGGCGCTGCGGCGGACATCTCGGCCACGTGTTCGAAGACGGGCCGCCGCCGACAGGCTTGCGCTATTGCATGAACGGGGTGGCGCATGGCGTTTGCGCCGGAAGGTCGCGGAGAAGAAGGGTTAGGGCCATGTTCAAGCGTGCACACATTCTGCGTTGGCTGATGCCGCTCCTCGTGCTGGCCGGCGTTTCGGCTGCCGCCGCGCAATCGACGGCGCCTTCCAGCGGAGGCAAGACCGAGACGGCGATCTTCGCCGCGGGCTGCTTCTGGTGCGTTGAGGAAGCCTTCGAGAAGGTGCCGGGCGTGATGACGGCCGTGTCGGGATACACGGGCGGCAAGGTGGCCAATCCGACCTACGAGCAGGTGTCGTCCGGGCCGAACCGGGCACTACGAGGCGGTGAAGGTGACGTTCGACTGCCGGCAAGGTGAGCTACCAGCAGCTCGTCGACTGGTTCTGGCGCAACGTCGATCCGTACGATGCCGATGGACAGTTCTGCGACAAGGGTCCGCACTATCGCGGCGCTATCTTCTACCAGGGCGATGCGCAGAAGAAGGTCGCGGAGGACTCCAAGAAGGCGGTCGCAGGCGTCGGGGCAGCTCAAGCAGCCCATCGTGACGGAGATCCTGCCGGCGCTGCCCTTCTACGACGCCGAGGACTACCACCAGGACTACTACAAGAAGAATTCCAACCGCTATCAGTTCTACAAGTACGGCTGCCGCCGCGTGCAGCGGCTGGAGCAGGTGTGGGGCAAGGCCACGCCGCCGCCGAATACGTGAGGGCATTCCTGGACGGAGGTCATTCCCGCCGAGCGCGAAGCGCGTGCAGCGGGAATCCAGAACTGAGATGCATCCCCGATGCTGGATTCCCGCTGACGCGCTTCGCTTCGCGGGAATGACGGTGTGGTCGGTGGCAACGACCGCGACCTCGTCCCGAGCGCGTCGAGGACGGCCGCACGTCTATTGCCGTGGTTCGACAGGCTCACCACTGGGGTGGAGCGGAAATCGCGCGGCGAAGGGCTCGGGCGGCAATCGTAGCGCATTGGTGAGATAGGAGACGGTGCGGTAGAAGCCGGCGAGCAGCAGCAGCTCGAGGATGGCTTCTTCGCTGAAGACGGCGCGCAGCTCGGTCCATAGTGCGTCGTCGATCGTGCAGTGTGCGTGCAGCGTGTCGCAGAAGCGGATCAGCAAGGTGTCCTCCGCGCTCCAGCAGTCGTCGCTCGGCGCGGTACCGTGGACCGTTGCGTGGAGCTGTGCGGCGTCGAGGCCGGCGCGCTTGGCGAAGAAGGCGACGTGGACGCCCCACTCGTACTCCGAGCGGCACTGGCCGGTGACGCGGTGGATGACGATCTCGCGCTGGCGCAGGGTCAGGTGCCCCTTGTCGAGCAGGCCGCCGCCCATGAAGCGTTGGAAACAGACGAGGGTCGCGGGCGAGCACGCGGAACAGCACCAGCGGCGCGACGCCGGGCGGCATGAGGGCATCGAAGCGGGCCTGCACCTCGGGAGCGTAGGGTGCCTCGGCGGGCAGATGCGAGCGGCAGCTGACATCGGGACTCTCCTGTGCTACTGTTTTCGTAGCATTACTGATTCGCGTTACGCTATGGAAATAATAGCATGCCTGCACCCAAACCCCGGCAGCGCGTGCGCGGCTCGGCGACAGGCCGCCCGATCATGGTGCTGCTCGACCTGCTGGGGCGGCGCATGGCGCTGCGCATTCTGTGGGAGCTGCGCGATGAGCGGCGCCTGACGTTCCGGGCCCTGCAGGAAGCGGCGGAGACCAATCCGAGCGTGCTGAACGTGCGGCTGAAGGAGCTGCGCGAGGCGCAACTCGTTGAACACGAGGCGGCCGGCTACGGCCTGACACGGGAGGGGAAGGAGCTGCTGGACACCTTCCTGCCGCTGCACGCGTGGGCGGAGAAGTGGGCAGCAGGCGTGCCGTCACGGCGGCGCTAGCATCGCCGGTGCATCGCCGCCGAGCGGTATCGGCATTTGTGGTATGCGCCACGCTGAGCCGATGCTTTCCCGCGCGGATGGCTGGATACCGGGGACGAGCCCCGGTATGACGATGGCTGGTTACGCGGCGGCATGTCGGAGAGATCGATGCAATACACCACGCTCGGCAGGACGGGGCTGAAGGTCAGCGTGGCGGGGCTGGGGTGCGGCGGCAACAGCCGCATCGGGCTCGGCAAGATCCCCGAGGCGGAGTTCGTGGCGCTGGTGCGCGAGGCCATCGACCTCGGCGTCAACTTCATCGATACGGCCGAGAACTACGAAACCGAGCCGATCGTGGGCAAGGCAATCAAGGGGCTGCCGCGCGATAGCGTCGTCATCTCCACCAAGTCGCTGCTCGGCAGCGACGCGGGCAAGAAGTCCGGCGCGGACATGGTGGCGAGCTTGGACGGATCGCTGCGGAAGCTCGGGACAGACTACGTCGACATCTTTCACCTGCACGGGCTGTCGCCGCCGGCCTACGACCGCGCCATGAGCGAGGTGGTGCCGGCGCTGCTGCGCGAGAAGGAGAAGGGAAAGTTCCGCCATCTCGCCGTGTCGGAGACGGGGCCGCGCGACCCCGAGCACAAGATGCTGGAGCGGGCGGTGGACGAGCCGCTGTTCGAGGTCGATCATGCTGGCGTTCCACATGATGAACCAAACCGCACGCAGGCCGGTGCTGGAGAAGGCGCAGGCCAACCGCGTCGGCACGCTCTGCATGTTCGCGGTGCGCAACATCTTCAGCCGGCCGGGCCTGCTGGAGGAGACGATCGCGGCGCTCGTGGCCGAGGGGAAGGTGCCGCCGGAGCTGGCGAAGGAGAAAAATCCGCTGGGCTTTCTCGTGCACGCCGCGCGGCGCCGAAAGCATCGTCGATGCCGCCTACCGCTTTGCGCGGCACGAGCCGGGGATAAACGTGGTGCTGTTCGGCACGGGCAGCATCGATCATCTCCGGTCCAACATACGATCAATCCTGCGGCCGCCGCTGCCGGCAGCCGACGTGCAGCGGGTCTACGGACCTGTTCGGCCACCTGGTCGGCGTCGGCCTCGACCTGCCTGATCGGATCACGGGCGGGAAAAAGTAGCAGCAGCGAGCAGACGATCTGTCATCCCGGCACGTGTTGCCGGGATACAGCGTGCATTGAGTGCCCGAGCACGCTGATAGATGGATCGCGGGCACAAGGTCGGGGATGACATCGAGCGTGTGGGTTCGCAAGTGCTCACTGACTTGTGAGGTTCCGGCGCGATCCGATCCGACGAACGGTCCGTAGACAGCTGCGGTGAAACGGGCCGGGAGGATCAGATGCTTGGAATTCGGACAACCGCCGCAGCCGGGGTAATGGCGGCGTTGCTGTCGGCGGCCATGGCGCAAACGGAGAATTATGAAACCTGGACGCCGCTGAAAACGCCGTTCGAGAGTACGGGTGGCGGCGGGATCATGATCGGGGGCTATGACCCGATTGCAGTGAGCGACAAGTGCCGCACCGATTTCACGGCCACGGAACCCGGCGGCAAGGTTTACTCCAACACGATCGAGTTCGAGGTCGTGCGGGTGCAGGGCGGCGTGCTGTGCACGAACGGCCAGTGGCGCGCCAAGGATGGCAGCATGGAGGGGACGACGCCATTCCGCGTGTTCATCAAGGACGGCGTGGTGCGGCGGTCGCCTTGAGCGTCTCGCTGGGGCGCAAAGTTTCGGCGAGAGGGCGGCAGCAACGTGCCGGATGGCTGCCCCTCACCCTAACCCTCTCCCCGTAAGAACGGGGAGAGGGGATTCCTCGCAGCTTTACTCCGCCGCCTGCTTGTGGGCGGCGAGGATGTTGTCGGCGAGGCGTCCTGTCAGTTCCGCAAGATGATGGAACTTGGACGTGAAGGTGCCGACGCCGGCGGTGGCCGAGCGCAGCTCCACGATGAGGTCCGCCATCTCCGACTCCGGGATATGCGCGCGCACCACGTCCCACCCGGGCCAGCCTTCCCGTGAGTCGAAGCCCAGGATCTGGCCGCGCCGCTGCGGGATCATGCCGTTGACACGCGCGGTGGCGTCCGAAGGAATGGCGATCTCGACCTCCAAAATCGGCTCGAGCAGGACGGGATTGCACATCGGCATGCCCTCCTGCATGCCGATGCGTCCGGCCTGGCGGAACGCCATGTCGGAGGAGTTCGACGGCGTGGTAGGAGCCGTCGGTCAGGATGACCGCCACATCGACCACGGGGAAGCCGCCGAGCGGACCCTTCTTCAGGAACTCCTGCACGCCGATCTCGACCGAGGGGATGTACTGGCGCGGAACAACGCCACCCGTGATCGTCTCGGAGAACTGGAAACCGGAGCCGCGCGGCAGCGGCTTGATGTCGATGACGATGTCGCCGAACTGGCCGTGTCCGCCGGATTGCTTCTTGTGGCGGCCGCGAATGTTCTCCGCTGCCTTGCGGATCGTCTCCTTGTAGGGGAGCTGGCGGGCCTTGGATTCGGCGTCGACGCCGTACTTGCGCTTCAGCCGCTCCAGGGACACGCGCAGGTGCATCTCGCCCTGACCCCACAGCACCATCTGATGCGTGTCCTTGGCGTGCTCCAGCTTGAGGGAGGGATCCTCCTCCACCAGGCGGGCAAGGGCGCCGGTGAGCTTCACCTCGTCCTTGCGATCCTTGACGTTGATCGCCGTGCCGTAGACGGGCTGGGACGGCTCGGGTGCCGGGACCTGCGTGACGCCGCCCTTGTCGGTGGAGATGGTTTCGCCCGAGAGGATTTTCTCGAGCCGGCCGAGGGCGACCGTCTCGCCTGCTTTCGCCGGCGGGCGTTTGCGGGCATCGGCGCCGAGCATCGAGAAGGCTGCGGCAGCGCGCTCCTCGGCCTTGGCGCCCTGCACCACGCTGCCCTCGCCGAACTCGCCGGCGAGCACGCGCGCGACGCTGATCTTGCCGCCGTGCGGCGTGTAGATCGTCTTGATGATGTGGGCGGCCGACTTGGCGTTCTCAAGCTTCAGCCGCTTGGCGGTGCGATCGACGAAAGGGGCCTCGTGGCGAAGGGCCTTCAGCAGGCGCAGGATGCCGTTGCCGTTCTCGGCCGAGCCCAGCAGAACGGGGACGATCAGGCCCTCCTGCACTTCCTTGACGAGGTCGGTGAACACCTTCTCGCGCGGTGGCGGCACGTCGGCGAGGAGCTGTTCCATCAGTTCGTCGTCGTAGTCGGCGAGCTGCTCCAGCATCTTGAAGCGCGCTTCGATCTCGCGGTTCTTCACCGCGCCCGGCATGTCGATGACTTCGGCGTTGGCCTGCTTGCGGTAGACGAAGGCGCGCTCGAGCGCGAGGTCGACGAAGCCGGAGGCGACGCCGTTTTCCCAGATCGGGATCTGGCGCAGCACGAGCGACTTGGAACTTGCGGGTTGCAGCGTTGGCAGGATTTCGCGCACCTGCGCGTCGAAGGAGTCGATCTTGTTCAGGAACAGGAAGCGGGGAATGCCGCGGTCCTCGAGCTGCTTCAGGATGAGCTGCAGCGCAGGCACACGCTTGGGGTCGGGCTCGCACACCACGATTGCCGCATCGCAGGCGGTGAGCGCGAGTGCGCCCTCGTGCTGGAACTCGATGGAGCCCGGGCAGTCGACGAATGTGAAGTTGTCGCCGAGGAAGGTGGCGTCGGCAATGTTGAGTTCGACGCTCATGCCGTGGTCGCGCGCTTCCGTGGAGGCGTCACCGACCGTGTTCTTGTCTCGGATGGTGCCCTGGCGCGTAATGGCGCCGGTGCGGGCGAGGATGGCTTCGAGGAGAGTTGTCTTGCCGGAGAGATAAGGTCCAACCAGTGCGATGCAGCGAGAGCTGCGGCCGGTTGGACCGGCTGATTGCCCCATGGGGTCCTCCTTGATCCGCTCAGGATTGGACACGGTGAGAAGCTCGCGCCCGCGCCTGAGCTTCCCGGGGCGCGTGACAGTATGGTGAACCGGTCGTTGCGTGAGCGCAAGATGTAAGGCGCGCTGCGTGCGGGTTGTTGACGTGAGCAGCGCAGTTCGCGTTTCGCCCGTCCTCGGGGGCGGATGATGGAGGCGCACGCGACTGCGTCGACGTTGGGGCGTGTGCGGTTGACGGCTGCGTCCCGTGCCGAAACGAGACGAAGCGAGCGGGCTGTATCGACCACTCTTCGCGTGCTGCACTTGCGAATGACGATGGTCGCATAGTCATCACAAATTATTGCGATATTTATCTTGACCTGCGGCGGGCATGCCGCGCTTAATAAGGCGATCCCTGGGCCGCAAGACGAACACGTCGCGGAGCGGGGAAGCCCGGGAGCATGGTCCTGGAACACGTACTTGGGCTTGTGAGTTAAAACGCCATGGGAATTGAAACACTCAATAACGCGGCGCGGGCTGCCGGTTTTGCAATGGCCGGCACGGACGAAATTTTCGAGGAGCGGAAAGTCGATCAGGCGCCGGTTTCTCCGGAGTTTGTCGCCCTGGTGCCGGCGGTGACGCCGGTGCGCCGTCAGGGCGTGACCGAGTGGGTGCGCAGCCACCTCGGGTCTTTCGGCCGCCGCGCTCCGGCTTCGCCGGCCTAGGCAGCGCTGGACTTGTCGTAGGGTTAGGGCCGCACGGCATGTGCGGCCTTTTGCATTTCTAGAGCCTGCAGGCGAACAGCAGGATTTCCGGATCCCGGCCGATCGTGCCGGTGCGCTGGAAACCGAGCGAAGCGTACAGCGCCTGCGCCTCCGCCAGCCACGGCAGCGTGTCGAGCACCATGCGCCGGTAGCCGAGGCGGCGGGCCTCTTGCATGATCGCGATGGCGAGCCGGCGGCCCAGGCCTGTGCCGCGCGCGATGGGCCGAACGAACAGGCGTTTCATTTCGCAGGCTTCGGATTCACCCCGCACCGGGCGCAGCGCGACGCAGCCGACAAGGCTGCGCGTGGCGGAATCGCGCGCCACCAGCATGGCGCCGGCGGGAGGGGCATAGGCGCCGGGGAGTGCGGCGATCTCCGCTTCGAACTCCTGGAAGAACAGGGAGATGCCGAGGCCGGCCTCGTATTCGCGCAGCATAGCCACGATTTCCGCGCGGTCGCCTTCCCGGAAACCCGTCTCGATCGAGATGTCCGTCATGCGAAGGATTGCAGGACCCAGAGGAGGCCCGCCAGCCCGGTCAGGATGAGGGCCGCCCGGCGATAGAAGCGGCACTTCTGACACGTAGGGGCGTTCGTTGCAGTACTCCTCATATGGCTATCCTTGAGGGAAACGGTCCCATCTGGCAGAATCGCATGGAACGGAGGCAAACTCGGCCGGCATGAACGTCATTCCCTTCAAACCTCCTCGTTTCCGGCGCCGGGTGGGACCGCCGATCGTGCCGCCCGCGCTGCTGAGCGGCGGCGTTCCCTCGTCCAGCCGCGCGCTGAGTGCCGACGACGAAGAAGATCGCCTGCGCATGCGGCAGAACCTGGCTGCCATGGCGGCGATCGTTACCATCGTCCTGCTCGGCGGCTGGCTGATCGACAGCCTGCGCCACTACTCCCGCCTGCAGATGTGCATCGAGGCGGGACACCGCAACTGCATCCCCATCGAAGCAAAGCACCAGCCGTCGCCCTACCGCGGCTGACGTTGTGCGTCACGGCTTGCTGGTAGCGGGTCACGTGCGCCCGGCGGCGTCTCGAGCTGGGCATAGACGGCGTTGGCGAGCGACATCAGTTCCTCGCGCGAGACGCGGCCCGAGAGCGCATACGCGAGCGGCCGGTCGATCCAGTAGAAGGAGCCGAAACCGTCGCGCTCGTAGAAGCGGAAGGAGGTGTTGTCGAGCCCCATCTCCTTGCGCAGGTAGAGCGTGAGGCGGCGCCCGGTCTTGTCCTCGTACATGAACTGCGCGGCCGCGAGCCCGTGGTCGGGCAGCAGGCGCCCGCCCATCAGCTTCCAGCCAAGGTCGGCGAGGAGGGGCGCGCGCACCTCCGTGCCGATGCGCTTGGTGAGCCAGCGTATGAGATGGGCTTCGTCCGCCTTGACCTCGACGGCGTGGCGGACCTCGGGGACGTAGGTGGTGTGTGCGGCGAGCGCGGTGACGACGAAGGGCGGATCATGCTCGACCGGCTCGGTGTAGCGGGCGTGGGCGAAATATCCGACGACGCCGGCTGCGAGCAGCAGCAGCGTGGCCGCGATCGGCCTCAGAACCGGCGCGATGCGCCGGAGCAGGCCGGGCCTGAGACGGGCGATGCGCACGCGCATGGCCGGGGTCAGGGGCTCGTCGAGCTTGGCGGCGTAGCGCGCCTTCAGCGCGCTGTTGAGGTCGCGGAACTCGCGCGCCAGCGTCATCTCGGCGGGGTTGGCGGCCAGCGCGGCCTCCAACTCGTGCTTCTCCTCGGCGGCCAGCTCGCCATCGACGAAGGCGTGCAGCTCGGCTTCGGTGATGCGCTGCGGGCCGGTCATTTGACCCTCCGCAGCGATAGGCGGCCGTTGCGGTCGCCGCCTTCATAATCGACGAGCATGCGCAACCGGTCGCGACCGCGGGCAAGGCGCGACATGACGGTGCCGACCGGAATGCTGAGGATCTCGGCGGTCTCCGCGTAGCTGAGACCTTCCAGCCCGATCAGGAGCACCACCCGGCGCTGCTCGCCGCTCAGAAGCTGCAGGGCGCGGTCGATGTCCCCGCCACTCGCGGCATCGGCGGAAGGCGACGACTGGTCGACGCCGACGCTTTCGAGCCCGACGTGAGGCGGCCGCCTCGATCTGCGCCGGAGCCCGTCGACGTGGAGATTGTGAAGGATCGAGAACAGCCACTTGCGCGGGTTATCGCCCTCGCGCCACTGCGGCAGTCGGGCGAGGGCCCGCTCCAGCGTGTCCTGAATCAGGTCATCGGCCTCGCCATCGTCGCCCAGAAGCGCGCGGGCGTACCGGCGTAGCCTTGGAATTTCGGCAGCAACCGCTTCGCTGCGAGAGGACAAGCCATTCCCCTGGAAACCTAACCGATCATACCACCCCGCAGACGCTCGTGCGGGTTAGTTTATTCCAGGCCGGGGCTCAAAATAAAGTGCGTGTGACGTGCGTTTACAGAGGGTCGCCGCCAAGTAATCTCAACCGGCTGAGATTCCAGCGGCATCGACACGGCGCTGCGCCGTCAAAATCTGAAAGGGAGGAGAGCATGCTGTTGCGCGGTCGGGGGCTTGTTGCGCTGGGGGTCCTGGCTGTTCTGGGGGCGGCACGATCGCGGCCTATGCCCAAAGCCAGGACGCGATCACCCAACGCCGCCTGGTGATGAGAGCCATCGTCGGGGCCGGCTCGGATGCCTTCAAGATGACCAAGAACGAGTTGCCGTTCGATCTGGCCAAGGTCCAGGCTGGCTTGAAGGGCTACCAGACCGGGGCGGCCAAGCTGAAGGGCCTGTTCCCCGACAATTCCAAGACCGGCGACACTGAGGCGACGGCGAAGGTGTGGACCGCTCGTGTCGAGTTCAATGCCGCCATCGACACCTTTATCGCCACCGCCAAGTCGGCGGCCGAAACGATCAAGGACGAGGCCTCGTTCAAGGCAGGTTATCCCAAGGTTCTGGCCAGCTGCGGCGGGTGCCACAAGGAGGCCGATGGCTTCGCGCCGAGACTGGGCGACAGCTTCAAGAGGCTGAAGCAGGAACTTAAGTAGCCGGGTCAGCACCAAAACGCGTTGCGCCGGGGCCGGCCTGAAACGTAATGAGCGGCGGCATTGTTGAGGCTGCCGGCCCGGAGAAGCCATGCTCGCGCGCGCGCTCATCGTCGTTGTCCTGATCGTGGCGGCCGCAGCGGTGACGCTTTACCTGGCCACCGCGCCGTCGGCCTGGTCGCTGGGGCTCGAGCCGCGCTCGGCCGATGTCGGCAACGGCGAGACCATGTTCAACGCCGGCGGGTGCGCCTCCTGCCACGCCACGGCCAAGCAGGACGACAAGCGCAAGCTGGGCGGCGGCCTGGCGCTGGCCACGCCGTTTGGCACGTTCAAGGTCCCCAACATCTCGTCCGATGCGCAGATTCGGCATCGGCGCCTGGACCGAGGAGCAGTTTGTCAATGCGATGCTGCGCGGCGCCGGGCGTAACGGCGAGCACCTCTACCCGTCGTTTCCCTACACCTCCTACCAGCGCATGGCGCTCGACGACGTGCGCGACCTGTTCGCGTTCCTGAAAACTCTGCCGCCTGTGGCAATGCTTTCCGAGCCCCACCGCTGCCGTTCCCCTTCAGCGTGCGCATGGGCCTCGGCCTGTGGAAGCTCCTCTACCTCGACGGCAAGAGCTTCACGCCCGACCCGGCCAAGAGCGCGGAGATCAACCGCGGCGCCTATCTCATCGAAGGGCCGGGCCACTGCGCCGAGTGCCACAGCCCGCGCGACGTGCTCGGCGGCATCGTTCCAGGCAAGCGCTTTGCCGGCGGCCCGAAGCCGAGGGCAAGGGCTGGGTGCCCAACATCACCCCGCACGCCGACGGCATCGAGGGGTGGTCGGCAAGGACTGTCGCCTCCTCCTCGAGCAGGGCCTGTCGCCCGACGCGCCTCGGTCGGCAACGAGATGGCCGACGTGGTCGCCAACACGGCGAAGCTGAAACCCGAGGACCGCATCGCCATGGCCGCCTACATCAAGTCGCTGCCGCCGCGTCCCGGCAGGGCGCCGAAGAAGTAGGTCGTCAGCGTCCGGGCCGCGCGGTGCGGTTCTTGCGGCGGCCGAAGGGTGTGACGGTGGGCTTCGGCGCGCATCCGAGATCCAACTCCGGGCGAGCCGTGTGCGGCTGGGTTCCCGATAGCCTCGCCAAAGGGCTCGGCTTCGGGGATGACGGGCTGCAGGGAGGTTTGGGATGACAGGGTGCGGCCGGAGAAGCGGGGATAGCGGGCGCGTGCAAGTGAGCGCGGCGGCGTATGCGAATCCGCGTGCGCAGGCACAGATTTTGGCGGCGGGGATAGGGGATATGGTTTCATTATGTATGTGCACGGAGGATGACATTCGCCGTGCGGTGTGCTGGGATACGCGTGCCTCGGAGATGAGCGGTCGGCGATCCTGGAACCGCCGCTCAGCACAGGAGCCGAGGGCGGCAGTCCGGTAGCCTCGCCTGGCATGGTGCACAGATCATGCAAGCGCTGGGAGTGGGGTCCGGGTGCAGCGAAGTCGTGACTGGACGATCCGCTTCGGCATGGTGTGATGACCTAGCAAGCGTTGAAGCGGCCCGGACGCGACCGAGCAGGGCGTTCTTTGCGCTCGTCAGCCGGCATAACGATCACCCAGGTCCTCGGGCGCAGGCCCGAACGCCCTGTTCCTCCTACCCAACGCCTCGAGGCTCCGGCCTGCGGGGGTTTCGGTGTTTGTGGGACGCGAGGCTTATCCCCGGTGGGGGAAGTGGCCGTAGAATGGATGGGTGTGTTCGCAGCTGCCCCTCACCCTCGGAACAAGTCCGAGGGCAGGCCCCGACCCTCTCCCCGCCTGCGGGGAGAGGGAGAAGGTGCCGCGTCATTCGGGGATGGCGGGTGAGTGCGGCGGCAATGACGGCGCGACGGGAAATTGCGCCAAAAAGGCTCCGCTTGCGTATGCAAGTGCGGCACAGGTTGACCCTCAATGCCAACTCTGTTTCCTTTTGCGGCTCATTGCAGAGGAGAAGACCGGCGATCTGGGCAAGCCGGCCTTCACGGGTCCCGTGCTCGAAATCGCCATTGTGCTTTTTCTCGTCGTCTTGAACGGCGTGTTTGCCCTTTCCGAACTGGCGATCGTTTCTGCCCGGCGGGCGCGCCTGCAGGCGATGGCCGCCGCGGGGCGCCGAGGCGCCAGCCGCGCGCTGGCGCTGGCCGCAGATCCCGGCCGCTTTCTTTCCACCGTGCAGATCGGCATCACCGCGGTGGGGCTGATCGCGGGCGCCTACTCGGGTGCGACGCTCTCGCTCGCGTTCGACGAATATCTCGAAGGCCTGGGCGTGCCCGACGTGCCGTCGAACTGGATTTCCTACGTGGCTGTTTTCTCCGCCATTACCTACCTTTCGCTCATCATCGGCGAACTGGTGCCCAAGAACCTCGCTTTGCGCAACGCGGAGGCCATTGCCTGCTTCGTTGCGCCCCTGATGTATGCGGTGTCGCGCATCGCGGCCCCGGCCGTGTGGCTGCTCGATATTTCGACCCGGGCAATCTTCAAGCTGCTGCGGCAGTCGCGACCGGCTCCTAGCACGGTGACGGAAGAAGAAATAAAGGTGCTCATCGCGGAAGCCGAAGGCTCCGGCGTGCTGGAACCCGGCGAACGCAGGCTGATCTCGGGCGTGCTGCGGCTCGGCGACCGTCCGGTGCGCGGCCTCATGACGCCGCGGACGGACGTCGACTGGATCGATGCCGATGCCGATCCGGCCGACGTGAGGACGCGCCTGCTCGCGAGCGCGCATACCCGCATGCCCGTCGGTGAGGGGACCGCCGATCATCTGATCGGCGTGGTGCGTTCGCGCGAATTGCTGGCGGCGTTGCTGACGGGCGAGACTGTCGACGTGCGCAAGCACGCCAGGCGCGCGCCGGTCATACCCGATACGATGGATGCCCTCGACGTGCTGGAGACGCTGCGGGCCGCCGAGGTGCCGATGGCGCTCATCCATGATGAGTACGGGCACTTCGAGGGCATCGTGACGCCAGCCGACGTGCTGGAGGCGATCGCGGGCGTGTTTCGTTCGGACATCGATGCGGCAGAGCCGGATGCCACGCGCCGCGACGATGGATCGTGGCTGCTGTCGGGATCCATGCCGGCCGACGAGATGGCCGAGCAGCTCGGCATCACGCTGCCCGTTCCGCGCGACTACCAGACCGTGGCGGGGTTCATCCTGTCCGAGCTCAGGCGCCTGCCGCTGATCGGCGAGCAGATCGAGCTGCGCGGCTGGCGGTTCGAGATCGTCGATCTCGACGGGCGGCGCATCGACAAGGTGATCGCAACCCGCAGGCCGGCGGTGCGGCGGCAGATGAGCTAGCGCAGGGCTCGCAGGCCCGGAAAGAAGGATCGGGCATGACGCTGCAGGCGCAATCGCTGCTCGGGCTGGTCGCGTTTCCCCTCATCGCCTGGGCGCTGTCGGAGAACCGTGCGGCCATCGGCGCGGGGCGGCTGGCGCGGCTGCTGCTCGCGGGGCTGGGGCTGCAGCTTGTCATTGCCGGCATCATGCTGAACGTGGCGGTCGGTGCGCGTCGCCGTTCGACTGGGCGGCCGCCGGGGTTGGGGCGTTGCAGACGGCGACCAGCGCCGGCATGCGGCTGGTGTTCGGCTATCTCGCCGGTGCGCCGGCGCCGTTCGATACGGTGCAGCCGGCGAACACGTTTCATCCTGGCGTTCCATGCGCTGCCGTTGATCCTGGTGATCAGCGCGCTGTCGAAACTGCTCTATCACTGGGGCGTGCTGCAGCGGATCGTGCATGCGCATCGGCTGGGCGCTGCGGCGGTCGCTCGGCGTGTCGGGGCCGGTGGGAACATCGGCGGCGGCCAACATCTTCGTCGGCATGGTGGAGGCGCCGCTGCTGGTGCGGCCGTACCTCGCGACCATGAGCCGGGCCGGGCTGTTCGCGACCATGACGGTCGGCATGGCGGGCGTCGCCGGCACGGTGCTGGCGGTTTACGCGACGATCCTGCAATCGCACGGTGCCGGGCGCGGCGGGGCACCTGATCGTGGCGTCCGTCATCAGCGTGCCGGCGGCACTGCTGCTGTCGGAGTTGATGGTGCCGGAGAGCAGGGACGAAGCCGCGCAAACTGTTGCGGCGAAGGCCGAGGACGACCAGATCGTTCTGGAGGACCCGCCGCAGTCGAGCATGGATGCCATCGCCCAGGGGACGTGGGAGGGCGTGATCCTGCTCGCCAACGTCACGGCGATGCTGGTGGTGGCGGTGGCGCTGGTGGCGCTGGCCAACCAGGTGCTGGGGCTGGTCGCTTCGCCGTTCGGGCTGACGCTGAGCTTCGAGCGCATGCTGGGCTGGCTGTTTGCGCCGCTGGCCTGGCTGATCGGCATTCCCTGGGGCGAGGCGGGGCAGGCGGGCGCGCTGCTCGGCGTCAAGACGGTGCTCAACGAGTTTCTCGCCTATCTGCAGCTCGGGACGGTGCCGCCGGAAGCCCTGTCGGATCGCTCGCGACTGATCCTCACCTATGCGCTGTGCGGGTTTGCCAATTTCGGCAGCCTCGGCATCATGATCGGCGGCATCGCGGCGATGGTGCCGTCGCGGCGCGCGGAGGTGGCGAGCCTGGGCGCCAAGACGATGGTGTCGGGGACGCTGGCGACGCTGATGACGGCGGCCGTTGTGGGGCTGATGACCCCGGGCTAGAAGAAAGCTCAGGTAGGAAACGCATCCATGGCAACCGACAGCATCGTCGCCGAAACGGCGACGCGCATTTTCCGCGACCGTTGCGATCCGCAGGCGATCATCCGGGCCGGCGGGCGATGGATGGAAGGCGGGCGCGTGGACTGCTTTGGAAGATGCCGGGCTGCCGCTCGCGTGGGTGCCGGAGGAATTCGGTGGGGCGGGCGCGGATATCGCAGATGGATTTGCGGTGCTGCGCGAGACGGGCCGCTTCGCCGTCGCGCTGCCGGTGGCCGAGACGATGCTCGCCGGCTGGCTGCTGGCGCAGGCCGGCATCTCCTCGCCGCGCGGCGCCATGACGTGCGGGCCGGTGCGCGATGGCGATCGCGTGACGCTGGCGAAGAACGGGACGCTTGACGGGCCGGCTGCGCGCCGTTCCGTTCGCGAAGGACGCGCAGCACATCGCGCTGCTGGCGGAGCGCGAGGGCGGCGGCCTTGCGGTGGCGCTCGTGGAAGAAGGCGCGGTGCGCGTCGGCGAAGGCGCGAGCGCGGCCGGCGACGCGCAGGGGGCGGTGATCTTCGACCGGCGCGCAGCCGGTGGCGGTGAAGGATGCGCCCGCGGGTTTCGATTTGGAGTCGCTGCAGCTCATGGGCGCGGCCGTGCGCGCCATGCAGATGACGGGCGCGCTGGAGGCGATCCTCGACATCTCCGTCGGCTATGCCAACGAGCGCGTGGCCTTCGGCCGGCCGATCGGCAAGTTCCAGGCCGTGCAGCACAACCTCGCGCGGCTGGCCGGCGAGGCGGCCGCGGCGCTGGCCGCCGCGGGCTCGGCGGCGGATGCGATTGCGACTTCCATTCGGCGCGGGCCCCCCCCACCCCTCCCGCCCTCCCCACAAGGGGGAGGGGACCGTGTTCCGGAAGCGTCTTCCTCGAAGCGGCTTCCGCCAAGATCAGGGCCGGCGAGGCGGCGGGCGAAGGCGCGGCCATCGCGCATCAGGTGCTCGGCGCCATCGGCTTCACGCGCGAGCACACGCTGCACCGCTTCACGCAGCGGCTGTGGGCGTGGCGCGACGATTTCGGCAACGAGAGCCACTGGGCGGTGAAGCTCGGCAATCGCGTCGCGGCGAACGGCGCGGACGCGCTGTGGCCGATGCTGGCGGCGCGGTGAGGAGACGAGCGATGAGCACGGAGCTGACGTTCGATCCGGTCCGCCTGCCGCCCGAGTGCCAGAAGCTGCGCAGCGACGTGCGCCAGTTCCTCGCCGAGGAGCTGGAGGCCGGCACCTACTCGCCGCACATCGGCGGCCTCGATCGGCGCCTACAACGCGGAGTTCAGCCGCAAGATCGGCGCGCAAGGGCTGGATCGGCATGACCTGGCCGAAGAAGTACGGCGGGCGGGAGCGCAGCTTCCTGGAGCGCTACGTGGTGACGGAGGAATTCCGCGTCGCCAACGCGCCGGTGCGCCTGCACTTCGTGGCGGACCGCCAGAGCGGCCCGGTGCTGATCAAGTATGGCAGCGAGCGCGTGAAGGCCGACGTGCTGCCGCGCATCTGCAGCGGCGAGGTGTGCTTTGCCATCGGCATGAGCGAACCCAACTCGGGCTCCGACCTGTTCGCGGCCAGCACCAAGGCGACCAAGACCGACGGCGGCTGGCTCATCAACGGCACCAAGGTGTGGACCAGCAACGCCCACAACGCGCACTACCTGATCGGGCTGTTCCGCACGTCGCCGCCGACCAAGGAGAACCGCCGGCACGGGCTGACCCAGTTCCTGGTCGACATGAAAACGCCGGGCATCACCGTCAACCCGATCTACCAGATGACCGGACATCCACGACTTCAACGAGGTCGTGTTCCAGGACGCGTTCATGCCCGACGACCACGTGATCGGCGAGGTGGACGGGGCCTGGAAGCAGGCGACATCGGAGCTCGCCTACGAGCGCAGCGGTCCGGAGCGGTTCCTGGAGACCTACTACGTGCTGACCGAGCTGGTGCGCGTGCTCGGCTCCAAGCCCGACGTGCGCGGCGCCGAAGGCATCGGCCGGCTGGTGGCGCAGGTGCATGCGCTGCGGCGCATGTCGGTGTCGGTGGCGGGCATGCTGCACGCGGGCAAGGAGCCGGTGGTGGAGGCGGCCATCGTGAAGGATGTCGGCACCATCTGGGAGCAGCGACTGCCGCAGCGCGCGCGCGACCTTGCCGCGTTCGCGGAGGAGGAGACGCAGCAACCGCGCGACCTTCGAGGAGGTGCTGGCGTTCGCGACGCAGGTCGCGCCGAAGCTGACGCTGCAGGGCGGCACGACGGAGATCTTGCGCGGCATCATCGCGCGTGGGCTGGGGCTGAGGTGACGGCGGTGCCACAAACGCGACCTCGTCCTGAGCCCGTCGAAGGACGGGCTGCGCGCGCGGTGCCGTGGTTCGACAGGCTCACCACTGGGTTGGAAATTCAAAACACGATGAGAGTTGGAGCGTGACCGCAAGAAGCGATCCGCAGCTCGAAGAGCAGCGCTACGCGGCCATGCTGGCGGGCGACGTGGCGACGCTGGAGCGGCTGCTCGACGATGCGCTCACCTATACGCATTCGAACGGCGTGGTGGACACCAAGGCGAGCTACATCGCCGGCGTGCGCGACAAGGTGTGGGAATACAAAGCCATCTCGCGCGAGAACGAGCGGGTCGTGATCCGCGGCGGCTGCGGCGCTCGTGTTCTGCCGCCTGAAGATCGATCTCGCTGGTGCGCGGCGACGCCGAGGAAGGTCGACAGCAACGCGCTGGCGCGTGTGGGTGCGAAGACGGGGCCGAGTGGCGCCTCGCTCGCTGTGCACTCGGCCGGCTGCCGAGTTGAGCTGCCGTCTCGATCGGGCGCGGCCATGCAAATCCGGATCGACGACCTGCAGAGGACCGGAGATCGTCGCCCTCCTGCAGAGCGCACGTGGCGTTCTGCAGGGCGGCCTCGCCGCCGGAAAGCACCCACGTCCTGGACCTCGACGGCCTGCGCGTGCCGGAGGTCACCTTCTGGAGCGTGTGGGATGGGCCGGACCTCATCGGATGCGGTGCGCTGAAGGAGACTCGATCCGGCGCACGGCGAGATCAAGTCGATGCATACGGCGGCAAAGCATCGGGGCCGCGGCGTCGGTCTCGCCATCCTGAAGCAGATCGTGGCGGAGGCCCGCGCGCGCGGCTATCGCCGCCTCAGCCTGGAGACCGGCTCGATGGCGGCGTTCGCGCCGGCGCGTGCGCTCTATGCCGGCTTCGGCTTCACCGAATGCGCCGCCTTTCGACGCCTACAAGCTCGATCCGAACAGCGTGTTCATGACGTTGGACCTGACGGCGAGCGTAGCCGCCGGGCAGATCGTCTGGCACGAGCCGTATCGCCCAACATTTCGCGCAAGCGGTTATGGCTGCTGGCACTATTAGCTGTCCGCAAGGAACGCACATGGGCCCGTTCAAGGACATTGCCGTCGAGCTGAAGGACATGGTGGCGACCATCGAGATCCGGCGGCCGCCGCACAACTTCTTCGACATCGAGCTGATCCGGCAGATCGCGGACGCCTGCGAGGCACTCGACAAGGACCCGGCGTGCCGCGCCGACCGTGCTGGCGGCGCAGGGCACGGCATTCTGCGCGGGCGCCAAGCTCGGCGACGGCAATGACATCCAGGACACGCTGGTGAGGCGGTCCGAAGTCCGGGCAGGCGGGCCATCTCTACATCGAGGCGGTGCGGCTCTACCGCACGAAGAAGCCGATGGTGGGCGCGATCCACGGCCCGGCCGTGGGCGGCGGGCTCGGCCTGGCGATCGTGCCGGATATGCGCGTCACCTGTCCCGAGGCGCGCTTCTGCGCCAACTTCACCCGGCTCGGCTTCCATCCGGGTTTCGGCTTGACGCATACGCTGCCGGCGCTGATCGGGCCGTCGAAGGCGGCGATGATGTTCTACACCAGCCGCCGCATTCCCGGCGACGAGGCGGTGAAGATCGGGCTCGCCGACGTGCTGGTGCCGCAGGCGGACGTGCGCTCGGCCGCGCAGAAGCTCGCCGCAGAGATCGCGGAGAACTCTCCGCTCGGCGTGCTGGAGACGCGCGCCACCATGCGCGCAGGTCTCGCTGACCGCGTGCGCGCCGCCACCGATCACGAACTGGAGGTGCAGACGCGCCTGCGCAAGACCGCCGACTTCAAAGAAGGTGTCGATGCGGTCAACCAGCGGCGCAAGCCAAGCTTCAAGGGGGACTAGGTGGTCGGCTCGGGCACCGTTGGTCCGGGGCCGGAGACGCCCTGGCCCTGGTCGCTTTGCTGCAGCGCTGCGAGCTTGTCACCGGCGGTGACCATCATGCACGAGGCAAACACCATCACTGCCAGCGCCAGCATCACGACAATGATCTGTGCCGCGCGCCGGATGGAGCCGTAGGACGAAATGTTCGATGCCTGTTGCATGGTGCTGATATGGGGACCGCCAGCGCTGCGCAAAGCCGTTCTCACAGACCCTTGATTCAGGGTGATCGATGCCCAATCACTCCGACGTGATCGTAAATCCGTTCGCCGGCCGCGACGTCAACTGGCTGCTCGACTTCCGCGCCGAGACGCGCGGCGATCACCCGTTCCTGGTCTGGGAGCCGTTCGAGGGCGAACGTCAGACCTGGACCTACCGCCAGTTCCGCGACCGCGTGCTGCGCGTGGCGGCGGGCCTTCGCCAGGCGCGGCATCAAGGCCGGCGACTATGTGCTGGTGCATCTCGACAACTCGCCGGAGATGGAATTCCTGTGGTTCGCCTGCGCGCGGCTCGGCGCCGTGGTCGTCACCACCAACACGCGCTCGGCCGGAGCGGAGCTGGAGTACTTCGCCGACCACTGCAACGCGGTCGCGGCCATCACGCAGCCGGAGCTGGCCGAGACGGTGGCGGCGCAACGCCAAGCGCATCAAGTGGCTGGCGGTGACCGAGCATCTGGCCGACGGCGGCGAGCCGCCGGCCAACCTGCGACCCGGGCAAGTCAGAACGCTTCTCCAGCCTCGACGGCGATCCGGCCGACCTGCCGCAGCTGGAGCCCGATCCGTGGCGGCCGGGCTCGGTGCAGTACACCTCCGGCACCACGTCGCGGCCCAAGGGCGTGCTGTGGACGCACGGCAACGCGCTGTGGGGCGCGCGCACGTCCGCCGATCCACGAGAACCTCAACGAGAACGACATCCACCTCGTGTCGATGCCGTCCTTCCACACCAATGCGCGCACCTACTCGATCCTGCCGACGATGTGGGTCGGCGGCACGGTGGTGCTGAAGCCGCGTTTCTCGGCCTCGCGCTTCTGGGACATCGCGCTGCAGCAACAACTGCACCTGGGCGTCGATGATGCCGTTCTTCCTCAAGGCGCTGGCGCAGCAGCCGGTGCCCAAGCACCATTTCCGCATGTTCGGCACGTCGGCCAACGAGCCGGCCGTTCGACCAGCTGTTCGGCGTGCGCTCGATCGGCTGGTGGGGCATGACCGAAACGGTGAGCCAGGGCATCATCGGCGATGCGCTGCTGCGCAACCGCACGATGACGACGGGGCGGCCGGCGCCGGGCTACGGCATCCGCATCCTGCATCCCGACCGCACGCCGGTGGCGCCTGGCGAGACCGGCCACCTGGAATGCTGGGGCCGGCGCGGCATCCAGATGTTCCTGGAGTACCTCAACAACCCGCAGGCGACGGCGGACAGCTTCACGCCCGACGGCTGGTTCATGACCGGCGACCGCGTGACGCTGGAGCGCCGACGGCTACATCACCTTCGCCGACCGCGACAAGGACATGCTGAAGGTCGGCGGCGAGAACGTCGCCGCCTCCGAGATCGAGCGCGTGATCGCGCTGGTGCCGGGCGTCTACGAGTGCGCCGTCGTGGCGCAGAAGCACCGCATGCTGGACGAGGTGCCGGTGGCGTTCGTCATCGCGGCGGCCGGACTGGCGCGAGACGGCAGCGGGCGGGACTGCCGGATCGGATCATCGCCGAGTGCAAGGCCAAGCTCGCCGACTTCAAGGTGCCGCGCGCGGTGCTCGTGGTGGATGAGTTCCCGCGCTCGACGCTGGAGAAGATCCACAAGGCGGAGCTGCGGAAGCGGTTGGGGGTGGTGGGGTGATATGTCGTCCCTCGCGGAGAGGACCAGGTCAAGCAACTAGTGCGGCCGTCGCGATAGCTTGGATAAGACGGCGCGCTTGACGGCCTGACCGGCCGCGATTGCCAGAAGCGCGATCAACGGGACCGAGTGATACCAACGCTACAATGCCGTACGTTGGAGAGATCCAGTTGAACACGCTCGCGCCCAAGACGGTCCCGATCATCCCGAACACGGTGTTGCCAATCAGGTGGCGGGCACCGTTGTCCGAGAAGATGGCGATCAGCCACGGCACGCCGGTACCGATAGAAATGCACAGAGCGATGGTGAGGTTATCCACGAGCGTTCTCGCTCTATCTGCGTTCGAACTTCCAACACTGGTTTGCACAGTAAGTGGATTGAGAACACAGGGCAAGGTTCACGACCGGATAAGGCCACCCGCTTCCGCTGCGGGGACAAGCCGACTTAGGATCGCCAGGTGCTCGAGGTGCGCTTCTGATCAGGCGGAGATCAACCCGCCAGCTGCCGTAGCCGGTACACCGCCGTGTGGAGCACCTGCGCAAGCACGGTGGAGCCGTTGGCGACCAGGATGATGTCGATGTCGACGAGGCGGTGGCCTTTGCGCTCGTAGTTGGCGGAGACTTTGCCGCGCGCGGACAGCTCGTCGCCGACGCGGCCGGCGGCGAAGTTGGTCACCTTGCTGCCGGTGTGAATCCAGGGCTGCAGCACCACGTTCTCGCGCAGGACCAGATTGCAGAGGCGCAGGAGCTGGCCCGGGTGGGCCAGGCCTTCGCGGGCATAGATCGGATCGGTTTCGCGGACGTCGCGCAGGTATTGGGTCGCCAGTTCCTCGGTCAGCACGAACGGGCGGATGCCGAGCGCTGTGTCGGCGGCGAGGCTCGTTTCGTCGGCGGGCGGGCGCTCGTTCGGCGGCGAGCGCGACGGATAGCTGTCGTTGTTCGGTGGCATCAAGGGTGCGGCGCGCTCTTCCCGCCCCTTGCGGAGGGGCAGGAGTGGGGCTCTTGCGGTCGCTGTGCCGGTCGCGCACAGGACGCCATCGCTTTCGACGCTGATGTCGAGGCCGGCCGTCGGTCTCCTTCCCAGTCACGATTGCCGTTCGGCCGTCGTAGACCGGCTTGAGGAAGCGGCAGTCCATGCGGCCGCGCTCCAGCCAGGCGCGGCCCCAGCGGGCAACCGGGAGATGGCAGGCATAGGCGTAGACCTCCACGCCGGGCACCAGACCTCCGGTGAAGCCGAGCTTTTGCGCGATCGCGTCGTCGTGGATCTTGTTCTCGGAGGCGTGCGAGAGGTTGTAGGCCTCTACCGAGTAGGCCATCGCTGCCGGTGTGCTCATAGCGAAACTCCCGGAGAGGAAAAGATCAGCTCGTTTGGCTCGCGAGTCGGCGCAGGTCGCCCTCGACATCGTCGATGCGCGGGCTCCAGCCGAGGTCGGCGCGGATGCGCACGCCGCGGGTGCGCGCGTTGGAGCAATAGGTCCACAAGGCGCGCGGGCCCCAGGCGGCGATGGCTTCATCGAGCGTGATGGATGCGGTCGGCAGGCCTGCGCACGCGGCCGATCTTCGCCGCCAGTTCGCCCCAGGACTGCTCGCCGTTCTCCGGATAGTAGAGCGCGCCGGCATTGGCCCTTGGCCAGCGCCAGCGCAAAGGCGTCCGCGATGTCGTCGACGTGGCAATGGCTCCACCGTGCCTCGCCGGCGCCGACGTAGCGGGCGGCGCCGTGCTTGCGTGCATCGCCGAGCAGCATCGGGAGCTGGACACTCTCGCGGCCGGGCCAAGCCGGCGCGCCGTAAACCAGCGGGCAGCAGATGACGATCGGGCGGCAGCCGTGCGCGGCCGCGGCGCGGATCTTCTGGTCGATGGCGTAGCGGGCGGCGCGCTCGGGGATCGGCTGGTAGGCGGTGGTCTCGTCGCGAACGATGCCGCCGCCGGCGCCGGCCGCATGGTCTGCCGTGACGCTGATGCCGCTGGTATGGATGAAGGTCTTGCCTGTGCCGGCGATGGCTTCGAGGATGGCAGCGATGCCGGCGGCGTGGTCGGAGTCGGCGCCGTTGATCACGGCGTCGGCATCGGCGATGGCACGCTTCAGGCTGGCGGCGTCATCGAGGGCGCCGGGGGCGATCGCCATGCCCGTACCCGCCAGGGCGCCTGTATTCGATGACGGACGCGCGAGAGCGACGACCTCGTGCCCGTCGCGCAGCAGCCGCTTCGCCACCGCGCCGCCCAGGAAGCCCGTCGCACCGATCACGAGAACGCGCATGATAACTCCGCAAGCCCTGGAAGAACCGTGTGCAGTCCTATCGCACCGACCGCGCCCGGTTCAAGAAGAACAGGCCGGTGGTCATCGACACCGCCACAAGGGCGGCGGCGGCATAGGCGAGAACGAGGCCGGCGCTCGGCAACAGAAGTCCGACGACGAGAAAGAACACCACGAACGAGAACAGGGAGACAGTGACGCCGCGCAGCAGGCGCAGCACGGCATCGTGGCCCCAGCCGTTGTGGGTGAACGCGCACACCACCGTGAGGATCACGGGGTAGGTGCCCATGATGCCGGACAGCTGCGGCCCGAGAGCGTCGGCGGCGGTCACGATGGTGGCGACAAGTGCGCCGGTCGCACCCATGCGCATGGGGATGTCCCACCACGGCAGTGACTGCAGCGCCGGCGGCGAACCCGGTCGCGGCAGCAACAGAAGCGTCGCCAGCAATCCGCCAACGCCGATGCCGGCCGCGGCGAGGAGCTGCAAGTGGACGGCATCCGGCAATATTTGGAACGCCGTGGACTGCGTCACCCACGCGCTGGCAAAAAAGGCACCGACGGCGGACGCGAGAGTGACCGGCCAGCGCGCAATCCTGGCGATGATGCCGTAGGCCAGAATGAAAGCGCCGACGCAGGCGACGGCCAGCTCGACCCCGACGCAAGCGCCGACACCGAAATCGATGCCCTTGTCGTAGATGAGAACGAACAGCAACGGCCCGGTGAACCAGGGCAACCCGATCAGAATGCCGCCGATCGTCGGCCCCCACCACCGCGAGGCCAGCGATACGCCGGCCACCAGAAACGGGGTGATCGCGATCTTGAGAAGGAAGAGCATTCTTTGTCATCCCGGCACTTGTTGTCGGGATTCAGCCCGCAGCTTGCTCCGGCGCTCGATGCGCCCTGGATCCCGGAGACAAGCCCCGGGATGACAGGTCGGACCTAACGGGCGTTCCCGCAGAACCGCTGGATGCGGCTGCAGGCGTCCTCGAGTTCGGCATTGGAGGTGGCATAGGAGATGCGGAAGAACGGGCTCATGGCGAATGCCGCGCCATGCACCACGGCTACGCCTTCTTCGTCCAGCAGCGCCAGCACGAAGTCCTCGTCCGTGTTGATCTTCTTGCCGCCCGCGCTGGTCTTGCCGATCAGGCCCTCGCAGGAGGGATAGACGTAGAACGCGCCCTCCGGCTTCGGGCACTTGATGCCCTTGGCCTGGTTCAGCATCGACACCACGAGGTCGCGCCGCTGCCTGAAGGTCTCGCCGGTTCTTCGGGATGAAATCCTGCGGACCGTTCAGCGCCTCCACGCCCGCCCATTGCGTGATGGAGGAGGGGTTGGAGGTGCACTGCGACTGCAGCTTGCACATCGTCTTGATCAGCTGCTCCGATCCTCCCGCGTAGCCGAGCCGCCAGCCCGTCATGCAGTAGGCCTTGGAGAAGCCGTTCAGGGTCAGCGTGCGTTCATACAACCCCGGCTCGACCTGGGCCGGCGTGAAGAACTCGCGGTCGTCGTAGAGCAGGTGCTCGTACATGTCGTCCGTCAGCACCCAGACGTGCGGATGCTTCATCAGGACATCGGTGAGCGCCTTGATCTCCGCCTTGCTGTAGGCCGCGCCCGACGGGTTGCAGGGCGCATTGAAGAGGAACCACTTGGTCTTCTTCGTGATCGCCTTCTCCAGGACTTCGGGCTTCAGCTTATAGCCGTCCTCGATCCGGCAATTGGCGGACACGGGCTTGCCGCCGCCGAGCAGCACGATGTCGGCGTACGACACCCAGTAGGGCGCCGGGATCACCACCTCGTCGCCGGGGTTCAGCGTGCACAGCAGCGCGTTGTAGAGCACCTGCTTGCCGCCGGTGCCGACCGAGATCTGCGAGACCTTGTAGTCGAGGCCGTTCTCGCGCTTGAACTTGGCCGCAATGGCCGCCTTCAGCTCGGGGATGCCGTCGACGTCGGTGTACTTGGTCTTGCCCTCCCTGCAAGGCGCGGATGGCCGCCTCCTTGATGTTGTCGGGCGTATCGAAATCGGGCTCGCCGGCCGACAGCGAGATCACGTCCCGGCCTTTCGCTTTCAGCTCGCGCGCCTTCGTCGCCATCCCGATGGTCTGGGACGGGGAAATGCGGTTGACGCTGTCGGCGAGAAATCCGGCGGGAAGCGCTCCCATAACGGCCTCTGTTGGTTGAGTCGCCCCACCCGATGCGAGGCGCGCGGAACCTACCCCCCATGAGCGTCGAGTCAAGGGCAGAAGCCGGCAAACCGAGGCAATAGCGCCGCAGCTCAGGGAAGGCCGTTGCGCACGTGCGCGCGGTAGGCCGGCCGCTCGCTCAGAAGCTCGTAGTAGGCAGCCACGGCTTCGTATTCCGGCCGCTCGAAGTTGAGGCAGAACCAGCGATTGACCACCAGCCCGATCGGAATGTCGGCGACCGTGAAGGTTGCGCCTGCCACATACGTGCGTACTCCGTTTCGGCCAGATGCTGGTCGAGCTGGCCGACTTCCTTGGTGATCTGCCGCCGGCCCTGCTCGACGAACCAGGGGTTGTTCCACGGCGGCTCGTTCAGCATCCCGCCGAGGAATGCGCCGCGCAGCGAGATCGACGTCTCGTAGTTCGCCCAGTCCATCCACTGCTCGACGTCGGCGCGCGCTGAACGAGGTCGAGCGGATAGAGATCGTCGCGGCCGTGCTTGGTCGCCAGGTAGCGCACGATCGTGTTGGATTCGCGCAGCACCACGTCGCCGTCGATGACCGCCGGCACCAGCCCGATCGGATTGACCGCGAGGAACTTCGGATCGGTGGTCGGCCGGTAGCCGCGGCCCCAGTCCTCGCGCTCGAACGGGATGCCGATCTCGTCACAGGTCCAGAGTACCTTGCGCACGTTGAACGAGTTGGCGCGTCCGAGCACTCGCAGCATGTTTTCGCTTCCCGAGTCTGTGTAGCGCGAGCCTAGGCCGTGGGATCGCAAAGGAGAAGCGCGCGGATGCGCTTCAAGCAATCTTGAGCAAGAGCATGCCAAGAAGAACGAACGCTGACGCCAACGCGCGCCACCTTGTAATGACCTCTTTGAGGAAGACCATTGCGATGATTGTGCCAAACAGAACGCTCGTCTCGCGCAACGCCGCGACGAGGGCAATCGGCGCCTGCGTCATCGCCCAGATCACGATGAAATAGGCGCTCATAGACATCAAACCGCCGCCAGCCATCACCGGCCAGTTGGTGCGTAAGCCGGCGTACGGCCTTCGAACCCCGCATAAAGACTGCGATCGTCTGCATCGTCAGGGCATTGAGGACGAACATCCAAAGCGCATAACCGGGGCCGGAGCCGTTGAGGCGCGCGCCAATTCCGTCGGCCAGAGTGTAGCCGCACGTGGAAACCGCTGACAGCAGCGCCATTGCCACTGCGCGCTTCCCAAACTCGCCAAACCGGCCACCGCGCGCCGACATCAGGAAAACACCGAGCGACAGGGCGGCGATGGCCGCGAGGCCGACGGCGCCGACGAACTCGCCAATCAGTGTCGCCGTCGCCACGGCCGTCATCAGTGGCGCGGCGCCGCGCATGATTGGATAAACCTGAGCCATGTCGCCCGCGCGATAGGCCCCGATCAGCATGAACCGATAGAGCGTGTGGATTGCCGCCGATGCGGCAAGCCAGGGCCAGACAGCGGCACCAGGCACCGCAACCAGCGGCAGGCAACAGAGCGCGATCGCTCCCGAGAACAACGAGACCTGCGTGACCGCGATGAATGGGTCGGTCCCGCCCTTCACAACGGCATTCCAGCCGGCATGCATTACCGCCGCCAGTAGGACGGCCAGAAAAACGTGAAGTTCCATCGGGGTTCGAACGCGGCTGGCGGTTGTGGCCGTCAGTCGTTAGGTCGTACCCCAAGTCCTGTCAAACTGCGAAGATCCGCGGCTAGAAACAGGTCGCTAATCCCCATGTGCCGACTATTCGCGGAGTGCTCTGAGGCCTGCTCCGAGTCAGGAGTTCGCTCACCACACGCGGTGAAGTGTCGTCAGCACGACCCCAACAACAGCCGACTTGTTGCGCCGCAAAGAACGCCTGCGCTACGCTTCCGATATGATCGCTGTGTGTCGAGGAGGGGGGATGGATACGTCTGCGCAACCGGCAACCATCATCGGCGGCCCCGTCTCGCCCTACGTGCGCAAGGTGCTCGCCGTGTGCGAGCTGAAGGGTGTGCCTTACCGGCTCGATCCCATCGTGCCGTTCTTCGGCGACGACAAGTTCAGCGAACTCTCTCCCCTGCGGCGCATACCGGTCTTCATCGACGATCAGGTCTCGCTCTGCGACAGCACGGTGATCTGCGAATACCTCGAGGAGCGCTATCCATCGCCGGCCGTGCTGCCGTCCGGCGCGGTGGAGCGGGCCCGCGCGCGTTGGGTGGAGGAGTTCGCCGACACACGCTTTGGCAGTGTGGCGGTCTGGAAGATATTCTATCACGCGGTGGTCCTGCCCTTCGTGTTCGGCAAAGAGCGCGAGACCGATAGGATCGCCCGCGCGGTTGCCGAAGACCTGCCGCCGGTGATGGACTACCTGGAGAGCCTGGCTCCCGCCGAGGGCTTCCTGTTCGGCGAGCCTGGCATTGCCGATATCTCCGTTGCAGCTTTCGCCTGCAACCTGCGCTGGGCCCGGTCGGCGCCCGATGCCGCCCGCTGGGCAAAGACCTGCGCCTGGTTCGAGCGCACGCACGCCCTCCCCGCAGTCGCCAAGGTCACCCGCTACGGCGACACCCTGATGCGCACGCCGCCCGCCGAGCAGCGCAAGGCGCTCGTCGGCCTCGGCATCGCGCTCACCGAGACGACGCTCGCCACGACCAAGCCGCGCCGCGGGCCGATGACCAGCGCTTGATGCCCCTCGGCGTATCAGCGGGTTTCAGGCGCCGCGGCTCCCGGTTTGCCGCCGGCATTTGCGATGGCTGGCTCGATCGCGGGCGCCGGCACGGGAGCCTTCTCGATATAGAACGGCGACCGCCGCCACAGCAGCAGCGTCAGCAGCGCCGCGAGACCGATGCCTCCCGCGGTATGCGTGAAAACATCGAGCAGCCGGCTCCCACCTGCCGCATAGACGGGATCGGTATAGATCATCACCGCAAGTGCGGTCGGCTGGCCCGGCAGGCTCGGTGCCATCAGCGCCATCACGTTGTTCATCCAGTGCAGCCCCGCCGACGCCGCCAGGTTCTGCGTACGGAACAGCAGTGCGTATGAGATAACCTCCACCACCACGAAATAGAGGATGTTGAGAGCGATATCCCGGCGCACGTCCTCGTTGCCGAGATGGCCCGCAACGAACACCGCGATCACCGCCGCCGTCACGGGAATGCGAAACGGCAGCACCGCTCCTACCCAGCGCACCAGGTAGCCGCGGAACAGCACCTCCTCCCCGAACGACTGCACGAACACCACCCCGAGCGCCAGCACGGCCCAGAACAAGAAACCCGTGCTGCGAGCGGGAAACTGATACTGCTGCGGCTCAACGATGTAGCCAGCACCGGCGCCCACAATGCCGAGCGCCAGCAGCGCGCCCGCAGTCCGCAAAAATTGCCGCCACTGGAAACCAGCGCCCCAGGAAAGCACCCGGCGCCAGGACTGCCCGTGCACGAGCACGACGGCCAGGAGCGGCGCGAGCAGGAAAGGCAGCGACGTCAAAACCAGGAGGACGAACGTCACCGGCTGCGCAGGGTCGATGGGAAAGACGCTTTGCGAGATATCGCCGCTTATCAACCCTCTCGCCGTCGCCGTGTCCTCGAAGGCGCCCGCCAAGATGATGAGCTGAAGGAAAACAACCGCCGTAAGGGCGAGGCCCGCCACGAGCCAGGGCCATCGCCAGCGCCCCGTGCGGCCCAGCAGCAGCACGGGGTCGCGCTCGAGGGTCAGCTGGCGCACCCTTGAGAGGGTGGCGCCGACAGCGCGCTTGGCAACTGCTAACATCGGTGGTTCAGCCAGCTGGGGAAAGCACTTGTCATCATCACATCCGTCGCCGGGCACTTCCGGGCACGCGTTGCAGCGCGTCGTCCAGGTCGAGCGCGCGGAGATCGCCAGCGTGCTCGTGGTCGTTCGCATACTTCTTCTCGGTGCTCTGCGCCTACTACATCCTTCGGCCTCTGCGCGACGAGATGGGCGTGACGGTGGGTCCGGATGGCCTCAAATGGCTGTTCGCCATCGTCTTTCTCGTGATGCTGGCGGCGGTGCCGCTGTTCGGCTGGGTCGTGTCGACACTTCGCCCGCCGGCGCATCGTGCCCGTCATCTACGGCTTCTTCATCCTCAACCTTGCCCTGTTCTGGATCGTGTTCCAGGCCGGCGTCCACGGCGCGATCGTCGCCGGCACGTTCTTCGTCTGGGTCAGCGTCTTCAACCTGTTCGTGGTGTCGCTGTTCTGGAGCCTGATGTCGGACCTGTGGCGCAACGATCAGGCCAAGCGGCTCTACGGCTTCATTGCGGCAGGCGGAACCGCGGGCGCATTCGCCGGCCCGCTCATCACGCAGAGTCTCGTGCGGCTGATCGGGCCGAACAACCTGCTGATCGTCTCGGGCCTCTTTCTGACGGCCGCGGTCGTCGCGGCTCTGGCCTTGCGGCGGCTGTTCGCCGGCATCTCCGGTGCCGGGCGACGAGGAGCCTGTCGGACGGCGCGGCCTGCTCGAAGGCGCGCTTGCCGTCTGGCGCTCGCCCTACCTGTTCCAGATCGCGCTTTGGATACTGCTCGGCAATTTCGTCGGCACCTTCTTCTATCTCGAGCAGGCCCGCATCGTCGGCGAAGCCGCCATGGACCGCACCGCGCGCGTGGAGCTGTTCGCCCGCGTCGACCTCGCGGTGAGCGTGCTCACGATCCTGGTCGCAGGTGTTCCTGGCCGCCCGCGTCATGCAGAATTTCGGCGTCGGCATTTCAGCGGCAGCGCTGCCGGCCTCCGCCGCGCTCGGGCTCGTGGCGCTGGCGATCTCGCCGACGCTTGCCGTCGTGGTCGCCGTCCTTGCCATGGAGCGCACGGTCGACCTTCGCGCTCGCCAATCCGGCGATGAAGGTGCTCTACACGCTCGTGGACCCCGAGGAGAAATACAAGGCGCAGAACTTCAACGACACCGTCGTCTTCCGCGGCGGCGATGCCGCCTCCGCCTGGGTCCTCAACGGCTTCCGCGCGGTCGGCCTCGGCTTCGGCTCGATCGTTGCCGTCACGCTGCCGGCCGCGCTGGCGTGGCTCTGGCTGAGCTTCTCGCTCGGCCGCACGCCGAGCCGCGGCCAGCGATCCGTCATCCCCAAGCGTAGCGCGACGCTCGACTAGTGTCGAGCGTCAGCGATGCCCAACACGGCGAATGCGTCAGGCTAGCGCGTCGTCCCGCCAAGCGAAGCGCTGAGCGGAATCCAGCTTCCAGCTGAGCTTGCGGTTCGATTCCCGCTGACCGCGCTGCCGCGCTCGCAATGACGTCCCCCCTCACCGCGCCATCGCGGTCGCGTCGACTTCCTTGAAGTTCACGCCGGCCACCTCGGCCCCGCGAAGTCGATGTGGATGTGATTGCCGTCCGGGTCCCAGACGTTGATCTGCACGCCGTCCATGCGCGGCACCTTGCGCGCGTCATACTTGACGCCGTTCTCCTCCAGCCGCGCCAGGAAATCCTTCAGCCCCACGGCCGAGAAGGCGAAATGCTCGAGCGTCACGCCCGACACCTGCGGCTGCTTCTCCACGCCCACGAGATGGATGGTCGGCTCGCCGCCGCAGTAGAGCCACGCGCCCGGAAACGGGAACGGCGGCCGGTCGCCGGCCTTCATGCCGAGCACGCGGTCGTACCATTCGACCAGGCGGTCGACGTTGGCGGTGTGGATGTTGACGTGGTCGAGCTTCTTGACCTGCATGGTCTGCATGGGCGTCCTCCGGCTTGTTTGCCGGAAGGCTAGCCCAGCGGCAGGCTGGCGAAAAGCGCCTAGCGGGTAGGCGCCGGCTCGGCGGGAAGCGGCCCAACGGCCTCGGGCGGCACCACCACGGCTTCCTCGCCCTCTGCCCGCTCGGCATAGAGGTCGAACAGCACGTCGAGCGTATCGAGGAACGTCGCCACCAGGTCCATCAGCGTGCCCAGGCGGATGCGCCCCGCCACCAGGTAATCCTCGCTCACGGCAAGCTGCGACAGCCCCTCCAGACCCGCGACATCCGGTGCCAGCAGGCCCCGCTGGCGCAGGAAGCTCAGCGCCCGTGTCGAGTCCGTCGAAATCGCGCGCATCCGTATCGCCCAGTTCCGCGGCGGCATCCACCAGCGATGCCGTTCCGGCAACGAACAGGCCGATCAGCGGCTTGAGCTTCGTCTCCTTGCGCCTCAATTCCTCCGCCCGCTTGCGCGCCTGCAGCAGCCGCGCGGTCATGGCGTACTCCAGGGTGCGCGCGGTGGTGAGGAAGTGGTTGAGGTCGCGGTTGTGCCGCATCCAGTCGCGCAGCGGCGAAGCGCCGGGCGGATTGTCGAGCGCCACCTTCTCGCTCAGCAGGTCCTCGCCCATGGCGAGCGCCGCGTCGAGGTGGTCATTGAGAAGGTAGATCGACGGATGCGTGCGTTCCGGCGCGATCGAACCCATGGCGCAACTCCCCGCGATGCGATGCCGTCAGCCAAGCCTGATTCGTGTGACGGCCAGGAGGAGCAAAAGCGACTTATCAACGGCAGCGCGGGCCCTCGCGGCGCTCAGGCCCCGTCCTTGAGGGCGGCTTATCCCCGCCCCCTGGGGACCTGCTACCATTCGGCTGTCGATCGATTGACGAGGGCGTCTGCGCCCAAATTCAGTCGCCCGATGGCACCCGAAAGGTGCCCGCTCTTTGACATCGTAAGAATCGACCGAGCCCGGCGGCCAGTCTGCCCGGCGCTCGTCAGGCCGCGTGGCGCTGCTCGTCGCGGGCGGCCGCGATCATGCGGTCGAGTGCCGTCTGTGCGTCCGCTTCGCTGAAGTAGGAGCCCATCACGTCGCGCGGGCCGGAGATCGGCGCGCCGTTGGCCGCAAGCGGCAGGCGCGTGATGACGAATTGACCAGACGGATAGCGCACGACTTCATAATTCGAAAGTTCCATGACCACCCCCTAAGAGATCCGAAACCGCGAATTTTCAACGCGCATTTGCTGGTACTTGCCGCCGGACTCGGAAACCCGATCCCAGCTGGCGGCATCACATAGTTGTCACCTACGCTTACGTCAATGGGCTGTTTGTCTGGCTGAAGGGATATTCAGCATTGCCGGGAAGCCCGGGGCAAGGTGGCCATAAGTTACGCATGGCCACCCTCCCTCTGATCGCCTAGCTACACCCGCTCGTCCCACCGCACGTGTCGCACTTCAGGCACGTCCCGTTGCGCACCAGCGTGAAGTTCCCGCACTCCCGGCAGTTCTCGCCCTCGTAGCCCTTCACCCGGGCTTCCGCCGCGCGATCGAACTGCAGGTTCTCCTTGACGATGCGGTCCTTGGCCCTGGCGTCGAGCTGGTCCTTCAGCATTCGCGCCGCCTCGGTGATGGAGAGTTCCTGCTGCAGGGCCGTGAGCGCCCCCACCGCCGTCTCCATCCGCGCCGTCTCGGGCTGTGGCTGGAACGCCGTCGCCACCTCCTGCTGCATCGAGGCGACCGGGCCGGCCAGGTCCGGCTGCTCGGCCACCGCCACGCTGGTCGTGGTGCGCAGCGCCAGCACCCGGCTCTCCTGCCCGCGCAGCAGGCCGCGCGAGACGAACTTGGCAGCGCGGCGGCGGCGCCTGCTCCTCCAGCTCCTCCTCGGACGAGCCGAGCCCGGTGTTGGCGATCTCGCTCAGGTCGACGTGCGCCAGATCGTTGCGGCCCAGATACGACACCGCCAGCTCGCGGAAGATGTAGTCGAGGATCGAGGTGGCGTTCTTGATGGTGTCGTTGCCCTGCACCAGCCCGGCCGGCTCGAAGCGCGTGAAGGTGAAGGCCTCCACGTACTCGTCCAGCGGCAC
This sequence comes from uncultured Alphaproteobacteria bacterium, assembly GCA_963782855.1. Lineage (GTDB taxonomy): Bacteria > Pseudomonadota > Alphaproteobacteria > Rhizobiales > Hyphomicrobiaceae > AWTP1-13. The sequence goes on along the minus strand of CAWALW010000015.1, from coordinate 57,837 downwards.
GCCGTATTGCAGGCCGAGCGAGATGGCGATGGCGAAGTTGTTCATCAGGCTCCGGAAGGCGGCGCCTTCCTTGTGCATGTCGATGAAGATCTCGCCGAGCCGCCCGTCCTCGTACTCGCCGGTGTGGAGATACACCTTGTGCCCGCCGACAGTGGCCTTCTGCGTGTAGCTCTTGCGCCGGTTCGGCAGCTTCTCGCGCTCGCGCTTACGCTCGATGATGCGCTCGACGATCCGCTCCGCCATCACGGCCGCGCGCGCCGCCATCGGCTTGTCGGCGGTGAGCTGTTCGACGATCTCCTCGGCCTCTTCGGCATCGTCGGCCAGCAACTGCGAGTTGAGCGGCTGGGACAGCTTGGAGCCGTCGCGGTAGAGCGCGTTGGCCTTCAGCGCCAGCCGCCAGGACAGCATGTAGGACTCCTTGCAGTCCTCCACGCTGGCGTCGTTGGGCATGTTGATGGTCTTGGAGATGGCGCCCGAGATGAAAGGCTGCGCCGCCGCCATCATGTAGATGTGGCTGCCCACCGACAGGAAGCGCTTGCCCTTCCGGCCGCACGGGTTGGCGCAATCGAAGACGGGCAAATGCTGCGCGTCGAGGTGCGGCGCGCCTTCCAGCGTCATCGCCCCGCACACGTGCTCGTTGGCGGTCTCGATGTCCTTCTTCGAGAAACCGAGATGCGCCAGCAGGTCGAAGCCCGGCTCGGCGAGTTTCTCGGCCGGGACTTTCAGCGTCTCGGTCAGGAACGTCTCGCCCAACGTCCAGCGGTTGAACACGAAGGAGATGTCGAACGCGGTCTTAAGCGAGCCGTCGACCTTCTTCAGGATCTCGTCCGTGAAGCCCCGGGCCCTGCAGCGTCGAGTGGTTGATGGCCGGTGCCTGCGCCAGCGTGCCGTGCCCCACCGCATAGGCCTCGATCTCGGCGATCTCAGCCTCGCCATAGCCGAGCGTGCGAAGCGCCTCGGGCACCGCCTGGTTGATGATCTTGAAGTAGCCGCCGCCGGCCAGCTTCTTGAACTTCACCAGCGCGAAGTCGGGCTCGATGCCGGTGGTGTCGCAGTCCATGACCAGGCCGATGGTGCCGGTCGGTGCAACCACGGACACCTGCGCGTTGCGGTAGCCGTGCTCCTGGCCCAGCGCGATCGCGTTGTCCCAGGCGCGCTTGGCGGCAACGATCAGCCGGTCGTCCGGGCACGAGGCCGCATCGAGCGGCACCGGGTTGATCGACAGCTTCTCATAGCCGTCCTTGTTGCCGTAGGCGGCGCGGCGGTGATTGCGGATCACGCGCAGCATGTCGGACTTGTTGGGCTCGTAGCCGGGGAAAGCGCCGAGTTCGCCCGCCATCTCGGCCGACGTCGCATAGGAGACGCCGGTCATGATGGCCGAGAGCGCGCCGCAGATCGCACGGCCCTCGGGGCTGTCATAGGGAATGCCCGCTGCCATCAGGCAGCCGCCGATGTTGGCGTACCCGAGTCCCAGCGTGCGGTAGCGGTAGGACAGCTCCGCGATCTTCTTCGACGGGAACTGCGCCATCAGCACCGACACTTCGAGCGCGATGGTCCACAGCCGGCAGGCATGCTCGTAGCTGTCGACGTCGAAGCGCTTGTCGGCATCGCGGAACATCATCAGGTTCAGCGAGGCGAGGTTGCACGCCGTGTCGTCGAGGAACATGTACTCCGAGCACGGGTTCGACGCGCGGATCGGCCCCGACTGCGGGCAGGTGTGCCAGTCGTTGATGGTGGTGTGGAACTGGATGCCCGGATCGGCGGACGCCCAGGCGGCGAAGCCCACCTTCTCCCACAGGTCGCGCGCCTTCAGCGTCTTGACCGGCTTGCCGTTGAGCCGCGAGGTGAGGTTCCAGTCGCCGTCCTCGATCACCGCGTTGAGGAACTCATCCGTCACGCGCACCGAGTTGTTGGAGTTCTGGCCCGAGACGGTAAGGTAGGCCTCGCTGTCCCAGTCGGTGTCGTAGGTGGAGAATTCGATCTCCTTGTAGCCCTGCTTGGCGAACTGGACCACCCGGCGGATGTAGTTGTCCGGCACGAGGTCGCGGCGGGCTTCTTTCACGGCGCGCTTGAGCGCGGGGTTCTTCGCCGGCTCGAAGCAGGCATCGCCTTCCGCCTCGCAGTTGACGCAGGCCTTCATGATGGCCTTGAGCCGCCGCTGGCAAATCTTGGAGCCGGTCACGAGCGCCGCGACCTTCTGCTCCTCCTTCACCTTCCAGTCGATGTAGGACTCGATGTCGGGATGATCCACGTCGACCACCACCATCTTGGCCGCGCGCCTGGTGGTGCCGCCCGACTTGATGGCTCCTGCCGCGCGATCACCGATGCGCAGGAAGCTCATCAGGCCCGACGACTTGCCGCCGCCCGACAGCTTCTCGTTCTCCGAGCGCAGCTTGGAAAAGTTGGAACCCGTGCCCGAGCCGTACTTGAAGAGGCGCGCTTCCCGCACCCACAGGTCCATGATGCCGTTCTCGTTGACGAGATCGTCCTCGACGGACTGGATGAAGCAGGCGTGCGGCTGGGGGTGCTCGTAGGCCGACGTCGACGACGTCAGCTCACCCGTGACGTGGTCCATGTAGAAGTGGCCCTGGCCGGGACCGTCGATGCCATAGGCCCAGTGCAGGCCGGTGTTGAACCACTGCGGGCTGTTCGGAGCGCCCATCTGCATCGCCAGCATGTAGCGGTGCTCGTCAAAGAAGGCGCGGGCATCGTCCTCGTTGGAGAAATAGCCACCCTTCCAGCCCCAGTAGGTCCACGTGCCGGCAAGGCGGTCGAACACCTGCCGCGCATCGCTCTCGCCGCCGTTGCGCTCGGCCAGCGGCAGGTCGGTGAGGCGGCGCTCGTCGGCGGTGGAGCGCCAGAGCCACGACGGCACTTGCGTCTCCTCGACGCGCTTCAGGCGCGCGGGGACTCCGGCCTTGCGGAAATACTTCTGGGCGAGGATGTCGGCGGCGACCTGGCTCCAGTGCTCGGGCACCTCGAAGGTTCTCCAGCCGGAAGACGATAGAGCCGTCGGGGTTCTTGATTTCGGAAGTGGAGCGGCGGAACGGGATCTTCTCGTAGGGAGACTTGCCTGCCGTCGTAAACCGCCGCTTGATCTGCATTTTTCTTGCCCCGATTTGCATGGTGGGGCGCGCAGACGCACTTACATATTCACGCAAACACAATGCGCGCTTGGATAACGATTGATTTTGATTTTTGACTGGGTCGCGCTGGGCTACTTGGGCGGATCTAAGCTACCGCGCCTTAGCGATGCGCCCGCGCGCAGGTGAGCATGTCCGTTGAAGCTGCATGGCACCCCCAAGCGCAACCTGCGCTGCCCGCTGGCGCGCAAAAATTGCTGCCCATGTTTTCTGATGGACGCTGACGCAACATCAACTTGAGGGAAAACAAGCATGAGGGACTAAACACAGTCCTATCGGCCCGTCGTCTCCGTGCCGAACTGAATATGACGATTCGGGGGCATCGTCATCTTGTGGGTGCAATGCATCCCACCTACTAGATGTAGAAGAATTGGGGGCAACCTGGGGGTAACGTGGGGACGAATCAGCGGCCAAACCCGCGCCGTTCCGGCATTCGGCGCCCCCGGAGCATTTCCACCCACCGTGACGCCTAGTGTGTGGCCTCCATGGCTATCAACAGGAGCCGAGGCTAGTGCGATTCCGAGGGGCCCCGGATGTGGCAGTTCTGCCGCGTCGATGGTGCCGTGGACTTGGCGAAGACTGGGTGCGATAAGCGCCCGCATCGGGATGCGGGCCGAGGCGGAAAAGTATGGGCATTTTCACCGAGATATTCAGCTGGTGGGGCGGAAATTCCTGGTCGAACAGGATCTACACCTCGCTCCGTGGCCGCCACGTCGGCACCGACTTCTCAGGGCAACCGCTACTACGTCCAGAAAAAGGGCATCGGCCCCCTCGGCGTCCCCCGGCGCTGGGTTATCTACAAGAGCCTCGCCGAGGCCTCGCAGGTCCCGCCCGAGTGGCACGGCTGGATGCACCACATGGTGGACACGCCGCCAAGCGAGGAAAGCTACACCGGCCACCCCTGGGAGCGGGAGCACGTCATGAACATGACCGGCACCCCCGCCGCCTATCGCCCCTCGGGCAGCATCCTTGCGAGCGGCAAGCGCCCAAAAGCCACCGGCGACTACGTTCCCTGGCGTCCAGGCGAGAAGGCCAAGGCCGGCAGCTAGGCGGGACCGGGTGGCCACGCTGACGCCACGTTCGTCGCCACTCGTTGTCATGCGAGCGCATTGACGATTGCGGGAGTGTCATGAGCGGACGCCTGAACTGCACGTTGGCCCGAGCAACCCTGCCGGCGCTCGTGGCTGGTGCGCTGCTTATTCTTTCCGCCCCTTCCGCCGACGCGCAGCGTATCGAGAACTCGACGGCGGTGTTCGCCGCACTCGACAAGGTCACGGCCGCCGTGAAGAAGGTCACGGCGAAGCTCAACGAGACCGAGCCCTTCCGGACGCTCAAGATCACGCCGCGCGCCTGCTACACGCGTGCGGCTACCGAACCTCCACGCACATCCACCTTCGTCGAGATCGACGAGATCATGTTCGACGGGAAGGAGAAGCGCATCTTCACAGGTTGGATGTTCGCCGAGAGTCCGGGCCTCAATCCGCTTTTCCACCCCGTATTCGATGTCTGGCTCACCGGCTGCACCCAGCCCCAGAGCGCGCCGGCACCCTCCGCCAAGGGCCCGCAGGCACCCACCCCGGGGGCAGCTCCGGTGCCGCCTCGGCCTCCCGAGGAGCGCCGGCGCCGCGTGCCGCGCTGATTACGCCCGAGCGTTCACGATTTCGAGGATGCGCTCCGTGCTCGCATCGTTGGGCAGGGCCAGGAAGTCGGCCTCGTGCAAGAGGGCTTTCTCGAGCAGCGTGTGGAACTCACCTCGCTCGATCTCCACTGTCCCGAACTGTTTCAGGTGATCCGTCACGAACTGCGTATCGAGCAGCGTGAAGCCTCCATGGACGAGGCGGGCGCACAGGTACACCAGGGCCACCTTGCTGGCATCGCGTTCGGTTGAAAACATGCTCTCGCCGAAGAACGCACCATGCAACGCCACCCCGTAGAGGCCGCCGACAAGCCGCCCGTCCTGCCACGTCTCGACCGTGTGGCAGTGACCCGAGCGATGCAGGTCGCGATAAAGCGAGCGGATCTTCTCGTTGATCCATGTCGTTCGCCGCCCCGGGCGCGATGCGGCGCAGCCTGAAATGACCCCCTCGAAGTCGCTGTCGATCCGGATGTCGTAAAGGCCGCTGCGAACCGTGCGTGCAAGCCGCTTCGGTACATGTACCCGGTCGAGCAGCAGGATGCCGCGCTGCTGCGGCTCGATCCAGTAGAGCGCCGGGTCCTCGGCGCTCTCCGCCATGGGGAAGATCCCGCAGGCATAGGCCTTGAGCAGCACCTGCGGCGTGATTTCGATGACGATGTCGTCGCGCGAGGTCATATGCGTTTCTGCCCGATCAGCGCCGGGGCCGCCACTCCTTGCAACCAACTATGGTTTTTGCGCGGAAGCCTTGAGGTAGTTCTCGAGCCAGTGGATGTCGTAAAGTCCGTTGGCCACATCCGCTTCCTTCACCAGGTCGGCGAACAGCGGGATGGTCGTCTCGATGCCGTCGATGACAAACTCCGAAAGGCAACGCTTGAGACGCATCAGGGCTTCGTTGCGATTCTTGCCGTGCACGATGAGCTTGCCGATCAGGCTGTCGTAGTTGGGCGGGATGCGATAGCCCTGGTAGGCGCCGCTATCGACGCGCACGCCCAGCCCGCCAGGCGGATGCCAGTACGTGATGGTTCCGGGCGACGGCAGGAAGGTGCGCGGGTGTTCCGCGTTGATGCGGCATTCGATGGCGTGGCCTGAAAACGTGACCTCCTCCTGCTTCAGCGTGAGAGGCGCGCCCGACGCCACGCGGATCTGCTCGATGACGAGATCAAGGCCGGTGATCATCTCGGTCACCGGATGCTCTACCTGCAGGCGCGTGTTCATCTCGATGAAGAAGAACTTGCCGTCCTCGTAGAGGAACTCGACTGTGCCCGCACCCCGGTACTTCAGCTTGCGCATGGCGTCGGCGACGACAGCGCCAATGCGCTGGCGCTCCTCGGCATTGAGCCCGGGGGAAGGCGCCTCCTCCCAAACCTTCTGGTGCCGGCGCTGCAGCGAGCAGTCGCGCTCGCCGAGGTGAATGGCGTTGCCCTTGCCGTCGCCGAACACCTGCACCTCGATATGCCGCGGCTTGGTCAGATATTTTTCGATGTAGACGCTGTCGTCGCCGAAAGCCGCCTTGGCCTCCGCGCGCGCCGTCTTTATCGCTACGTCCAGTTCCGCCGGCGAGCGAGCGACCTTCATTCCCCGCCCGCCCCCGCCCGCCGCCGCCTTGATGAGTACGGGATAGCCCATGTCCTTGGCGATCGCCGCGGCCTGGGCCTCGTTGGTTACGGCGCCGTCGGAGCCCGGCACCACCGGGATGCCAAGGCGCTCTTGCCGTTGCTTTGGCTTCGATCTTGTCGCCCATGATCCGGATGTGCTCGGAGGTAGGGCCGATAAATGTGATGTTGTGGTTCTCGAGAATCTCGGCGAAGCGTGCGTTTTCCGACAGGAACCCGTAGCCGGGATGGATCGCATCCGCTCCGGTGATCTCGCACGCCGCCATCAGGCGGGGGATGTTGAGATAGCTCTCTGCGGCCGGCGGAGGGCCGATGCAGACGCTCTCATCGGCGAGCCGCACATGCATCGCTTCGGCATCGGCCGTCGAGTGTACCGCGACCGTGGCGATGCCGATCTCCCTGCACGCGCGCAGCACCCTGAGCGCGATCTCGCCCCGATTGGCAATCAGAACCTTTTCGAACATCAGGGGGAGGCGGCTCCGCGCAACGCTACTCAATGATCGCCAGCGGCTCGCCGAATTCGACCGGCTGCTGGTTGCCGACCAGGATGCGGGTGACCGTTCCCGCCTTCGGGGCCGGAATCTGGTTCATAGTCTTCATGGCCTCGATGATCAGGATCGTCTGCCCCTGGGAGACGCGCGAGCCGACCTCGACGAAGGGTGCGGCTCCTGGCTCTGGCGCCAGAAAGACCGTTCCGACCATGGGCGAGTGCAGGCATCCGGGGTGCTTGCTGAAGTCGGCCGGGCCGCTCTCGGGTGCAGGTGCCTGGGCGGCGGCAGCCGCGATTGCTGCAGCGGATGCCGCCGCCGCGGGGGCAGCCAGCATCGTCATCTCGCGCGCCACGCGAACCCGCATGCCGTCACGATCGATCTCGATTTCGCTGAGGCCCGTCTCCTTGAGCAATTGCGCGAGCTCGCGGATAAGGTCGTGGTCGACGATGGCTTTACCCTTCATGTCCTTTGCCGTCAGCTGCAGGCCATCCTTCTTTACAGGCTCCGGGCGCATCCTGGAATCCTTCAGCTTTGCGGCTTGCTCATCGAGGGCCGGGCCAGCAGCTCGGCCATCGCCTCGACGGCAAGCTCGTAGCCCTTTGGCCCAAAGCCGCAGATCATTCCATGGGCAACCGGCGAGACGTAGGAGGTATGCCGGAATGGCTCACGCTTGAAAATATTGGACAAGTGCACCTCGATCACGGGTCTTGCGGCGGCATTCAGTGCATCGTGAATTGCGATCGAAGTATGCGTATAGGCGCCCGCATTCAAGACGATTCCATCGGCGTTCTCCCGCGCCTCCTGAATCCAGTTAACGATTTCGCCCTCGCTGTTGGATTGCCGGAAGTCCACGCGCAGCCCCAGCGCCTGAGCCCGCGCCTCCGTGCGCCGGCGGATGTCTGCGAGCGTCTCCCTGCCGTAGATCGACGGCTCGCGCACGCCGATGAGGTTCAGGTTGGCCCCGTTCAGGACGAAGATCGGTTTGGCCATGGAGCGCTGTCTAGACTGTGGTTACCAGAGGTTCGGCAGATGGCAATCGAGCCTACCCGCTGGGATGCGCCTGTAACAGCTTTCACCGCGCGGTGAAAGCTGTCGACCCCGGTTTTGCAGAGCCCAATCCCTACGAGACCAACGCTCAGCAGACCTTGCAGCCCTCTTTGCGCACTTCGGCGACCAGCTTGCTCATCTGCTCGTAGAGGTTCTCTGGCGCCCCGGGGATGATCCGGTCGCCGACCAGGAAGTGAGGCGTCCCCTGGATGCCGAGCTTGGCGGCGAGCGCACGGGTGTCGTCGATCTCCTTCTTCACCTCGGCGGAGCCCATGTCCTTTTTCAATTTACCCATGTCGAGGTTGAGCTTCTCGGCCACGCGAAGCGCGGACGCCTCCGACGCCTGTCCGGAGGCCTCGATCATGGCACGATGGAACTCCCAGTACTTGCCCTGCATCCTGGCGGCCAAGGCCACCTTCGCGGCCTCTTCCGAACCTTTGCTCAGGATCGGGAACTCCTTCATGATCACCTTCACCTGCTTGTCGCGGTCGACGACCTTGGCGAGGTCCCCGAACGCGCGCTTGCAGTAGCCGCAGTTGTAGTCAAAGAACTCGATGACGGTGACGTCGCCCTTGGCGTTGCCGACCACAGGCGAGCTTGCGGGACGGAAGATCTCGGCCGCGTTGCCCTTGATAGCACCGGCCACGCGCTCAGCCTGGATCTTGTCCATCTTGGCTTCCAGCGCGTTCTGGGCCTCGAGCAAGACCTCGGGGTTCTTCACCAGGTAGTCTTTGATCAATTCCTCGATCTGCTTGCGCTGCGTGGCGTTGAGGCCGGCATCGGCAACCACGGCCTTCGCGCTCGGCGCCGCCGCGGGTTGTGCCGCGGCGGGCGGCGCTCGTTGCCGGCTCGGCCTGTGCGACCGCTACCGAGCTCGGCGCGGTTGCCATCGCCGGATGAAGGGCATGCTGCCCGATGGCGAGGGCGGAGCCGACCAGGAGGATGGCAGGCGCAAGCAGCGCGAGGCCCTTCTTCGAGGTCAGGGCATCGACAATTGCGGCAGGCGTCATTCTACTCTCCTGTGGCTTTCTCGTTGCGCCTGATGGGGTTGGCTAGGTCGGCGGCGCTTTGTATTTCACCAGATCGTCGGCTTGAAGCCACTCGGGTGATCCTCGCGGCAGCTTGACCAGAGCGCGATTGGCGAAAATCTGCGCTTGCTTCACGTTGCCTTCGGCAAAATGGCCGTGCGCTGCCGCAAGATCCGCCTGGGGGTATAAGCCCTTCCGATAATAGGCCTTAGCCAGGTTGTGGTGTGAGAGGCTGTTTTCCTTGTCGGTCGCGATAGAGCGTCGCAGCAGCCCTATAGCCTCCTCCAGAACGTTCTGGTCTTCCGTCGCAAGAAGGGCCTGCGCAAGCTGCGACTGGATCAGTGCCTCGCTGCCTCCCGCGAGCTGAAGGGACTTGCGCAACGGAGCGATGGAGTTGCGGTGCTTGCCGCTCCAGTAAAGCAGATTGCCCTTGAGCTCCCAGAAGAAGGGGTTGTCCGGGCGCTCCCGGATCAGCGCGTCCACCTCACCGAGATTCGTGTCGCATCGGCCCGAGCAGTTCCGCGCGATGGCCCGCGCGTATCGCGCAGGCAGGCTGTTGTCGCTCGCGGGGTAGCGGTTGAAGACCGTCTGCGGCCGGTCGAGGTAGCCGGAGATCTTGCCACGCGCCATGTCGTGACGCGATTGCAGGGCCGGTGGATCCCGCTCGTTCACGTATGGGCTGGCTGCCACGAGGTCCCTGAGCCTGGCTATGCGGTCCGATGCAACCGGATGGCTACGAACGAATGGGTCTTGGTGGGTCGCGGAAACGTACTCTTGCTGCGCGAAGCGCTCGAAAGTCTCGAGCATGCCTTTGCCCGACTGCCGGGTTGCCGCCAGATACTTCAGTGCGGCCTGATCCGCGGCCGACTCCTGCGAGCGCCTCTCGCTCAAAAGCGACCGCATGATCAAATCTTGACCGCCCATGGCAACGCCCGTTCCGAGGCCGCCCATGTCGCGGCCGGCATCGCTGCCCGATGCTGCGCCGCCCACCATCAACCCGATGCCTAGCACCATGAGCAGCAGGGCCTTGGTCTGGTCGCGTGCGATACGGGTCCTCAGGGCCGCCAGATGGCCGCCGGTGATGTGGCCCGTCTCGTGGGCAATGACGCCGATGACCTCATTGGGCGTCTCGGCCTGCAGGAGAGTGCCCGTATTGATGAAAACGTTGAGGCCGTCGACCACGAACGCGTTGAAGCTGTCATGCCGGACGATGCGCATGGAAATATGCGAGCCAAGCCCCGCGGCCTTGAAGATCGGCCGTGAGTAGTCTTTCAGCAGGTTCTCCACCTCGGTGTCGCGGATAAGCGGTATTCCCTGTGCCGCCGCCTGCATCGGCACCAGGCACATGGTCACCGCATAAGCTGCTGCAAGCAGCATCCGGCCCCACCTGCGAAAGGCGCCATGTCCTTGCTGCACGTGACGTCCTCGTGCCGATAGCCTCATGCGGGGAAAATCGTGGTGTTACAGGGCCTTTGCGCTTCAGGAATCAACCGCGTTTGCGGCTGGAGACTATAGGGCCGCCGAAGCTCGGCGCGCCACTCACATAGTCGTTTTCCCATGTCAAACCCGTGCTACGGGTAGGAAGTGGCCGCGATTAGGGTGCAACCGTGGCGGTTTGAGGGCTTTAACCGGAGGAGCGGATGGGCGAAAGGCGCCTGGAACCGGAGCGCGCAAGTGCGGCGATGCAGGCGTCTCGCCGCAGCGAGGTTCCTTCCTTCATCGTCATGGACGTCATGCAGGCCGCCGCCGAGCGCGAGGCGATGGGCCGTCGCGTCATCCACATGGAGGTGGGTCAGCCCGGCACGCCGGCACCGCGAGCGGCCATCGCCCGCGTGTCACAAGCCCTTGCAACCGATACGCTGGGCTACACGGTCGCCCTCGGTCTTCCCGAGCTGCGAGAGCGCATCGCGCGCTACTATCGCGAGCGCCATGGGGTCTCCGTCGAGCCCGACCGCGTGGTCGTGACCACAGGCTCTTCCGCCGGCTTCGTGCTGGCGTTCCTCACCCTGTTCGACGTTGGCGCGCGGGTTGCGCTCCCTTCACCCGGTTATCCCTGCTACCGGCATATCCTTTCAGCCCTCGGCCAGCAGCCGGTCCTGCTCACCACCGATGAGGGCTCACGCTGGATGCCGACGGGCGCCCAGATCGACGAGGCCGCGGGCGCCAAGCCGCTCGCCGGACTGATCGTCGCCAGCCCCGCCAATCCCACCGGCACGATGCTGGAGCCGGCGCGCTTTGCCGAAATCGTCGCCGCTTGCCGGCGCAACCGCACCTGGCTGATCTCCGATGAGATCTACCATGGGCTCACCTACGGAATGCGCGAGGAGACGGCGCTCGCGCATTCCCACGAGGTGATCGTCGTCAACAGCTTCTCGAAGTACTTCTCGATGACCGGCTGGCGCATCGGCTGGCTGATCGTGCCACCGTCGCTGGTCAGGCCCCTCGAACGCCTTGCGCAGAACCTCTACATCTCGCCGCCGGCCGTCGCCCAGGTAGCGGCGCTGGGATCGTTCGATGGCATCGAAGAGCTTGAGGCCAACAAGGCCGTCTACGCCCGCAATCGCGAGCTTCTGCTGGAAGAACTGCCCCGTGCCGGCCTCTCTCGCATCCTGCCCGCGGATGGTGCCTTCTACCTCTATGTCGATGTAAGCGACTTTGCCGCTGACAGCCATCAATTCACGCGGAGCATGCTCAACGAAGTCGACATCGCCGCCACGCCGGGCATCGATTTTGATGCCGAACGTGGGAAGCAATTCGTGCGCTTCTGCTACGCCGGCACCACCGCCGACATGGCCGAAGCCGCCCAGCGCCTGAGAAGCTGGCGCCGCCTCATGTCGAAGCCCTGAATATTGCGCGTAAGGTCGCCCGCTACTTGCACGCCTTGGCAGTGGCTGTGCATTCGTAGAGCAGACCTTTCGACTCGCAGTTCTGGCTGACGGGCCCGATCTTCACGCCGTCTCCCAGCCTTGCTTTCGCGGAGTTCTTCATGGCTGCTTCCGCCATGAACGACGCGAACCCCTGCAGCGCTCCCGTTCCCCAGCCGCCCGCCTTCATGCACTGCGCAGCGCCGGCACTGCCAACGAGAGTCAGACCCAGACCCATAGCAAGCGCGAGCCGAAATGGGGTTCTCATGATTTCCTCCTGGCTTGGATGGGTGCCATCGTGGACCGGGCGCTGGTCGGGAGCAAGCCGGGACGAGCTTGGCCCGCCCCGGTCAGCGCGCATCAATCCGCGAGCATCACTCGTTGGAGAACTTCCTCTGCCACCAGCCCTTGCGTGTCGGCCGGGAGGGATCGTCCTCGGGCTGTGGGGTGGCGTCCTGATTTGCGGGGACCGCCACCATCGCAGCCTCCCTCGGCGGACTTTCGGACCGTCTCCTACCCCCTCCGGAAGCGTGCTCCTCGCCATTGCGGGCTTGGCGGGGAGCGGCCATCACGGGCGTCGCCTCGCTCGGCTCCAGTGCCGGCGGGTCGCGCGGACGCTCGTTCCGCGACGGTTCCTCCTGAGCCTCTGACATCTCCATTGCCGGAAGCCCATCCTCGCGTGGCTCATCAGCTGCTGCGCCACCATCCCCCGCATCAGCGGCGCTTTCGAGCCTTTCCCCGTTCGGGCGGCTCTCACGGTCACGCCCGCGTCGGCCGCCGCGCCGGCCGCGCCGCCTGCGGCCACGCCGGTCACCTTGCTCATCTCCCTCGCCGGCGGCCCCTACGATCGGCTGCTCGCCGACGCCTGGGATGTCGGAAGCAACGTCCTCTTCCGCCGCGTGGCTTTCCGACCCATCGTCGCCATCCTCGCCATTCGCGGCCAACTGGCCGGGCTCTGCTCGATGATCGGACTGCTCGCCGCGATCATCTCGCCGGCCGCGGCGGCGTTTGCGCCGAGGCCTGCGGCCTTCCGACTCGCGCTCGGCGGTTTCCACTTCCTCGACTTCGCCGCCGCCGCCGCTGTCGTCGCCCGCTTGAGCGTCGAAGCCCCATTCCATGTTGACGGCAGAGGAGCGCTCGGATGCGCGTTGCGCCAAGGGCGCCGGAGCCGCCGATTTCTCGATCGCGAAATTCGCGCCCTGCATGCGGCTGCTCGCCTCGACCAAAATGGCGACGGCGTACCGGCGCTCCATGTCCGTGATGAAGGGCCGCTTGTTGTTGAGAATGTAGAGCGCGACCTCCGCCGTCGTGACTGCCGTGATGGACGTCCGCGCGTCGCGCAACAGTTGATCCTCGATCGCGCGTATTACCGCAAGAGCAACGGACTCGGTTGAGCGCACGGTACCCGTGCCCTGACAGTGCGGGCACTGCGAGGTCGATCCTTCAACCACACCTGTCCGCATGCGCTGGCGCGACATCTCCAGCAAGCCGAAATGACTGATCCGGCCGACCTGGATGCGCGCGCGGTCATGGCGCAGCGCATCCTTCAGGCGGTTCTCTACCTTTCGGTTGTTGCGCCGCTCCTCCATGTCGATGAAGTCGATGACGATCAGACCGGCGAGGTCGCGCAGCTTGAGCTGACGCGCGATTTCCTCGGACGCCTCCAGGTTCGTCTGTAGCGCCGTTTCCTCGATCGAATACTCGCGGGTTGCCTTCCCGGAGTTCACGTCGATGGCAACGAGCGCCTCAGTCTGGTTGATGACGAGATAGCCGCCGGACCGGAGGGTCACATAGGGGCTGAACATTGCGTTGAGCTGCCGCTCGATCTGGTAGCGCGCGAACAGCGGCTCCGGTTCCTCGAAGCGGATGACGCTCTTGGCCTGGCTCGGCGAGAGCATGCGCATGAAGTCCTGCGCTTCCGTGTGCGCGGGCTCGCCGGCAACAAGGATCTCGTCGATGTCCTTGGAGTAAAGATCGCGGATCGACCGCTTTATGAGATTACCTTCCTCGTAGACGAGGGAAGGCGCGGTCGACTGCAGGGTAAGGTCGCGAACGTTCTCCCACAATCGCAGGAGGTATTCGAAGTCCCGCTTGATCTCCTGTCGCGTGCGCGAGGCCCCCGCGGTGCGGATGATGAGCCCCATGCCCTCCGGCACCTCCAGCTCATGCGCAATGGCCTTCAGGCGTTTGCGGTCCTGCGGGTTCGTGATCTTGCGAGAAATGCCGCCCCCGCGCCCCGTGTTCGGCATCAGCACGGTGTAGCGGCCGGCCAGCGACAAGTAGGTCGTAAGCGCCGCGCCTTTGCTGCCGCGCTCCTCCTTAACCACCTGCACCAGTATGATCTGGCGGCGCTTGATCACCTCCTGGATTTTGTATGATCGCATGCGACGGCGCGGCCGCTCGGGCACCTCTTCCAGTGCGTCGTCAGACCCGGCCTGTTCGTCAGAGCCCGTCAGCATTTCGGGCTCTTCCGCCGGGTCGCCGGCGATTTCCTCGACATGCCCGGCCTGGTCTGGCTCGTCGGCACCATTGGAGAACGCTATTTCCGCAATTTCTGTCGCGGGAGTTTCGCTGTCGCGAGCCGGAGAAGCTGCGTCGGGGGCGGCCGCGATATTCTCTACGGGCGGAGGCTCGATTGGGGCTGTGTCGCCTTCCCTGGGCTCGATGTCGTAGATGCGGTCTTCTCTGCCTTCGACGTCAGCGGGAATGGCTTCCTCGTTGCCGCCTTCCTCAACGGGAAATTCCGGCCGTGTCCGAGACCGTCTCGCGCGCGCCTCAGCGCGTGCATCGGCCTCCGCTTCCGCCTCAGCTTCGGCTTCGGCTTCTTCCTGCAGGAGCGCCTGCCGGTCCGCGACGGGGATTTGATAGTAGTCCGGGTGGATCTCGCTGAAGGCCAGGAAGCCGTGGCGGTTGCCGCCGTAATCCACGAAGGCCGCCTGTAGCGACGGTTCTACCCGAGTGACCTTCGCGAGATAGATGTTTCCGCGGAGAAGCTTGCGGGCAGCGGATTCGTAGTCGAACTCCTCTACGCGGCCGCTCCGGAGCACCACCACCCGAGTTTCCTCCGGGTGCGTGGCATCGATGAGCATTCTGTTCTTTTGGTCCATTTTTTGAAGTCCCTTGCGCCGAGACGGGCAGCCGAAGGCCGCCTCCCAGCAGGGCGATGGGCGCCTCTGCTTCTCATCACGACACTGATTTTGGTTGCAACTAGTGGATCGCGACGGCGGCACGCTTTCCACGACGCGGACGACAGGCGATGCGCTTGCTGCGCGGGCCCGGCACATGGGCCGAAGCCGCAACAAGCAACGAGCTTCTCGCCAATCTTCCTACGTATGGAACGCCTCACGGTCATGATCCGCATTCCTGATTGGAGCGCGTCTAGTCCCTTCGGACGGGCGCTTCTCCATATTGCTGCCCGCAAGTGGGCAATCTCTGGCGAACCACTCAGGTCCGCTTCTTCCCCGGTGCGCCGGTCCTCGGTCGGCACTAGCCCGGGAGGTGAAAAAACGACGCTTCAAACTCGCAAAACCGAGGCAGTCTGCAACGCATGGCGCTCGCGCCGGCGGGCAGGTCGCGACCTCGGCGATGGCGATTCTTTTCCGCCGCAAGGAACATGGCGAACCCGTTTCCGTGGACGTTCCGCGGCGGCGGGCTTCTCAAGCCCCGGGCCTCGAATGTCCTTCGGCTGGGTGCCGCCGACGACCAATTGCGGCGGTTTCAGACGGCGTTTATCTAGGCCCTCGTTCCCTCAGAAGCAAGAAAGATTTGGTGGAAGAAGCCCAGTCACTGCAGTCCGGATGAGCCATTAGGCCTTTGATTCGGCAAACATCTGGTTAAGGTCGAGTTGAAACCTGGGCCCTGTTGGGAGGCGGATGTTCGCACGAAGCGCCACGCGTGGGAGGCCAATTCGAGCGCTGATTGGCTCGGCCGTTCTCGCGTGCACTGGGGTATCCGCGTGGGCCCAGTCGTCCACCGAAATCAAAAAGTCGCCGTCGGCGCGGCCGGCCCAGACCGAGATCAGGAAAGAGCGGGCGCAGCCTGCCGATGAGGCGAGGGCGGGCTCCCCCAGCACCAACGAATGGTCAGCCGAGGTTACCCAACGTCATGTAACTGCAACCCAAAGCGAGATCGCGGGCGACGAGCGGCTTACGCGTTTCTCTCTCGTGCTGTCCGCGCCGGTTCGTTTCGAGGTTTTCACCCTGCCTAACCCGTACCGCGTGATCATCGATATGCCCGATGTGGAATTTCGCCTCCCACAGAAGGCGGGCCCGCAGAGCCACGGCTTGATACGCGCGTTCCGGTATGGGCTCTTTGCACCGGGAAAATCGCGCATTGTCATGGACCTATCCCGTCCTGTCCGGGTCAGCAAGCAGTCGATGGTGACACGTCCGGGTGCCAAGCAAGCCCGACTGTTGCTTGACCTCTTGCCTACCGATGACGCTGGCTTTCAGGCGAGGCTTCCGCCGCCTACTCCCCGTGCAAGGCCCGCCGCAAATATCGCGTCGGGCAAGGGTGCTCGCCCGGCGGACGCTAAGCCTGTGATTGTCATCGACCCCGGTCACGGGGGTGTCGATCCAGGGGCGCTCAGCGCCGGCGTGCAGGAGAAGGACGTTGTGCTGGCTGTTGCGCGCCAGTTGCGTGCCGCGTTGGATGAGACCGGTCGCTACGAGGTGCACATGACGCGCAACAGCGACGTGTTCATTTCGCTCGATCGGCGGGTGCAATTCTCGCAAGAGAAGTCTGCGGGTCTCTTTATCTCGATTCATGCCGATAGCGTAGGGGATGCCGACATAGCCGCGGCCGTGCGCGGGGCTGCCGTCTACATGCTTTCGGAGCAAGCCTCTAATCGGCAGGCGCAGCGTCTTGCAGAGAAGGAGAATTCCGCCGACGTCCTGGCCGGAGCTGAGACAAACGACGAGGAGGACGGTGACGTCAGTCGCATCCTCAAGGACCTCATTCGGCGCGAGACGACGAACTTCACCGCTGATTTTCGCGGGCGCGTGCTGGCGCATTTGAAAGGTGCCATCAAGCTAACGCGCGAGCCTGCGCGCTCGGCAGCGTTCAAGGTGCTGCGGCAAACGGAATGCCCCTCCGTTCTGATCGAACTGGGCTACATGAGCAATCCAGAGGACGCGCAACTCCTGACCTCCCCGCCTTGGCAGAAGAAGGTGGCGGCCTCAATCGCCACAGCTGTTGGCGATTATTTTGCGCGGCGCGGACATGGACACCAGTGATCCGCCGCTCGGCGAGCGGGGCAGCGGGCTCCCCGGACGCGGCCTTATCCCGCCATATTCCATGGTAATGTGCACTACCGCGTGTCGCACGCTTGCTGCGACGACTGTGCTGGACTAGACAGCGCAGAATCCACGGAAATTCTAGGCGGCAGATGAGACCCGCTCCCATACTTCCCCCGCCACCTCGGCAGAAGCGCCGACGCAGGAAGCGGAGCTGGCTGCTGAGCCTGCTCACCTTCGCTTTTGCTGCCGGCGTGGTTCTGTTCCTCGTGGCGACCACGGCCGTGGGATACATCGTGTGGCAGTCTTCGCGCGACCTTCCAGACTATGAGCGGCTTGCGAAATACGAGCCTCCCGTCATGACCCGCATCCACGCCAACGACGGCGCGCTTATGGCCGAGTACGCGCGCGAGCGGCGCATTTTCGTGCCGATCAATGTCGTGCCCAAGATGGTCATTCAGGCGTTCCTTGCGGCGGAGGACCGGCGCTTCTACGAGCACGGCGGCTTCGATTTCACCGGCATCGCTCGCGCGCTGTACAAGAATTTCCAGAACTGGGGGCGCGGACGGCGCCTCGAGGGTGCGTCCACGATCACCCAGCAGGTCGCGAAGAATTTCCTCTTGTCGAGCCGCCAGGAGGTCGACCGCAAGGTCAAGGAGGCGCTGCTCACAATTCGGATCGAGCGCACCTTCAAGAAGGAAAAGATACTCGAACTGTATCTGAACGAGATCTACCTCGGCCTCAGCTCGTACGGAGTTGCCGCGGCGTCGCTCAATTATTTCGGCAAGGATCTTGCGGATCTCTCGCTTGAGGAGGCCGCCTATCTCGCCGCTCTCCCCAAGGGCCCCAACAACTACCACCCCTTCCGTCGCACGAAGGAGGCCACCGAGCGGCGCAATTGGATACTCGACCAGATGGCCGAGGCCGGCTACGTCACGGCCGAGCAGGCAAGGGTCGCCAAGGCCAAGGCGCTCAAGGTCAACATCCGTCCGTTCGGCACCCAGATCAGTGCGGCCGACTATTTCGCCGAGGAAGTGCGACGCAAGCTGGTCGAAATGTACGGCGAGGATGGCCTTTACGGCCGCACCGAGCGTGTTGGTGGTGGTGTCGAAGGCGTCAACGGCGGCCTTTCGGTTCGCACCACGCTCGATCCCCAGATGCAGAAGATCGGACGCAAAGTGCTCACCGACGGTCTCGTCGCGTTCGATCGCGAGCGCGGCTGGCGCGGGCCCGTCGAGCGCATCGACATTGCCGGCGATTGGGGGATTGGACTGACCAGCATCGAAATTCCGACCGATCTCCAGCCATGGCGATTGGGGGTCGTTTTGCAGTCGGACCGCGGCAAGGCGACTATCGGCTTGCGCCCGCATCGGTCTCCTGACGGCGGCCATGCGACCGAGCGCGAGGCAGTCGAGATTCCGTTCGACGAGGTCAAGTGGGCCAAGGTCGCCGGACGCGGGGCTCCCAAGGCCGTTAGCGATGTCCTCAATCCCGGCGACGTTGTCTGGGTGGCGCCCAAGGATCACGACCAGCCAACGGGTGCGTGGACGCTCATGCAGATCCCCGAGATCGGCGGCGGGCTGGTGGCCATGGACCCTCACACCGGCCGCGTTCACGCCGTGGTTGGCGGTTTCTCGTTCTCGCAGAGCCAGTTCGACCGCGCCTTGCAGGCACGACGCCAGCCGGGCTCGTCTTATAAGCCATTCGTCTACGCAACCGCGCTCGACAATGGCTACAAGCCAACAAGCATCGTGCTTGATGCCCCGATCGAGATCGACCAGGGACCGGGCAAGGAAGTTTGGACGCCGAAGAACTACGACGGCACCAAGTCCTATGGTCCCTCGACGCTGCGCGTGGGCATCGAGAAGTCCCGCAACCAGATGACCGTGCGGCTCGCCCAGGACATGGGCATGCCCATGATCGTCGAGTATTCCAAACGCTTCGGAGTTTACGATGATCTCCTGCCGGTGCTCGCCATGTCGCTGGGGTCCGGTGAGACGACCCTAGTGAAACTTGCCGCGGCTTATTCCGCGTTCGCCAATGGTGGCAAGCAGGTAAAGCCCACGCTGATAGACCGCATCCAGGACCGATGGGGCAAGACGATCTGGCGTTATGACGATCGCGAATGTCCCGGCTGCAATGCCGAGAGCTGGCAGAACCAGCCTGAGCCACTGCTCCCCAAGGATGATCGAAAGCAGATTGTCGATCCCCACACCGCCTACCAGATCACCTCAATGATGGAAGGCGTCATCCAGCGTGGTACCGCCACTGTCGTCAGGCAAATTCTTCCCAACGTGCCGATGGCCGGCAAGACCGGCACGACCAACGACGAGCGTGACGCGTGGTTCGTGGGCTACACGCCGGATCTCGTGGTCGGTGTCTTCATCGGCTACGACACACCGCGCCCCATGGGTAAGGGCCAGACCGGAGGTCATCTCGCGGCGCCGATATTCGCCAACTTCATGAAAGCGGCTTTGGCGGGCAAACGTGCGGTGCCATTCCGAATACCGCCTGGGGTCAAACTCATGCGCGTGAGCCTGCGAACGGGGCTCAGGTCGACAGGCGGCGAACCGGACGCAATCGTGGAGGCCTTTAAGCCCAACGAAGATCCCGATGATGCCTACTCTGTGATCGGGTTCACGAACGAGAGCGGTACCTTCGTCAATCCGGATCAGCCGGAGCAGCCCCGTCACCTCAATCAAGGCCGCAGCGTCTACTGAGATGCTGCTCTTGCCCGCGCGGGCGATAACGCTTGCGCGGCTGGACGGCAGCCCGTAATCGAACGCGCCATCGGTTGCATGACAGGAACAACGCCATGCGGGCAGAAGCCGAAAAGCTTGCCGAGTCGATCCGCCAGTCGCTGACGCTGCTGCGGAGGCATCTTTGACTGGGATACCGCGCAGCAGCGCCTTGCCGAGTTGAACAAGCGGGCCGAGGATCCCAATCTCTGGAGTAACGCCCAGCTTGCCCAGAAGCTCATGCGCGAGCGCCAGTCGCTTGAGCGCGCGATCAACGCCTACAGCAAGATCGAGCGCGACCTCGACGATGCGACAACCCTCATCGAACTCGGCGAAGCCGAGAAGGATGAGGCGACCATCGCTGAAGGGGAAGCGACGCTGCGCAAGCTTGCCCCCGAGTCGCGCCGCCAGGAGGTTGAGGCCCTGCTCTCCGGCGAGGCCGATCCGAATGACTCCTATCTGGAGGTCCACGCCGGCGCGGGCGGCACGGAGAGCCAGGACTGGGCCGAGATGCTGTCGCGCATGTACACCCGCTGGGCGGAACAGCGCGGCTATAAAGTCTCGCTGGTCGAGGCGAGCGCTGGTGAAGAAGCCGGGCTCAAGTCGGCGACGCTGCTCGTAAAGGGCGAGAACGCATACGGCTGGCTGAAGACAGAATTGGGCGTTCATCGCCTCGTGCGCATTTCGCCCTATGACAGCAATGCGAGACGCCACACCAGCTTCGCCAGCGTGTGGGTCTTTCCCGTGATCGACGACACCATCGAGATCGACATCAAGGAAAACGACTGCCGCATCGACACCTACCGGTCCTCCGGCGCCGGCGGCCAGCACATCAACACGACGGACTCGGCGGTACGCATCACGCACATGCCGACCAACATCGTCGTGGCGAGCCAGCAGGAGCGCTCGCAGATCAAGAACCGGGCCATCGCTTGGGCGATGCTGAAATCCCGCCTCTACGAGCTCGAGCTGAAGAAGCGCGAGGAAAAAGCCAATGCCGAGGCCGCTGCCAAGACCGACATTGGTTGGGGCCACCAGATCCGCTCGTACGTCCTGCAGCCCTATCAGCTCGTGAAGGATCTGCGGACGGGCGCTCAAAGCACCGATCCGAAGGCCGTCCTTGACGGCGATATCGACGAGTTTATCGAAGCGGCTCTTGCGCAGCGCGTATCGGGCGGCACTCCGGAACAGGTCGAGGATCTCGCTTAGTCCGCGGCGAGGCCTCTTTCAAGCGATTGCCAATCGCCTGAAAGCCTGATGTTCCGCACGAGTTTTCTCGAGCTGGCTTAGCGCGTCCTCAGGCAACGGGCCCATGCGGGCCGCGCCAAGCGCTTGGTCGAGATGCCAGGGCTCGCCGATGCCGACGACAATGGTCGACAATAGTGGGCACGCCAGTCCGAACCTCAGCGCCGCCTGGGCGCTCGTCCCGTATCGCTCGCCGATGACAGCGAGCGCTGCCTGCGCTCGCGCTTCTTCGGCCGCATTGTCGGCATTCGCGGTGATTGGAAGCTCACGCCCGTGTCGTTCGCGAGCTGCAAGATGTCCGGCCGCAAAGATGCGAATGCCCATCACGCCCATGTCCTGGGCCGCGCATTTCTTGAGCAGACCGTTGAAGTCCGTCGAGTTCCAACCCGGTCCGGCCCCTGTCATCGCCGTCGGGTTGAGCATGTTGTAGTAGATCTGCGCCGCATCGAAGCGCCCGCTATCGACGATGCGCGCGACGGCTTCAGGATCGCCCAGTCCAGTGATTCCAATCCAGTCGCAGATACCCTCCTCGCGCAGGTGATCCATGATGTCGGCGATTCCACCCGTTTTCAGGATCTGTTCGGGGCTGAGACTTCGATTATCCTTGGTCGGATCCGGTACGATCCTGCTATGCAAGATCAGAAGTGGCACCGAGGGGAGGCGAAGCCGGCCAAAGCTGGCCTCGACGGAGCGCCGGATCTGCCCCTCGTGGTCGCCCGCCAGAGTATCGATGTTGAACTTGGTCGAGATATACGGACATCGTTCCTTCGCAACGCCGGCCAGCCAGCTCCCGATTGCCGTTTCCGATGCGCCGTTGCCGTAGAGAGCCGCCGTATCGACCCAGTTGATACCCGCATCGATCGCCGCGTTGAGCACGGCCTCCCGGTCCTGCTCCGAGCCGCGGATGAGCAGCCCCCCGACCCACCCGCCACCGAATGTCAGCTCGGAGACCTGAAGACCTGTGCGGCCGAACCGTCGCCGTTGCATCGCGCTTAACTCCCTTGTAGCGAGGTGGTACGCCACGGCACCGCCGCGCACTAAGATTGCCACGGGACTCGTGGCATGGCGAGCAACCAGGGGGTGCTCCCTCAGACCGGCCCGATCGATTGTCGATGACGAAACCTACAGCCAAAACCTCGAGCGCCGGTCAAAGTGTCGAAGCCCCGCGGCATGAACTCCGCGTGCTCGCAACCAAGGGCTTTCCCGGTTACGCGCTGCTCGACAGCGGTGCCGGGCGCAAGCTCGAGCGTTTCGGAGATTTCGTCGTCGATCGCCCGGAGCCGCAGGCGCTGTGGCGGCCTTCGTTGACGCCTGAGGCGTGGAATGCGGCGCACGCCGTCTTCCGGAGTGTCGACGAGGACGACGACGGCGAGCCTGGAAAGTGGCGCAAGAATAAGCCCGTGCCGGAAACCTGGCCCGTTCGTGTTCTTGGCGTCACCATGCAGTGCCGCCTGTCCGGCTTTCGTCACCTCGAACTCTTTCCGGAGCAGTTGCCGCACTGGGAATGGATGATCCAGTGGCTGACTGGCGTCGGCGAAAAGCCACCCCGCGTTCTTAACCTCTTCGCTTACACGGGGGCTGCCTCGCTATTGGCGGCCTCGGCGGGCGCCGTCGTGACGCACGTCGACGCTTCCAGGAAGGCCGTCGCCTGGGCGAAGGAGAACCAGGCTGCATCCCGAACTCAGCGAGGCGAGCATCCGCTGGATAGTCGAGGACGCCCGCAAGTTTGTTGCGCGCGAGGTCCGGCGCGGCAAGACTTATCATCTTGTGCTGGTCGATCCGCCCAAGTTCGGGCGCGGGCCGGAAGGCGAGGTCTGGGATGTCTTCACCCACCTCTCGCCTCTTCTCGGAGACGTTGCCTTGCTTCTCGAACCGCGCCGGTCGGCGCTGGTGCTGACGACCTACGCTATCCGAGCTTCCGCTCTTGCCATCGATGGCCTCGTGCGGGATCGCCTTGCCGAGCGTCGGGGCAGTATCGAAAGCGGCGAGCTTGCCGTAATCGATGAGGCTGGCGGCCGCCTGCTCCCCACATCGCTCTACACCCGCTGGTCCTGCGATGAAGCCGCGACCTGACACCGTGCCGGGCAGCGTGCGCCCCATCACCAGTTTGCAGAACGAGCGGGTCAAGATGATCCGATCGCTCGAGATGCGGAAAGTCCGGCGCGAGACGGGCTTGTTCGTCGCTGAGGGCGCATCTGTGCTCGTCACGGCTCGCGACGCCGGCTGGAAGCCGGTGATCCTAGCCTTTCTTGCCGGCAGCGCGGGAGCCGGCATGCATCGGGAACTTCTCAATTGGGCAAAAGATAGCGGTGCAGAGTGCCTCGAGGTTTCTGCTGCCGTACTTGGCAAGCTCGCTGCCAAGGACAATCCGCAGACCATGCTGGCCGTGTTCGAGCAACGGTGGCAGGAGCTCCCGCGTACACCGGACGTCTCGCCCACCTCGCTGTGGGTGGTGCTGGAGAACGTCCGAGACCCGGGTAACCTCGGCACCATTATCCGCACCGCCGACGCAGTCGGTGCGGACGGCATAATGCTCGTTGGCAACTGCGCTGATCCCTACTCGCGCGAGTCGGTGCGCGCTACTATGGGCTCTGTGTTCGACGTCCCGCTGGTGCGGGATACCCACACCGATTTTCTGGCGTGGGCAAAGGCCTGGCGCGGAGACGTGGTCGGCACTCACCTGGATGCTGCGGAAGACTTTCGCGCCGCGTCCTACCGTGCGCCCGTACTGCTGTTGATGGGAAGCGAGGGGCCGGGACTGTCGCCGGAGTCGGCCGCCGCCTGTACGCGCAAAGTGAAAATTCCAATGGCGGGTCGTTTGAACTCACTCAACCTCGCGGTCGCGACCGCACTCGTGCTTTATGAATTGCGAAGGGACCGATTGCGACTTTGATCGCAGCGAGACGCCCTGCCGGCCCGCAGAGCTACTGACGTCGCCGTAGGGTTTTCGACCCTGCGGGATTTTCCCTCGAAGTAGGCACCTTGCTCAACCGACAGCGATCTGTGCGCGACATCGCCCTCGATGTGGCTGCCCGATTGGAAGGTGACCCGGTTGCCCCGGACGGAGCCCTGTACTCCGCCGCCGATGATGATCTCGTCGGCAACTAGGGTGCCGGTGATGTGCCCCTGCGCTCCCACGACGATGCGGCTTGCGTGCACGTCGCCCTGCACCTCGCCGTCGATTTGCACCTCTCCCGGCGATTCGAGGTTACCCATTACGCAAAGGTCAGGACCGATCACAGAGCGGACATTGCTTTCCCGGTGTGGCAACTGCGGTCGGGCAACGGGCACCTGCGGTGGCCGGTTCGCCTTCCTGGGGACCGGGACAGGGATGACGCCCGGTTTCCTCGTGAACATGCGGAGGCAACTCCCGACTTTTTCCGCCCCTTTGCTCGATGCCTCTTAGCACGGATGCTGCGTCCGCCATAGCCGCTGGCACACAGGAAAAAACGAGGCTGGGCTTGTATTTGGTTGGCCTTCCTTTCGTCGCTTTTTGTAACTCATGTCGGCACGTCGAATCGGTGCAACTAGATCGCGGAACGTCGTCCGACCGCCCCACGAGTCCTGGGCGGCGTCGGCTTTCGGTGATCCAGGGCATGGAGCGCCGGCGACGGGGGCAGCAAGTGCCTGCGGGCACGTCCGTGCTGGCGCGACGGACCAAGGGACCGGTGTGACTAGGACCCAGGGGGCCACAGCGAGGTTTGCGATCGCGCGCGGCGTGGAGCGCCGTGTGCCCCGCTTGCTAATGTTCGCGCTGAAAGCTTCGGCAGCGGCAGCTGTGGTGCTCGTTGTAGCGCTCGGGTTGGTTTACGTGCGCCTGATGCATGGTCCCGTAGGCCTAGACTTTCTCGTACGCCCCATCGAGGCGGGTATTGCAGACGAGTTTCCCGGCGCTCAAGTGCGCGTGGAGAGCGCCGCGCTGCGCCTGAACGACAGAGGGCTACTCCAGTTTGAACTGAAGAACGTGCGCATTGGCGATGCCGCCGGCGATCCGCTCGTATCGGCACCCACGGCAACCATCTCGCTCAGCCGGCGCGCGCTGTTGACCGGACGCATCGCCGCGGAAAGCCTCGATCTCCTGTCGGCGCGGTTGACGCTTTTCCATTCCGAGGACGGGTCGCTCTCGCTCAAGTTCTCGGCGGCGCCGGAACCTGGTGCTAGTGGCGAAAACAGGTCACCTTCGCTGCGTGGTGCCGTCGAGGTTCCAGCTCAGTCCGAGCCTGCCGGCGAATTCGGCCACGTCGACATCGTCAAGATTCTCTCGGAAGCGTCCGCAAGGGCCCGCCGCCGCGAGCATGCGAGTGCCTACCTTCGTGAACTCGGCCTGCGGTCGGCTGTCGTTATCATCGACAATGGTGGGCGCAAGAGCATCTGGCGCGTCCCGGAGCTCGATCTGGATCTGGATCACAGGCGCAGCCGCAGCTCGATAGCGGGCCGCGCGAAAATCGAGTCTCTTGCCGGACCTTGGGAGATCAACTTCCGGACGCGCGAGCACGCCAGCGCCAAGTCGATAAATCTGGCGATCTCAGTCCATGGCCTCGTGCCGCGCGGCCTTGCACGCAGCCTGCCGGAACTGGTCGTATTCGAGCGTCTGGATTTGCCAATCTGGGCCGACGCACAGCTTGAACTCTCCGCCTCCGGGGAGATTCTATCGGGCAAGTTCTCCCTGGATTCGGCGCCGGGTAAAATTTCTATTCCCTGGCTTGCCGCAACGCCGCTGCCAATTGACGGTAGCCACATCGAGGCGAGCTACGACGGCGCGGCTCGCCGTTTCGACATTTCGCGCGCGATCCTCAAGTGGGGTGACAGCAACCTGGAGCTTGCGGGCTCGGTAGTGCAGCAAGCCGCACGTGCGACCGATAGCCATTGGGCTTTTGACATCAAAGCGACGAGTGGGTCGATCGCGGCAGAACCTCCTGCCCGGGAGCAATTGACCCTTGGTGAGCTTGAGGATGCGCGGATCCCTGGTTCCCGCCAGCGGACAGATCGCGCTGAGCGATTTCCTGCTTCGGGTTGGCGGTACGGAGGTTGGCGCAACAGCAGAAGTCTTGAACCTCGGGGGAGCGGCAAAGGTACGGCTCGACGCGAAGATCGGCGCTATGCCGGTCGGACTTTTCAAGACGCTATGGCCAAGCTGGATTGCTCCTGGCACGCGCTCTTGGATTGCCGCCCATTTGCGCAGTGGCGACGTTCATGGCGGCACTTTCAAGGTCGTCCAGGGGTACGACTCCGGAGGTAGCGATCACGCCGAGGGCGACCGCGTCTCGCTTGCGCTGGAAGGGTCAAATCTTGAATTCGGCATCGTTGAGGGATGGCCCGGTCTGCAGGTGTCACGAGGGTTGTTGCGCCTGGACCGCAACAGTGTCGAGTTCGCGGTGCCCGAAGCGAGCATGTCCGCAGGCGACGGTCGCAAGCTGGCATTGAAGGGTGCGTTCTCCGTGGATCTGCGCCAGCCGCTGCCACGAAGGGCCCGCGTTGTAGTGAGGGGAGAGGGCGCACTGCCCTTGGCACTGCAGCTTCTTGATCAGGACGCGCACCGCGCGCTGCAGAGTTCCGGTCTTGCCGTCGGCAACGTGGACGGGAAGCTTGACGCCAACCTCGTGCTTGGTCTGCCCCTCGTTCCTAATATCAAGTTCGCCGATATCCTTGTCGAAGGCCGGCTTCGCGTGAGCGACGGCAAGGTTCACAATGTATTCGGCTCTTACGATGCGCAGGGTGTCAACCTTGCGGTCGAGCTAGGCGCAAACCTTGTCGACGCTAAGGGCGATTTTCTCATCAAGGGCGTCCCGGCCAAAGTGTCGTGGCAGCGGGCGTACGACGCCCCTCCCGATAAGCAGCCGCCGCTGCGGATCACAGCCAAGCTCGACGAAACCGAGCGGGCCCAGCTTGGCCTGGATGTGAACGAAATAGTGCAGGGCGAGGTGCCCATTGATGTAGCCGTGCATCAAGATGCCCGAGGCGAAAGATCGATGCGCGTCCGGGCCGACCTCACCAACACCAAGGTTACGCTTGACGGTTTGGCCTGGGAGAAACCGGTCGGCCGTTCCTGCATCTTCGAGTTTGACTTGGTGAAGGGTTCTACGCACCCCAATGAACTGCGAAACGTGAGGCTCGTCGGTCAGGATATCGCCGTCGCGGGTTGGATCGGTGCAGGAGCCGACCTGCGGGTCAAGGAGTTCCGCTTCCCACAGTTCAATCTCAACGTCGTCACCGTGTTCGAGACCTATGGCAAATTGCGCACGGACAACGTCTGGGAGGTCGTGGCCAAGGGACCGACCTTCGAAGGGAAGAGTATTTTCCAGTCATTTTTCGATGTCGAGGTTGCGCCGGACAAGGGTAGCAAGGGCCGTCCCGGCCTCGATCTGCGCGCTGAGATCGATACGGTCCTTGGTTTCCACGACACGCGACTGCACAACGTGCGCATCTCGACACAGAAGCGAGCGGGCAAGCTGACCCAGCTCGATGCGCGCGGCAATTTCGGCGGCGGCAAATCGTTCGAAGCCGGCGTCCGCACCGAACCCGGTCGCCCACGGATCCTTTTCGCCCGTGCCAACGATGCCGGCCAGATGTTCAAGCTCGTCGGCTTCTACCCGCATGCTGTCGGCGGCGACATGAGCTTGGAGGTCAATCTGGATGGCAAGGGTGCGGCCGAGCGGACCGGCGTCCTGACCGCAACGAAGTTCCAGGTACTCGGCGACACCATCACGCTTCAGAATGCACAAAAGATTGATCCGGCCGCGCGGCGTGAACTTGCTCGCGAGAAATTCCCGTTTGAACGTCTGCGTGCTCCGTTCGCCGTTGGCAACGGTCAGTTCGTCCTGCGTGAGGCTTTGATCGAAGGGCCCTTGGTGAGCGCCAACATGCGCGGTGTGCTCGACTTCAGGACGCGCAAGCTGCATGTCGGCGGGACGTTCACCCCCCTTTCCGATCTCAATAGGGTCCTGAGGGCCATACCCTTGTTCGGAGGCATCGTTACGGGACCTCGAGGGGACGGAGTGATCGCGGTCACGTATGCCTTCAAGGGCGGCTTGGAGAACCCCCAACTCGAAATCAACCCACTCTCGGTGTTCACGCCGGGCTTTACGCGTGGGCTCATGGAAATGACCCCGGAAGATCCCAACGTCGAGGCACCGCGGACCAAGCCGAGTGGGTCGCGTAGAAAAGGGCCGCGCACTCCGAGCGCCGTCGAGCGACACGGGCAACTCCGTCATCGACGGCTGGAGCTCGGACGCAAGCCCGGCGACGGCCAAGGGGAAGTAGTGCCGAAACGGCTGGGCACGGACGGGTCATCCGTTTTTGATTCGAGCTTGGGCCCAAAATCAGAGCTACAATGCCGGCAGCCGCCGGCTAGCGGGCCGCTAGCTTCTCATCCAATCCGCACCAAGGAAGGAACTGACCCATGGCTTCGATCACGCGTACCGCAAGCGCCCAATGGGAAGGCACCGGCAAGGACGGTAAGGGAACGCTGACTACGCAAAGTGGCGTGCTGTCGGGGACGCGCTATGGCGCGAACACGCGGTTTGGCGGCGAAAAGGGCGTGAACCCGGAAGAACTGATCGCCGCCGCGCACGCTGGCTGCTTCACCATGGCGTTGGCGTTTGCGCTTGGTCGTGAGGGCTTCACCCCCACGCGGCTTGAAACCTCCGCTGCTGTTACCGTCGAGTCCGACGGCCCGGGCTTCAAGATCTCCAAATCCGCGCTCAAGCTCGAAGCCAGCGTGCCGAACATCGATCGCGCGGCGTTCCAAAAGATTGCCGAGGGCGCAAAGGCGGGTTGTCCGGTCTCCAAGGTGCTCAACGCGGAGATCACGCTCGACTGGGATCTCGCCTGACGCGGCCGGCAATCGCCCATCGCAAGGACCACAGAGATGCAAATGCGCAAGCTCGGTAACTCCGGGCTCGAGATCGCGCCGCTCATGCTGGGCGGCAACGTGTTTGGCTGGACCGCGGACGAGGCGACGTCGTTCAGGCTGCTCGACGGCTTCGTTGATGCGGGGCTGAACGCCATCGACACCGCCGACGTCTATTCGGCCTGGGTGTCGGGCCACAAGGGCGGTGAGTCCGAGACGGTCATCGGCAACTGGCTCAAGGCCCGCGGCGGTCGCGACAAGGTCGTGATCGCCACCAAGGTCGGCTGGGACAAGAAGGATTCCGGCGGCGGCCTCACGCGCGCCACATCCTCAAGAACGCCGAGGCGTCCCTGAAGCGCCTGCAGACCGACTACATCGATCTCTACCAGGCGCATCACTTCGACAAGTCTACGCCGATCGAGGAGAGCCTGGCGGCGTTCCAGACTTTGATCGAGCAGGGCAAGGTGCGCGCGATCGGTGCCTCCAACTACTCGGGCGAGTTGCTCGCTGCCGCGCTTGGCGCAAGCGCCGCCAAGCAGCTCCCCCGCTACGAGACGCTGCAGCCGCACTACAACCTCTACGAACGCAGCGGCTACGAGAAAGACCTCGAGCCGCTGGTGCTGAAGGAGAAGATCGGGGTCATTCCCTACTACGCGCTGGCCAGCGGTTTCTTGACTGGAAAATACCGCTCCGAAGCGGACTTCAAGAAGAGCGTGCGCGGCGGTGGCATGAAGTCGAGGCTGAACGGGCGCGGTTTGCGTATCCTGAAGGCGCTTGATGACGTGTCCGCCCGGCTCAACGCGAACCCGACGCAGGTGTCACTGGCCTGGCTGATCGCGCGACCAGGCATCACCGCACCAATTGCAAGTGCGACCAGCGTCGATCAGCTCAAGGACCTGGTTGCGGCCACGCGGCTGAAGCTCGACGCGGATGCGATCAAAGCACTGGATGTGGCGAGCGTGGCGTAGAGACTGTCAGCAACTGTCCTGCCCCGCCAGCGCAGCGTGCCCGTCGGGGACCTTACCGGCATGGGTTCCGTTCTGTGCCTGCCTCGCTTGGCGAGTAATGACAGCAGCCATCACGCCGGCTTCAGCAGCACGTGCCGCTTTCTGCCGAACGATAGCTTGATCACGCCTCCGCTGACGTCTGCTGGGGTGAGCTTGGCGTTCTCATCGCTCACCGCAGCATCGTTCACGCGCAGTCCGCCGCCTTGAATCTGGCGGCGCGCTTCGCCGTTGGATTTGACGAGCCCCGCTCTCACAAAGGCCGCAAGAACGCCAAGTCCGGCCGCCAGTTCGGCGGTGGTGATGTCGACCGTCGGCAGACCCTCGCTGGTGACGCCCTTTTCGAAGGTCTCCTGCGCGGTGCTGGCCGCAGCCTCCGCCTTCTCGCGGCCGTGCAGAAGCGCGGTCGCCTCGGTGGCGAGCACCTTCTTGGCCTCGTTGATCTCCGCGCCCTGCAGCGCGGCGAGCTTGGCGATTTCGAGCAGCGGCAGCGTCGGTGAACAGCTTCAGGAAACGGCCGACGTCGGCGTCCTCGGTGTTGCGCCAGTACTGCCAGAAGTCGTAGGGGCTCATCTGCGCCTCGTTGAGCCACACCGCACCCTGCGCGGTCTTGCCCATCTTGGCGCCCGAAGCCGTCTCCAGCAGCGGCGTGGTGAGCGCATAGAGCTGATGCGTGCCCATGCGGCGGCCGAGGTCGACGCCCATGACGATGTTGCCCCACTGGTCGGAGCCGCCCATCTGCAGGTTGCAGCCGGTGCGCCGCGCCAGCTCGACGAAATCGTAGGCCTGGCAGATCATGTAGTTGAACTCGATGAAGCTCATCTCCTGCTCGCGTTCGAGCCGGAGCTTCACCGAATCCATGGTCAGCATGCGATTGACCGAGAAGTGCCGGCCGATGTCGCGCAGCATCTCGATGTAGTTGAGCCGGGTCAGCCATTCCGCGTTGTCGAGCATGATGGCGTCGGCCTTTCCGGCCCCGAACTTGAGAACCTTGGCCACGACGCCCTGCATGCTGAGCTTGTTGGCCTCGATTTCCTCGATCGGCCGGATCGAGCGCGTTTCGTCCTTGCCGGAAGGATCGCCCACCCGCGTGGTGCCGCCGCCCATCAGCACGATCGGCTTGTTGCCGGTCTGCTGCAGCCAGTGCAGCATCATGATGGTGATGAAATTGCCGATGTGCATCGACGGTGCCGTGCAGTCGTAGCCGACGTAGGCGATGGCCTTCCCCTCGGCGGCAAGCGCATCCAGCCCCGCAAAGTCGGAGCACTGGTGGATGAACCCGCGCTCATCCAGCACATTGAGGAAGTCAGACTTATGCTTCGCCATGAACTTGGGTCCGCGGTTTTTGCGCCGCGTCTCGCCGGCCTGAGGTATGACAAGTGGCGGCAAAATGCACGAGGTGCCCCGCATGAGCAAGACGATGCGCGCAATCGGCCTCATGAGCGGCACCTCGCTTGACGGTATCGACATCGCGCTGATCGAAACGGATGGGGAAAACCGCCTGCAGCGGTTGGCCAGCCACACGATCCCCTACGATGCGCAGTTCCGAGCCGACCTCACCACGGCCTTGGCCGATGCGGCTCACCTTGCTGACCGCTCCGAGCGCCCCGGGTGCCTGGCCCGGGTGGAGGCGGAGCTGACAGATCGGCATGCCGATGCCGTGCTCGGGTTCATGGGCAGCCAGGCGTTGCAACCTTCTGCCGTCGATGTCGTCGGGTTTCACGGCCAGACGGTCCTGCACAGGATCGATGCCGCGCGCACCCTGACGGTGCAGATTGGTGATGGCCCCCGCCTCGCGTCGCGCATCGGCATCGATGTCGTGTACGACCTGCGCGCGGCGGACGCGGCGGCCGGCGGCCAGGGTGCGCCGCTGGCGCCGGTCTATCATCGCGCGCTGGCGGAGAAGCTGCCCGAGCGGCCGGTGGCGGTTGTGAATATTGGCGGCGTCGGCAATGTCACCTGGATCGGCCGCGACGGAACGCTGATCGCCTTCGATACCGGGCCGGGCAACGCTCTGCTCGACGACTGGATGCTGCAGCACACCGGCACCGCAGTCGATGCCGATGGCGCCACGGCGGCCCGGGGCCGCGTCGATGACGATGCCCTCACTGCGCTGCTGACGCACGACTACTTCGGCCACGTCCCCCCCAAGTCGCTCGACCGCAACGCCTTCGGCCTGGATCCGCTGCGCAGTCTTGTCGCTCGAAGACGGCGCGGCCACGCTTGTCGCCTTCACCGCCGCGTCGCTGGCGCGAGCGCGCGAGCACTTTCCGCAAGAACCGAAGCTGTGGGTGATCTCTGGTGGCGGCCGTCGCAACCGCACGCTGATGGCGATGATCGCAGGGCGCGTGGACAGTGCCGTCGCGCCCGCGGAAGCTGCCGGCTTTGACGGCGACGCCGTGGAAGCCGAAGCCTGGGCCTACATGGCCGTACGTTCGCTGAAAGGCCTGGCCATCACCTTCCCCGGCACCACCGGCGTCACACAGCCATTGACCGGCGGCGTTCTGGCGCGGAAATAAGAGATTAACGAACACGGCTCGCCGGGGGAACGCGATGGAGACCTACGACTACATCATCGTGGGCGCAGGCTCAGCTGGCGCCGTTCTCGCGGCCCGGCTGACCGAAAATCCGCGTACTAGGGTTCTGCTGCTCGAGGCCGGCCGCGCCAATCACATCTTCTCACGGCTTCCGGTCAGCTTCGGCCTCCTTATCCACAACGCTGCAGCCAACTGGCTCTACGAGTCGGAGCCGGAGCCCGGCACGGCAAACCGTGCCATTCCAGTACCGCGCGGCAAGCTGCTCGGTGGCTCGAGTGCCATCAATGGCCTCGTCTGGGTGCGTGGCCAGCCGCTCGACTACGACACCTGGGCGCAAATGGGTGCGCGCGGCTGGAGCTGGCAGGACGTTGCGCCGGTCTTCGACCGCATCGAGGATTTCGAGACGCGCGGCGCGACGGGTCGCGGCAACGGCGGACCGCTGCATGTTTCGATCGTGCCAGATGAGAATCCGCTCTACGACGCACTCTTCGAGGCCGCCACTGAGGTCGGCTACCGCGTAAACCCTGACTACAACAGCGAGGACCAGGAAGGCATCTCAAAGACGCAGGCCAGCATCCGACGCGGCCGGCGCATGAGTGTGTCTCACTGCTATCTGCGTCCTGCTTTGCGCCGGCCGAACCTCAACGTCATCACCGAAGTCCCTGTCCGCCGCATAGTTCTCGAAGGCCGGCGCTGTACCGGCGTGGTGTACGAGCGCTGGGGCAAGCTCATCGAGGCCCGTGCCAATCGTGAAGTGATCCTCTCCTCCGGTGCCATTGCCACGCCGCAGCTTCTGGAGTTGTCGGGCATCGGCCGGCCGGGGATACTGAAGGCGCACGGCATCGACGTGGCACATGCGCTGCCGGCGGTGGGGGAGAACTTTCGCGACCACATCAACGCACGCATCGTCTGGCGCGTGAAAGACCCGCGCATCTCCTACAACTACAAGGCGCGAGGCATTGGCGCGGCGGGTCAGGCCCTCAGATATCTGACAACCGGGGGCGGGTTTTTCAGTTTGCCGTCAGCGCCGCTGGTCGCCTTCCTCAAGACGCGCCCGGAAGTTGCCACGCCCGACGTCCAGATGCATCTGATCCCCTACTCGATCAAGGACCCCAAACGCCGCAAGCTGCAGGACTTCCCGTCAATGACGGTGGCCTGCTACCAGCTGCGCCCTGAAAGCCTCGGCTCGGTGCATATCCGTTCCGCCGATCCAGATCTGCATCCCGCTATTCGCTTCAATTTTCTCGGCGACAGCATCGACCAGCGCACGATGGCGGATGGGTTCCGTATGATGCGACGAATTGTGGAATCGCCAGCGATGGATCGCTATCGCGGCGAGGAATATTCGCCGGGCAGGGAGATCGAGAGCGACGAGCAGATACTGACCTGGATCCGCAACAACTCGCAGACCGCCTACCATCCGATCGGCACCTGCCGCATGGGTCAGGGATCGAATGCAGTGGTGGATGAGCAGCTGCGCGTGCACGGCATCGAGCGACTGCGCATCGCCGACGCATCTATTTTTCCGACCATGCCGTCGGGTAACACCAACGCACCAGCGATCATGGTCGGGGAGAAGGCCGCCGATCTGATCCGCGCGGCAGCTTGAAGGATACGCGCTACTCCTTGCGCTCCTTCTCCATCTCGATCGTGCGCTTGTCGACGTAGGCGCCGGCGTAGGTGATCAGATCCTCGATCTTGTTCTCGAAGAAGTGGTTGGCGTCGGGGATGACGCCGTGCTCGATCTTCACGCCCTTCTGCACCTTGGTCTTGGCCGCAAGTTCTCCGACCGATACGGACGGTACGACGCGATCCTTGTCGCCGTTGATCATCAGCCCCGAAGACGGGCACGGCGCCAGGAATGAGAAGTCGTAGAGGTTGGCCGGCGGTGCCACGCACACGAAGCCGTCGATCTCTGGCCGGCGCATCAGCAGCTGCATAGCGATCCACGTGCCGAACGACACGCCCGCGATCCAACAGGCCCGTGAATCCGGATTTTGCAGCTGCAACCAATCCAGGGCAGAGGCTGCGTCGGCCAGTTCGCCGGGACCGTTGTCGAAGTAACCCTGGCTGCGTCCCACGCCGCGGAAGTTGAACCGTAGCACCGAGAAACCCCGCTCCACGAACATGTAGTAGAGCGCGTAAACAACTTGGTTGTTCATCGTCCCGCCAAACTGCGGGTGGGGGTGCAGGACCAGCGCGATGGGGCTGCCGGCGGGTGTTTCGTGGTGATAGCGGGCCTCGAGGCGCCCGGCGGGCCCGTTGATGATCAGCTCAGGCATACGTGGTGGCGCTCCCGCTCGGTCTCGGAGTGTTGATGCCGGCAAAATCGGCGCTGGATGGGCTTCTGGACGGCCAGCAATTATTGTTGACTTGCTGGATCGGAATTTCCATATTCCAGTTTGGGTTTAGAACAGTTCGAAAGAGGTTCGCCGCGTCGGAACTGCGGGCGTCTCTTAGCACGCCCAGGGGTGTCCGGCGCAAGGGGCTTGGTAAACGGGCCCGTGCCGGCGATAGGAGTACAGAGCGTTGGAGCTGAATACCAAGGGCCGGTACGCCGTCATGGCGATGACGGACCTGGCCAAATACGGCGGTGCCGACGCGGTGCCGCTGTCCGCGGTAGCGGAACGCCAACAGATATCGCTCGCCTACCTCGAGCAGCTGTTCGTGAAGCTTCGCCGGGCGGGCTTGGTTGAGAGCGCGCGCGGCCGGAGCGGTGGATATCGCCTTGGCCGGTCTGCAAGCCAGATCACAGTTGCCGAAGTAATGCGTGCCGTAGACGAGGGCATGCGGATGACCCGCTGCGGCGGCGAAGAGTCCGCTCCTTGCATGTCGGGCAGGCGATGCTTGACCCACGGCCTGTGGGACGCCTTGAGCGATCGTATCGGTTCGTTCCTGGAGAGTGTCAGCTTGCAGGAAGTGCTCGACGGCCTTCCGCCGGCGCAGCCACCTGCGTTCCGACAAGCCGTGGGTCCCGAGCGGTTTATTTCGGAATGAACGTAAAGCGCACATATCTCGACTGGAACGCGACGGCTCCGCTACGGCCGCAGGCGCGTGCCGCTATGCTTTCGGCCCTCGACGCGATAGGCAATCCTTCCTCGCCGCACGCCGAAGGCCGCCGTGCGCGCGCGCTGATTGAGGACGCCCGCGAGCAGGTTGCTTCTCTCGTCGGCGCCAAGCCCGCGGAAGTCGTCTTCACCAGCGGCGGCACGGAAGCCAACAACGCCGTGCTCGCGGGCGGCTGGAGCGAGATCCATTGCGCCGGCGTCGAGCACGACTCTGTTCTCGCGCCCGCGCGGCGTAGCGGCGCCAAGTTGATCGAGCTGTCGGTTGGCTCCAATGGCATTCTGAGTGTTCCGGCTTTCACCCGCGTCGCCGAGACATCCAGTGCCCGGCTTCTGTCGGTTCAGATCGCCAACAACGAGACCGGCATTCTGCAGCCGGTCGCTGAGATCGCCGCTGCTGCCCGAGAGCACGGCATTGCCGTTCATACCGACGCGGTGCAGGCTGCGGGCCGCGTGTCGATTGATTTCCGTGCACTCGGCGTCGACTTCCTGACGCTGTCTGCACACAAGATTGGCGGACCGAAGGGCGTCGGGGCGCTCATCGTGCGTGATGCCGCCAACCTGCCCGCCTTTACTGTGGGCGGCGGGCAGGAGCGCCGGCGCCGCGCAGGCACCGAGAACGTCGCCGCCATTGCCGGGTTCGGCGCGGCGGCCACAGCAGCACATGACGATCTCGCAAGCGCCCATCGCGTCGCCGCACTGCGCGATGCGCTCGAGCGGGAACTTGTTTCCATTTCGCCGTCCGCCGTCGTGATCGGCGTCGGCGCGCCGCGGCTGCCCAACACGACCAACGTCGCCGTGCCCGGCATGAGCGCTGAGACGCTGGTGATCGCCCTCGATCTCGCCGGCATCGCGGTGAGCGCGGGTGCGGCCTGTTCCTCCGGCAAGGTGGGCGCGAGCCATGTGCTGGAAGCCATGGGCTGGCGCCGCTCTGGCGCGCGCGGCCAGTACGCATAAGCCTCGGCTGGGAAACGACGGAACGCGATGTGACGGCCTTCATCGAGGCCTGGAACACAATAGCGACACGCACCCGCGAACGTGCGGTCGCCTAGGCAAGATCAGAGCGAGAAAGAAGAACAATGGCAGCAGTTCCGCAAACCATCGAGCAGGTCCGGCGCATCGACGTCGACCAGTACAAGTATGGTTTCGAGACCGACATCGAGACGGTGAAGTCCCCCAAGGGCCTCAACGAGGATATCGTCCGCTTCATCTCGGACAAGAAGGGCGAGCCTGCCTGGATGCTGGAGTGGCGGCTGGAGGCCTACCGGCGCTGGCTGACCATGACCGAGCCGACGTGGGCCAAGGTTCAGCTACCCCAAGATCGACTTCCAGAGACCTCTATTACTACTCCGCTCCGAAATCGACCGAAGGCCCCAAGAGCCTTGACGAGGTCGACCCCGAGTTGCTGCGCGACCTACGAGAAGCTCGGCATCCCGCTGCGCGAGCGCGAGGTGCTGGCCGGCGTGCAGGGCGCGCGCGTGGCCGTCGATGCCGTGTTCGACTCGCGTCTCCGTCGTCACCACCTTCAAGGACGAGCTGGCCAAGGCCGGCGTCATCTTCTGCTCGATCTCGGAGGCGCTGCGCGAGCATCCCGAGCTGGTGAAGAAGTATCTCGGCTCCGTCGTGCCGCAGGGCGACAACTTCTATGCGGCGCTCAACTCGGCGGTGTTCTCGGACGGCTCGTTCGTCTACGTGCCGCCGGGCGTGCGCTGCCCGATGGAGCTCTCCACCTATTTCCGCATCAACGACAAGGAGACCGGCCAGTTCGAGCGCACGCTCATCATCGCCGACAAGGGCGCCTACGTGAGCTACCTGGAAGGCTGCACGGCGCCGATGCGCGACGAGAACCAGCTGCATGCCGCCGTCGTCGAGCTGATCGCGCTCGACGATGCCGAGATCAAGTATTCGACGGTGCAGAACTGGTATCCGGGCGACAAGAACGGCAAGGGCGGAATCTTCAACTTCGTCACCAAGCGTGGCGACTGCCGCGGCCGCAACGCCAAGATATCCTGGACGCAGGTGGAAACGGGCTCCGCCATCACCTGGAAGTATCCGAGCTGCATCCTGCGCGGCGACGGCTCGCGCGGCGAGTTCTATTCGATCGCGGTGTCGAACGGCCACCAGCAGGTCGACAGCGGCACCAAGATGATCCATCTCGGTTCCAACACGTCGAGCCGCATCATCTCCAAGGGCATCGCTGCGGGTTTCTCGCAGAACACCTATCGCGGGCTCGTCTCGGCGCATCGCAAGGCCAAGAACGTCCGCAACTTCACCAACTGCGACAGTCTCCTGATCGGCGACAAGTGCGGCGCCCACACCGTGCCGTACATCGAGGCGAAGAATTCCTCCGCCCACATCGAGCACGAGGCCACCACCTCCAAGATCTCCGACGACAAGCTGTTCTACTGCATGCAGCGCGGCCTGAGCGCGGAGGAGGCCGTGGCGCTGATCGTCAACGGCTTCGTGCGCGACGTGCTGCAACAGCTGCCGATGGAATTCATGGCCGAGACCCAGAAGCTGATCGGCGTCTCGCTGGAAGGGAGCGTGGGATGAGCCAGTACTGGTTCAAGCCGCACACGCATGGCTATGGCGCCACGCCCGCCAACTGGAAGGGCTGGGCGGCCATCGCTGTGTTCGTCGTGGCGATCTCGGCGCTCTCGCTGTCGCTGGTGACGTTCCCGGCCGAGATGCCGTCCGGCGCCGTCGCCTGGCAGATCGTGACGTGGGTGATCCTGGTCGCCGTGCTGACGTTCGCCTTCCTGAAGTTCTGCCGCGACAGGACCGACGGTGCGTGGGCCTGGCGCTGGGGCGACAAGAAATAGTGGAGTACGCAAGAAGGATCGAGCCGGGCAAACGCCGGCCGCGAGAGGAACGTTCGGAGGCTTCGGGTGGTGGGTAGCCGCCCGCGTAGTGAGGAGACGGAAGATGCGTGATGTGGCGGACGTGTGCAATGGCAGTGACGGTCGCGAAACTGCGGCGTGAACTGGACGAGGTGGAATGCAAACGGCGCAATGCCCTCTCCGAGACGATACCGGGCTTTGCGCTGAATGCGGGTGACGTCGGCACCGTGCTGGAGACCCTGGGCGACCGCGAGGCCTTCCTGGTCGAGTTCAACAAGAACGGGAAGGCGACGAAAAACGAATGCGAATGGCTGGGCGTGCTGTATCCCGCCGAGATCGAAGTTGTGGAGACGCAGCCGTCCGCCTGAGACGGCACGTCGTCAAGTTGAATGAAAGATCCTGAGCAATGCTGGAACTGAAGAACCTGCACGTGAAGCTCGCCGACGAGGACAAGCCGATCCTCAAGGGCGTGAACCTCACCGTGCCCAAAGGCCAAGTGCACGCGATCATGGGGCCGAACGGCTCCGGCAAGTCGACGCTGGCCTACGTGCTCGCCGGCCGCGGCGGCTACGAGGTGACGGAGGGCGATGTCCTCTGGAACGGCGAGAGCGTGCTGGAAATGGCGCCCGACGAGCGTGCGGCCAAGGGCGTGTTCCTGGCGTTCCAGTATCCGATGGAAATTCCCGGCGTCGCCACCATGACCTTCCTGCGCACCGCCGTGAATGCCGTGCGCAAGAAGCGGGGCGCCAAGGAGTTCACGACTCCGGAGTTCCTGAAGCGCGTGCGCCAGGACGCCGCCGCGCTCGGCGTCTCCGAGGACATGCTCAAGCGTCCCCTCAATGCCGGCTTCTCCGGCGGCGAGAAGAAGCGCATGGAAATCCTGCAGATGACCTTGCTGGAGCCGACGCTGTGCGTGCTGGACGAGACCGACTCCGGCCTCGACATCGACGCGGTGCGCATCGTCTCCGAGGGCGTGAACAGGCTGCGCTCGCCGGATCGGGCGATGCTCGTCATCACCCACTACCAGCGCCTGCTCAACTACATCGTGCCCGACAAGGTGCACGTGATGGCCGGCGGCGCGATCGCCAAGAGCGGCGGCAAGGAGCTGGCGCAGGAGCTGGAGAAGTCCGGCTACGCCGCGTTCCTGCCCAAGGTGCTCGAGCGCGCGTGATCAGAGAAAAGACCTGAACGAGATGACAGTGGCTGTAATGAGAACGAAGGCCGAGCAGGCCTTCTCCGAAACCTTCGAGACCGTGGCCGCGAAGCTGCCGGGCGGACCGGAGGTGGCGGACGCGCGCAAGACGGCGATCGGCACCTTTGCCGGCCTCGGGCTGCCGCACCGGCGCATCGAGGAGTGGAAGTATACCGACCTGCGATCGTCGCTGAAGCAGGCGCTGGCGCCGGCGATCGGCGATGCGACGGCGGTGTCGGCCAAGGAGATCGACGCGGCACTCGAGACGCTGGCCGAGGTCGACGCGCACCGGATCGTGTTCGTCAACGGCGCCTATCGGGCCGAGCTGTCGGCATCCACCGGCGTGCGCGGTCTCGAGGTGGCCCCGCTCGGCCAGGCGCTGCGCAAGGCAGGCGCCCCCGTCAGTTTGCACGCGACGCCGGTGCCTGGACAGGAATCCGTCATCGCTCTCAACACCGCCTTCGTCACCGACGGTGCCGTGGTGCACGTCGCCAAGGACGCGAAGATCGACAAGCCGCTGCTGCTGGTGTTCGCCCGCGCCGGCCGCGAGGCGCGGTTGCTGACCACCCGCAACCTCTGTCTCGATCGGCAATGGCGCGCGCGCGACCGTGATCGAAGCCCACGTCGTCCTGCCGGGTGCGGCGGACGGGCAGGCCAATGCGATCAGCGAGGTCAAGGCCGGCGCCGGTGCGGACGTCACGCACATCAAGCTGACGCTCGACGGTACATCCACCAGCCACCTCGCGGGCTGGGTGGCGGAGCTGGCGGCGGGGTCCACCTA
The DNA here is from genome assembly GCA_963782855.1 of uncultured Alphaproteobacteria bacterium. Classification (GTDB taxonomy): domain Bacteria; phylum Pseudomonadota; class Alphaproteobacteria; order Rhizobiales; family Hyphomicrobiaceae; genus AWTP1-13. The sequence goes on along the minus strand of CAWALW010000015.1, from coordinate 17,530 downwards.
TCGCGCCTTCCAGCTGACGGCGGGCACGGGGCTCGTGCGCAACCATCTGCTCGCCACCTTCAAGGGCGAGGGCGCCAAGCTCGACATCTCCGGCTGCTTCCTCGGCCGCGGCTCCGAGCACATCGACACCACGCTGGTCGTCGATCATGCGGTGCCGGGCTGCGAGAGCCGCGAGCTGTTCAAGGGCGTGCTGGCGGACCGTGCGCGCGGCATCTTCCAGGGCAAGGTGATCGTGCGGCCCGATGCGCAGAAGACCGACGGCAAGCAGATGGCGCAGGCGCTGATGCTGTCGGAGGACGCCGAGTTCGACTCCAAGCCGGAACTCGAGATTTACGCCGACGACGTGGTGTGCGGCCACGGCTCCACCGCGGCCGAGATCGACGAGGACCTGCTGTTCTACCTGCGCTCGCGCGGCATTCCGCCGAGCGAGGCGCGCGCCATGCTGATCGAGAGCTTCGTGCGCGAGGCGCTGGAGAAGGTCGAGGACGAGCGCCTGCGCGAGGCCCTGTCGGCCATCGCCGTGCGCCGGCTCGCTGGGCTTTCCGACGCCAAGGACGGCCGGTCATGACGGCGATGGTGAAGGGCGCGGACATTGCCGGCGGCGTCTACGACGTCGAGCGCATCCGTGCCGACTTCCCGATCCTGGCGCGCGAGGTGCACGGCAAGCCGCTCGTCTATCTCGATAACGGCGCCTCAGCGCAGAAGCCCAAGGCGATGCTGGATGCCGTCAATGCGGCCTACGGCAACGAATACGCCAATGTGCACCGCGGGCTGCACTACCTCTCCAATGCCGCGACCGGGAAATTCGAGGACGCCCGCGAGACCGTGCGCCGCTTCCTCAACGCGCCGAGCACCGATGAGATCATCTTCACCCGCAACGTAACCGAGGCGATCAACCTGGTCGCCGCCTCCTACGGCATGGACTTCAAGGCGGGCGACGAGATCGTGGTCTCGATCATGGAGCATCACTCCAACATCGTGCCTTGGCATTTCCATCGCGAGCGCAAGGGCTGCGTCCTCAAATGGGCGCCGATCTCCGACAGCGGTGAGTTCCTGCTCGACGAATTCGAGAAGCTGCTCACCCCGCGCACGCGAATCGTTGCCCTCACGCATATGTCGAACGTGCTCGGTACCGTCGTGCCGATCAAGGAGGTGATCCGCCTCGCGCACGCCCGCGGCATCCCCGTGCTGGTCGACGGCGCGCAGGCGGCCGTGCACATGCCTCTCGACGTGCAGGACCTCGATTGCGACTTCTATGCCTTCACCGGCCACAAGACCTACGGCCCGACCGGTATCGGCGTGCTGTACGCCAAGAAGAAGCACCTCGACGCCATGCCGCCTTTCCTCGGCGGCGGCGACATGATCGAGAGCGTGCACACCGACCGCGTCACCTACGGCAAGACTCCGCACAAGTTCGAGGCCGGCACGCCGCCGATCGTGCAGGCCATCGGCCTCGGTGCGGCGCTCGAGTACATGATGGCGATCGGACGCGATAGGATCGCCGCCCACGAGGAGACCCTGCGCGACTACGCGCACGCCCGGCTGAGCCGGCACAACTGGCTCAAGATCCACGGGCAGGCGAAGGACAAGGGCGCCATCGTCTCCTTCAGCATCGACGGCCTGCACCCGCACGACATCTCGACCATCATCGACCGTTCCGGCGTGGCCGTGCGCGCCGGTCATCACTGCGCACAGCCGCTCATGGAGCGTCTCGGCGTGACGGCGACCTGCCGCGCGTCGTTCGCCATGTACAACACCCAAGCCGAGGTGGATGCCCTCGACGAGGCCCTCGTCAAGGCGCGCCAGTTCTTCGCATGACCAACACCGACAACAAACCTTCCGACTTCATCATCCCGGATGCGGCCGCGGACGCCGCGAAGCCCGCGGCTGCCGAGCCCGGTGCCTCGATCCCGAAGGAGGAGCTGGAGCAGCTGACCGCCGACATCGTCGCCGCGCTCAAGACCGTCTACGATCCGGAAATCCCAGCCGACGTCTACGAACTCGGCCTGATCTACAAGATCGACGTGGACGACGAGCGCAATGTCGCCGTCGACATGACGCTGACTTCGCCCGGCTGCCCGGTGGCCGGCGAGATGCCGGGCTGGGTGGAGAACGCGGTAGCTTCGGTGGCCGGAGTCGGCGTCGTCACGGTTAAGCTGACCTTCGATCCGCCCTGGGACAAGGATCGCATGTCTGACGAGGCAAAACTGCTGCTCGGGATGTTCTAGCAACATTGGTCGCCGGGCACTGGGATGGCTCCACCGCTGGTGGCTTGCCACCGGCCGATCCGCTATAAGCGCCCCAAACTTCCAGCCCACAGACGCTAAAGATGGCCAAATCAAACCGAAATACCGGGCCCGAGGCCCGGCTGCCGAAGGGATTCCAGGACACGTCGGCGGACGACCTCCGCAGCGTCAGCCGGATGCTGGCCACGATCCGGGAGGTGTACGAGCGCTACGGCTTCGAGCCGCTGGAGACGCCGGCGATCGAATACACCGACGCGCTCGGCAAGTTCCTGCCCGACCAGGACCGGCCGAATGCGGGCGTGTTCTCGTTCCAGGACGAGGACGAGCAGTGGATGAGCCTGCGCTACGACCTGACCGCGCCGCTCGCGCGCTACGTGGCGGAGGGGCTCAAGGAGCAGAAGCTGGCGCTGCCGTTCCGGCGCTATGCGGTGGGGCCCGTGTGGCGCAACGAGAAGCCGGGGCCGGGGCGGTTCCGCCAGTTCATGCAGTTCGATGCCGATACGGTGGGGACGGACAACATCGCGGCGGATGCGGAGATCTGCATGCTGGCGGCGGATGCGCTGGAGGCGTTGGGGTATCGAGCGCGGTGACTACGTGATCAAGGTCAACAGTCGTAAGATGCTCGACGGAGTGATGGAAGGCATCGGGCTCGGTGGCGAGAGAACGATGTCGGACGCGGCTCGCAGTGTTGCGTGCCTTCGACAAGCTCGATCGGTTAGGCCGAGACGCCGTTGATTCGCTTCTCGGGGCCTGGGTCGCAGAGATGACAGCGGGGACTTTACGCGGGAGCAGAGCTAGCGATCGAGCGACTAAGGTCCTCAGCAGCTCCTTACCCTCCGACCTCACATGGATTGGCAGCAATCATCGGGTCCGGCGCGTTTCAATCCTGAAGTGAACATTAGGTTTCGAGGCAAGAACGAGCGGTGTCTGGCACCATGACATCGACAATTCCAAGAGGCTGGCCATCATTACGAAGAGCAATCGACGAATCAGCGCGCCCTATCGCTCTTGGAAACTGGTATTGGTGAGCTGAAGCAAATGGGAGCCATGCTTGCGGCTGGTGGCTATGACGACGGTCGGGTCATCCGCATCGATCCATCAGTCGTCCGCGGCCTCGAGTACTACACCGGCCCCGTCTTCGAAGCCGAGATCACCACCGAAGTGAAAAACGAAGACGGCCAGACCGTGCGCTTTGGCTCGGTCGGGTGGCGGCGGGCGGTATGACGGGCTGGTCGAGCGGTTCCTCGGCACCAAGGTGCCGGCGACGGGGTTCTCCATCGGCGTGTCGCGGCTTGCAGGCGGCGCTGACCGCGCTCGGCCGCAGCGGCGCGCAGGAGGGATCGGGGCCGGTGGTCGTGCTTGTCATGGAAAAGGACAGGATCGCCGACTATCAGAAGATGACGCAATCGCTCCGGCAGGCCGGCATCCGCGCGGAGATGTATCTGGGCACCGCCGGCATGAAGGCGCAGATGAAATATGCCGACAAGCGCGGCGCCCCGTGCGTCGTCATCCAGGGGGGCGACGAACGCAATTCTCCCGACGGCCCCATGGTCCAGATCAAGGATTTGATCGAGGGCGCCAAGGCGGCCGCCACCATCAAGGACAGCAAGGAATGGCGCGAAGGCCGGCCGGCGCAAGTCTCGGTGCCCGAAGCCGACCTGGTCGCCAAGGTGCGCGAGTTGCTGGCGCGGCACGGGGGTTAGGGTGATGCGCGTCTGTCATCCCGGCCGGAGCGCGGAAGCGCGCAAAGCCGGGACCCAGGAGCCACGAAGCCCTGGGTCCCGGATAGTCGCTGCGCGACTTCCGGGATGACAATCATGCCCGCAGCCACACAGGCCGATAACGAAGTGCTGGAGGCGGAGGCCGGGCGGCTGATGGCCGTGTTTGCCGGCGCGGGCTACGAACGCATTGCGCCGGCGGTGATCCAGCCGGCTGGACTGTTCCTCGACGTGATCGGGGAAAGCCTGCGCGGGCGCACCTACGTGTTCACCGATCCGGACGGCGAGGAGCTGTGCCTGCGACCCGATCTCACGGTGCCGACGTGCCGGTGGCATCTGGAGCGGCACGCGGGTGGAAACGCCGCGGCGCGCTACTGCTACAGCGGCTCGGCGTTCCGCTATCAGCCGGTCGGCGCGGACAAGGCGCACCCGCGCGAGTTCCATCAGGCCGGCATCGAATCCTTCGGTGCGGCGGATCGCGAGGCGGACGACGCGGCGGTGCTGGTGCTGATCGTCGAGGCGCTGCGGGCGTCGGGGCTCGAAGGCCTGCAGGTGCGCATCGGCGACCTCGGCCTGTTCCGCGCGCTCATCAATGCGATTGCGATGCCCGAGCGCTGGCGCCGGCGGCTGAAGCACAAGTTCTGGCGCTCGGATGCCTTCCGCGCCGAGCTGACGCGGCTGAAGTCCGGTGCGGCGGCGCACGGGCAGGGCCTGCCGCGCGCGCTGATGGACGCGCTCGATCCAGCGGACGCGGCCGGGGCGACGGCGCGCGTGCTCGACTATCTGGATCGCAGCGGCACCGAGCTGATCGGCACGCGCACGGCGGAGGAAATCGCCGAACGGCTGCTGGCGGAGTCCGCCGACCTGCGCGAGCCGCCGTTGCCGGCGGAGACGGCAGCGCTGATCGAGCGCTACGTCACCATCAAGGGTCCGGCACATGAGGTGGCGGACCGGCTGGCCGAGCTGGCGCGTACCAGCGGCATCGATCTCACCGCCGCGCTGGCCGCGTTCCGGCGGCGGCTGGCGCTGATCGAGGCGGCCGGCATCGGCATGAAGGACGCGGAGTTCTCCGCCGAGTTCGGCCGCAACCTGGAATATTACACGGGCTTCGTGTTCGAAGTGATCGCACCCGCGCTGGGTCCCAAGAGCCCCGTCGCCGGCGGCGGACGCTACGACAGCCTGCTCGCCGAAGTCGGCGCGGCCCAGCCGGTGCCCGCGGTCGGCGCCTGCATCCACACCGAGCGCCTGCTCGCGGTGCTGCCGGGAGCCGCGCCATGACCGGCAACGGCAAGCTCGTGCTGGCGATCCCTTCCAAGGGCCGCCTGATGGACCAGTGCAACGCGGCGCTGGCGAAGGCGGGCATCGTGGTGGAGCGCAACGGCCCCGCGCGCGGCTACAAGGGCGAGATCGCCGGCATGCCGGAGGTGGAGGTGAACTTCGTCTCGTCCGGCGAGATCGCGCAGTTCCTCAAGACGGGCGCGGCGCATCTCGGCATCACCGGCGAGGACCTGATCCGCGAGACGATTGCCGACGCCGACGAGCGCGTGCGGCTGATCGCCGGGCTGGGCTTCGGCCGCGCCGACGTGGTGGTGGCGGTGCCGGCGTGCTGGCTCGACGTGCGGCGCATGGCGGACCTGGAGGAGATGGCGCTCGCCTACGCGCGCGCGCACGGGCGGCGCGTGCGGGTGGCGACCAAGTACATGAACATGACGCGCCGCTTCTTCGCCAGAAGCGGCGTGACGGGCTATCGCATCGTGGAGAGCCTCGGGCGCCACCGAAGGCGCGCCGGCTGCGGGGCTGGCGGAGCTGATCGTCGACATCACGACCACGGGCGCGACGCTGAAGGCCAACGGACTGAAGGTGCTCGACGACGGCCTGATACTGCGGTCGGAGGCGAACCTGGTGTCGTCGCGCAGCGCGCCCTGGACGCTGGAACTCTATGCACTTGAAGCTCGCATCTCGGCGATCTTGCGCCGAGCGCAAGTACCTAGCTAGCCCAGTTGCCGCACTTCCCCTGGCCTCAGGGCTGAAAATTGTTCGGCGGCTACTCCATGCTTCGACAATGCGGTCTGTAGATCGGTCTCTGGCTGCTCGACAGGCTCATTAGTAAGCCGGAACGTGCCCCAGTGATGGCCAAAGGCGACAGCCGCGCCGCACAGTAAGAGTGCCCGCACCGCGTCATCAGGGTTCATGTGTGCATTGATCATGAACCAACGCGGTTCGTACGCGCCGATGGGTAGGAGCGCGGCATCGAGCCGGGGGTGGCGCTCTTTCACGCGGCGGAAAGTCCTCCCGTCCCCAAAGCCGCTGTCGCCGACGCAGTAGATTTTCCTCGAGCCGGTTTCGATAACAAAGCTCGCCCACAGCGCGTGGCTGCGATCGCTCGTACCTCTTGCGGACCAATGCATGGTGGGCTCGGCATAGATCCGTATGCCGTCGCCGAGGTCGACCGTCGCATCCCAGTCCACAGCATCGGCCGTCAGACCCGGCACGTCTGCCTTCAGGATCGTATCGTTGCCGAGTGGCGTGACAACGCGCGGACGATCGCGTCGCCACAACTGCGCGATCGTGCGCGTATCCATGTGGTCGTAGTGGTTGTGCGTGACGAGCACAGCGTCGATCTTCGGCAGATGGGCGAAGGCGATGCCCGGCGGATTGACCCGTTTCGGTCCCGCGAACGTGAACGGGCTCGCGCGATCGACCCACACCGGATCAATCAGAATGTTGCGCCCGCGCGTTTGGATCAGGAAGCTCGCGTGGCCGACATAGACGATGCGTACCGTGTCGCCATCCACGCGTGCCGGCGGCCGATCGGCGGGGAACGGGCTCGCGAACTCGGCTGGCCAGGATGCGCCGCGATCGCCAAGCTGCCAGCGGAAAAAGTCGAGTCGCCCTCTTGGGCCCGGCTGGCCGGGGTTGAAAAAGCGTACGCCGTCGAAGTGGTCCGACATTGGCCCTTGGTAGTAGGTATTCGCGCGCGCTGAGCCGAACAACGTCCACCCCCCGACCCCCAGCATGCCTACTCCGGCGATGCCCTGAAGCATCCGTCGGCGACTTGGCATTGTCCCTCCTGTCGCCGCCGCAATTCCTCAGCCCCAGCGGCCCTTCGCAGATAGGTGGCCACGCCCGTTCTGCCAATAGTGTTTGCGTCCCGTTAACGTCTGTTTCACAATTGCACAACCTTGACGGGAGTGGCGCGTCATGAGCATGCAATTGCCTGTCGGAAAGGAAGAACGCAAGTCCCTGACAGCGGGAGCATCTTCTCCGAAACAGGATGCGCTGCAGCCACAACTTGCGCGCAAGCCCCGGCCGATGATTTCCGACATCACGGTCGAACAGGGGCCGGTCGATCTCCTGGGACGTTTCTTTCTCAAGGCCGACACGGCCGCGCGCCAGCGCGGGGTCATCCTCACCTTCGCGCCGATGCAGGATCTCATCGACGTCAACCGCTCCAATCCGGAGACATGGCGCCCGATCCTGCCGCTGTTTGATCCCGCCTGCGGCGGCATCAGCGACGATAACAGCTTCTGCATCCTCGGCCACAACGCCAACGGCGAGATCGTTGCAACACAAGCCGCGCGTCTCTACCGCTGGTCTGGCACCTCGTTCCACGAGGAAGCCTCCAGTCTACGTCTCTTCTACGCCGATCCGGATCAACAGAGGGGCGAGCGCGAGAAGGTGGAAGTCACAGCGCCGATTGCAAAAAAACTCACCGGCGCGGTGATCTTCGCCGGCGGCATCTGGTATCGCCCCGATTATCGAAACGTCGGTCTGCCCTACATCTTACCCTGGCTCTCGCGAGCCTACGCCTACACGCGCTGGAATCACGACTACTCTATGAGCATCATGGCCGAGGAAGTCTATGCGCGCGGCATGGCACGCCGCAGCGGTTACTCCAAGGCGGATTGGGAGGTCTGGCTGCGCCACACGCCGGTCGATCCTGCCGGCAATATCCGCTGCGCGCTCGTATGGATGGACGAGGACGACTTGCTTGGCGGTGTCCGAGAGTTCCTAAGCGGGTTTGACGCGCAGGTTGATGCTGGAATCCACCAGCGACGCGCCTAGCAGCATCGTCGAGTTGCCCTTGCCTTTGAACGGAAGTACGAGCCGCCGGTAGCGGAAGCTTTGGCGCGAGTGCTCCGGCCACTTGATCACCGCGTCGACGTCGCTGAGGCTTGGCTCGTCGCGGGTGATCACCTTGCGGTAGAACTTGGCGATCCACTTGCCGTAGTCGTAGTCGGGCTGGTCCTCGACGCGGTGCCCGATAGAGCGCGCCAGCCAGTATTCCGCGGGCTTGCTCAGGCCTCCGCCCACATCCTTCAGCACGAGCGCGGGCGTCGTGGGTGACGCTTCCACCAGCACGAAGCGGCCATTGAGGCCGCGTTCCAGGAAAGGTGCAATCCGCTGTCGGTCGAACGCGCCATTGGATTCCGACCACATAGCAAGCGCGCTTCTGAGCGGACTGGCCTCCTCCAGGCTGTCGATCGGCAGTTCTTCGTAGAGGAAGTCTCCGTCCCTCCCACCGACTCCGAACTCGACCTTCGCCAGCAGCCGCTTTACCGCATCCGCCCGCGAGCGCAGCATTTCGTGCGACCAGGCACGATCGAAGAACGACACCAACACGCGATCGGCCTCCCGATCGTGTAGCCAGTACAACAGCGCGCTGAACGCGATCGGCGATACTACGGCAGGCCTCAACGAGAGGCGCAGCGAGCCGCCCATCTCCTTGGCCGCGACGAAGCCGAGGTTGCGGATCGCATACTCGACGAGGTCTTCGCCATGGATGGACGCGTTGAGGTCATCGGCCAGCCGGCGCGAACCGGCGTCCCAGATGTCTCCACGATCATCGAACAGAATTGAGCGCATGGTCGGCGTCGCCAATTCTCAAAGTCCTGCAAACCGATCTTTCAACGCGCGGCGCGCGCTTTGGTCGCTCAACAGTATTTTCATTGCCGTTAAAATTTCGTCTCCAGCTGCGGACCTGCGTCATCACCAGTTAATGGATGGTCTTTCGCGGCCACGGCCTGGGTTTCGCCGCGTTGCTCCCACAACAGTCGTGTTGACGAAGCGTCCCTTACGTCAATGCTTAACCGAGGGGTTGTTGAACAACTGAGGCAAGTAACAGCCGGCCGATCCCTTCAGCATGACGAGCATGTTCGCGCCTCCTTGCAGGATAAGGTCACGCACGCCTGTCTCTCCTTCGGCGACCATTGCGTGACGGCCTCCGACTGCATGCCGGGCCAGCCGAGGAAATGAAGGGCATGTCGGTCACACTGCACTACGACAAGCCGGAGGATGCCGATCGTCTGTTCGCCGCCCTCTCCGAGAAGGGTACCGTAACGGTACCGATCGGCGAGACCTTCTGGGCCAAGCGCTTCGGCACCTTTGTCGACCGCTTCGGCACACCCTGATGATCAACTGCTCCAAGCCGATGTGACGGCACGCGCAAGTGTTGCCGACAGCGCCAGCGGCCCGCGGGCAGGCCATTCATTTAGCAGATAGCGAAGGCTGCGATGCAACCCACCATCACGACGTTCCTGATGTTCGACGGCACGGCCGAGGAGGCCATGACCTTCTACGTTTCTCTGTTCGCCGGCGCTCGGATACTCACGGTGGAGCGCTACGGCAAAGGTGAGATGGGTCCTGAGGGCTCGGTCAAGCTCGCGACGTTCGACCTTGCGGGCCAGATGTTCATGTGCATCGACGGCCCGGCGAAGCACGCCTTCACGTTTACACCCTCCATGTCCCTGTTCGTGGACTGCGGCGAACTCGAAATCGATACGTTGTTTGTGCGCCTGTCGGAAGGCGGCCACGTTCTCATGCCGCTGGCCGAGTATCCATTCAGCCGTAGATTTGGTTGGGTGAGCGACATGTTCGGCGTGTCGTGGCAGCTGCGCCTACGAGAAGCCTGAGCCATTCCCTCTCGAGTGTCATCATGGAGGCACTTGGCTCCGGTCGATCGTGGCACCCCCGCAGGATGTCTTCGGCCAAGTCAACGACACATCTGCATGTTCATGAACCAGGACCGGATGATCGGCGGTTTCTTGGAGAAGTGCCTGGCCGACTTGAAGGGCGTGGTCGAGCGGCGTCCGGGTTGAGCCAATGACCTTGACACTCTACTGCCTCCCGCTGGCATCTTTCTGCTGGAAGCCGCTCATCGCGCGAGAGCGGCACGCCTTTTGCGTGGGACATGGTCGATCTCGGTGATCCGCATTCCAGCGCCGCCTTCAAGCGCATCTGGCCGATCGGCAAGTTTCCGGTGCTCCGCGATGAGCAGGGCAACGTCACCATCGCCGAGTCGAGCATCATCATCGGGTATCTCGACCGGTACTATCCGGGCCCGACGAAGCTGGTTCCAGGCGATCCCGACCTCGCCCGAGAGGTGCGCCTGCAGGACCGGGTCTACGATCTCTGCGGCCAGCAGCCGATGCAAAAGATTTTCACCGACAGGCTGCGACCCTCGGGCAAGAACGATCCGCACGGCGTCGAGGAGGCGAGGGCGCTGTTGCACACCGCACTCGGCATCGCGGAACGCAACATGGTTGGCAAAACTTGGGCCGTGGGCGACAGCTTCACCATGGCCGATTGCGCTGCCGCGCCGGCATTGTTTTACGGCGACAGGTTGATGCCGCTCTCTCCGGATCGTAAGGCCGCCGCAGCCTACCTCACCCGCTTGAAGGAGCGCCCATCCTTTGCCCGGGTGCTGAAGGAAGCGGAGCCGTACTTCAAGTTCATTCCAGGCTGAGCGGCCAAGGCGTCGGCCAAAATAAAACGCCACCCGCAATCTCTCGCGGGTGGCGTCTGTTTGTCGTTGCTGGAAGGCCGGACCTACATGTCCATGCCGCCCATGCCGCCGCCATGGGCGTGACCTGCATGCGCATCCTTCTTCTTCGGCGCCTCGGCGACGCCCGCTTCGGTCGTGACCATCAGGCCGGCGATCGACGCAGCGTCCTGCAGGGCGGTGCGAACCACCTTGGCCGGATCGATGATGCCCTTCTCGAACATGTCGCCATATTCGTCGTTCTGGGCGTCGTATCCGAAGGACGAGCCGGACGCCTTCTCGAGCACCTTGCCGACCACGATCGAGCCTTCCACGCCGGCGTTCTCGGCGATCTGACGGATCGGCGCCTGCAGCGCGCGCTTGACGATGGCGATGCCGGCGTTCTGGTCGTCGTTCTCACCCTTGACGGTGATGGCCTGGGCCGCGCGTAGCAGCGCCACGCCGCCACCGACCACGATGCCCTCCTCGACCGCGGCGCGGGTCGCATTGAGCGCGTCATCGACGCGGTCCTTGCGCTCCTTCACCTCGACCTCGGTGGCACCGCCGACCTTGATCACCGCAACGCCGCCGGCGAGCTTCGCCAGACGCTCTTGCAGCTTCTCCTTGTCGTAGTCGGAGGTCGTCTCCTCGATCTGCGCCTTGATCTGCGCAACGCGGCCCTCGATCTCCTTCTTCTTGCCGGCGCCGTCGATGACCGTGGTGTTCTCCTTCTCGATGCGCACGCGCTTGGCGCGGCCGAGCATGTCGAGCGACACGTTCTCGAGCTTGATGCCGAGGTCCTCGCTGATCACCTGGCCGTTGGTCAGGATGGCGATGTCCTCCAGCATGGCCTTGCGGCGATCGCCGAAGCCCGGTGCCTTGACGGCTGCCACCTTGAGGCCGCCGCGCAGCTTGTTGACGACGAGCGTGGCCAGCGCCTCACCCTCGACCTCTTCGGCGATGATGAGCAGCGGCTTGCCCGTCTGCACGACCGCCTCGAGCACCGGCAGCAGCGGCTGCAGGCTGCCCAGCTTCTTCTCGTGGATCAGAACGTAGGGCTCCTCGAGCTCGGCGATCATCTTCTCCGCATTGGTGATGAAGTAGGGGGAGAGATAACCGCGGTCGAACTGCATGCCCTCGACCACGTCCAGCTCGCTCTCGAGGCTCTTGGCCTCTTCGACCGTGATGACGCCCTCGTTGCCGACCTTCTGCATGGCGTGGGCGATCATGTCGCCGATCGCCTTCTCGCCGTTGGCCGAGATGGTGCCGACCTGCGCCACTTCCTGGCTGTTCTTGACCTTCTTGGCCTTCTTCTCGATCTCCTCGACCACCTGCTTGACGGCCTTGTCGATGCCGCGCTTCAGGTCCATCGGGTTCATGCCGGCCGCAACCGACTTCAGGCCCTCGCGCACGATCGCCTGGGCCAGCACGCAAGCGGTGGTGGTGCCGTCACCGGCCACGTCGTTGGTCTTCTGGGCGGCTTCGCGCACCATCTGCGCGCCCATGTTCTCGAACTTGTCCTCGAGCTCGATTTCCTTCGCAACGGTCACGCCGTCCTTGGTCGTGCGCGGCGCGCCGAAGCTCTTCTCGAGAATGACGTTGCGGCCCTTGGGACCGAGCGTGACTTTCACCGCGTTGGCGAGGATATCGACGCCGCGCAGCATGCGCTCGCGGGCATCGCCTGAGAATTTGACGTCTTTGGCAGCCATGTTCAGTGAACTCCTGGAACTTCGATTGGCCTCGTGAAATCTGCGGGTGCTCTCACGGCAGCTTCCGAGGGACCCGCCGGCCCACGGTCTGCCGAATGGGCCTGCTTACTTGTCGAGGACACCCATGATGTCGCTCTCCTTCATGATGAGGATCTCCTGGCCGTCGATCTTCACCTCGGTGCCCGACCACTTGCCGAACAGGACCTTGTCGCCCTTCTTGACATCGAGCGGGACCAGCTTGCCGGATCTCGTCACGTGCGCCCGGGCCGGCGGCGATGATCTCGCCCTGCTGGGGCTTCTCGGCTGCCGTGTCGGGAATGATGATCCCGCCGGCCGACTTGGTTTCGCTTTCGACGCGGCGGACTGCCACGCGGTCGTGGAGAGGTCGGAACTTCATCGCTGGAAAGGCTCCCGGATTTCAGAGGGTTGTGGTCGTTTCGGACACGCCGGCAGGGGGGAGCTGTTAGCACTTAACTCTATAGAGTGCTAAGGCTCTGGGCTGTCACATAGACAAGCGTGCTGCGACTGTCAAGCGCGTGACCGGGCCTGACAGCGAGGCTCCCGCCGCAGTGCATATGGCACCGACCGGATGGGTTAAGGGGGCTGGGTTCGCCAAGTAAGAGGCTGTGCCACACCAGTCAATTCTCACGGCTGCCCTGTGCTTGCACGCAATTTTGTGGATCGCGCAGGTTCTAAATCTTGACCTCTCATCAATCCGGCGTCCAGCGTCAGCTCGATGTATCGGATCGAAGAGATCGACTACCTCCGCGGCTTGGCGGTTGCGCTAACCTTGTCGCGCATGCAGGCGTGATGACATCAGGTTACTGGGAGCAGCGCCAACACCCGGAAGTCTACCTCTGGTTCGCCCAGAACGTCGGCCAGTTCTGGGGGCGTCGAAATATTCTTCGTCATCTCCGGCTTCGTAATTTCCCGGCAGCTTTGGCCAGCGCTCGACTATGCGCGAGCAAATGGACGGGTCGGAGGCGTGCTGCGCGAATTCTACATCCGCCGCGCATTTCGAATTCTTCCTTTGGCGGTTGTCACCGCGAGCGCAACGATGCTCGCATCCCTTTACTTCAATAAGTCCGGCGCCTTTGGTGACGCCATGGCCAATGTGGGCAACTACCTCGTAGCCCTCTTCTTTTTCGAGAATCTGTATCTGAAGTCCAACCTCTCCCGGCAGTTCAGTGTCTACTGGTCCCTGTCGATCGAGGAGCAGTTTTATCTGCTCTTCCCCCTCCTGTGCCTGCTGACGCCGGCCCCGTTCCGCTGGAAGGCGATCCTCGCGCTGATACTTGTACAGTTCTTTATTCCCCGCCCGCCAATCAGCAAAGCTGGATCAGAATGATCCGTTATGATGCCCTCTTGATGGGGGTGGCAATCTTCTTGTGGACCAGGACCCGCCATTTCGCCGACTTCCCCGTGCGGTCTGGTTCTTGCGGGCGGCCTTTCTCTTGCTATTGGTGGGAGTGGTTCTCATCCCCGTGCAGCTGCGGGGCGTTTTCTTTTCTACAGGTTTGCTCGATCTCACCGCCGCGTGCATCGTAGCGATCGCTGCGTTGCAGGCGGGTGTTTATCAGATGCGCGGTTTGGCAGGCCGAGCGACCATGTGGCTGGGCACGCGCTCCTATGCCATCTACCTTTTGCACATTCCGGTCATCATGCTGCTGCGAGAGCTGGCAGTGCGCTACGAGATCGGATTGCTGCCGCGCCACTTGCTTGATTGGGTGGCCCTTGTCCTGGCCGCGATATTCCTTGCGTCCGAGTTCGTGCACAGGCTGATCGAGGCGCCCTTGCGTCGGCAGGGTGTGCTTATTGCCAACCGGCGGACAGTCGTCCAGGCGACCGTGCCTGCTGCCTGACCGCCGACCACCGACAGGCGCTACTCCGCCGCCACGCGCGGGGCGTAACCCATCTGCGCGTTGAGTTTGTCGATCAGGTCCGCCGCCGCGACCGGAATATTGGTGCCCGGCCCGAACACGGCCTTGGCGCCCGACTTGAACAGCGCGTCGTAGTCAGATGGCGGGATCACGCCGCCGACTACGATCATGATGTCGGGCCGGCCTTCCTTCTCCAGCGCCGCCGTCAGATCCGGCACCAGCGTCAGGTGACCGGCCGCCAGCGACGACACGCCGATGATGTGCACGTCGTTCTCCACCGCCTGCCGGGCCGCCTCGTCGGGCGTGGCAAACAGCGGCCCGATATCGACATCGAAGCCGAGGTCCGCGAAGGCCGACGCGATCACCTTCTGCCCGCGGTCGTGGCCGTCCTGGCCCATCTTGGCGACCAGGATGCGCGGCCGCCGGCCGTCCTGCTTCTCGAACGCCGCGCACATGTGCGCGCACGCGGTCGACGTCCTTGCGCCATGCTCGTTGCTTCCGTGCTGTAGACGCCCGAGATCACGCGCGACTCGGCGCGATGGCGTCCCCACACCTTCTCCATCGCGTCGGAAATCTCGCCGACCGTGGCCTTCGCCCGCGCCGCGGCGACCGCCCGCTCCAGCAGGTTGCCTTGCGCCCGTCTTGGCCGTCTCCGTAACGGCTGCCAGCGCCGCCGCTACCGTCTTGGGATCGCGCTCGCCCTTGAGGCGTTGCAGCTTGGCGATCTGGCTTTCGCGCACGCTCTTGTTGTCGACCCTCAGCACCTCGATCTCGGCCTCGCTCTCGACCCGGTACTTGTTGACGCCGACGATCGTCTGCGTGCCGGAGTCGATGCGCGCCTGCGTGCGCGCGGACGCCTCCTCGATGCGCATCTTGGGAATGCCCGCGGCAATCGCCTTGGCCATGCCGCCGAACTCCTCCACCTCGGCGATATGCGCCTGCGCCTTGCGCACGAGCTCGTAGGTCAGCCGCTCGACGTAGTGGCTGCCGCCCCACGGATCGATCACGCGGCAGGTGCCGCTCTCCTGCTGGATGATGAGCTGCGTGTTGCGCGCGATGCGGGCCGAGAAGTCCGTCGGCAGCGCGATCGCCTCGTCCAGCGCATTGGTGTGCAGCGATTGCGTGCCGCCGTGCGTCGCCGCCAGCGCCTCGATGCACGTGCGCGTGACGTTGTTGAACGGGTCCTGCGCGGTCAGGCTCCAGCCGCTCGTCTGGCAGTGCGTGCGCAGCGCCAGCGACTTGACATCCTTCGGCGCGAACTCGCTGCTTGATCAGCTTCGCCCACAGCAGGCGCGCCGCCCGCATCTTGGCGACCTCCATGAAGTAGTTCATGCCGATCGCCCAGAAGAACGAGAGCCGCGGCGCGAACGCGTCGATGTCGAGGCCGGCGCTCACGCCGGCGCGCACGTATTCGATGCCGTCGGCGATGGTGTAGGCCAGCTCCAGGTCCGCCGTCGCCCCGGCCTCCTGCATGTGGTAGCCGGAGATCGAGATCGAGTTGAACTTCGGCATCTTCGCGCTGGTGAAGGCGAAGATGTCGGAGATGATGCGCATCGAGGGATCGGGCGGATAGATGTAGGTGTTGCGCACCATGAACTCTTTGAGGATGTCGTTCTGGATGGTGCCCGCGAGCTTCTCGGCCGGCACGCCCTGCTCCTCGCCCGCCACGATGTACAGCGCCAGCACGGGCAGCACCGCGCCGTTCATGGTCATCGACACCGTCATGTCGGCGAGGTTGATGCCGTCGAACAGCGTGCGCATGTCGTAGATGCTGTCGATCGCCACGCCCGCCATGCCGACGTCGCCGCGCACGCGCGGATGATCGCTGTCGTAGCCGCGGTGCGTGGCGAGATCGAACGCCACCGACAGCCCCTTCTGCCCGGCCGCGATGTTGCGCCGATAGAAGGCGTTGGAATCCTCCGCCGTCGAGAACCCCGCGTACTGGCGCACGGTCCACGGCTGCGTCACGTACATCGTCGGATACGGCCCGCGCAGGTTGGGCGCGATGCCCGGGATAGCCGTCGAGGAAATCGAGGCCCGCCGTGTCGGCTGCCGTGTAGAGCCGCTTGACGGCGATGCCTTCAGGCGTGCTCCACGCTTCGCCGGCCGACGGCGGCGCAGCAGGGGCTGCGCCGCCCTCGAGGCTGACCTTGGTGAAATCCGGAATGCGGCTCATGAGCTTGCCCGATTTGGCCGTGTTTCGAACCTTGCTGCGCCTGAATCTAATGAAATCAACGCCCCGGCGCCATAGGTCCGATGGGCGCAAAGGGTACCTCGAACAAACCCGGCAGAAGCGCCGCATGCTGCGACCCGTTTACGATATTGGCTCCAAGAGCGCAGCGCGCATTTGGGCTCCACTTGCGCGCTTCATCGAGGCAGAGGCCAGGATTGCGACATGGGCCGGCCAGCAGCGATCAACCCACGCCCTCTACGAACTCGCCCGTTTCGGCATAAAGCAGGGCTGGGCGTGCCTGTTCGGCGCGCTGATGTTGGCTCTGCTGATCGGCACACACCTGATCTACCCGAAGGACGCCTGGCTTGGTCGCTACGACTTTCTCGTGATTGCCGCCGTTGGCATCCAGGCAGCCATGCTCGCTTTCAAGCTCGAGACCTGGGAGGAGGCAAGGGTCATCCTGATTTTCCACGTCGTCGGAACGGCGATGGAAATCTTCAAAACCTCGGTCGGCTCCTGGATCTATCCGGAAGCGTCGATCCTGCGCATCGGCGGCGTGCCGCTGTTCACCGGCTTCATGTATGCCGCCATTGGCTCCTACATCGCCCGAGCCTGGCGACTGTTCGATTTCCGCTTCACGCACCATCCGCCCCTGTGGGCGCTCGTGCTCCTGGCCGTCGGCATCTATGTCAACTTCTTCGCCCACCACTACGTCTTGGACGCCCGCGTGCTGCTGTTCGCGTTGACGGCACTCCTGTTCGGGCGCTGTTGGGTTCACTTCAAGGTGTGGAAGGTACACCGGCGCATGCCGCTCCTGCTCGGCTTTGCGCTGGTCGCATTGTTCATCTGGTTCGCCGAGAACATTGGCACGTTCACCGCGGCCTGGATGTATCCCCACCAGCGCCACGGCTGGACGCTCGTGGGCCTCGGCAAGCTTGGCGCCTGGTACCTGCTGATGATCATCAGCTACGTGCTAGTGGCACTGGTGAACAAGCCGCAGGCGCTCCCTTCAATGCACGTGCCCTCTCGCCGGGCCGAAGGTAC
>CAWALW010000014.1:0-30686 GCA_963782855.1 uncultured Alphaproteobacteria bacterium | reverse complement strand
GATGCCCTGGTCGAGGCGGCCGGCGATGTGCAGGTTGATGGGCAGGGAGTGCTGCGCCGCCGCCGCCAGCACGCGGTTGAGGCCGGGGTCGGCGGGGTCGGTCGCCAGGCCGCTGCGCGCCAGCAGCATGCGGACGCCGACGGCGCCGGGGGTGCGCTTCCAGTCGGCGATGACGTCGGTGACGGCGGGATCGGCCGGGTCCACCGGCCTGACGACGGCAAACCTGTCCGGGTGGCGGGCGCGGACCTCGAGCGCGTAGCTCGGATCGTAGTGGTACATGGTGTAGGCGGAGACGAGGATCGCGCCGTCGACGGCGGCGGCGTCCAGCTCAGCGACCATTTGCTCGCCGGTGACTTCGGGCGGGCCGGCAAGCACGCCGTGCCAGGGCCGGCCGGGATGGTCGCGCTCGTAGACGTGCACCTGGGAGTCGATGATCGGCATGGTGAGCGCTCTTCCGGTACGCGATGCGCGGGACGGTATAGCGCGCGGCGACGGCGGCGCCAAACGCGGGTGCGCTCACCGGTTTAGAACAACATGCGTCCGCCTTACGAAGGTGTAAGGGCTCTAGGGCGGAACACCGAGGAGCACTCGGGTGACCACCCGGTCGTCCTCTCTCAGATTGCGACGGCGCTGCAGCTCTAGCAGAACCCGGTTGCGCGATCCTGCGTCCTGCTTGGCAAGCTGCGTTTGCAGACCGCTTGTCGGTCACCTCTTGGCACGTGCCATTCGCTTCAAGGCACCGAACGACCACCCTTGTGATCGATCGGGAGCTTTCGAGCTGAGCCGGCACGACGACGTCATCATCCTTGTCGCGCGACAGTGCCACCGTAACGGCATGCACGTCGTGTGCGCGATACCGAGCCAGTTACGCTTACCTTTGTGATCCTCAGCCCACCAATGGGTGTGTCGATCGACAGGTCCGGTGTGGCACCGGCCGAAAAATTGGTCGTGAAAAGCGAGTCTTCGGAGAATACGACGCCTTCGTCGTCGCGGCCGAGGTCGGTGATGAGCTCCAGCTCGATGTAGGTACGCACAACCTCAGCCATGCCGGTCGCACCGGTAATCGGATAGAGGTGGTTGGCCCTGACGATGGCGTTGCGGCACTCCGCATCGCGCAGGTCCTTGAGATTCTCGAAGAGCCTGAAAACGCGTCTGTTCGAGCGCTCGGTCTGCGTCGCCGTTGGCATCACGTCAGCGCTAATGGCGATGTGCACTGGTTTCGCCGGGCTGATGCCTTTGCGATCCAAAACCAGTGATCCGCCGGTCGCTCGGCTGTTCTCATCCATGTTGAACACGAACTCGAAACCGATCGTGGTGCCATCGATGATCTTGCTTGGCGTGCGGGTATTCGCGGATCATGACGGGGGAATGTGTCTAGGCCCTCCTTCACCTCGCAGCGAATGCGCTCGACGATCTCCAGAGTCGAAACGCGCACGATGTCTCCCGGTAGCGGATGCATGGAACATCCGAGCAGAGTGAGCGCGAAGATCCAGCAAGCTGACGCGCCGCAAGTGCACAAAGCAACTCATGCTATCCCCCCACCTGCCGGCGGCTTGAGAAATTCCAGGAGCTTCTCGCCGAGATAGCGCGGCGCCTCTTTTTCGTCGTCCTTGAGATTGCGAATGCGCTTCATCTCGAGCAGCACCCTGGTCCTGCGCTCGGCATTCTTTTGCGCCAATGCGGTTTCCGTGCGCGGATCGCGGACCACACCGTCGTCAAGCATCGCTTTGCGAAGATCTCTGGCGATGACGATCTTCGGGATCCACATCCCGGTCGGGGTCGCGCGCCAATGCCACAATGAGGGTATGAGCATCGCTGCGACGAGCATTGGCGTTGATCGATGCGCTGGTCGCCTTGAGCTTGCCGCCGACGGCGCTCAACGTCAGCGTCGGGACGGCGCCCGCCGAGAGCGTTGTCCTGAACTCCAAAGTATCGGCAAACAGGGCCACCTTCTGGTCGCAGAAGGATATCTCTCGTTCGGTCGCTTCCCCGAGACCTTCAGGTCGCTCAACTTCTCCAGCCCAATGTATGTGCTCACGACCTCGTCCATGGCCAATGAGCCCGCGATGGGATAGAGGCCGTTCCTGGCGACCTCGCCTTGTGTGCAACGCGCCATTGCCAGCTCCGTCAGGTCTTCGATGAACTGTACGCGGCGCGTGTTCGTCCGATGCCGTTCGACAGAGGCGTCTAGCGTCCAGCGTGAGCCTGGTGTGGCCGGCAACCAGCGGCGGCCGCACCAGGCTTCAATGCGCCAGCCTCGGTGTCGTTGGTCTCGTTGATAACGAACTGGAAATCGTATCCGATGGTGGTGCCGGCGATGATGGCCTGCGCATGCACATCATCGAAGCGGAACCTGGCCAGCCCAGCCTTCGCCTCGCAGCGCACCCTTTGCACGATGTCGAAGGTCGACGTGCGCGCGACGTCATCCGGTGTCGGATACGTTGAACATCCGGAGATGGATGCCAGAATAGCACTAGCGAGAATTGCACCTTTGAGACGCGTCATGGAGGTCATGGCCATCGCGCCCATTACGGTAGTTTGAGTATGTCGAGCATGCGCTGGCCGAGCACCCGCGTGGCCACGCGATCGTCATCGCTCAGGACGCGCAGCCGCTCGAGTTCCAGCACCGTACGTGTGCGCGCATCGGATTCCTTCTGCACCAGCGCGACCTGCGCACGCGGATCGCGGATGCTCTCGCTATCGATCAGCTCCTTGAGCCGCGCCTTCTGCGCTGCGCCGCTACCCACAGGGCCTAGCGCATCGCGGGTCAGCGTGACATGGAGCCGTGTGAGTGTCATTGCGATGCCCGCCTGCGCCCACCGACAGTTTGGTCAATGTTACCCTGCCGGGAACCGCGCTCTTCCCCCATGTCGCATCCCAACCTGCACTGTAGTTGGTCGTGAAGACCAGCGAGTCGCTGAAGATCGTGTCGGATTTCTTCTGCAGGTTGCCCTGCTTCTCGAGCTGGATATAGGTTCGGACGACCTCGGCCAATCCGATGGTGCCTGTGATGGGATGCGCCAGATTTCGCGCCCGCTGCTTGCCCAGTGCAGTTGTATTCGGAAACGTCCGTCAGTTGCTCGACCACCCGGAATGCGCGCGTGTTGCTGCGCGCGAAATCCGAACCTGCCGTGCATCATCCAATGCGAAGTGGCGATTGGGCGTGACCTTGTCGAACTCGAGCGCACTGATGCCCGCGCTGGTGCCGGTCGCCATCTCGAAGGTGAAGCGCAAGCCGATCGTCGTGGCAGCGGCGATACGCCAAGCCTCCTCGTCCTCGAAGCTCCAGAGGCCTTCCTGCGCTTCGCAGCGAATGCGCTCGACAATGTCGAAGGTCGTGACGCCGGAAACGTCCTCCGGAAGCGGATGCAGGCCGCAGCCTGTGAGCGCAATAGACAGAGAAAAAACCGCAAAACGACTGCGAAATGGCAATCGCGCCGTCAATGTCATGGCCTACGCCTTACAAAACTAAAGCCACAAAGCCACAAGCCGCAGCGCCATACGCAATTGCGCCGGGCGAACGGAAGAAACCCTAGCCGAAGATGCGGCGGCCAGCCGCTGCGAGAGAGCAACACAGGAAACCGACGTTTCAGCCCACCGCGCGCGCCGTTGATGGAACTCGCATAAACGACCGTGGTTCAATGAGTTGTGGGGAAGTTGCGAAAATAACGCAGATTACTGACAAAACCTACGCAGCAACATCGCCTCCACTGCGTGGGCCTCGGCAATTGATGGAGATGCCGGTCGTGAGACGGCGTTCTCTCACCGCCCCAACGCCGGCGCCGGCGTGATGCCGGCGGCGCGGGTGGGGGTGCCTTTTTCGATGTCGGGCTCGTGCGGTTCGGGGGCGTGCGCCATGAGGCGGAGAAGGTAATAGGTGCCGGCGCCGAAGACGAGGAAGTAGACGACGATGAAGGCGAGAGATCGGCCGGAAAATCAGTATTGAAAGTTGCTCGTCCACTCCACCTCAGATTCGTTCACCCCATAAAAACGCCCAAATCGTGTCCCGTCGATAACGAGCGTGCCGCCACCTAACGCGGGACCAAATTGACCGACAAATCCTTTGATGCGACCTGCAAAGAGAGAATGATTTCTAAACAGTTTCATCTCATCAATTCCGTCCCTCGACCGCATCCAACGCGCCTCGACTGACCCTATACCGATCGGCTCAACCTCCAACTTGAAAATATCATCAGCATTATTTCCTACATCTATGTTCACGATGACCGTGTCGGTGCTTAACTTTTCTCGTATGCTGGGGTTCAATAGTTCCCACTGGTCGAGGGCGCTCTTCGAAATTTTAAGCACGCCGCCATTGATTGCCACGACATCAGTCACTCCGTCTCCAGTGAAATCACCGAAGCGCAAATCCTCAAACGCCAGCCCCGAGCTTTGCAAGTTTTTCGTCACTTGCTGCCCGTTCTCGATGACGGTGTATTGGCTGTCCCAGTCCTGCCAATTCGGCTGCGGAAAAATCGGTCTCGCAACCCATTGACCGTCTGCAATCCAGCGGCGAGTCACGCTTCCTGACGACCCGTCCGTTTGCTGCCGTACCTCGATCCTCTCTCCTTGACTGCGCCGCAGTGCGTGGGTCGTGCGCCGTTTGGCGAGCGGCCGATCGTCTTTGGCGCTGACGTCGAACCGCCCCAAATGGACGTCCTTCAGCTTGGCGCCGAACCGGCCAAGCCACGTCCAGTCACCATACCCGCCCTTGACGTACCACCAATCACCCCCCGCCTCGGTAAGAACATCGCAGCGTTCATCATCGTCGAAATACCCAAGTCGCAAATTCGTCAAGCGTTCCCGTTTGGCATTGAGATACGACCAGGGCATCGTGCCGGAACTCGAGTACCACCAGGTTGCTCCGGTAGCCAGGAACAGGTCATCGACGCCGTCGCCGTCGAAATCGCAAACGCCATACTCTCCGTAACTATCGTATTTCGTGACGTTATCCGGGGCGACGCCGATATTGAACGGTGAGGCACTGGTGATTGCAACGTCCGTGACGTGCTTAAGAATTCCGGTTCTATGCAGATCGTCGTGCGGAAAGACATTCCCCTTGATGACCGCACCCCAACGCGGGGTGCCGCGGATACTGATCGCGGGAGCTCGCGCGTATTGAAACGCGTTGTCGGTGATTTCGATTCGATAGCCGGCGTAACCGCAGTTCCAAAGACTATCGAGATCGTCATCGGAGAAGAAAAAATACCAGATCTGAGCGCCAATGAATAATGCACCCAAGATAAGCGCGACGATTGGATTAATGAACACGGTCAAGAGGATGCCGGCCAAGAGCAAGGCGGACAGAGCGCCGAAGGTCCATGCTGTGCAGTTGAAAGAACCGTGTACGTCGAATTGATGCGTGCGTTCGTTACCGACCCTGCCGTGGTATCCCCCGCCTTGCAGGATAAGGTTGCGGGCTGCTACGTACCCTCCAGCGTCGCCGACCGTGGAGATGGCGTGCCGATTGCTGTCGAAGACATTGGCCGTGATTTGCGCCCACGCGCCTGCGCCGACGAATACCCCGTACCCTGCGGCGCCGCCGTCGATGCTCGGGCGTTGGTTGTGATGGATATAGTTGTTGAATATCTTGACTTGCTCGGGACGCGTTATCCGCCCCCCGTCGCGGTTCGTCTCGGTGGTTACGACCACATCGTCACGCACGCGTATGGCGTTTCCGCCAAATCCCGCGATTTCCATGTTCGAGATTTCGACGCCGATGCATGAATTGATTTCAACGCCGAATGGCGAATCGACAGACTGACCACGGTTTGGACCTTCAATGCGGAAGCCCGAGAGGCGGACACCGTCATTGTGCTCTTCGCCAGTGCAATCGATGCTGAAGAGCGGACCCCGCCAGTTCTGTCCGATGCGCTCTCCGGTGCGGAGGATCGGGCCGAAGCTACGCGGCGTGCGCGCGGACCCCACGACCTGCTCCCGTTCAACCTCGGCGTCCATCACGCTGCCCACGTTCTCAACGCGCGATATCGTCGGCCCACTGCCCATCGGGTTCCGCTCGACGACATCCGCCGCTTCATCCCTAGGGTTGGCAGGTGCAGCGTCTGAAGCAGCGTCCGCCTTGCGCTCTATTGATTGACCCGGGCAAGTGAAGGGGGGTGGCGAAGCCGGGGATGGGCTTGCAAAGGAAGCGACGCTCAGCAGCGTCACACATCTCTTGATTGGGATGGTGCTCCAGTCGGCAAACCACATGTCGACATCGGGGCCGAGTTGAACGAGCGTGTTCGGACACCCGACCGCTCGCACGAGCACATCGCGCCAAGCGGCATTGCTACCTCGAATAGCCACGACCTGAGAGGGGCGCCCCGGACAAATGGGCAGTTCGCTTTCGACCTCTGATGCAAATGGCGCCACCCGCGACGCAAGGTTTTGCGAGCTGGCGCTGTGAGGCGCGATAGTGGTGAGTGCCACGATCAGAAGCGCGCGCAGCATCTGACCCCCCTCGGACTGACCGTCAGTATGCTACCTTGTCGGAAGGCAACGTGCCAACCTTCCGTTCAAGGTTCCCAGGGGGGCAAGCACATCGACCGGACATTCGAAGCGGACGCTCCGGCAGTCGAGTAGCGAGGCAGGCGGAACCATCCACCTGGCGCGTTCCTTGCGCTCGCGCCCGTATGCTCCAGCTTATCCGCCTGACCTAACTTCCCCGCCCCAGCGCCTGCGCCGGCGTGATGCCGGCGGCGCGGGTGGGGGTGCCTTTTTCGATGTCGGGCTCGTGCGGGTCGGGGGCGTGCGCCATCAGGCGGAGCAGGTAATAGGTGCCGGCGCCGAAGACGAGGAAGTAGACGACGATGAAGGCGATGAGCGAGGCGGCGACGGCGGGCGCCGCGATCGGCGAGACGCTGTCGGCGGTGCGCAGCAGGCCGTAGACGGTGTAGGGCTGGCGGCCGACCTCGGTGGTGATCCAGCCGGCGAGCACGGCGATGAAGCCGGAGGGGCCCATCAGGACGACGGCGCGCAGCAGGAGCGCGCTGTCGGCGAGGCGGCGGCGGAAGCGCAGCCACAGGCTCCAGGCGCCGAGCGACGATCATCAGCACGCCGATGCCGACCATGATGCGGAAGCTCCAGAAGATGATGGCGGCGTTCGGCCGCTCGGCGCGGGGCCAGTCCTTCAGGCCCTTCACGGTGCCGTTCCAGTCGTGCGTGAGGACGTAGCTGCCGAGGCGCGGGAATCTCGATCGCGTAGCGGGTGGTCTCGGCCTCCATGTCGGGCAAGCCGAACAGGACCAGCGGCTGGCCTGCGCGTGTCTCCCAGTGGCCTTCCATGGCGGCGATCTTGGCGGGCTGGTGCTCGCAGCGTGTTGAGGCCGTGCAGGTCGCCGGCGACGAGCTGGATCGGCGCGACGATGGAGGCCATCCACATCGCCATGGAGAACATCACGCGCGCGCCCTCGTTGCGGCGGTCGCGCAGGAGATGGAAGGCGCCGACCGCGCCGACGACGAAGGCGGTGGTGAGGTAGGCGGCGAGCACCATGTGCACGAGGCGATAGGGGAACGACGGGTTGAAGATGATCGCCCACCAGTCGACCGGGACGAACTGGCCGACGGCGTTGACGGCGTGGCCGCGCGGCGTGTGCATCCAGCTGTTGGCGGCGAGGATCCAGAAGGCGGAGAGGAAGGTGCCGAAGGCGACCATCAGCGGTGGCGAAGAAGTGCAGACCGCGGCCGACGCGCTGCATGCCGAACAGCATGACGCCGAGGAAGCCGGCTTCGAGGAAGAAGGCGGAGAGCACCTCGTAACCCATCAGGGGGCCGAGGATGGGGCCGGTCTTGTCGGAGAAGACGCTCCAGTTGGTGCCGAACTGGTAGCTCATGACGATGCCGGAGACGACGCCCATGCCGAAGCTGATGGCGAAGATCTTCTTCCAGTAGTTGAAGAGCGAGAGGAAGACCTCGCGGCCGGTGGTGAGCCAGAGGCCTTCGAGCACGGCGAGGTAGCTGGCGAGCCCGATGGTGAAGGACGGGAAGATGATGTGGAAGGAGACCGTGAAGGCGAACTGGAACCGGGCGAGCGTGAGGGCGTCGAACTCCATGGGGCTCTCGCTAGTCCTTTCGCTTCAGGCGGCGGGCCGGTGATCGGGCCGGCGGATGCAATGCGTCTGCGTTTGCGCGTCCTCCGTCAGGCCTTGGCGCCGGAGGTCGGAAAGGGGAGGGCGCCGAGGTCGTCGGCGTCGCCAGGTGCGGGACCCGGGTCATCAGGCGCCCGGGGCGGAACGAAGATGCGAGGCTCGGCCGCCGGCTTGCGCTGCGGGCGGGTGGTTTCGGCGCCGCGCCGGAGAGGTGGCGGGCTTGGCCCGGTAGGGGACGTCGGGGGGGTCGTCCTGCTGTGTCACTCGCTGTGCCGGTTGCTGTGCCGGTGCGGGGCGTGGTGGCCCATCAGGGCGCACCGGCGTGGCGGTGAGGGTGCGTGGATCGCCTGCCCTGGAGGGCATGTGATGCTGTGCGGAAGACGTATCGGATACCGTACCGTCAGGGCGCACGGGATGGGCCGTGTGGTCCACGGGACGCGCCACCGATACGACCGGTGCCCGTGACGGCGGTAGCGCGTCGCCTGTGCCGTCCGCCGTGCCGTGGTCCAGCCCTGCCAGCGCGTCCATACGTGCCGCCAGCGCAGCGGTTGCCGTGCCGTTCTCCGTGTCGGGAACCTGCCAATGCATGGCGTCGAGCTGTCCCGTCACGGGCGAAATCGCGGCCCACCGCTGGGCCACGACGCCGTCCGCAACCCATGCCGGATCACGTGCCGCGGAGGCCGCCCGCGCGAGCCATTCGCGCACCCTTCCCGTATCCCCGTGCTGCTCGCCCTCGATGCGCGCCATCAGGGTAAACACGCGCTGGGTGGCGCCGCTCGCGAGCAGCGGCTGCAGGACTTTGCGGGCCTCCTCCCATTCGCGCGCTTCCATTGCGCTGATGGCGATCGCCATCAGAGCTTCCGGGTGACCCGGCGTCAGGCGACCCAGATGACGAACGCGAACGAGCCGGTCGCGGGGGCTGTCGCCGGGTCGCGCGTAGGCGTAGGCGGCGGCGAGATCGGGATGCGGCGCCAGCCGCCAGGTTTTCAAAAGAACGCGGGCGGCTCTCGGCGTATTTCCGCGCGAGGCCAAGACGCGCCCGGCGATCGCCGCCGCCGGAATGAGATCGGGCGCGAGCCGATGCGCTTCCTGCGCGAACTCCGCCGCCTTGTCGGCTTCGGCATCCTCCAGAGTCTGCGCTTGCGCCGTGAGAAGAACCGCGCGGCGTCGCGCGCCCGCCGCCTTGTCGATCAGATCCTGCTTGCGCGCGATCGCCAGCGTCTCCAGCGCGCCCGCCCAATCGCCGGCGCGGCATTGCAGATCGAACAGGCCCTCCACCGGCCAGCTCAGCTTCGGATTGCGCTTCAGTGCGCGCTCGGCGAACTGGCGGGCGGCTTCGCGCGCACCCTCGCGCTCCGCTTCCAGGTAGAGCCCGCGCAGGCCGAGCACCTCGGTCTCGGGCGACGCCAGCATGGCCTCGAAGATGCGCCGGGCGGTCGGGCGATCGTCGGCGATCTGCGCCACCTGCGCGCGCAGAAGATGCGTCAGCGGCTCGTGCGGCAACGCCTTGCGCGCCTGCGAGGCGAACCGGTTCGCGAGCGTGTGGTCGCCCGCGCTCACCGCGATGATTCCGCCCGTAAGTGCATCGAGCCCGCGCCTCTCCCGCCGCCGTGCGAGGTGCCGCCCGAACGCTGCCGGCGAGCGCCACACCTGGCGCAGCGCCGACCAGGCCCCAAGCAGAACAGCCAGCACCGCCGCCAGGATGATCAGCGCGCGAAACATGCTCGTTTCCGCGACGTAGCCCAGCCATTCGACGGTGATCGTCCCGGGGCGGTCCGCCAGCCAATGCAGGCCGGCAACCACCAGCAAAATCGCGAGCAGAAAGAGGAAGACGCGGATCATTTCCTGGGCTCCGCTGCCGGCCCTTGTGGTCCACCCGTCGCGCTCAACGACGCCTTCAAGCCGGTCTCGATCTCCGCCAGGGCCTGGTCGACCGCATGACGCGCCTCGACCTTCCGAAGCCAGCCGTCCGCAGCCTGTCCCGCCTTCGGCGGCAGTGTCTTGCCTTGCGCCAGAACCTCGCCGAGGCGGCCGTCCTTCAACGCGATTTCCATGCGACCCGTCGTGGCCTCAACGCTCGTGTCGGCGGCGTCGTGACCGGCCTTGCGCACGCGCACGATGCCCTTGGCGCCGGAGATCAGCCGGTCGAGAACGGAAGCGTCCGCCGGCTCGGCCTCCGCGTCGATGGCCGCGTTGGCCACGCCGCGAAACTCCTTGGAAAGCTCCGGCAGCGTGCGGACGCCCTCCAGCTTGTAGCGCTCCAGGGCGGCGAGCTTCAGGGTTCCGCCGGCCGCCTTCTTCACCGCCTCCAGCTCGGCCGTGTAGCGATCTCCGCGATCCATCGCGCGCTTGAGGTTGGCCATCTCCAATGTCAGCAGCACGCGCGTTGCGTTGGCGCTGCGCTCTCCCTCGCCGCGCAGGAAGCCCTGCAGCTCCCGCTCGAAGGCGGCGAGCTTGTTCAGCACCGGCGCAATCTCCGCGGCCTTCGCGGTATCCTTGAGACCCGCCTCCACCTCGCCCTTCAGCCCGTCCAGCCGCCCGGCAAGGCGCACCGCGTCGGTCTTGAAGGCGGCGAGATCGCGATCGAGGCGCTGGGAGGCTGCCTTCGTCGCATCGCTCGCATCGGCCGCGAGCTTTTCGATCTCGGCGAGCTTGGCGTTGAGCGCTTCCGCGTTTGCACCATTGCCCGCCTTTCCGCTCGCGGCCAGCGCGGCGATGGATGTTTCAAGCTTGGCCAGCCGGCTGACGAGTTCCGGCGAACCGCTGCGGCTCTCCAGAGCTTTCGCCTGCGCGGCGAGCCTGGCCTGCCCTTCCGTCAGCGCGGGAATGGCCGCCGCGCGCTCCTCGAGGCCCTTCAGGCGCGCTTCCGATTTGGCGAGCTGGCCGGCGACATCACCCGGTACCGCGCCGGGCCGCGCAACCTTCTGCTCGATGGCGGCAAGTCGGTTGCTGACGTCGGCAGGAACGGCCTGGCCGCTCCCCGAGGAGCCACCCGGGAACAACCCGAACAGCGCGCCCACACCGAGTGTCAGCAACGCGCCCGCCACGCCGGCCGCAACATGCGAGAGGAAGCTGTTGCTGCCCAAAGCGGCCGCTCCCATGCGCCGCACCACCCGCAGGCGCTTTGCAAAACCGGAGCGCGTCTCAGCGCCGGGCGGCGCCGATGCGCTCGCGCGCGCTCCGCCGCCGATCTCGGTCGCCTTGAGATCGATGGTCGCGTACGGACGCCGCCCTTCGCCGGGACTTTGGGCGCCCTTGCCCTTCTCGTCCGTCTTGTCGATCATCGGCCAGGTCCCAGCACACGGAGCAGCAGCGGCTTGCATGCGGCTGCTTGTCTCGCAAGAATTTGCGCGCCTGATGTCCTCGACTTGCGCGCGCCACGCCTGACTAGCTGGCTGATTGTGCAGCGCCCCAGCCGATGAGGGCAAGCGTTTCTTCCGCGTGCCCGAAGACACCTGAGAAATCCGCCAAGGCCAAACACGCATGCCGCAGCTGCGCAATGCCGGACAACAAGGGCAGCCTTGCTCCGAATGCTCAGTATCCCGCTTCCGCGGCCTCGTCGATCAACGCGAGTAGGTCCTCCAGGTGCGGCGCCTCGGCGACGCGCGTATCCATCTCGCCCAAGGGCTGCAGCCGCCGCGCGACCGCAGGCGACAGGCAGAAGTGCGGAATCTCGCGAACCTGCGCCGTCAGCCCGGCCTTGCGCACGAGTTCCGCATACACGGACGC
Source organism: uncultured Alphaproteobacteria bacterium (assembly GCA_963782855.1). Classification (GTDB taxonomy): domain Bacteria; phylum Pseudomonadota; class Alphaproteobacteria; order Rhizobiales; family Hyphomicrobiaceae; genus AWTP1-13. The sequence goes on along the minus strand of CAWALW010000014.1, from coordinate 18,870 downwards.
GGTGCGCGGCGACATCAGGATGACGCCTTCGATCTCGCCCATGCCGAGCTGCTCGATCGCGTCGTCGGAGAAGGCCTTCGCCTCGATCATGCGATAGACGACCGGCTGCATGATGCGAAAGCCGTGCGCCTCCAACTCGGCGCTGAGATTGCCGGCAAGCACATCTCCGGCCAGATGCACGACGAGCCCCGCCGCCGGATCGAGCGCGGAGACGATGTGCGCCACCAGCTCGGGCGCCGTGCCGGCGCCGGTCACTACCGTCTCGAACCCGAGCGTACGCGCCTCCGCCGCGGTCGCCTTGCCGACGGCGAACAGCGGCAGGTGACGCGATTGAGCCACGTGGTTGCCAGCCTTGAGCGCGCGCAGGGCATTGCGGCTGGTTGCAATCAACGCCTGCGCGCTTTCCAGATCGATGGGCTCGTCACCCTCGAACGAAACGCTCAGCAGCGGCTCCACGGTCGCTTCATGACCGGCCTCCTCCAGGATCGCCAGGAGCTTCAGGGCATCAGGCTCGGGTCGGGTTACGAGGAGGCGCATTGTCGTTCCGATAGTGCGGCAGCACTTAAATGTGAAGCGCCGCGACCGCGATGTGTTGGGCCCGGCTCAATCCGCGCCGCGATTGCCTGCGTTCTTACACCATCGAAACGGTTCGCGCGGGTTTGAACCGGACAAAGATGGAGAATGAGCATGAAGACGATTGCAACCCTTATCGCCTCCCTCGCGCTTCTCGGCGGCATCAGCATGTCGGCACAGGCGGGCGGCTGCTCGGATGCGCTGCACAACGGTGGCTCGCAGGCCTACTACGCTTGCCTGAACAGCAATCCGCAGTAAGTCGCCGTCCCACTCGAACTACGAGAGCATCCTCGGCCACTGCCGGGGATGCTTCTTTCACGCCGCCTGAGCCACCGGTTCGCAAGCGCCCTTCGACACGCTCAGGGCTTGGCGCGGTCGGCGCTTCCAACGGCCTGGCCGCAATCTCCCAACCCAGTGGTGAGCTTGTCGAACCGCGGCCTTCGAATCTGCGGCCGTCCTCAGGAGGCACTGAGGAAGTCGGGGCCAGCCCTGGCGAGCAGTTCCTCGGCTGCATCCTCGGCCAGCGCAACCGCAGATGCCGGCGTGCCCTCGCGCTGAGCGGCGAAGCAGGCGCTGCCGTCGGGTGCGAGGATCATGCCGCGAAAGAGCAGGCGTCCGGTTTCGACCTCGGCCAGACCTGCAATCGGCGTACGGCACGAGCCTTCGAGCATCGCGAGGAACGCGCGCTCCGCCGTCACCGCGAGCGTGGTCGCCTGGTGATTGATCGGCGCGAGCAGCTCCGCCATCTCGGCATCGTCAGCGCGGATCTCGACGCCGATCGCACCCTGCGCCACGGCGGGCAGCATCTCCTCGATCGGGATCGGCGAGGTGATGCGATCGGCCAGCCCCAGCCGCTTGAGCCCCGCGCACGCCAGCAACGTTGCATCCGCGACGCCCTCGGCAAGCTTGCGCAATCTCGTCTCGACATTGCCGCGCATGGGCACGACGGACAAGATCCGGCCGCAGGTGCCTCACCTGCGCTTGCCTGCGCAGCGACGACGTCGCCACCACCGCGCCGCGCGGCAGGTCCCTCAGCACGGCCGCCTTCGCGCTGATGAACGCATCGCGCACATCCTCGCGCGCAAGGCAGCAGGTCACGGCAAGGCCGTCCGGCAGCTGCGTCGGCATGTCCTTCATGGAATGCACGGCGATGTCGGCCTCGTTCGCCAGCAGGGCCTCCTCGATCTCCTTGGTGAACAGTCCCTTGCCGCCCACCTCCGACAGCGGCCGGTCCTGGATGCGGTCGCCCGTCGTCTTGATCGCCTTTATCTCGAACTGATAAATGCCGGCGCCGTGCACGGCCTCCAGCCGCGCCTGCACCTCGCGGGCCTGCGCAAGCGCCAGAGGTGAGCCGCGTGTGGCAATTCGGACCTTGCGTGCTTGCAAGTCGGGCACTCCTGTTTCATGTAGAATTAGCACTCATGACACCGCGAACCAATGACCGCAGCGCGGCGGCTGCCGGGCGCTCCACAGTCGTGCTGGGCATCGAAACCAGCTGCGACGAGACCGCGGCTGCCGTGGTGGCGCGGGAGGGGGACCGCGGGCAAATTCTTTCCAATGTCGTGCGCGCGCAATGGGAAAAGCACCGGCGCTACGGCGGCGTCGTGCCAGAAATTGCGGCCCGCGCGCACCTGGAATGTCTCGACGAGATCATCGCCCAGGCCATGGCCGAGGCAAAGGTCGACTTCGGCGATCTCGATGCCGTTGCAGCTACCGGCGGCCCCGGCCTGATCGGCGGCCTGTTGGTCGGGGTGGCGACGGCGAAGGCGCTGACACTGGCGCACAGAATTCCGTTCATCGCCGTGAACCACCTGGAGGCACATGCGCTCACCGTCGGCCTCACGGATGGCCTGCGTCCGCCCTACCTGCTGCTCCTCGTCTCGGGCGGCCACACGCAGCTTCTGATCGTGCGCGATGTCGGCCGCTACGAGCGCCTCGGCACCACCATCGACGATGCGCTGGGCGAAGCCTTCGACAAGACGGCAAAGCTACTCGACCTCGGTTTTCCCGGCGGACCGGCCGTGGAGAAGGCCGCAGGCTCCGGCACACCCGGACGCTTCAGCCTGCCGCGTCCGATGCAGGGCCGCGCCGAGCCGCACTTTTCCTTCGCCGGCCTCAAGACCGCCGTACGCCACCAGGCCCAAGCCGCCGCGCCGCTCTCACAGCGTGACGTTGCCGACCTGTGCGCTGAGTTCCAGTCCGCCGTCGCCGAAAGCGTCGCCGATCGCGTCAAGAGGGCGATGGCAATCGCGGACGAACGCCTGCCCGATGCACCCAAGCACCTCGTCGTCGCCGGCGGCGTTGCGGCCAACAAGCAATTGCAATCGGCGCTCAGCGGATGTCGCCGCCGCTGCCGGCTACAGTCTCCACGCCCCTCCGCTCGAACTCTGCGGCGACAACGCGGCCATGGTCGCGTGGGCCGGGGCGGAACGCCTCGCGCGCGGCTGGATTGACGGCCTCGACTTCACCGCCCGGGCCCGCTGGCCACTCGACCCGGACGCGACGCCCGCGCTCGGCGCCGGCAGGCAGGGCGCGAAAGCCTGAGCCGAAGCCGCTGAAATCCGCCATCGTCCCATGCTAAGCATCGCCGGTTGATACGGGAGGCTGTCCGAGTTGACCCTCAAGAGCATTGGCATCGTCGGTGGAGGCGCCTGGGGCACCGCGCTCGCCCAGACCATGCGCCTTGCCGGCCGCGAGGTCCTGCTCTGGGCGCGCGAGCCCGAGGTGGTGGCCGAGATCAACGATCGCCACGCGAACTCGGCGTTCCTCTCCGGTGTCCCGCTCGATGCCGGGTTGAAAGCCACCTCGCGCCTGGCCGACGTTGCCGCGCTCGACGCCGTTATGATGGTCGCGCCCGCCCAGCACGTCCGCGCCGCCTGCGCCGAACTCGCGCCGCATTTCAAGCCCGGCACGCCGCTCGTCCTGTGCGCCAAGGGCCTGGAGCAGGCGACCGGCAAGCTGATGGGCGACGTCGTCACCGAAACGCTGCCTCAGGCAACGCTTGCCATTCTCTCCGGCCCCAGCTTCGCCGCCGACGTCGTGCGCGGCCTCCCCGCCGCACTCACGCTCGCCACCGCGGCGGAGGATGACGGCATCGCCCTCGTCGACGCGCTCGGCTACCGCCACTTCCGCCTCTACCGCTCGACTGACGTGATCGGCGTGCAGCTCGGTGGCGCCATCAAGAACGTGCTCGCCATCGCCGCCGGCATCGTCGACGGCAAGAGGCTCGGCGCCAGCGCCCATGCCGCCCTCGTCACGCGCGGCTTTGCCGAGTTGCGCCGGTTCGGCAACGCCCTTGGCGCGCGCCCCGAGACGCTGATGGGCCTCTCCGGCCTCGGCGATCTCCTGCTGACCTGCGGCAGCCCGCAGTCGCGCAACATGAGCCTCGGTCGCGCCTTGGGCGAGGGCCAGTCGCTGCAGTCGGTACTCGGCAGCCGCCGTTCCATCGCCGAGGGCGTCTACACGGCCGCCGCCGTCACGCGGGTCGCCGCGGAGAAGGTTATCGACATGCCGATCTCCCAGGCCGTGCACGCCATCGTCGAGGGCCGCATCAGCGTGGACGACGCCATCGAGGCCTTGCTCTCGCGGCCGTTCAAAATCGAGAACTGAGGAGAGACGCCATGGCCGGCAAAGCCGCCAAGACGCCGCGCAAGACCACCGCCAAGAAAGAAGAGCCGAAGCGCTCCGGCCCCGCCTATTGGCTCCTGAAGACAGAGCCCGATGACCATTCCTGGGCCATGCAGAAGGCCGCCGGCAAGAAGGGCACGCCTTGGACCGGCGTGCGCAACTTCGTCGCCCGCAACCACATGAAGGCCATGCAGGTCGGCGATCTCAGTTTCTTCTATCACACCGGCGACGAGAAGCAGGTCGTCGGCATCGTCGAGGTCACCGCACTCGCGCACGACGATCCCACCGACGACGAAGGCGTGTGGAAATGCGTCGACGTGCGCGCCGTGGCCGACGTGCCGAAGCCCGTCACGCTTGCCGCCGTGAAAGCAAACTCCAAGCTCGCCGACATGGCGCTGGTGCGCACCGCCCGCCTTTCCGTGCAGCCGGTGCGCTTTGAGGAATGGGCCGAGGTGTGCCGCATGGGCGGGCTCGACCCCAAGAAGATCGGCGCATGAGCGCAGCTTCGGGCGGTGAGACGGTCACCTGCGATGTCCTCGTGGCCGGCTCGGGCGCCGCCGGCTTCGCAACGGCCCTCACCGCCAGCCTCAATTTCCTCGACGTCCTGATGGTGGAGAAGGAGCCGCAGTTCGGAGGCACCACCGCCTTCTCCGCCGGCGTCATCTGGATTCCCATCAACGGCCACCAGAAGGCCGCCGGCGTCACCGACTCGCGCGAGGCTGCCCTCACCTACCTCGCAGCGCACGTCGGCAACCGCCTCGACCGCACCAAGGCCGAGGCCTTCGTCGACACCGCCCCCGCCATGCTCGACGCCTTCGAACGCCAGGGCTTCGTCGAATACGAGCTCGCCGCCACCTGGGCCGACTACCACCCCGATGAGCCCGGCGGCTCGCAGGGCGGCCGCTCGCTGGTGCCGACCGAGTACGACGGCCGCAAGCTCGGGCCCTGGTTTGAGAAGCTGCGCCCGGCGCTGAAAACCATGATGCCGCTCGGAGGCATGATGGTCGGCCGCAACGACCTGCCCCACGTCTTCAAGATGACGCAGTCGGCGCCGTCGGCCTGGCATGTTGCCCGCATGGTGGCGCGCCACGCGCGCGACCGGCTCAGCCACAGCCGCGGTACCCGCCTCGTCAACGGCAACGGCCTGATCGCCCGCCTCGCGGTACATGCGTTCGCGCGCGGCATTCCGCTGTGGCTGTCGTCACCCATTGTCGAGTTGCAGCACGAAGGCGGGCGCGTCACCGGCGCCATCGTCAAGCGCGAGGGCCAGCCTGTCCGCGTCACGGCTCGGCGCGGCGTCGTGCTCGCCTGCGGCGGCTTCCCGGCCGACGGCGAACTCAAGCGCAAGGTCTACGGCCATCTCGCCTCCGGCAAGAACCACCAGCTCCTGCCGCCGCCAGGCAATGCCGGCGATGGCATCCGCCTCGCGCAATCAGCCGGCGGTATCTTCCATGGCGACGTGCACGAGCCTGCCGCGTGGGCGCCGGTTTCGCTGGTGCCGCAGAAGGACGGCTCCGCCGTGCCGTTCCCGCATTTCTTCGATCGCGGCAAGCCCGGCTACATCAGCGTCGACAGGCGCGGGAAGCGCTTCATCAACGAGGCCCAGTCCTATCACGTCTACGTCCCCGCCATGGTCGAAGCCTGCCGCAACGACGCGATCGTCGAAGCCTGGGTCGTCTGCGACCACCGCGCCATCCGCTCTTTCGGCCTCGGCGCGCTCGGGCCCAAGCCGATGCGCATCGCGCCCTTCCTCCGCTCCGGCTACGTCAGGATTGGCGGCACCCTGCGAGAGCTGGCCGCCGCCTGCGGCATCGACCCGGAGGGCCTGGAGAAAACCGTCACCGCCTTCAACGCGCATGCGACGAAAGGCGAAGACCCCGAGTTTCACCGCGGCAGCGACGCCTACCAGCGCTTCAACGGCGCGCCGGGCCACAAGCCGAACCCGTGCGTCGCGCCGCTCGCCACGCCCCCGTTCTACGCGGTTCGGGTAGTCCCGGGGGAGCTCGGCACCTTCGCCGGCATCGCCACCAACGCCAACGCCCAGGTCGTCGACAAGGACGGCGAGCCCATTCCGGGCCTCTACGCCGCCGGCAACGACGCGGCCAGCGTCATGGGCGGCACCTATCCGGGCGCCGGCATCACCATCGGCCCGGCCATGACCTTCGGCTTCATCGCCGCCCGCCACCTCGCCGCGCCGGACTAGGGCTCGGCTTGGCCATCAGCACGCAGACTGTGCCGAACGTGTCACCCTGACGCAGGAAAATGCGTGCGGCGCACTGTAGCCGCCCGTTTGCGTGAGGCGCTTAACAGGTTGCGGCTCATACTTGCGTATGTGGTTGATTCGCCGGGCTGCAATGCACATTTCTTGCATTGCGTCGGACGTTCCGAGGCTCGGCGTGAGGGTGTCGTAGCGACGGATGAGAACATCCGGGCCAGTTTGGGACGGAACGCGGGAGAGGAGGCAGCGTTTCTCAGGCACACAAAGCCTGGGAAACAGGCGAGACGGATGATTATGAGGCAACACAATGCAGTCGCATCGAGACTCCGGCGACTTCTGGTCGGATACCTATCGCGGTCATAGCATCGCGACCCTGAACCACGGTCGTGGTTGGCTGGTCTACCTGGACCACGTGCTCCAACACAACATGCTGTTCGTGACGGCCGACGCCGCGGCGACGTGGCTGCGCGGACAAATCGACCGGACCCAACCCAGCAAGGCGCACTAGAGCGTGATCATCTTTGATTGAATCGCGGGGGATTCCCAGGCGGTCGCGAATATAATTCACGCTGTGGGCTGGATCGGAGGCCAGCCCACATGGTTCGACCCTACTCTCTCGATCTGCGTGAGCGTGTGGTTGCGGCGGTGAGAAACGGCCAGTCCTGCCGGGCGGTTGCCACGACGTTCGGCGTCAGCGTGGCCAGCGTGGTGAAGTGGTCGCAGCGCTTCCGTGCAACCGGCAGCGCCGCAGCCAAGTCGATCGGCGGCAAGCGGCCCGTGCTCCTGGCCGGGCAACGCACCTTCATCTTGGACCGCATCGACCAAGTCCCGAACATCTCGCTGCGCACGCTGGCCGCCGAGCTGGAAGAACGCGGCATTGTCGTGAGCTACGGCGCGGTGTGGACCTTCGTGCACCGCGAGGGCTTGAGCTTCAAAAAAAAGCGTGCTTCCCGCCGAGCAGGACAGGCCTGACGTTGCGCGGCGCCGCCAGCGCTGGAAAAAGTATCAGGGCCGCATCGATCCGCGCCGTCTCGTGTTCATCGACGAGACCTGGACCAAGACCAACATGGCTCCGATCCGCGGCTGGTGCGCACGCGGCAAGCGCCTGCCGGGAAAGGTTCCGCACGGCCACTGGCAGACCATGACCTTCATCGCCGCGCTGCGCGTCGACCGCATCGATGCTCCATGCGTGTTCGATGGCCCCATCAACGGCGAGAGCTTCCGCGCCTATGTAGATCAGATCCTGCTCCCCACGCTCGCGCCCGGCGACGTCGTCGTCATCGACAATCTCGGCAGCCACAAGAGCCAGGCCGTCCGAGCCGCCATTCGCTCCGCGGGCGCCAGGCTGCTCTTCCTGCCGCCCTACTCGCCCGATCTCAATCCAATCGAACAGGTGTTCTCAAAGCTGAAAGCCCTTCTGCGCAAGGCACAGGAGCGAACCGTCGAGACCCTCTGGCGTCGCATCGGCAGTCTGTTGACGGCCTTCCCACCGCACGAGTGCGCCAACTACTTCAGAAACGCAGGATATGCTTCAATCTGAAATGATCACGCTCTAGTGTGATGATCGAGAAATTCGCCGGCATATGCCGCGGGGTTCTGAGCGAATTTCTCGATCTGAATCACACTAGCAAGACTATGATTCTAGTGTCCCTTTTGATTCCGAAGTTCGCTCGGGACATTGGCTGCGAGGTCTGGCGAACTTCGGAATCGGGACACTAGAGGCCGCTAGCGTCCCGTGAACCGGGCCGCGCGCCGCTCAACGAAGGAGCGCACGCCTTCCTTCGCGTCCTCCGTCGCCAGCAACCGGGCCTGCAGCGCATTGAAGTCGCGGATCGCAGCGTGCGGCCCCTGATCGACCGACATCCGCGACGAGGCGAGTGAAGCCTGCACCGCGAGCGGCGCCTGAGCCGCAATGACCCCGGCAATCTCCAGCGCGCGCTTCTTCTCGCTCCCAGTCGGCACCACCTCCTGCACGAAGCCGATCCGCAGCGCCTCCGCTGCTCCGAACTCGTCTCCTGTCAGAAGGTAGCGCTGGGCATTGCCCCAGCCAGCCCGTTCCACCATGCGGATGGTCGCCCCACCCGCCGGCATGATGCCGCGCTTCACCTCGATCTGGGCGAACCGGCAATCCTCGGCAGCGACCACGATGTCGGAGGCCAGCATCAGCTCGATGCCGATGGTGAAGCAGATCCCCTGCACGGCCGTCACGAGCGGCTTGGTGCGCAGCGGCGGCCGCAGCATCAGGGGATCGACCTTCCCCTGCGGCACGAGCGATCCCCGCTCGCGCATGAACGGCGCCACCTTGTCGAGTTCCAGCCCCGCCGTGAAATTCCTGCCCTCGGCGAACAGCACGCCCACCCAGGCCTCCGCATCGTTCTCAAATGCGGTGTAGGCCTCCGCCAGCTCGGTCAGCATCCTGGGCGAGAAGCCGTTGAGCTTCTTGGGCCTGTCGATGCCGATCAGGAACACGTGGCCCTGCCGCTCCGCTGTGATTTGGCCGTCGGCCGGGGCTTCGCTCGCGGTCATGGCTGTCACTCCGGGGTTCCTGCCTTGAGCGTTGTACAGCCGGCGGCCTTGCGCAAAAAGCTCCTCTCTGCTGCTTTGCGACATGTCCAGCCCCGCCGATTTCATCCGCGCGAACACGCGCCTGCTGCCGGTGCCCATGGTGCCCGAGATCAGCCTGTATCTGGCGGCCGAGTCGCTGCCGATCTGGCAGAAGACCGAGGAGGAGCTCGGCCGGATGAACGTGCCGCCGCCCTGGTGGGCCTTTGCCTGGGCCGGCGGGCAGGCACTCGCCCGTTACGTCATCGACACGCCGGCCGTCGCGGCCGGGCGCACCGTGCTCGATCTCGGCGCCGGCTCCGGCCTCGGCGCGATCGCCGCGGCTAAGGCTGGTGCCGCCACAGTGCTCGCCGCCGACACCGACCCCTTCGCGCTCGAAGCCATGGCGCTCAACGCTGTTGCCAATTCTGTCTCCTTCGCCACCACCGGCGCCAACCTTCTTGACGCGCCGTCCTGCGTCCTTCGGCCTCGTGCTCGTCGGCGACCTCTTCTACGAGCGGCCTCTGGCCGAACGGACGCTGGCGTTCATCACCGCGGCGCGCGATCTTGGTGCGGCCATCCTCGTCGGCGATCCGCAACGCAGCTATTTCCCCAAGGACCGCTTCCGCCCGATCGCCGAATATTCGGTCCCCGTCACGCGCGACCTGGAGGACATGGAGATCAAGCGCACCGCCGTGTGGGAACTCGCCTAGGACTTGCGAAACCAGCAGGAGACACCGCCAATGTCTCTCGGCAATCTCAACTACTGGCCGATCCTCATCGCCGCCATCGTCAGCTTCGCCTTCGGCGCCGTCTGGTACGGCGCGCTGTCGAGACAATGGATGGCTGCGGCAGGCATCTCGGCTGCCGACATGGAGAAGGCGCAAGGCCGGGATGGGCCCAATCCCGGTGCCCTATATCATTACCTTCGTCGCCCTGCTCATCATGGCCTGGATGCTCTCCGGTGTGCTCGCTGCACCTGGCACGCGGCGGCATGCCGATCGGCGTGAGGGCCGGGATGATTACCGGTTTCTTTCTGTGGTTCGGCTTCGTCATCACCAGCATGGCCGTCAACCACGCTTTCCAGGGCGCAAGCGCGCTCGCTCACGCTGATCGACGGCGGCCACTGGCTGGGCGTGCTGCTGATCCAGGGCGCGATCCTGGGCTGGTGGGGCGTGGCCTAGGTTCGCCCGCACTCGACACAATCGTAACACTCCGCCGACCGGTCCTTCTTTGGTTGGCCGCCGATCGAATTGTTAAGCGTTTCCACGCACCTTCGTTAAGCATTGCCACCTAATCATTGCGCCCAAAGTGCGGGCAACTTTGCGCCCGCGATGTCACGGTGCGCACCGATGTATTTCGACGTGGACCCTCGGCCACGGCTTCATAACTGGGTGTATGCGGTGCTCCTGCTGCTCGCCGCGACAGCCCAGTCCCGGCTGTTTGCGGCCATCAGCTCACCCTTCGGAGCTCTCGGCCGCCTTCGCGCCCCCTCGCGCGAATCGCAGGCCAGCCCGCTACGGCCGTTCGCGTCATGGGCCGGCTCGGGCTGATCTACGTCACCGCCATCATGACTTTGATGTCAGCGATGCTGTCGGCGTTCATCGCGTGGCTGTTCTCCTTCGCCATCAACGTGCCGAACTACAACGTCCACATCTTCCTGGCCTTCGTCATCCCCTTCTTCGTCACGCCGATCTTCAGCTACCTGTCCGCGCTCAGCATGCGCGACCTGCAGCGTGCCCGTAGGAAGGCCGTCGATCTCGCCCGGCTCGACATGCTCACCGGCCTCGGCAACCGCCGCGCCTTCTTCGATACCGCCCGCAAGCTCACCGAGGATCCCAGCGCGTCAAGCGCCGGAAAGGGCGTGCTCTACATCGACGTCGACCATTTCAAATCGATCAACGACCGCTACGGCCACGAGGGCGGCGACGTCGTCCTCAAGCACTTTGCCGATCTGCTCCGCTCCTGCACCCGCTCCAGCGATCTCGTCGCCCGCCTCGGCGGCGAGGAGTTCGCCGTTCACGCCGTCGATATCGAGCCGGCGGGCCTGGCCGCCATCGCCAATGGACTGATCGCGCGCGTAAGGTGCCAGCGAGATCGAGTTCGCGGGCAACCGCATCCGCTACACGGTGAGCATCGGCGGCGCGCTGGATCACGCCTCGATGTCAATCGACCGGCTCCTGTCCCTCGCCGACGCGCAGCTCTACGAGGTCAAGCACGCGGGGCGGAACGGCTTCCTGCTCGCCGATGCGCGTGCCGCAACTGACCCATCGGCCTCGCCTTCCTCGGGCGGCGCGCACCGCTCCGCCGCCTAGCCGGCCGGCGCGCTCAGCCTGACGCAGGCCCCGCCGGGGGCTTTCCGCGATGTATGGCCGGGCCGCCATCGCCCCGGAACATCTCTGCGTCCGCCACGTTTTCCGCTGGCCCCCAATTTCGGTAGGGTTCACGCATGGCCGCGACCACTCTGCAGTCTCCGGCGCCGTCCGCCGTATCCGGCGTCGTCGAAACCGACATCCCCGCCCGGCTCGACCGCCTGCCGTGGGGCCGCTTCCACACGCTCGTCGTCGTCGCACTCGGCATCACCTGGATCCTCGACGGCCTCGAGGTGACGCTCGCCGGCGCCGTGGCCGGCGCGCTGCGCGAAAGCCCGGTCCTGCAATTCAGCGCCGCCGACGTCGGCTTTATCGGCAGCGCCTACCTCGCCGGCGCCGTGCTCGGCGCCGTCTTCTTCGGCTGGCTGACCGATCGCTGGGGCCGCAAGAAGCTGTTCTTCATCACGCTTGCCGTCTACCTCACGGCCACGGCAGCCACCGCCTTCACCTGGAACCTGTGGACCTTCGCGCTCTGCCGCTTCCTCACCGGCGCCGGCATCGGCGGCGAATATGCCGCCATCAACTCCACCATCCAGGAGCTGATCCCGGCGCGCGTGCGCGGCTGGACCGACCTCGTCATCAACGGCAGCTTCTGGGTCGGCGCCGCGCTCGGCGCCGCGGGAACCATCGTCCTCCTCGATCCCACGCTGCTGCCCGCCGACATGGGCTGGCGCGCGGCCTTCCTGATCGGCGGCGCGCTCGGCCTCGTCATCCTGCTTCATGCGCCTCTGGCTCCCCGAAAGCCCGCGCTGGCTCGCCACCCACGGCCGCGCCGAGGAAGCGGAGCGCATCGTCGCCGGCATCGAGGAGCGCTTCCGCCGCGAAGGCCACGTCCTGGCGCCAGGCCCATTCCCGAAGATCAGGCTGCGCGCCCGCACCCACACGCCGCTCAGCGAGGTCGCCGCCACGCTGTTCCGCGCCCAGCGCCGAGCGCACGCTCGTCGGCCTCGCGCTCATGGCCTCGCAGGCCTTCTTCTACAACGCGATCTTCTTCACCTACGCGCTCGTGCTCACCGAGTTCTACGCGGTCCGCTCCGACCACGTCGGCTACTACATCCTGCCGTTCGCCGCCGGCAACTTCCTGGGCCCGGTCATCCTCGGCCGCCTGTTCGACACCTGGGGCCGCCGCCCCATGCTCACCCTCACCTATGCCATCTCCGGCGTCCTGCTGGCGATCACGGGCTGGCTGTTCGCGCAGGACCTCGTCTCCGCAGCCATGCTCACCGTTGCCTGGATGGTCATCTTCTTCTTCGCCTCGTCCGCCGCGAGCGCCGCCTACCTCACCGTCAGCGAGACCTTCCCGCTCGAGATCCGCGCGCTTGCCATCGCCTTCTTCTACGCCGTCGGCACCGGCATCGGCGGCGTAGCCGGACCCATCCTGTTCGGCGCACTGATCGAAACCGGCTCGCGCATGAGCGTCTTTGCCGGCTACCTGCATCGGTGCCGCGCTGATGCTCGCCGCCTCCGTTCATCGCCTCCCGCTGGGCCGTCGCCGCCGAGCGCCGGCCGCTCGAGGATGTCGCCCGGCCGCTGGCGCAGGCGGACTAGGTCCCCACACCACCCTACCAACAGGTGGTTGCCCATTCGGCCTGAGTGCCGATAATAAGCCCAACAAAGCGGATCCGTGGGAGGACGAGCGAATGTCCGACAAGGTCTACAATGTGCCGCCGGAGTGGGCGAGCCGGGCCTATGTGAACAACCAGAAATACCTGGAGATGTACAAGCGCTCCGTCGACGACCCCGCTCTGTTCTGGGGCGAGATGGGCAAGCGCATCGACTGGGTCAAGCCCTACACGAAGGTCAAGAACACCTCCTACGCGCCCGGCAACATCTCGATCAAATGGTACGAGGACGGCTCCCTCAACGTCGCCGCCAACTGCATCGACCGCCACCTCGACAAGCGCGGCGACCAGATCGCCATCATCTGGGAAGGCGACGACCCCACCCACGACGAGAAGATCACCTACCGCCAGCTGCACGAGCGGGTCTGCAAGTTCGCCAACGTGCTGAAGGCCAACGGCGTCAAGAAGGGCGACCGCGTCACCGTCTACCTGCCGATGATTCCCGAGGCGGCCTACGCCATCCTGGCCTGCGCCCGCATCGGCGCGGTGCACTCCGTCGTCTTCGGCGGCTTCTCGCCCGACAGCCTCGCCGGCCGCATCGTCGACTGCGACTCCAAGTTCATCATCACGGCCGATGAAGGCGTGCGCGGCGGCCGCCCGATCCCGCTGAAGAAGAACACCGACGACGCGCTTGCCCGCTGCAAGGGCGACGAGAAGGTTCTCGTCGTCCGCCGCACCGGCTCGCCCATCAACTGGGTGGCCGGCCGCGATATCTGGCTGCACGACGAGCTGGTGAAGGTCGATGCCGACTGCCCGCCGGTGGAAATGAACGCGGAGGACCCGCTGTTCATCCTCTACACCTCCGGCTCCACGGGCAAGCCAAAGGGCGTGCTGCACACGACCGGCGGCTACCTCGTCTTCGCGTCGATGACGCACCAGTACGTGTTCGACTACCACGACGGCGACATCTACTGGTGCACGGCCGACGTCGGCTGGGTCACCGGCCACAGCTACATCCTGTACGGCCCGCTCTCCAACGGCGCCACCACGCTGATGTTCGAAGGCGTGCCGAACTACCCGACCGCCTCGCGCTTCTGGCACGTTTGCGACAAGTGGAGCGTCAACATCTTCTACACGGCGCCCACCGCCATCCGCGCTCTGATGGGTGCGGGCGACGACTTCGTGAAGCGCACCGACCGCTCCACCCTCCGGCTGCTCGGCTCCGTCGGCGAACCCATCAATCCGGAGGCCTGGGAGTGGTATCACCGCGTTGTCGGCGAGGGCCGCTGCCCGATCGTCGACACCTGGTGGCAGACGGAAACCGGCGGCATCCTCATCACGCCGCTGCCCGGCGCAACCAAGCTCAAGCCGGGCTCGGCCACGCGGCCGTTCTTCGGCATCAAGCCGGCCCTGGTGGACGAGAAGGGCGCACTTCCTGGAAGGCGCAGCCTCCGGCAACCTCGTGATCCTCGACAGCTGGCCCGGCCAGATGCGCACGGTCTACGGCGACCACGAGCGCTTCGAGCAGACCTATTTCTCCACCTACAAGGGCATGTACTTCACCGGCGACGGCTGCCGCCGCGACGCGGACGGCTACTACTGGATCACCGGTCGCGTCGACGACGTCATCAACGTGTCGGGCCATCGCCTCGGCACGGCGGAGGTGGAATTGGCGCTCGTCTCGCACCCGAAGGTCGCCGAAGCGGCAGTCGTCGGCTATCCGCACGACATCAAGGGCCAGGGCATCTACTGCTACGTGACCCTGATTGCCGGAAACCAGCCGAGCGAGGAGCTGAGGAAGGAACTCGTTCAGCACGTCAGGAAGGAGATCGGCCCCCTTGCGACGCCGGACCTGATCCAGTTCTCGCCCGGCCTGCCCAAGACGCGCTCCGGCAAGATCATGCGCCGCATCCTGCGCAAGATCGCCGAGGACGACTTCTCCAACCTGGGCGACACCTCAACGCTGGCCGAGCCCGCCGTGGTCGACGACCTCGTCAACAACCGCCAGAACAAGAAGAAGGCCGCAGCGGGCTGAGGTGGAGACGTTCGGATATTTGAACGCAGGAAGGCGGCGCAGCTGCGCCGCCTTTTCGTTAGGCAACGGCCGCTGCTATCGCAGCTGCTCGAGCCGCATCTGGGCCCGCGTCTCGCCGAGATTGCGCGCACGCTGGTAGAGCGACTTCGCCCGCATCACGTCGGCGCTGACGCCACGCGTGCCCCAGGCGGCCAGCATGTTGGGATCGAAAGTCTCCGCCAGCGCGAAGGTCATCATTCCCGGAGCCACACTCTCGTTCGCCATCAGGAACTCTCGCGCTCCCGTGATGTCCCCGCTGTTGATCCGGCGCTCGGCCTGGGCCAGCAGATCCTCCGCGCGCGGCCGCGGCGGCTCGGTCACGCGAGCCACGGGCACCGGGACAGGCACGGGAGCCGGCTCGACGACGGGTGCGGGCCTCGGCGGCTCCACAGCACGCGTATCGACCGAGGCCACGAACTGCGTCGCGCTCTCGGTCTTCTCGACCGGCACCACCTGCACCTTTACGGGCTTGATGTCCGCGGTCGCCTTGATGTCGTTCGTCCGCGCCTCGGCAACCTTGACTGGAGGCGCCATTTCCGCAGCCACGTGCCTCGCGCTCGGACGTGCCTGTGGCCCGCCCATCCATCCGCTCAGCCAGAGCACGGAAGGAACGACGACGACTAGACCCGCAACGAGCCCCAGTACGGCCGCGCCCATCTGCTGGCGATACCAGCGTTCATCATCGCCGCCGACAGGTTGCCGCCACGTCGAGGGTATGGGCATCGGCTCGTCGTCATGGTGTTCGCTGACGAGGAGACCAGTGCCGGGGCTCGAAGTCACGGGCGTAGCCGGCGCGTAAGAAGGGGCCGGTGCGTACGAGGCAGTCGGCGCGTACGAAGCAGTCGGCGCATAGGAAGCGGCCGGTGCGTAGGAAAGAGAGGAAAGGCCATCCTTGAACGAGGGCGTACCCGCCCGCTGAGACGAGACGAGCGCGGCGAGGCTCGCAAGCTCCGATCCCGTAGGCGTGCCGCCGGGCATGCGCTTGCCGGGTTGGTTCTGTGCGATAGAGGCGGCGAGAAGCTGGGCGAGTTCCTGGGTGAGATTTACCGCACTGCCGCGCGGATCAAGCGGTGGTTGCGAGATACCATCGTCGGCTTCATGCGACAGCGATTGGCCGTCAGCCGAATACTCTCTCACCATAACTCCCCTCGTACGCTACGGTACACAACCCACCGGACTGAGATTGCGTGGCGAACAGCCGCCTCGTCAACCCTTCATCCGCGATCCGCCGAACGGATCAGTAATCCTCGTCCCGACCGTCATCGTGAATCGCAAAAGCCGCAACCATCCCTCGCGGCTCTCGCAAGCATAAGACTTGCGGAATGTGGCTCAAATTATGGCGACGGCCCAGGCGCATGACAGTCTCTCACGCGCGGCGTTACGTCTGGACGGAAAAGCAAAAAAGCCCCACCACATCCGGCAAATTGGCTATAAGCCAAGCGCACGGCAAAATCCGCAGGACGCGGCAAGGGACAGCAGGAACGAGCGACGATGGCCGACGAACCCAAGGACATGCTGGCCAGGGAAATCGACGAGGAGTTGCGCCGCGAGCGACTGCTCAAGCTGTGGGACCAGTACGGCACCTACATACTGGCTGCCGCAGTCCTGGTCGTGGGCGGCGTTGGCGGCATGAAGTACTACGACTATCGCCAGCAGACGGCCGCCGAGACCGCCAGCACGCAATACATCGTCGCGCTCAGGGATTTTGCCCTCGGCAAGCCCGACGACGGGCAGAAGGTGCTGGAAAAATTCATCCCGTCCGCTCCGCGGGGATATGCAACCCTGGCCCGCCTGCGCCTGGCGGCCAGCGAGCGCGCCGGCGGAAATGTCGACGAGGCCCTCTCGATCTATGGCGAGGTGGCCAACAACAGCGCCGCGGACTCAATCCTTGCCGACTTCGCGCGCCTGCAGATCGCCAGCATAAAACTGGATGTCGGTGACTTTACGGACGCCAAGAATCGCCTCACGCCTCTGTCCACTGACAAGAACGCTTGGCGGTTCACGGCGCGGGAGCTGCTGGGCGTGGTGGCGTACAAGTCGGGAAGACTGCCCGAGGCCCGGAACCACTTCCAGCGCCTCCTGTCCGATCCGACGACCCCGCCCGGCATTTCCGAGCGAGTAAAGGTGTTTATGACGGTCATGCAGCAGGACGAAGTGGCAAAAGTCCTGCCTGCCTTAGATTTGCTTCGTTCGTTCGAAAAGTCGGATGCTACGGACGGCAAGACCAAATAGAAGCGACCCTTAAGTGATCTGGCGCCGGACCCCGAAGGCGGAATTGAGCAGGCGGCCTGGCCGCCGGGTCCCGGCTGGCATGGCGGTGATTGCCGCCTGTGCCCTCTCTCTCGCCGGCTGCGGCGACAGCATGCCCAGGCTGCAGGACCTCAATCCCTTCGCCGAGAAGGAAGTCCCTCTCCCCGGCAAGCGTGTTTCCGTGATCCAGCAGGAAAATATCGCCTCCGACCTCGCAACCTCGGCGAAACCGATCACGCTGCCTCCGCAACATGCCAACGACGCCTGGAGTCAGCCCGGCGGCGCGCCCAGCAACGCACCGGGCCACCTTGCGCTCGGTGGCAGCCTGAAGACCTCGTGGAGCGTAAGCATCGGCACCGGCTCGAGCTTCTACGGCAAGCTGACGGCCAGCCCGATCGTCTATGACGGCCGCGTCTACACGCTGGATGCCGCAGGCAAGATCACCGCCACCAACACCTCGGGCGGTGGCGTGGCGTGGAAGGCCTCCACGACACCGGCAAACGAGACCGACCAGGAAGGCTTCGGCGGAGGCCTGGCTGCGGATGCCGGGCGCATCTACGCCGCGACCGGCTTCGGGTACGTGCTCGCTTTTGAAGCGCGCAGCGGCAAGAAGCTTTGGGAGAAGAGCGTCGGGTCGCCCCTCCGCGCCTCTCCGACCGCATCCGGCGACCGCGTGTTCATCGTGACCAAGGAAGGTCAGGTCATGTGCCTGGCCGGTGCCGACGGTACGGAGATGTGGACATTCGCCGGGTTGGCCGAGCGCACGAGCATCCTTGTCAACGCGAGCCCCGCCGTGGACGGCGACTCCGTGATCGTGCCCTATCCCTCCGGCGACGTCGTAGCCCTGCGCGTTTCCGACGGAAAGGCCGTTTGGTCGGAATCGCTGGCTCGCACGCGCACGGCATCCTCCCTCAGCGCCATGAGCGATGCTGCAAGGCCCGCCATCGCCGGCGGCGTCGTCTATGCCGTCGGTCATGCCGGCCGCATGGTTGCGACGGCGGCCAAGACGGGCGAGCGCATCTGGTCGCTCACCGTCGCCAGCATCCAGCCGCCCTGGGTAGCCGGCGAGAACGTATTCGTGGTCGATACCAGCGGGCAGGTGATGGCCATCACCCGTAGCGAAGGCAAGATCCAGTGGGCGACCAAGCTACCCGGCGGCGGCGCCTGGTCGGGACCGGTACTCGCCGGCAATAAGCTATGGCTCACCTCGAGCAAGGGCCAACTCGCCAGCATTGAAGCCGCCAGCGGGAAGGTTGCCTCCACCCAGGACTTGGGCAGCCCCATCTTTATCGCTCCGGTGGTGGCGGGCGGGCGCATGTACGTTCTCAATGACAATGCCAAGCTGGTGGCGCTCAATTGAACTGAGCCGCAATTCGCGCTAGCGCTTCGGCTGTTCCTCATTCACTAAGCGACCATGCTGCCAATTGCCGTCATCGCCGGCCGGCCGAACGTCGGCAAGTCGACACTGTTCAACAGGCTGACCGGCAGCCGGGCGGCGCTCGTCTCCGACATGCCCGGCCTCACGCGCGACCGCCGCGAAGGCGAAGCGACGCTGTCTGGCAACCGCGTCACCCTCGTCGACACCGCGGGCCTAGAGGAGGCCCCGTCGGGGTCCATCTCCGCCCGCATGCGCGCCCAGAGCGAAGCAGCGCT
>CAWALW010000013.1:0-19222 GCA_963782855.1 uncultured Alphaproteobacteria bacterium | reverse complement strand
AGCGCCCAGCCGCTGCGTCAGCCCGGAGCGCGGCGGAGGCATGGAGCGATTCTGGATACGCGTGGCTCGTAGGAAGTCATCCTCGGGCTTGTCCCGAGGATCGTCTGTCCGCTACATTCAGGCGCTCGTTGATCGGAGGTCGGGACAAGCCCGACCATGACAATGTGCTGGTGCGCAGGCGGAGAATGATCAGAACCCGTACAACCGCTTCGGATTGTCCACGAACACCCGCTTGCGATCCGCCTCATCCGGCACCCAATCGGCCATGAGATCGAGGAGTCGCCGACGTTGGGCATGTGCTTCCAGTTGGCGACATGCGGCCAGTCGGAACCCCAAACACAGCGGTCAGACCCAGCAGCGAAGAGTGCCTGCGCGATAAGAGAAATCGTCTCGTGATACGGCGTTCCCGCGCTGGTGACGCGGAAGGCACCGGAGAGCTTCGCCCCAGCCGCCGTCGCGCATAAGGCTGAGAAGTGTCTGGAAGCCCGGCTCCTTGACGCCCAACTCGGCGGAAATCCCCCATGTGGTCGACGACGAACGGCACGGGCAGGCGTGAGATGGCGGGTGCCAGGATGGACAGCTTGCGCGCGTCGAGCAGGAACTGCAGGTGCCAGCCCAGCTCCCGGCACAGCGCGCCGTAGTCGGCGAGGCGCTCGAAGCCGATGCCGCCGCCGTAGAGCACGTTGAGGCGCAGGCCCACCACGCCGGCCTCCTTCATCGCGCGGTAGTCCTTGTCAAGGAGGCCGAGCGGCGCCACGGCGATACCTTTGAGGCGGTTGCGATTGGCGCGCAGCGTGTCGAGCATCAGCCGGTTGTCGGTGCCGTGCACGCTCACCTGGATCAGCACGCCGTGGGTCATGCCGGTGCCGTCGAGCATGCCGAGATAGGCGGCGGGCGGGGCGGCCGGAGGCGTGTAGGCGCGGCCCTCGACGAACGGGTATTCGGGCGGCAGGCCGATGACGTGGGCGTGCGTGTCGACCGCGCCGGCCGGCACGGCGTAGCGGGTGGGCCGGCGCGGGTTGGGAGCCGGGCCGGGACAGGGGGGCGCGGAACCGTGATTGGTGTTTTCGGCGGTCATGGCTAGCATCGTCGCCTATCGAGGGTCGCCGCGGCAACTTGGTCTGGCGCGGCGCCGTTCGCAAGGTCAAAGCGGGCGAAGCACAAATCGCTCGAGGGAAACGCCGGAGGATACCCATGAAACTCGCAGCCGTTTGCGCGCGCCTCGTATCCGCGTTCGTCGTGATGTTTGCTGTCGCCACGGCCGCGCTGGCGCAGAACTACCCGGCGGCGAAGGAAGGCACCTGGGTTGCGCGCGACTTCAAGTTTCACACCGGTGAGGTGATGGGCGAAGTGAAGCTCGCCTACCGCACGGTAGGTGAGCCGATCGGCGAGCCGGTGATCGTGCTGCACGGCACGGGCGGTTCGGGCGCGGCATGCTGACGCCGAACTTCGCCGGAGAGCTGTTCGGTCCGGGGCAGGCGCTGGACGCGACAAAGTATTACATCGTGCTGCCGGACGGCATCGGCCACGGCAAGTCGTCCAAGCCCTCCGACGGCCTGCGCGCCAAGTTCCCGCGCTACAACTACGCCGACATGGTGGCGGCGCAGCACAAGCTGGTCACCGAGGGCCTCGGCCTCAAGCGCGCGCGCCTCGTGATCGGCAACTCCATGGGCGGCATGCACGCCTGGCAGTGGGCCAGCGCCTATCCCGACTTCATGGACGCGGTGGTGCCGATGGCCTCGCAGCCGACCGAGATGTCGAGCCGCAACTGGATGATGCGGCGCATGATCATCGACGCCGTTCGCAACGACCCGGCGTGGAAGGGCGGCGACTACACCGAGCAGCCGCAGGCGTTCCGCGTCGCCAACGTATTCTTCGGCATCTCCACCATCGGCGGCACGCTGGCCTACCAGAAGCAGGCGCCGACGCGGGAAGCCGCCGACAAGCTGCTGGAGCAGCGCTATCAGGCGGTGACCAAGGCGGACGCCAACGACTTCCTCTACGCCTGGGATTCCTCGCGCGACTACAACGCAGCGCCGGGCCTCGACCGCATCACGGCGGCGCTGCTGGCGATCAATGCGGCGGACGACGAGCGCAATCCGCCCGAGACCGGGATCATGGAGGCGGCGTTGAAGCGCCTTAAGAACGGCAAGCTGCTGCTGATCCCGGCCAGCGACGAGACCCGCGGCCACGCGGCGACGGGCATGGCAAAACTCTATAGGCGCGAGCTGACGGAGTTCCTGGCGTCGGTGCCGAAGCGGGGGATGTGAGGCTCGTCATTCCGGCGCCGCGAGTGCCCGAACGGGCGCTCGCGGGACCAGGCCGGAACCCATGCACGTCTCAACAAGCCGAACGGACGCGGATAGGTGTACTCGGTCCCGTGCCTTCGACGCCTGCGCGCTTCGCGCGGCGTCCGCTTCCGCGACCAAGCCATCACGTTTGTCAATGGCGCGGAAGGGCGGAACATCGACATCCCGTCGGCGTCACCGCTTGAACTATTACCAAGTCATCTCGGCGCCCGGCGACATGCCGAAGTTGATGGTTGACGGCAAACTCTTTCTGCCACCCGCGGGCAAACGCGTCTCGAAGCGTAAGCTACCACTCGTCATCATCGTGCCCGGCAGTCTTGGCGTCGCGCCATCCCACGTCGCTCACGCCGAGACGATGACCACCGAAGGTTATGCGGCGTTTGTGCTCGACAGCTTCGGCGCTCGGGGTGTTACGTCGACCGTCGCCAAGCAGACGCAGTTCTCGTTCGCCGCGAGCGCCTATGATGTTCTCGCCGCCTGGGCGGTGCTCGCGACGCTGCCCGAGATCGATGGCACCCGCATCGGCGCACAGGGTCACAGCCGGGGCGGCTCAGCCGTTATGATGGCAGCCAGTCGTCGCTTTGCTGACGCCGTTGTCGGCGGGGGGCGCGGTCTCATCGGCGTCCTCGCGGGCTATCCTTGGAGTGGCCATCAGTTCCTAGACCCGCGCGTCGGCACGACTGCGGTGCGCGTTCTCATGGGCGACGCAGACGAGTGGTGCTCACCTATGCAGGTGCAGGGGCACTGCCAGGCCATTCGCCTGACGGGTGGGATTGCGACCATGCGGTTGTTCGCAGGTGCGCATCACAGCTTCGACCGTGGCACCAAGGTTGTTGATATCCCAGACGCATCGGTGTCGCCTGCCGCACCCACTACCTACCTCGCCGATGACGGCGCCTTCATCCATCCCCTTGAGGCCGCACCGAATCCGAAGCTGACGGACCGGGACGTCATGGTCTACTCGCTGAAGGCGGGGTACGGCAGAAAGGGCGCCAAGCTTGGCAGCCGCGATGGCGAGGCAACGCTGTTTCGCGACGACATGGTCGCGTTCTGGAAGCGTGTGCTGATACCGTGGTCGAAGCCTTCCTCGAACGCTTCATCGCGGCGCTCAAAGCGATGAAATCCACCATCGCGCGGGTGGTTCTCGCGTTAAGGCTGGCGCGAGCGAAGCGCGAAATGAAGCTCACTCGTCATCCCGTCGCCGCTCGTGCGCAGCGCGCGCGGCGAGACCAGGACGGGACCCAGTACACTTGGCCATATTCGTTCTGGTCGGGGAGAAGTGCATGGGTTCCGGCCTGGTCCCGCGAGCGCGCTGTCGAGCACTCGCGGCGCCGGAATGACGACCGAACGAAGTACTTCCGCCCGAACGGTCTGCGTGTGCTCAAAGAGCTTCGCTCGAAGCGTAAAGGTAAAGTACGGAGACATCGAGATCGGCCTTGGCATCGATCCCGAGAACAGGCGTCGGCGACAGCGGCGATTTAGAAAGCGACCTGCCTGAGGTGCTTGCCGCCATTGGCGAGGCAGCGCGTGCCCGAGGTACGGTGGTCGTTCTTTTGGTCGATGAGCTTCAGTATCTCGACGAGGATGAGATCAGTGCACTCATTATGGGAATGCACAAGGTCGAGTCAGAGGCAGCTGCCGCTGGTGCTGGCGTGGGGGCCGGGCTGCCGCAGCTCGTGGGCAACATGGGCCGCTCAAAGTCGTATGCGGAACGCCTCTTCGAGTTTCCTCAGGTTGGTCCACTCTCCAAGAATGATGCTGCGATCGAATCATCCCGCCGGTGCGGGGCGACGGGGCGCACGCCAGCAAGCGAGACGCATCACCGGCGGCGAGGGCTATCCATATTTCATCCAAGCTTGGGGCTACGGCGCGTGGAACGCTGCAAACAAGTCTCCGATATCAAAGCGCGATGTGGAGGCTGCGGAGCCCGCCGTTCTTCGCAATTTGGACGAGAGCTCTTTCGAAGTACGTTTCGATCGTCTCACGCCAACGGAGAAGCGATACCTTCGCGCCATGGCGAAGCTGGGTGCAGGTCGCGATCGCTTCGGACGACATTGCCGAGATACTGGAGGTCAAGGTTCAAAGCGTCGCGCCTACCCGAAACAGCCTCATCAAGAAGGGCATGATCTACAGTCCCGCCCATGGAGATACGGCCTTCACTGTGCCGCTATTTGATCAGTTCCTTCTGCGGCAGATGCCGAAGCTGAACGCAGAAATAGATGCATCGATCACTTCCGCCCAAACATCCGGCCTCGCCAGCCGCCGCCGGAGCCTGATTTGTCAGCACCCGATGCGGCACCCGCCACCGCCCCCGGCGCCACCGCCACCACCGGCACATAACTCCCCGCCCCCGCCTCCGGCCACCGCGCCGGCACCTTGCCGAGCGCGGCCAGAATCCGCTCCGGCGTGAACGGCTGCGCGAACACCTTGGCCCCGAACGGGCGCAGCGCATCGTTGATGGCGTTCATGATGGCGGCGGGCGCGCCGGCGGTGCCGGCTTCGCCGGCGCCTTTGGCGCCGAGCAGGGATTCCTTGGTGGGCGTCTCGACGTGGCCGACCTCGATGTCGGGCATCTCGGCGGCCATGGGCACGAGGTAGTCGGCCATGGAGCCGATCAGCAGCTGGCCCTCGGGCGAGTAGACGCAGTGCTCGTAGAGCGCGCCGCCGATGCCCTGCACGACGCCGCCGCGCACCTGCTCGTCCACCAGCAGCGGGTTGATGATGCGGCCGCAGTCCTCCACGCACCACACCTTGAGGAGCTTGACGAAGCCGGTGTCGGTATCGACCTCCAGCGAGCAGGCCATCACGCCGTTGGTGAAGGCGAACGGATACTGCTTGGTGATGAAATGGCGCGTCTGCATCAGCTCGCGCGGCAGGTCGGGCGGCAGCGTGTCGCCGCGGAAGTAGACGATGCGGGCCAGCTCCGCGAGCGGCATGCGCGCGGTGCCGGTGGCGCGCTCGACGATCTCGCCGTTGACGAGGTCGAGCGTGTCGGGCTGCGCCTGCAGCATGGCGCCGGCGACCTTGAGCGCGGATTCCTTCACCGCCATGCCCGACTGCAGCGCGGCCTCGCCGCCGATGCCGGCGCCGCGGCAGGCCCAGGTGCCGCCGCCGTAAGGCGTGGTGAGCGTGTCGCCGGTGATGACGCGCACCTGGTCGATGGGCACGCCGACGGCCTCGGCCACGACCTGGCGGATGATGGCCTCCGTGCCCTGGCCCTGCTCGGTGACGCCGGTGGCGGCGACGACGGAACCGTCAGGGTCGATGCGCACGGTGCAGCCGTCCTGCGCGGAGATGCGCGCGCCGCCCATGCCGTACATGAAGGGGCTGGGGTTGGTGAGCTCGATGAAGGTGGCAAAGCCGATGCCGCGGTGGATGCCGCGGGCGCGCAGCCGCTCCTGCTCCACGCGCAGCGCGGGGTAGTCCATCATGTCGAGCAGCTTGGCGAGCGAGGCTTCGTGGGAGAGCCCCTCGAACTTCATGCCGGCGGGCGACGTGCGCGGATAGGTGCCGTCCTTCATGACGTTGCGGCGGCGGAACTCCACGGGATCGAGGCCGAGCGCCTCGGCGGCGAGATCGACGAGGCCCTCGGTGACGGCCGTGGCGATGGGATGGCCGACGGCGCGGTACTGGCAGGTCGGCGTCTTGTTCTGGAACACGACGGTGGTCTTCGCGCGGTAGTTGGGGAAGTCGTAGGGCCCGCCCATCAGGTTGACGACCTGGTTGCCCTCCACCGCGCTGGTGCGCGGGAAGACGGAGTAGGGCCCGATGCCCGTGAGATCGTCGACGTCAATCGCGGTGATGCGGCCGTCGGCATCGACAGCCATGCGGGCGGTGATGCGGTGGTCGCGGGCGTGGATGTCGCTGGCGAAGCTCTCGAGCCGGTCGGCGATGAACTTCACCGGGCGGCCCATGATCTTGGAGATGACCGCGGTGGCGATCTCGTCGGGGTAGACGTGCACCTTGATGCCGTAGCTGCCGCCGATGTCGGTGCAGATGACGCGCACGTCACCCTCGGGCAGGCGCATCTGCTTGGCAAACACGCCCTGCATCATGTGCGGCGCCTGGGTGGCGTGATAGACAGTGAGCTTGGCGCTAGCGCGGTTGTAGTCGGCGAGGATCGAGCGCGGTTCCAGCGTCGCCCCCGTGTGGCGGCCGGTGTGGAAGGTGGCCTCCACGACCTTGTGCGCGGCAGCGAAAGCCTCGTCGACCTTGCCGCTCTCGTTGACGCGCTGGAAGCAGAGGTTGTCGCCGAGATCGGGGTGGATGATGGGCGTGCCGGGACTGAGCGCGGTCTCCATGTCGACGGCGGCGGGTAGCGGCTCATAGGCGATGTCGAGCTTGCCGAGCGCGTCCTCGGCGGTGGCGCGGTCGCGGGCGACGATGGCCGCGACGGCCTCGCCGACCCAGGTGGCGCGCTCCAGCGGCAGCGGCAGCTGCGGGGGAGACTTCATGCCCTTCAGGTGTGCGAGGATCGCGACCCAGGGATCGCAATGGGCGGCGAGGTCCTTGCCGGTGAAGACCTTCAACACGCCGGGCACTTTCAACGCTTCGGAGGCGTCGATGCTGATGATCCGCGCGTGCGCATGCGGGCTGCGCGCGAAGGCAACATGCACAGTGCGCGGCAACATCATGTCGTCGACGTACTGGCCGCGGCCTTCCACCAGTTTCCTGGCGTTCGGGCGCGGGATCGACTTGCCGATGTAGGAGTTGGGCCGGTCGACGGCGTGAAGGTTGACGTTGCTCACGGGGCCAACCCTTCCGTTCCGCACCACCTCCCTCCCCCTTGTGGGGGAGGGCCGGGGGAGGGGGGATTCCAGAACGTTGAACGTCGGGGTTCCCCCCACCCCTAACCCCTCCCCACCAGGGGGAGGGGAACGCGTTGTGCGCTTTGCGCCGGATTGGCATGGCCTCAACCTTTTCCGTTGCGTTGGCGCGCGACCGTTTCCACCGCATCGACGATGGCGTGGTAGCCGGTGCAGCGGCAGTAGTTTCCGGAGAGGTGCTCGCGGATCTCCTCGCGCGTCGGGTTGGCGTTGGCCTTCAGCAGGTCGGCGGCGGTCAGCAGCATGCCGGGCGTGCAGTAGCCGCACTGGCAGGCGTTGCGGGTGACGAAGGCGTCCTGAAGGTCGCGGATCTCGCCGAAGTCCGAGACGCCCTCGATGGTCTCGACCTTGGCGCCGTCGAGCGAGGCGGCGAGCACCAGGCATCCGCGCACGATCTGGCCGTCGACGCGCACCGTGCAGGTGCCGCACAGTCCGTGCTCGCAGCCGGTGTGCGTGCCCATCAGGCCGAGTTCGCCGCGCAGGAAATCGACGAGGTGCTGGCGCGCCTCCACGCGGGCAGCGACCGCTTCGCCGTTCACCGTGAGGGAGATGTCGAGGGTCGGTGCTCATGCCGCGCGCGCTCCTCGGTGCCGCCGATGACGGTTGAGCGCGCGGGCAAGCAGCACGCGCGCGAGGTGGCGTTTCATGTCGGGGCTTCCGTGCTGGTCGGCCGGCGGATCGAGGTCGGCGTCGAGTGCGGCCTGGGCGGCGGCGATGGTGTCGGGCAGCACCTGCTTGCCGCCGATGGCCGCCATGGCCCGCTCGGCCAGGACCGGCCCGTCGCCGATGCCGAAGAACACGATGCGCGGCTCGATGATGGTGCTGCCGGTGACCTTGGCCTTGGCGGCGATGCCGGCCATGGCGTAGTCGCCGGAGCGGCGTGCGAGCTCGAGGATGGTGCTGCGTTCGCCCGGCTTTGGCCGCGGGGAATTCTACCGCGGCGATCAGCTCGTGGTCGCGCAGGGCCGTGCCGTAGAGGCCGGTGAAGAACTGGGTGGCCGGGATGCGCCGCTCGTCGGCGGCATTGCGGGCGATGATGATGGCGTCGAGCGCAACGCAGCAGGCGGGCAGCTCGGCGGCCGGATCGGCGAAGGCCAGCGAGCCGCCGATGGTGCCGCGGTTGCGGATGGCGGCATGCGCGATCAGCGGCACCGCCTCGGCGAGCAGCGGGACGTGCTCGCGGATCAGCGCGTTGCTGCCGAGTTCCGCGTGCGTGGTGAGAGCGCCGACGCGGATCGCGTTGCCGGCCTGCGCGATGCCGCGCAGCTCTCGGATGCGCGAGATGTCGATCAGCGTGCCGGGATCGGACAGGCGGAAGGCGAGCGTGGCGAGCAGGCTCTGCCCGCCGGCGAGCAGCTTGGCGTCGGGGCCGGCGTCGCGCCAGAGATGGAAGGCGTTGGCGAGCGACGTCGCCCGGACATAAGCAAATGGCGGCGCCTTCATGACGTCGTGCTCCTCCCTGCGTTGCGCGTGTTGTGCGACCGCGCTTGGATGGAGTGTAGGGTCCGGCCGCGCGCAGAACAAGACAACGCCGTCATTCCCGCGAGCGCGCCGGCGTGCTTAAGGGTGCACGCCCAATGCATGGTAGATCGCGTTTCTTGCCTCCCCCTTGAGGGGGGAGGATGGAATGCCACGGACTTGACTGCCGAACTCCACGTCTCTGCTGGTTCAACCGGCAGTCTAAGTCCGATGGCATTCCAGGTGGGGGTGGCTACCGTCACCTCGCAGCTCAATCACCCCCACCCGATGCGTCCAGCGGCTTGGCCCGGCAATGGAGCTTGCAGCACGCGCGACGATGGCCGGTCCAAACCGCGAACTCATCGCCCTCCCCCTCGAGGGGGAGGCAAAAGGTGTCGTGAACGCGATGCCTACTTCCCGCGCAGCAGGCCGCCGAGGAAGCCCGGCTTCTTTGCAGCCTCGGCGGCGAGCATCTCCGGCGGCGGTGCACCGTAGGGAGCCGACGTCTTGCCGTCGCCGGCCGTGATCGCGCCGGGGTCGGCGCCGACGCGGCCGGCCTTGCGGTCGGCTTCGGTCTCGCGCGCGAGGCTGAAGTCGAAGTGGATGCTGGGCAGGCCCTTCATGGGCGAATTGGGGTCGTTGGCTTTCTCCTCGGCGATGAGATCGCCCGAGGCGCCGAACACGCACGTCGTCGTCCAGGTGCTCGTCGCCTTTGAGATAGAGCGCCGTCACCAGCTCGCGATAACCGGCGGCGCTGATGAGGAAGTGGATGTGGGCGGGGCGCTTGCCGTGCCGCTTCTGCGCCATCACCATCTGGCCGACGGGGCCGTCGAGCGGAATGAAGTAGCCGAGCGGGCGCACGGTGCGACTGACGTAGTTGCCGTTGGCATCGGTGCGGAAGATGCCGCGGCAGTCGATCTCCTCGATGCTGTTCTGGATGTCGTAGCGGCCGTCGGCGGCGGTCTGCCACACGGTGACGAGTGCGTTCGGCAGCGGCTCGCCCTTGGCGTTGGTGACGCGGCCGTACAGCACGACTTCGGCGCCGCCCTTGAGATCCTTGGCGATCTGCGCGCCGTCAGCGAGCTGCGGTGTGTTCTCGCGGAAGAACGGGCCTAGCAGGCTGGCGCCGGTTGCCTCTTCCATCTTGGTCTTGTCGTGCATGATGTTGACGAGCGCGGAGAGGCCCACGCGTGTCGGACAGCAGGATGAACTCCTGCCGCGCCGGTGAGCACATCTGGCCGACCTTGGTCATGAACTCGATGCCGTTGATCCACTCCGCCGGCGTGAGCTTGACCTCGCGAGCGAACGCGTGCAGGTGGCGCACCGCGGCCTCCATGACCTCCTTCATGCGCGGATCGGACGTGGTCGACATCTGTTCGATCACGACGTCGGTGATGTTCTCGGGCGTATATTCGCGCATAGGCGTCCTCCCTGGCGCGATCGAGGACGCGCGATTGTCCGGTTGTCTTGTAAGATTGTGCGCGCGGCGCTCTCCGATCTTCAATAGTCATGTGAGTATTCGCACTTATGGCGCGTACCCGTTTTGCTGATGGGGACCTGCCCAAAGCTTCGCGCGGACTGGCAACAACGAGGGCCTTGGCTTGCGGACTGCGGCGCCTAGACTTGAAAAAAAAGAAATTGCTTTCGACAGGGAGGAACTAACTTATGACGCTTAAGATGTTGCGTCGGCTCGCGGGCGTGGCGGCTGCCGCCGCGCTGGCGTTACCGGCCATCGCTCTCCACCCCGGCGGTTGCACAGCAGAAGCCGATCAAGATCGGGTTCTCGATGTCGCTCACCGGCCCGCTGGGCGCGCGGCGGCAAGTCGGCGCTGATCGCCATGGAGATCTGGCGCGACGACGTCAACGCCAAGGGCGGCCTGCTCGGGCGTGCGGTCGAGTTCGTCTACAACGACGACCAGACCAATCCGGCGCGCGTGCCCGCGATCTACACCAAGCTGATCGACAGTCGATCAGGTCGACCTCGTCGTCTCCAGCTACGGCACCAACGTGATCGCGCCGGCGATGCCGATCATCATGCGCAAGAAGATGGTGTTCCTGTCGCTGTTCGGTCTGGCGGCCAACGAGACGTTCAAATACGACCGCTACTTCCAGATCATGCCGGCCGGACCCGAGCCGCAGACGGACTGGTCGCGCGGCTTCTTCGAGCTTGCCAAGGGCAAGGGCCTCAAGACGGTGGCCATTGCCGCGGCCGACGCCGAATTCGCGCAGAATGCGGCATCCGGTGCGCGTGCGAACGCCAAGGCGATGGGCTTCGACATTGTCTACGACAAGTCCTATCCGCCGCCGACGACCGACTTCACGCCGATCATCCGCGCCATCCAGGCGACCAATCCGGACGCCGTCTACATCGGCTCCTATCCCCCGATTCGATCGGCATGGTCAAGGCTGCCAACGAGCTGACCTCAAGACCAAGATGTTCGGTGGCGGCATGGTGGGCCTGCAGTTCGCGGCCATCCAGAAGAGCCTGGGCCCGCTGCTGAACGGCATCGTCAACTACGACTTCTGGGTGCCGGCGCCGACCCTCAACTTCCCGGGCATCGAGGCGTTCCTGAAGAAGTACCAGGCGAAGGCCGCCGGCGCGGGCGTCGATCCGCTCGGCCACTACCTGCCGCCGTTCGGCTATGCCTATCTCGAGATCCTGGGCCAGGCGGTGCAGGCGACCAAGGGCCTCGACCACGGCAAGCTTGCCGACCACATCCGCACCACCACGTTCAACACGATCGTCGGACCGGTGCGTTCGGCAAGAACGGCGAGTGGGCCCAGACGCCGCGCGCTCATCGTGCAATTCCGCGACCTCAAGGCGGACGACCTGGAGCAGTTCACCAAACCCGGGAGCCGGGTCGTGCTCTATCCGCCGTCCGTCAAGTCGGGCGAGCTGGCGTTCCCCTACGCCAGTAGCGGCGAAGGGCGAACTGACCGAGGGCACGGGTGAACGACAGGCGCCGCGACGACAGTGATTACCGATCCAGGACTGTTCCTGAACGCTGTCGTCGCGGGCCTACTGCTCGGTGGCTTCTACGCCGCGGTGGCGCTGGGGCCTGTCGATCGCCTTCGGCCAGCTCGACATCGTCAACATCGCCCATCCGGCCTTCATCATCATCGGCTCCTACTTCGCCTACTCTTCGGGGCGCACTACGGGCTCGACCCGGTCATCACCGGCATCATGATGACGCCGTTCTTCTTCGTGCTCGGCGTCGTCGTCTATCGCATCTACTACGTCAGCTTCGAGCGCACGGGGCAGGAGTCGCTCTCCGGCCTCGCCTTCTTCTTCGGCCTCATGTTCATCATCGAGGTCGTGCTGATCATGATCTACGGGGTGGACTACCGCCTCGTGCCGGCCGCCTACATCGGCGTGAACTGGCGCGTGGGCCTGGTCGACTTTCCCTTGCGCATGGGCGGTGCCGTTCGTCGTGTCGATGGCGATGACGATCGGCCTCTACCTCTTCCTGTCGAAGACGTTCATCGGCCGGGCAATCCTCGCCGTATCGCAGGACCGGCAGGCCCTGCAGCTGATGGGCGCCAACCCGGTCCGGGTGAAGCAGATCGCCTTCGGGCTCGCGCTGGCGACAGCGTCGATTGCCGGCGCACTGCTGATCATCATCGGGCCGGTGGAGCCGTCCATCAATCGCGAGTACATCGGCCGGGCATTCGCCATTGTCGTGCTGGGCGGCATGGGCAGCATCACGGGCACCGTGCTGGCCGCCTTCATCCTCGGCATCGCCGAGAGCTTCGTCTCGACCTTCGCCGGTCCCTCCTGGGCGCCCGCCGTCGCCTTCGGCATCCTGCTCGTCACGCTTGCGGTCCGGCCGTCCGGCATTCTGGGCAGGCCATCATGAAGCGTTGGGGCTTCTGGATCTTCGTGGCCCTGGCGCTGGTGGCCGGCTTCACCTTCACCAGGGTGTCGACCAACGAGTACTACTTCTTCGCCTCCTATATCGTGTCTGCAGTCGCTGATCATGGCGATTGCGTGGAACATCCTCGGCGGGTTCACGGGATACGTGAACTTCGGAAGCGCGGGCTTCTTCGCGGTCGGTGCCTACACCACGATCGCGCTGCAACAAGCTGGTCGACAGCCTGGGAATTCGATGCGCCTCTCGTCGTGTTCATTGCCATCGGCGCTGCCGTTGGCGGACTGATCGGGCTCGGCTGCGGATATCTGACTCTGCGGTTGCGGGGCGTCTACTTCGCAATCGCGACGCTGGCGCTCGGCCATCGTGCTGCAGACGTTCATCAACAACTGGGACTACG
Source organism: uncultured Alphaproteobacteria bacterium (assembly GCA_963782855.1). Taxonomy (GTDB): domain Bacteria; phylum Pseudomonadota; class Alphaproteobacteria; order Rhizobiales; family Hyphomicrobiaceae; genus AWTP1-13. The sequence continues at coordinate 6,360 of CAWALW010000013.1, read as the reverse complement.
TCGGCGGCGCCAAAGGTTCCTATATCCTGACGCCGGACCCGCCATTTCCGTTCTCGAGTCCTATATCTCGACGTATCTATTCGTGGTCATGCTGCTACTGGCGCTGTTCGCGATCGCAGTCTCGCGCTACATCACCGTGTCGCGCTTCGGCCGAGGTTTGGCGGCGATCGCGACGACGACGAGATTGCGGCCGAATGCATGGGCGTGCCGACGCTGAGGCTGAAGCTCATCTCGGCGACGCTCATGGGCGCGACTGATGGGCATGGCGGGTGCGCCCTATCCATTCTACGTCACGTTCGTCGATCCGGCTTCCGCGTTCCGCTGATCGTCGCGGTCAACTCGATCGCGATGCCCATGATCGGCGGCACCGCCTACTGGTACGGGCCTGTGATCGGCGCGCTGTTGCTCGGCACCACCCAGGAAATCGTCAGCGTCACTATCTCCTCGGAATCAACGTGTTGCTCGTCGGCGCGGCGCTGGTGCTGTTCGTGACGCTGGCGCCGCGCGGTATCGTCGGGCTCGTTCGAAGGCTCAGCGGGAGGGGCAAGGGCGATGGCTGACCGATCCTCAGGGTTTCCGGATTGACCAAGCGTTTCGGCGGTTTCGTCGCGCTCGACGGTGTTGACCTCGACCTCGCCGAAGGCGAGCGGCTGGGGCTCATCGGTCCCAACGGTTCCGGCAAGACGACGGCCATCAACTGCATCTACCGGTGCGCTCTCGGAACGACGCCGGCAGCATTCAATTCAGCGGCCGAGGACATCACGCCGGCTGTCCGCGCACGGCGCACGCATCGTGGCATCGTGCGAACATTCCAGATCCCGCGGCCGTTCCGCTCGATGACGATCCTGGAGAACCTGCAGCTGGCGATGGAGTATTCCGCGCCGCAGCGCAAGCGCTCGCAGGAGATGGCGGAGGAGGCACGCAGATCCTCGAGCTCGTCGGCTTCGCGCGGTCGGGCCCGCGAAAGCTCCGCGCGCCTGACGCAGGTCGACATGCGCAAGCTCGAGCTGGCGCGCGCGCTCGCTGCCTCGCCGCAGCTCCTGATCTCCGACGAGGCGATGGCGGGGCTCGATCCACCTCCGAGATCGACGAGATCCTCGACATCCTGTTCAAGCTCAATCAGCGCGGCGTTGCGCGTCGATCATGATCGAGCACATCATGCGTGCGGTGCTGCGCTACTCGCAACGCGTCATCGTGCTCGACGCAGGGCAGAAGATCGCCGAGGGCAAGCCCGAGGACGCGGTCAAGGACCCGCAGGTGGAGAAGGCCTACCTTGGCGAGTAGCATCGAGTGGAGGGCGTGGACGCGGGCTATGGTTCCGTGCGCGTGCTGCATGGCGTGTCGATCAGCGTCAAGGACGGCGAGACCGTGGTGCTGCTCGGGTCCAACGGCAACGGCAAGAGCACGCTGATCCGCTGCGTCTGCGGCATCGTCACGCCGCAGAGCGGCGCATCACGCTCGACATGGACGGCGCGAGATCAATCTCGTCGGCAGGCGCCGCACGACATCGTCGGCCTTGGCAGTGGCGCTGGTGCCGGAGGGGCGGCGGCTGTTCCCGGCACTGACGGTGGAGGAGAACCTGATGCTCGGCGCCTACCGCAAGGCGGCACGCCGCAGGATCGCGGAGAACCTGGCCTTCGTGCATACGACGCCTTTCCCGCGCTCAGCGAGCGCGGCGCGCCAGCTCGCCGGATCGATGAGCGGCGGCGAGCAGCAGATGCTGGCGATCGCGCGCGCGCTGATGTCGGCGCCGAAACTGCTGCTGGTCGACGAGCCGTCGGTCGGGCTGTCGCCATTGCTTGTATCAGACCATCGCGAAGATCGGCGAGCTGAAGCAGCGGCGCGACCTCACCGTGCTGATGGCGGAGCAGAACTTCCATCAGGCGATCAGGATCGCCGACCGCGGCTACGTCATCGTGCACGGCGAGATCGAGTTCGAAGGCAAGACCGCCGCCGACCTCGCCAACAACGACACGATCAAGCAGTATTACCTCGGGACGTAGCCGCGCCCCCGAGCGGCCCGCATCCGGAAGTCGATTTCTGACAGCGCGAGAGAAGATGCCCCGCACCCCGCGCCGCGCCCTCGTCATCGGCGGCTCCATGGCCGGGCTGTTCGCTGCGCTCTACCGCGACGCAGCGGCTGGCGGGTGGATGTCTTCGAGCGCTCGCCGGTGCCGCTCACGGGCCGCGGCGCGGGGATCATGACCCATCCGGAATGCGCGAGTCCCTGGCCGAGCTCGGGATCGAGACGGGGCAGGATTTCGGCGTGCCGGTGCCGGGCCGCATCGTGCTCGACAGAGGGGGCGACGAATCGGACGCAACGCGTTGCCTCAGATCGCAACCTCGTGGAACCGGCTGTTCGAGATGCTGGGTGGGGCGGTGGGGGCGTCGTCCTATCACCTCGGCCGCGACCTCGTGCGCGTGACGCAGGACGCGGGCGAGTTGGTGCCACCGCGCACTTCGCGGACGGAGCTGTGGAAGCGGGCGATCTGCTCGTCGGGGCCGACGGTTTCCGCTCGGCGGTGCGCGGGCAATTGCTCCCGGACGTGCTGCCGCAGTACGGCGGCTATGTCGCTTGGCGCGGCCTCGTCGATCGAGCGCGATGCAGTCGCCGCAATGGGCCAGGACCTGTTCGAGCACTTGAGCTTCCACCTGCCGCCGGGCGAGCATTTTCTCGGCTATCCGGTGGCGGGACCGGGCAATCGACCTGAGGCCGGGGCATCGCAGCTGGAACATCGTGTGGTATCGCCCGGCGGACGCGGCGCAGGACGTGCCGCGGCTGCTGACATCCGATACCGGTACAGCGGCACGAGCTGTCGATCCCGCCGCCGCTGATCGCGCGCGGCGTCATCGCGGAGATGCGCGATGCGGTCGCGCGTCTGCTGCCGCCGCAGTTTCGCGCCGCCATGGACAGGCGCAGCAGCCGTTCCTGCAGCCGATCTACCGCCTGCAGACCACGGCGATGGCCATCGGCCGCGTCGCGCTTGCGGCGGCGATGCCGCGTTCGTGGTGCGCCCGCACGTCGGCGCCGGCGTCGTCAAGGCGGCGCAGGACGCGGCCGCGCTCGCGCTTCGCGTCGGCGCGCACGACGATGTCGCGGAGGCCTCGCGTACCTACGAGGCGCACGCATCGGCGTTTCGGCAGCAGGCTTCGTCGCCCAGGCGCGGCGGCTCGCTCCTACCTGCGGCATTCCTTCGAAGATGAAGCGCAACGCGCAAGGCCGCCCTGGCACGCCGAGCCGGCGCAGGTCATGGCCGAGACGGCCGTGCTGGATTTCATGCGCGAGAGCTAGCGCCTGCGCATCGACATGCGTCCGCGCCGCATTGAGGTGAACTTGGTCCCGCCTTGCGATAACCGTGCCCAGCGATCGTCCACGACTGGCGTCGCTCCCTTGGATGTTTAACCCAACTGCTGGTGTCAGCGCGGGTGCGGTTGGCGCGGATTGCAGCGCACTCTCCGCCGGCTGACCGCGCAGTGAAGTTCAGGACACCTGCAGTCGCACCCCATCGGGCACCGGCAGCGGCTCGTTGGCGCTTTGCAGATACTCCACCGTGGTGAACAGCAGGTCTGTGTCGCCGATGTTCGCCACGCTGTGCAGCAGGTACTCGCCGGCCGCGTAGTTGAGGTGCCGCGTGTCGCCGGGGAAATGGACCGTCTCGGTGATGGAGCCGTCCTCGAAGTAGCCGCGTGCCTTGCCGTGCGTGTGGCAGGTCCAGAAGTAGTCGAGCACGTGGCGGTGGAAGGTGCAGCGCTTGCCGGCGGGCACCAGCAGGTGCCACACCCGCACCTTGTCGGTCTCGGAGACGAGCACGCTGCCGACGATGGGGCTGAATCGGTTGTCCTCCAGCTCCTGCTGCAGCTCGACTGGCCAATGGGCGCGCGGGTTGGCGCCGGCGGACGGCCTCTCGATGGTCTGGGTGGCGGTCATCACGCAATCTCCCTGGGTAATTCGTGCGATCAGCGCGCATGATTATTGCGGCGATCATGTCTTCTCATCGAACCTCAATTCGCCGCCCCTGGCAATCGCCGCGTGACATGGGCAAGATGCGCACAAAGCGGAAAAGCGCCCGCACGGCGCGGAGAAGAAGGGCGGAAACCATGTCGAGCAGCCGGAACATCACCGTTTCCAAAGCAGCCGTCGATCAGGCCTTCAAAGATTTGTCCAACTGGGGGCGCTGGGGCAAGGACGACCAGATCGGCACGCTGAACAACGTCACGCCCCCGGACATCGTCGCCGCGGGCAAGCTCATCAAGAAGGGCAAGGCGTTCGCGCTCGGCATTCCGCTCGGGCCGAGCGGCCCGCAGCGCGGGCTGTTCGGCAAGCGCTGGAATCCGATCCACACCATGCTCGCCACCGGCACCGATGCGCTGGCGGGGCGGCAGGAGCGGCTCTTGTACGCGGATGACGCGCTCAACATGCCGATCCAGGCGGCGACGCACTGGGATTCGCTGGGACACATCTTCTACCACGACAAGATGTACAACGGGCATCATGCCAGCGCCGTCGACAGCAACGGGCTGTCCAAGCTCGGCATCGAGCACGCGCGCGACAAGCTGGTCGGCCGCGGCGTACTGCTCGACATCGCGCGCTGGAAGGGCGTCGATGCGCTCAAGGACGGCGAAGGCATCTCCAACGACGATCTCGATGCTTGCGCCGCCGCGCAGAAGGTGGAGATTCGCAAAGGCGACTTCGTCATCGTCCGCACCGGGCAGATGGAAGCCTGCAACGCGCGCGGCGAGTGGGGCGGCTATGCCGGCGGCGACGCGCCGGGCCTCAAGTTCGAGAGCTGCTACTGGCTGCAGGACAAGCAGGTCGCCGGCGTGTGCTCCGACACCTGGGGCGTGGAAGTCCGGCCCAACGAGACCACGGACGTCAACCAGCCCTGGCACTGGGTGGTGATTCCCGCCATGGGCCTCTACATGGGCGAGATGTTCCAGCTGAAGGAACTGGCCGAGGACTGCGCCAAGGACAAGGTCTACGAGTTCTTCTTCGCCGGACCGCCGCTGGTCATTCCCGGCGGCACCGGCTCGCCGATCAACCCGCAGGCCATCAAGTAGTGTTCAGGTCCAAGCATTCGGTTCCCGCTGTCATCCTCGGGCTTGTCCCGAGGATCCAGCTGTCCGCGAGCGTCAGAGCAAGCTGTTGGCTGGATGGTCGGGACAAGCCCGACCATGACAATTCGAGGCAGAGGAACGGCCTATGAAACTCGGCTTCTTCACCATGCCCCTGCATCCGCTGGGGAAGGATTGGCGCCTGTGCCTGCGCGAGGACCGTGAGGCGTTCATTCTCGCCGATGAGCTTGGCTTCGTGGAAGGCTACGTCGGCGAGCACGTGACGGATGCGGCCGAGAACATCCCTTCGTGCATCACGTTCATCGCCACGCTGGTGGATGCCACCAAGCGCATCAAGCTTGGCACCGGCACGGTCAACATGCCCAACAACCATCCTGCGGCGGTCGCCTCCAATATAGCCATGCTGGATCACCTGCTCGACGGCCGTTTCATTTTCGGCATCTCGCCGGGCGGGCTGCTGTCGGATGCGGAGGTGTTTGGCAACCTCAACGCCAACCGCAACGAAATGTTCGTGGAGGCGATCAACCAGGTGCTCGCCATCTGGGCCGGCGAGGCGCCCTACAACATCAAGGGCAAGTACTGGACGATCACCACCGAGCGTACGCTGCGGGCCGACATCGGCCGAGGGCGTGATGGGCAAGCCGCTGCAGAAGCCGCATCCGCCCATCGTGGTGACGGTGGTGGCGCCCCATTCGCAAGGCGCGGCGGAGGCGGCCTCGCGCGGCTGGGAGCCGATCTCGGCCAACTTCCTGATGCCGGCGTGGGTGAAAACGCACTGGCCCAAGTACGTCGAGGGCTGCGAGAAGGGCGGGCGCCCGGCCGATCCCGCCAACTGGCGCGTCGCGCGCTCGATCTTCGTCGCCGACACCGATGCGAAGGCGCGCGAGTATGTGACGGCGGCGAACAGCCCCTACCGCCTCTACTTCGGCAACCTGCTCACCAAGCTGAAAATGGCCGGACGTGCGGAGGCCTTCAAGGAAGACCGCAGCATGCCCGACGACGCGGTGACGCCCGACTACGTCGTCGACAAGCTGGCGATCTACGGTTCTCCCGAGCGCGTGGTGGAGCAGCTGCTCGCGTTCCGCGAGGAGGTCGGCGACTTCGGCACGCTGCTCTACGCCGGCAAGGACTGGACGGACCGCGACATGGGCCGGCGCTCCATGGTGCTGATGGCGGAAAAGGTGCTGCCGATGCTGAATGCGGCGATCGGGAAACAATGTCATCCCGGCACTCGTTGCCGGGATCCAGCCATCAACGAACGCCCGAGCAAGCTGTGAGATGTATCCC
>CAWALW010000012.1:0-88748 GCA_963782855.1 uncultured Alphaproteobacteria bacterium | reverse complement strand
TGGGCAAACGTGAAGGCCCAAAAGCAGAAAGAGCCGCCCCGAGAGGCGGCCCTTCCCAATTCCGGTAGCGGTAGAGCGTATCAGATACCTGACGCGCGCGCCACCCATGACGATGTTCAGGTCGTCCATGTTGCCACCCAACCCGACGGATGCACCAGCGAGGCTGTCGAAGGATCGCCTGGTACTGGCGGTAGGACAGGTACACTTCCATGGCAGCCGCGTCGATATGCTGGACGACGCCGATACCCCACAGCGTAGACCTCGGAGTTCGAAGACCGAGTTGCCACCAAGACGTCAGACCGTCAGCGCCGCCATCGTACGCGTTGGTACTCACCGTACACCACCGTGTTGCCAAGGCCGGTCCAGTTCTTGGAGATACCACCCTGCAGGTACCACATGGTCGTGTCGGGACGGTTCTGGCCAGCTACGAAACCGCCACCCGTGAAGGTGTTGAGTTCGACGCGTTGTTGCCGTTGTAGGACTGAACGGCATAGGCGCCGGTCAGGTACAGACCCGACGCAACGTGCATGACGCTGGCGGAACCCTGCAGCTTGCGGATGTCAGCGCCAGTGCCGAGCTCCGGGCATGGAAGCTGCGGACCGCGTCCTCGAAGTCCGTGGTGTTGCCCGCGTTCTTGCCGTAGGAGATCGCTGCCGCAACGCGGAACCCGCCGAACTCACCGGCGTACCGCAGAGCCGCGTCCCACATGCCATCGTCAACGGCATCCGCCTCGCCCCAGGCGACGCTGGCGCTGAAGCCCGCGACGGTCGGCGTGGTGTACATGATGGCGTTCTGACGGCTGAGGCCGCTGATGCCCATCGTGCGCGCCGCCCATGAGGGTCGACCAGCGCAGGTCGCAACCGTGAGTGGAACGCCGTCGCGTAATGAAGAAGTTACCAGCCCACAACTGCGACGTTGGCGTTGGCGATCACGCCCGCGCCGCCGAGGTCGACCAGCGTCGTGCCGGACGAAGCGGAGTTGATGCGGCCGAGCCGGATCTCGCCCAGCGTATCGCTGCGCAGGAACCAGTTGGCCAGCTCGACGCCGAGCGTGCCGTCGCCGGCTGCGCGCGCCATCGTCATCGATCTGCGTGGTCTGATGGCTGCGGGCGCCGGTGGCGAGACCGATCACCATCTGGAAGCCAGCGGTCAGGTTCGGATTGATCCGAGCCGTACCGTCGAAGTTGAAGCCGCTGCGGCTCACGCCGTTGTCGACGATGTACACCGCGTCTGTCGATGCCCTGATCCCACGCCATCACGGCCGTGTTGACCTGGCCGCTGACGGTCAGCGACATGCGGCGGTTGCCCTTGCGGGCGGTGGTCGCCTCGAGTTCGGCGACACGCTCTTCGAGGTCCGCGCAGCAGTCCCCACCAAGGTCAGCAGCCTTGGCAGACGGCATCGCCACGCCACCCACAAACAAACCAGCTGCGGCAAACAACGCTACCGTGCTGGCTGATTTCAACAGTCCCCCGATCTGTCGTTCTCCCTGAATTAGTTCGACAGAACCAGAAGTTTCTTGTGCCGGTTACCAGCTCGGTTGCATCGCGAGGGAAAAATACCTTTTTATCCCGACATTGCGATGTACAGCAACCATCGCTGTAGCTACCATCTTTGCAAGTTAAATCAGGCCTTTAGTCGCATTTATGGATTGTTGATAATGGATAGGGCTTCGTTTATTGCAGAGTTCCTGCCGCGTTATCTCAGGCAGAATAAAAACCCGCACGAGTATCGCGTTTGGGCACAGAAAATACGGAGTCCGCCGGAGGGGCAGGCAGCCGCGCCCTCTCGCGGCGCACCATCGAGAGCGGGCCGCGATACCTGCGGCACCCGCTGGCCTCCTGGCTGAGCCGGCCCATGTCCTTCACGGCATCGGTCACGAGACGCGATCGAAAACGCAAGCTGCGGTCGGGCCGCGAGATCGTCCAGACGCGTTTCGTGCTGAACTTTCGCGATCCGCAAACACGGCAGCGCAAGCAGCTCTTCTTCTCCCGGCACAAAGACGCCGTCGCCATGCGGGATGCCATGCTGGCGAGCATCGCAACCGGCAGCTATTCCGACGTCCCGTCGAGCAGCCTGACGGTGGCCGACCTCGTGGAGCACTGGCTCGAAAACAGGCGCCGGGAGGTCAAAGGCGGGACGTTCGTCAGCTACCGGCAGGCCGTGCACTACATTACCGGCCCATTGCTTGCCGGGACCAAGTGGGAACGGCACGCGTACGCACGCACGGGCGAAAGGCCTCCCGAGAGCACCCTCATCGAGATGTTGGGGCCCGTACGCGTTGCCGACCTGACGACGGCAGACATCCGCAGTTGGAACCGGGCCCTCACCGATCACGTGAGCGCCTACACCGCCAACGTCGCCAAGAAGTTCTTGAAAGCCGCCCTGGCCCTCGCCGCTGAGGAGATGCAGCTGCGAGTGCCGGCAATGCCCTCCCAGCTTGGCCGGGGAAGGCCGAAGCCTCGCAAGGCAATCCTCTCACCGGAACAGGTCGGCGTTCTCCTTGAAGCGGCCGAGGATGATTGGAGGGGCCTCTACTATGCTTTCCCGTTCCTGACGGGGGTGCGGCCGAGCGAGCAGTTGGCCCTTCTCTGGGATGACGTCGATTTCGTTGCCGGGTGCATTCGCATTCGGCGGATGCAGGAACGGGATGGGTCTACGAGTGAGGTGACGAAGACAGCCGCAGGGCGCCGGGATATCCCGATGTCCAGGAGGTTGCGGCGAATGCTTGAAAAGTGGCACCAGCCCTGCCCCCCGGAGCCTCACGGTGGCCCGCGGCGCGTTTTTCCTTCTCTCGGCGCGGACAGAAGCGTCAACCACATCAAGCGGGGCGTCCCGCTCTCCTACGTCAATTTTCGCAGCAACTACTGGCGGCCTGCGCTTCTGGCCCTCGGGCTTCCCTACGTTACCCCGCACAGCGCTCGCCATGCCTTCATCAGCACGCTTCAGGCGCAAGGCATCGAGGTGGGACTTGTCGCCAAATTGGCTGGTCACGCCAACGCCAACGTGACCCTTGGTCACTATACCCAAGCCGTGCGCGGCGGTGAGGCCGCGGTCGCGGCGCTGGACGACGCCTATCGCAGCCGTCCCTGGCGGCAGCGATTGTGGATCTGGCTACCGGGAAGTGAACCCGTGTTGGTCGGTCACCACGGTTAATTGCGCTGATCGGGTCTGGGAACCAACGACGCGAAGCTGGGTTTAGCGAGGGCTAAGCCATCGGATTCCGGGGCACCAGGGTTCAAATGTGCGTGCGCGCACCAAGTAAGCGTAGGCGCCCGGCAAGCCCGATGTTACTGACAGAGCATTGACCCAATGGCACAATGTCCGGATGGGTTCGGTACCAGCGTACTGGAGTGCGGAGTATGAGTAAGCTGCCTGGGATCGCCATGGTGATCGCGGGTGTCGGGGTAGCGACTTATGCGCTCCCGTGGACCGCCACTGGCTCGAACTCCTCCGATCCGCTCGAGGAAATCCAGGCACCGCAAGTAGCCCTGAAAGTGGTCGAGGTGCCCGCCACGCCCGCCTGGCAGACGACCTACGCGCCGGCGGCGTCAGAGCCTGTCTCCGCTCCTCCTCCGGTCCGCGAGTTCAGCACCGCCCAAGCGAGTTGCCGTGGCCGAAGTCCCGCCGCGGATTCCTGTCGCGCAAGCCGCGTGGGGAGCGGCACCCTCCTCCGATCGCGCCAGCCTGGCGCGCGAAATCCAGCGCCACCTGAAACGCGTGGGTTGCTACGACGGCGAGGTGAACGGCGTGTGGTCGCCGTCCTCCCGGCGCGCGATGAAGTCGTTCACCGATCGGATGAACGCGACCCTGCCGACGGATGAACCGGACTTCGTTCTCCTCGCCATGGTGGAGAACCATGGCAATCAGGCGTGTGGCCGCCCCTGCGCCCCTGGGCAGTCCGACGATAGCCGATGTGTTCCGAGTACTGTCGTAACAGCGGGGACGAGAATCAGGCCGCTGCCGGGCACGGGCGTTGATGGTCAAGCCGTCGTGCCGCCGGCTGCGACGCCGCTAGAGGGCCGCATGGCGTTGGCCGGGCCGAAGGCGGAAACAGCGGAAACTGGGGCGCTAGTCGCGCCGGCGCCCAATTACGAGTTGTCCAAGACCGCAGCGCGTGTGGATAAATCGCACGCGGCACCTCAACGGCGCGACCGACAAAGCAATCGGTCCGCTACAAATCGGCCATTTCCTGCCTGGGCGCGTAGTGCCTTTGGCATGTAGTCGGGGCCGACATTTTGTGGATTGCCTGTGCAAGCATGCCCATTTTCGTGGCAACTGCGCCACAAGTGGCAATCAATGGCTGCAGTTCTTGTGCGTAGGTTTGCAGTTATACCTTCCATTTAGTATTTGTGCCGACACTGCATTCGAGTCGTGCGTACAGGGCGTGTGAAGCCTCAACTCTCCCCCTAGCCGAGAACGCAAGTTCGAAGCGACCAGGGCAGAGGACCAGCGAAGAAGCCGGAAGGCTTCTCCAAGCCGGTCCAGAGCATCGCACCTCGCGGCCCAGTTCCCAGCGTCAGTAATTTGCGTTGAACGCGTTTCGCGTCCGGTTCACGGCGTCCGCGCACATGCGCGTCGCGATCCGGACACGAGGGCGTCGAAACGAGGGCAGGCACACGCTTTGTTCTCGAGCAGCACGGAAACTTTAACGGAGACGAATCATGAACGGGGGAATCCTAAAAGCAGCTGGCTACGGCGCCATTGCTGCTCTGACCGGTGTTCTGCTCAGCACGAGTTCTGCCCTCGCGGCCGATCTCGGCGGCAACTGCTGCGCCGATCTCGAAGAGCGCGTAGCAGAGCTGGAAGCCACGACGGCCCGCAAGGGCAACCGCCGCGTGTCGCTGACCATCAGCGGCCAGGTCAACACGGCTGTCATGGCGTGGGACCAGGGCGCTGACGACGCGATCTTCATCGTCGACAACGGGGTGAGCCGCAGCGGCTTCAACTTCGATGGCGCGGCGAAGATCAACCCGAACCTGACCGCTGGCTTCCAGATGGTCATCGGTTTGGCCACCGGCGCCCGCAGCCATCAGACCACGCAGTTCGACGACGACGGCGGCGCGACGGCGACGGCACGCTCGGCGTCGAACTGGCGAACTGGTACCTGACCCACAACACACTCGGTTCGATCCGCGTAGGCCGCATCAACTCGGCCTCCTCGGGTACGACCCTGGTTGACCTCGGCGGCGTCGGCGTAATTGCCAATGCCAACGCTCAGTTGTGGGCCGGCAACTTCTACGTCACCAACACGGCGTTGGCGTCGCCGCGGTGCGACGTCCCCAACCGTCAACGCCAACTGCGTTTGTCCACCATGATGGGCGGCGCCCAGGTCGGCATCAACGGCCTGAGCCGCCAGAATGCCATCAGCTACACCACGCCGACCATGCACGGCTTCAGCCTGCAGGCGGCCTGGGGTGAGCAGGACGCGAGTCGACGATGGCATGTGGGACGTTGCGCTGCGCTATGCCGGTGAGTTCTCCGGCTTCCGCGTGGCCGCAGCAGTCTCCTACGGCAAGAACGCGGGCAACACCACGGATGCAGAGGACAACGCCAGCACCGCGACATTGCCGAGCTTCGGCGATGGTGCTGACCTGCGCAAGTGGCAGGGCTCGGCCAGCGTGCTGCATGTCGCCACCGGCCTCTTCCTGACCGGTGCGTACGTCAACCAGTCGTACAACGGCACGTCCGGCGAGCTGAAATTCGATGCCATCGCGGGCGCGAACCGGCCTGATACCGAGATGTGGTACCTGCTCGGTGGTATCACCCGGAACTGGACTGGACTGGGCAACACCGCCCTCTACGGCGAGTATGGCCGGTTCGAAGGTGGTGCGGATGGTCTGCTTGTCCGGCGCGCTTCGAGCTCATCGAACACTGAGGTCTCCTTCTGGGGCATCGGCGTCGTGCAGCACATCGACGCCGCTGCGATGGAGGTGTATCTCTCCTACCGCAACTTCGCGAACTCGTTCGTCGACGACGCCGGCCTCGGCACGCAGTTCAACAACGACGACCTCGAGCGTCGTGATGGGCGGCGCGCGGGTCAGGTTCTGATCTGCTCAACGAGCCATGAAACTCCGGAAGAGCCGCCTTCGGGCGGCTCTTCTGCTTTCGTAACCTGCTTTCAGCGATAGTGGCCCTGATGCAACATGGCTTCGGAAGCACACTGAGGGGCCAACTCTTCAACCAGGCGTAAACTCCTGTGGAAGCAGACTTGCGTTGCTGTATATCGGTGGCCAAATATGTGGCCGCGTAGGTTGGGCAGTTCAGCAGCCTGCCGGGCGGGGTATTGACGATGAGACTTGTGAAATTCGCAGCTTTGGTGGCGATCCTTGGGCTTTCGGCCTCGGGAGCCGTCGGCTTTCAGGAAACGACCATCGGTGGTGGCGAGCAGAAGGCGCCCGTCGCGCCGGGACTCGAGCTGCCGAAAGCGTCGGGGGACTCGAAGGGCATCAACCTCTCTCCGGAGCTGAACATCGGAAGGACGTCGGGCACCGAAGTCCGTATTCCCGGCATCGGCACCGTTGGGGTTCTTCCGAAGCTCGATTTCGGCCTCGAGCTCCTCTATGGCGCCAATGAGCCGAAGGGAACGCCCCTGGATCAGTCCAGCCCGGATGACGTGCAAATTCGCGGGACCATCAAGCATCGCTTCTGATGCGCCCCGGTTTGCTGTTATGACGAGAAGGAGCGCCTAGGCGCTCCTTTTGTGTTTGAGCGCCATTTCCAGCCCTGACGTCCTCCCCATGTGGCCTGCCGCCCTCGTGCATCTGTTCACGGCCTCGGGGATCGTCTGCGCCCTGTTCGCGAGCCTGGCGGCGCTTGCTGCCGCTTGGGAGGTGATGTTCGCGTGGCTGGGCCTGGCCCTCGTCGTCGACGGCGTGGACGGCGCCCTGGCGCGCCGGGCGCAGGTGCAGGAGCGGCTCCCAAGGTTCTCCGGCGAGCGGCTGGATCTCGTGATCGACTATGTGACGTATGTCTTCATTCCAGCGCTTGCCCTGCTGCAGGCGGGCTTCCTCGAGGGCGCCTGGGGGGTGTTGCTCGTGAGCCTCGTCCTGCTGTCCTCGCTGTTTCATTTTTCGGACACCGAGAGCAAGGCGGAGGACAACAGCTTCGTCGGCTTTCCCGCCGTCTGGAACCTCGTCGCCTTCTACGTCTTCGCGTTCGGGCTTTCGGAGGGGCCAACGGCGGTGATTGTGGTTGCGTGCGTGGTTCTCACTTTCGTGCCGCTGAAATGGGCGCATCCCCTGCGCACGAGCCGCCTTTGGCCCGTGACCGGCGCCGCCATGATCCTGTGGGCTGCGGCGGCCGCCTGGACGCTATGGGCGGGTTTTCCAGGTCCGTGGCTGGCCCAGGCCGTGCTCCTCCTGACCGCTCTCTACGGTATCGGCCTCACGCTCTACGCCGGGCGCGCACGCTAGGGCTCGCTTGCCGCTCAACCCCGGTGCGGCCAACCCAGCGGTGAGCTTCGCCAGGCGGTCATGCGACCCGTCCTCGAGAGGCTCGAGCAACGGATTCGGGTCAGCCGTCCTGGCGCCACAGGCTCCGGCGGACGAGTTACCGTGGCGTCGGTGACACCCAATGACTTGGTGCACCCTCCGCTGGAATGCGGAACGGAACGGCCTCCACTTCGTTCACCTCGGGACAAAAGGGGTAACGACATGAAGCGGATTATCCTTTCCATCAGCTGTCTTGCGTTCAGTGCTGGCCTAGCTCTGGCTCAGGTCGAGGCGCCTGCAAAAACCGGCGACTCCCCGCATAGCGACGGGCGCACCGTCTCGCCGGAGGTCAAAGGGGCAGAGCAGCCCCAAGGCCCGACGGGGCCGACGACAACGACATCTGGAGGCGCGCCGGCAGAGAGCCCACAAGGCCAGACACCGCCCGGCATGCAGGCGGCGCCCGACGGCTCGAGGAAAACAGTCGAGGAGCCGAGCGGCAGCAAGGCCGAGCCGCGCACGAAATCCGCCGCGCCGGCCTCGCAACCAAGCGCCACGCCGCAACCTTCGGCCGTCGGTATTTTCGAAAAGGGCGTGTTGACGGTGGCTGGTGCCGATCCCGACAACCAAACTGCGCCGGCGAAGCACAGCAAGCGGACGGATGCCGCCGATCAGCTTCCCATCGCGGGATATGCCTTGAAACATCTCAATCGCGACCAGAGGAGCCGCATCTACCAGGCGCTGCACAAGTCCATGGCCATCGCGGGAAAGGCACCGGCTATCGAACCTGTCGTGGGCGCGGAAATCACAGCGGATGTCGTGTTCCATGCCCTGCAGCCGCTTCCCGACGAAATGACGCGCGACGATGCCGGAGTTGAGAGGGCTCGGTTACGTGCGCGACGACAACACCGTTCTGCTCGTCAGTCCGACGATGCATCGCGTGCTGGCTGTCTTGGAGCCGTGACACCGGTTGGAGCCGGCCGACGCTGGAGGCAGGCAAGTCCGGCTTTGCACCCGACCGGCGCCGCCGCGCTCTATGTCCGCCGGAAGCAATTGGTGGGTGTAGAAGGACTCGAACCTTCGACCCGCTGATTAAGAGTCAGCTGCTCTACCAACTGAGCTATACACCCGTCCCGGAGCGCCGGCCCGTGCCGCCGCCCCGATGAATATACGCCGGTTGATGCAGCCGGCCGAAGCGGCGCTTTTAGGCGTCCGCGCCCGGCGCGTCAACGCTCGCCGCCGACCGCGGCACGTATGGCGTTGATGATCTGCTCGAACTTGGCGATCTCTGCGCTCAGCGTCGCCTTGATGCTTTCGTCGGGGTGATCATCGGCCGCCTCCTTGAGATCGCTCACGCTCTCCTGGAGATCCTCGGCCGCCTCGAGCACGTCCTGGTTGGCTTCCTCGTTGTTGTCGTCGGCCATCGTTTCGATCCTTGCGTTTGCTTTAGCCGTTGATGAAGGCCATCGGAGCATGCAAGCCCAAGTCGCGGGGCCTGCGGCGCGGCACTTGATACTCGACAAATGGGCGGTTGCCTAGCTGCGCGCAAGCACCGGCTTTTCACGGCGTAATGAGAAGGTTCTCGCGCACATCGAGCGACTCCAACACCGCCGCGCTGCCGCGGATCACGCAATGCATGGGCGTCGGCGGAATGTGGAACCGCACGCCGACACTCTGCTCCAACACCGTGTCGAGCTGGTCGAGCAGCGCGCCGCCGCCGGTGAGCACGATGCCTTGCCGCTCGATGTCGGCGGACTCCGGCCGCGGCAGATCCTCCAGCGCGCGGCGCACGAACTCCGCGATGGCCGCGATCGGCGCAGCCAGCGCTTCGGCCATGTCGGCCGGCGTGACCACGGCTTCCTTCGCATCGCCGAGACGCAGATCGCGACCCTTGATGCGGATCTCCACCTGCCGCCCGTTGGGCCGCGCCAGCGCCGTGCCGGCCTCGATCTTGATGCGCTCCGCATTGCCCTCGCCGATCACCAGTCCGTACTTGCGGCGCACGTGACGCATGATGGCTTCGTCCATGGCGTTGCCGGCAACGCGCAGCGAGCGCGCCTGCACGACGTTGCCCTCGCTCAGCACGGCGATGTCGGTCGTGCCGCCGCCGATGTCGACCACCATGAACGCGGTCGGATTGTCGATCGGCAGGCCCGCGCCGAGCGCGGCAGCCACCGGCTCCTCCAGCAGGTAGACGCGCCGCGCGCCGGCGGACTTCGCCGTCTCGTACACCGCGCGCCGCTCCACCGGCGTGGCGCCGGCCGGCACGCACACGAGAATGCGCGGGCGGCGGAAGCCCAGCATCGACTTGGCGCGCGCGATGAACTGGCGCAGCATCTCCTCGGTGGCGATGAAGTCGGCGATGACGCCGTCGCGCATCGGCCGGATGAGCTCGACCCGCTCGGGCGGTTTGCGCTTCGCCATCATCTTGGCGCGCAGTCCGACGGCGAGCACCTCGCGCGACCCGTTGCGCGTCACGACTGCGACCACGGACGGCTCGTCGATGATCACGCCGCGTCCCACCACGTGCACCAGCGTATTGGCGGTGCCGAGGTCGATGGCGAAATCGTCGGTAAAAGCTCCCGCGAGCATGGTGTCAAAAACCTGCGCCGGGCTGCCGCCCTGGCACTTCTATTTCCGTATTTTTTGGTATTTCAGCCAACAGTTTACTCCAGCAGCAGCCCGCCGCCAACCGATCACGGCTGCGGCACGAACCCAATGGTTTCCGCCTCCGCTCGATCGAGAAACACCAGCCGGCCGGCCTCCAGGCGGAAGGCGCACGTTGCGACCAGCGCGACGGGGAACGCCTGCTCTTGCGCCATCGGCACATCGCCCGCACTCAAGTTGCATAACAAATCCGCCGTGAACGGAAGCCGAATGCCGCGCCGCCGCCACGCACACCGCCCCTCATTTCACGAACTTGAACGACTGCATGAACGCCTCCACGTCGGGCCGCGACTCCGTCCCGAACGGCCCCGCATACACAGCCTGATACAGCCGGTTGCCGACCTGGAAAAGACGCTGGCGCAGCACCGCATTCTCCGGCAGCTGCGTGAACGTCTCGCGCCCATCCACACCGTCGAGATCGATTTTCACCTGCCGCATCAGCGTGCCCTTGGTCGCGGCCAGCAGCCCCATGATGTTCTTGTCGTAGTTCTTCACCGGCGCCACCGCGTATTCGGTGTAGGTGATGGAGAAGTGCCGCTTCTCCAGATCGACCTCCCAGGTGTAGTGCACGTGCGGGCCGGAAACGGAGCTTCCTTCCTGCCGGTCGAGGCTCGGCTCGGCGGGAAACGTGGCGGTGAACCTGCCCTGGGGATCGTTGAACACATACGCCGCCGCGGCCCCGCTCAGCGCCGCCGCGAGCACCGCCACCGCTGCCGCCCGAACGATCCTCGCCCGCATCCGCATGCCCCTCCTGCACACCCCTTCGCCCGCGCCTGACGTACACCTTACGGCGCGTCTTTGTGCAAACCACGGCGCGCCGTGCGTGCGGTTCCGGCACGGCAACGGTAAGGCATCGCGACGCGCATCGCACGTTCCGCGGCGTGCATCGCACGTTCCGTGGCGTGCATGTGGCACGGCATGAGGGACGCCATAGGAGGCGGCATCGCAGCCCCCGCGGCACGTCCGGCGAGGGGCAACGGCACGCCGACGGGACGGCATTCACGCGCCACGGCCTGGCGAAACGGCGCATGGCCGTGGGCCGTCACGGCGGACGTTGTCCACGCCTTTGCCCAGCATCTCACCAAATGTATGTTCCCTTTTCGTTCTCGCCATGCTACGCAACCATCCATGCCGCCTGCGGGCCCTTTGAGCGCCGTGCCCCCTCTCGCGCTCCCGCCCGCTGCGTTGGCGGCAGATGTCGCCCTGCGATCGCCCCGGCTGCCCCCTCGGCCGGGGCGATCCATTTTTCGGAGACCATGCGTCTTTAGCCAAGCCGCAGCGCTAGCCATGAGAAAATTCGATGGCAATAGTCGAGCAGCCAGTTGCGTCCGCCCTCCACGCGTCTCACCGCCGGACACTTCTCGCCTTTCGCCTTGGCCACCTCCAAATCGGCATGAAACTCGTAAATGTTGGGCAGGTTGTCCTTCGTGATCAGGTTGGCGTCCTTCATCCTCCGCACGAAGCGTGACAGCAATTCGTTACCGCTCTTGAAGAACCCGCCAAAGTTCTCGCAAAGAAACCCCTTCTCTCCGACATCGTGCGTGTAAGCGATCAACGCGGAATCCAGCGCCAAGATCTCGACATAGATCCTCCTGCGCACTGTATTCTGAATCTCGCTGGACCAGGCCGGCTCCTGTCCTGCGGGAGGCGTATCAAGGATCCTTGCGCACTCCTTGAGGTCCTTGTGCCGCGTTTCGTCATACTCGAAGGTCGGCCTTGCCGCGTATCGCATGATCTGCGTGAGATCTGCGTCGTTCAGCCCGGTCAGCACTTCGAGGCAAGGAAAGACGGAGGGCCGGTCCGAACTGGTCGCCCGCTTGATGTATTCCTGGTAGGTCTGACTGGTCAGCCGCATCTTCTCGAAATGCAGCCTGTACTCCTCTCCCTGGTACACACTGAGCGCGGTTTGAAGTGAGAACAGTGCCGCAAACGCCGAGATTATGGGCGTTGCGCGCATGCTCCAGGGCGCTCGTAGCTTGACCGTGGTCTCGCCGTGCGATGCGCCATCATTGCGCTTGAACATAACTCATCCCCCCAAAACAATGAACACACGCTTCAAAAATTCGGCGCGGAATAACATAGATAAGACAGCATACGCACGACTATACTTGGTTGCCCCGGTTGCCCACTCGGCAGGGCCGATCCATTTCTGCCCCGCGCTCATTCTCGCCCAGCGAAACGCAGAAATCCAGCTTGCGCTGGTGACGGCGGAGCTCGATTCCCGCTGACCGCGCTGACGCGCTCGCGGGAATGACGGGCGATTCTACCTGGCCACGATCCTCCGCCGATAACTCGCCCGCCGCGGAGGCCCCGCGTCACCGCAAGGACGGCGCCGCCGGCGGCGGCTGTTCCTGGCAATAGGGGTAGAGCAGACCCCGCGCGCACTCGACACCCGCGGGGGCCGATTGGACGTAGGCGCCGATCCGATTCCGCATTCCCGTTCTCTGCGCTTCACTGCAGCTCGCCGGCCGCGGCAGGACCTTCACCTGTCCGTCCACGTTCTCCAGCTTGCCCCGCAGAATATGCGCGGTGTGAAACGCCAGCATGCCGATGAACGCCATCTGCTGCGGGCTCCACTTTTTGGCGTGCGCCTCGCGCGCCATATAGAGGCAGTAGTTCACCTTTTCCTCGAGGTCCAAGCCGCACTCGTTGGCGTGTCCCGACCGCTGGCCGGCCGCAATCGCCTCGCGCGCGGTCTCCGTGGGGATGATCGTTGCCGCCGACGTCCCCGTCTTGTCGAACGGGATCGACTGCCCCGGCCCGGTCACGCACCGCTCCGGCATTTTCGACCAGGTGTAGGCCAGCAGGGTTGCGAGCGCTTTGTCGCTCAGCGCTTTCCCGTCCTGCTGTGCGTTCGCGGGCGCCATCGCCGCCATCGCCAGCAGCACTCCGCAGACCCAACCCAGCCGCATTGCCACCCCTGGGAAAATGATGGGCCCCCGACGCCCTTCGTTGCCAACATCGGTGATCACACCCGCACGCTACCCCAACCCGCTGCTCAGGGACTAGCTCGCACAAGACACGGCCTCTCTCCGCCGCCGCGCTCTCCGTCATCCCCGTGCTTGTCACGGGGATCCAGCCATCCGCGAGCGCCGGAGCAAGCTGAAAGATGGATCCCGGGCACGAGGCCCGGGATGACAACCGCGAGACTTGCGGTCGCGATGCAACGAGGGTCGGAAAGACGCTACGCGCCGGCCTTCGGCCCAAGCAGCGGCATCACGTCGACGCCATCGCACGGAAAGATCGTGAAATGCGGATGGCCCTCGAACATTTCAGCCGCCTCCTCATGCGAAGCCGCGCGCACGACCACGAACACGGTCAGCTCGTTGACGACATCGGCCACGCCCGCCTCCGTCGTGCGCTTGGTCGGGCCGAGCGGCCCGCCCGCGTAGACGATGGCGTCCTTGTGCTTCTCGTCCCACGCCATCACGGCGGCGAGCCCCTTCGCATCCGTCGCCCGCTTCTCCTCCTCCGTCATCGCATACCACGCCCGCCAGCGCGGGCTGGTCTTGTTGCTGGTGAAGACCGCGAGATAGGTGCCTACGTGCTGATGCATGGGCTTTCCTTTTTGGGGTGAGCCTCCACCTAGCGAGGCTGCGTGCCGCAGTCATGCGGGTGCGCAGAGCCAAACCGATGCTTTGGTTGTGGGAAAAGGCCAGTTCTCGCGGATTCCACGGTCAAGGTTTGGAGCCAAGCCTAAGGCGACTGAGGTAAATTGCCTACGCATCGATTGGCAACGGCCTGAAGGGCAATGAGGGTATGCACAGGAGGCGCCATGCTCGCTGTTTGGCTGGCTTGGGTATGGGAAGCGATAAAGGCGTTTTCTGAATCGACGTTCGCGCTGTCCGCCATCGGCTCGCTGGCTGGCGCGTGGGGTGGCGCGTATGCGATCCAGCGTATCGCGGAGAAGGCGAAAAAGCGCGACGGTCTACTGCAGGAGCTGCGAACGTGCTGTCATGCCATCGAGATGGCGCACAGTGTTGGCAATACGCACATTGAGTTGAAACGGCAGCATGTGAAGACTCTGAAGGAGTCTTACGAGGCGCAACGGACAGAGGTGCATGCTTTGCATGCGGCTAATGCCGCAGGAGCTTTGCCGCCCGGCTTTCAGGTGCACATCGCGTTTGAAAGCGACCCTGGCTGCGTAAAAACGTGTACGGAGCAAAAATCGCTAGAATCTCATTCCAATTCGCCAGCAGGTCGCGCAACGTAGTAGGATAGGTCGAGGCACGAGCCACACACTGAAGTGCGGTGTTTGCGGGTTCTTCTGCTGCTCTCGACCAACGCCCCCTCGAAGCGAGCCTCGCGCGAGGGGCCAGAACGGTCGGCTAGTGAGAACATCTTTCTACCGTGTCCTAGAAAGCCGGCGTTTTCACGCAGCCAAGACCTGATAAATCCAGTGCGCACGAGAGCGGCTTACCTCGAAAGCTTGGTGCTTGAGAAGATGTCTGCCCCCGTTCGGCCGCGATCAATTTCGGTCATGCTAACGCGCACAACGGAGCAGCTGAACGAGATGATCGAATTGCGCAACGACGTGCTCCGTCGATTAGGCCCCATGTCAGATCAGGAGCGGTTCGCGCGTATGTTTGGGCTGCCGGTGCCGGGTGGCATCGATAATCTGTATCGCGACTACGTAGATGGTATCCACCAATACACGGACGACAGCATTCACTTTGCCCGTATGGTGGCTGACGATCTGTGTGAGTATGGCAAACGGGTGCGAAAGAAGTATCAGGACGCGCTCCCTCGGCGTCAACGGCGGGACGTGATGATGGTGCCCGTGGTGTACTGGACCGATGGGGAGAACGCCCATCTGCTGCCATCGAAGGAGAAATACAGTTCCTGGTATACGGGGTTTGTGTCTCGCGTTCCGCGGGCCAAGGGGCGCCGGTTCGCCAAGGCGTGGCTGTGGTTGAGGAAGGCTGCTCGAAAAGTCTTCGGGCGATCGAGGCGGGTGTGAGGGGGGCTCTCCGCAGATCGCAGCAGTTGGGCAACCCGCCAACTAACCTACGCATTTCCACATGTCGCCGCTGGGCACCCGGGGAATCTTATAGCTTCTTGTCGAGGTTCTCTATCTGCTTGGGAAGCACATAGAGATAGTCGATCATGTATTCGAGAAGCTCGACCATCCCTTGAGCCATCTCTCTAGTGGGCTCACTCTCGGTGTCGAAATGCGCGGCCAGATTTCCTCCTTGCCGAATTGAGTGTGCCAAGCTTTTTAACGGTCGCGCCAAGTCGGTTTCACTAGTCACACGCTCGATAGCTTTGGAAAGCGAAAGGCCCTTTCCTTGGTCTGCGAGCAGGAATTTGAACAGACCTTCTAGGGTCCTCCGGCAACAAACCCCAGTCGCCACAAAATTCCGAGAGTTATAAGCATCGACGGTTGAGTGGTAAGCATTCTTTAGAGAGACCGGGACTTCGTCACCGAAGTCGACTGAGTGGTGATAGTCCGGCGCTGTTGGATGCATGAAAACACTACCATATGCCGGGTTCTTTCTGGACTTTGGCTTTATCGTCCGTGAGTTCAACTGATCGCCGCAACACGTAACCTTATCAAGGTCGTGGAGCGGGCAGTCATGAGACGCAGGTATCGTCGCGTAGGGTTCACAGCAGCCCAGAGCGCCGAGCTATGGGAGCGCTGGAAGAAGGGCGAAGGCCTGAAGTCCATCGGTCGCGTGTTCGGCAAGCCGTCATCGTGCATCTTCGCCCACATCAGGCCCAGCGGCGGGATAAAGCCGCCGCCAAGACGGCGCTCGCCGCGGGCGCTGACCCTTTCCGAGCGCGAAGAAATCTCCAGAGGTCTGGTCGCCGGCCGCTCGCTCCGCACGATCGCCGCAACGTTGGCGCGCTCGCCCTCGACGATCAGCCGCGAGATCAGCCGTAATGGCGGTGCCGCTCATTATCGGGCCGCCGCCGCAGACAGCCAGGCATGGAAGCGCGCACTGCGCCCGAAGCCATGCAAGCTGGCGGTCCATGCTCGGCTGCGGCAAGCTGTTGCAAAGAAACTGGAATTGGACTGGTCGCCGGAGCAAATCTCAGGATGGCTCAAGCGCACGTTTCCGCAGTCCGAGGCGTTGCACGTGTCTCATGAGACCATCTATCGAAGCCTCTACGTTCAAGCGCGCGGCGTCTTGAAAAAGGAGCTGCTGCAGCATTTGCGAACCCGGCGGCCCATCCGGCGCTCCCGCTATTCGAGCGCCAAGCGCGACCAGCGCGGCCGCATCGCAGACGCTGTGTCGATCAGCGAGCGGCCTGCTTCAGCAGAAGATCGCGCCGTCCCCGGCCATTGGGAGGGCGATCTCCTTTGCGGATCCAAAAACAGCTTCATCGTCACCTTGGTCGAGCGGCACTCCCGCTATGTGCTGCTCGCCAAGATCGCCAACCGCGACACCAAATCCGTCGTAACCGCGCTGATCAGGCAAGCGCGAAGACTGCCCGACGAACTCTATAAGTCGCTCACCTGGGATCGCGGAAAAGAACTCGCCGACCACAAGCGCTTCACCCTGGCCACCGACATCGCCGTCTACTTCTGCGATCCTCAGAGCCCTTGGCAAAGAGGCTCCAATGAAAACACCAATCGCTTGCTGCGACAGTATCTGCCTCGCGGCATCGATCTCGCTCCGTACTCCCAAGCCGATCTCAACAAGATCGCGCGCCAGCTCAACGAGCGACCCAGAAAAACGCTGGACTTCCAAACGCCGGCAGAGCGATTTAGCCAATGTGTTGCGATGACCCGTTGAGCGCACCGCCAAAAGTGGACGCTCTTATTGCAACCAGGACATTTAGCAGTCGTTGCGACCGTGTCCCGAGGGGGGTCATAGTGCGGCTCCTGGACGGAGAACAACACCTTCTCGTGGCACTTCGGACATATCCCGCTTACCGCCGATGCGTAGTAGTGTCGCCGTATTGAGCCCACTTTCGTACATCAAGCGGTGGAATTAGTTGCATCAGTATCATCCAACCCTTTCCAGGCATGGGGTTTCTATAGTTCCATCATCACTGATCCAGACGGGCAATTGCTGAATTTGATCCAGCAAGCTTCGTGCACACCTTCATGACCCTCCTCCTCTCCCTCCTCGCCGGCATCGCCGGCGCCGCGATCGGCTGGATCGCCGCCGCGGCGCTCACCATCTTCCTCGGCGGCACTTCTCGGCATCTCCGACTTCGAAGGCGGCCGCGGCATGCTGGCGATCTGGGGCATCGGCCCCATCGGCGGGCTCGTCGGCCTGATCGCCGGCATCGTGCTCGTGCTGCGCAAGCGCGGCGGCTTCTCTCTCGGCGCCATCGCCTGGCGCCTGCCCATCGTCATCGCGGCGGTCGTCGCGATTGCCGCCGCCGGCCTGTGGTTGTTCTACGAAACGCGCCCCGTGCTCAACACCAACGGCCCCGCGCCGCAACTCGCCTTCGAGGTGCGCCTGCCGCCGGGCCTCGCACCGTCCCCCGGCATCAAGGCCGAGCTGCACACCGAGAAGAACAAGATGCCCGCCGCCGCTGTCGCGCGAGACCCCGCGCAGCGAGGACGGCCGCAGCATCGTCACCGGCAGCGTCGAGATGTACTACCGCTCCGGCTGGCGCCTGCTGGAAGTGCGCGTGCCCGGCCAGGACGACCGCATCTTCCAGATCGGCCTGCCCGCCAGCCCGCGCCGCTCCACCGACTTCGGCCGCTGGGAGCGCGCGCACTTCGTCGCCGCCCCCGGCCTCACCCAGCCCCGCAAAGCCGGCCCCGACGAAGCCTTCGAAATCCGCTACCGCGTGATCTGGCCGGAGTGAGCTCCCCCTCCCCCTCGAGGGGGGAGGAAAGACGCGCCACGCGTTAGCGCCGCACACGCGCTCACCGCGACCAACAGGCGACCGGCAAGGCGCTAACTCGTTCGGCGCGTCAAGGTGGGGGTGTCTGTTCCACGCGCGACGCTCACCCCCACCCCAAACGCCATGCGACTTAGCCGGGCTGTCGAGTACTGTTTCCGGTCATCCTTGCCCGGCTAAGCCGGTGGCGTTTGGCCCTCCCCCCTCAAGGGGGAGGCAACCGCACCCGCCGCGCTTCCGGCCCCTTGCACCCGCGTGATATCCTGGCGGCCATGTTCACCGGCATCATCAGCGACATCGGCGAAGTCGCCGCGCGCGAAGGCGGGCGCTTCTCCATCCGCTGCCGCTACGCGCGCCGATTCCATCGCGCTCGGCGCCTCCATCGCCTGCGACGGCGCCTGCCTCACGGCCACCAAGGTTGTAGCCGCGCCCGGCGGCTGCACCTTCGACGTCGACGTCTCCAACGAGACGCTCGCCCGCACCACGCTCGGCACCTGGCAGCCCGGCACGCGCATCAACCTGGAGCGCGCGCTGAAAGCCGGCGACGAACTCGGCGGCCACATCGTCTCCGGCCACGTCGACGGCCTCGCCCGCCTCGTCCGCCATCCGCCCCGACGGCGACTCCCAGCGCCTCACGCTGGAGGTCGCCGCCGACCTCGCCCCTTACATCGCCTCCAAGGGCTCGGTGGCGCTCGACGGCATCTCGCTCACCGTCAACGAGGTCGACGGAACCCGCTTCGGCGTCAACGTCGATCCCGCACACCTTGACCCACACGACCCTGGGGGCCAAAAAGCCGGGCGACAGCGTCAACTTCGAGGTCGACCTGTTGGCGCGCTACGTGGCGCGACTGCTGGAGCTCCGCCGGTGACGACACAAGGCCTGCCGCATGTGGTCTACGCCGAGGGCAAGGGCTTCCTGTCGCCCATCGACGAGATCATCGAGGATCTGCGCAACGGCCGCATGATCATCCTGGTCGACGCCGAGGACCGCGAGAACGAGGGCGACCTCGTCATCCCCGCGCAGATGGCCACGCCCGACGCCATCAACTTCATGGCCAAGCACGGCCGCGGCCTCATCTGCCTGTCGCTGACCCGCCAGCGCGCCGACCAGCTGCGCCTGGAGTACATGGCGCGCCAGAACGAGGCGCGCAACCGCACCGCCTTCACCGTCTCCATCGAAGCGCGCGAGGGCATCACCACCGGCATCTCCGCCCACGACCGCGCCCGCACCATCGCCACCGCCATCGACCCCGACCAAGGACCACAACGACATCGTCTCCCCCGGCCACGTCTTCCCGCTGATCGCGCGCGAGGGCGGCGTCCTGGTCCGCGCCGGGCACACCGAAGCCTCCGTCGACCTCGCGCGCCTCGCCGGCCTCTATCCCGCCGGCGTCATCTGCGAGATCATGAACGACGACGGCACCATGGCGCGCATGCCCGACCTCGTCGCCTTCGCCCAGCGCCACGGCCTGAAGATCGGCACCATCGAGGACCTGATCGGCTACCGCCTGCAGCCACGACCGCATCGTCGCGCCGCGTCGCCCAATCGCGCCTCGACAGCAGCTTCGGCGGCACCTTCGACATGCACGTCTACGAGACGACGGTCGAGCCGGTGGAGCACCTCGCCCTCGTCAAGGGCGACCTGCAGGCGCCCGGCCCGGTGCTGGTGCGCGTGCACGCCGTCAACGCGCTCGCCGACCTGCTGGGCGTCGGCGGCGAGGGCGGCAAGGGCTCGCTGATCGAGAAGTCCATGCGCGCTATCGCCGAGGAAGGCCGCGGCGTCATCGTCCTGATCCGCGACCTGCGCCCGAAGTCGATGTCGGACTGGCTCGCCAGCAGCGCCGAGCGCAAGCGCCCGAAGCAGGTCCGCGCCGAGCGCCGCCAGGTCGAGATCGGCATCGGCTCGCAGATCCTGCGCGACCTCGGCGTCACCGACATGGTGCTGCTGTCGAACGCGCCGCCCTCGCGCTACGTCGGCCTCGAGGCGTTCGGCCTGCGCATCGTCGGCCAGCGCAAGATCGGATAGCCATGGCCGGCCGGGCAGAGCACGCAGCGATACGGCCGAGCGCCGGCAGCGTCGAGGCGCGCGCATCCTCATCATCGAGGCGCGCTACTACGAAGACATCTCCGACGCTGCTGGCCGCAGGCGCGCTCGCCGAGCTCGAAGCGCAGGCGCCACCTACGAGCGCATCGTCGTGCCCGGCGCGCTGGAGATTCCCCTGGCGCTCGGCCAGGCCGCCGCGGCCGGACTGATCCGCGCCGGCGCAGCCGAAGGCCCGCTTCGACGGCGCCGTCGCGCTCGGCTGCGTCATCCGCGGCGAGACCACGCACTACGAATCGGTCTGCGACAACGCCAACCACTGGCTGATGGACATCGCCGTCCGCCACGCCATCCCGCTCGGCAACGCCATCCTCACCGTCGAGAACGAGGCGCAGGCCATCGCCCGCGCCGAGGGCGGCCGCAAGGGCAAGGGCGCCGATGCGGTGCGCGCCTGCCTCGCGCCTCATCGGCCATGCCCGCGCCTTCGCCGCGGCGGAGCGCCATGAACCTCCGGCGCAAACCGCAGCCCACGCACGGCCCGCTCTCCGCGCAGCAAGGCCCGGCTCGCCGCCGTGCAGGCGCTCTACCAGATGGACCTCGCCGAGACCGACCTCGCCGAGGTGATCGAGGAGTTCAAGACGCACCGCCTCGGCCCCGAGGCCGAGCACGCGCACGGTCGCCGGCGGCGATGCGGAGCATTTCGCCCGCGTCCTGCAGGGCGTCGTGCGCCGCCAGCGCGAGATCGATCCGCTCGTCGACCAGCAGCTCGCCACCGGCTGGCGGCTGGTGCGCGTCGACGCCATCCTGCGCGCCATCCTGCGCGCCGGCGGCTTCGAGCTGATGGAGCTGCCCGACGTGCCCGTCCGCGTCGTCATCAGCGAGTACGTCGAGGTCGCGCACGCCTTCTTCGAGGGCGACGAGCCCCGCGTCGTCAACGGCGTCCTCGACCAGCTCGCCCGCAAGCTCCGCCCCGGCGAGCTGCCCGAGCGTGGCTGATATCCTCTGCAAGCCGACATTGCAGCGCTATTCTAACCTGCTTGGTTGTTGTAGGTGTTCGTCATGGTCACGAAACAACAAAAGTCTCTCGGCGACGACGAGATTGTCTCCAAGCGAAGCGTTAACAGGCGAACGCTGCTTGGCACCCTGGGCGTGGGTAGCGTTGTCACATTGTCCAGTCTGCTGGGTACCGCCTGGGCGCAAGGCCAGAATTCCCAAAGCGGTGGGAGCAAGGGACCGACGGGCGTGACGGACGCTGACCCTTCCGATCCTCCGTCGGGCGGGAGCGGACGTGGCAGTATAACCTGACGCTGATCCCCGTGACGCCGCCGGCCGTGGACGTGGCCCCCTCCGCGCGCAGGGGAAAAACGCCGCTAGCGCTGAGGTGGCAACGCGTGTCCCGGCCGAATTGAACTCATCGACGGCGACGGACTGCTCGTCAACGTGACCCTCGAGCCGATGTCGGCTTTGGCACGTTTGCTCCGTACTGGGTGCTTCTCCGGCGAATGTACGATAACCAGTCACCCGGTGGATCGTTGAGCACTGCAACGACCGGGGAGGGAAGCAATGAGACTTTTCGTAGTTCTGTCTTTCGCGATCTTGATGATCGGGTTCAGTGCCGAGGGCTTCGCCCAGACGAAGCGCGACGGCATCACGTACACTAACGTGACAGTGGCCAGGTGCCATAGCATGTGCATGGCGCGCGGCTGGAACGCAGATAATTGCAAAGCCTACTGCAGGCCGGGGTCTTGCCAGAGGGCGAAAACCGGCGGCGAGCATTTCTGCGTCGTGAAGAAGTAGCGCAGGCGGTTCGGCAGGAATCATTGAGGCCCTCGCATGGTGCAGAGGCCTCGGTGAAGGCCGTGGCAACCGGGCCTGTCGGCGCCGAGGCCTTGTAGGTTGGGTTAGGCCGAAGGCCGTAACCCAACATCCCCCTGCTCCATGTCATTCCAGGCCTTGTGCCCGGAATCCGACGTGCTCCGAGGACGAAACTGGCAGATAATAAGTGTCCATGACGGACGACCAACAACACAGCGACGCCCTCCACGGCGAAGACGCCATCATCGCCCTCCTCGCGCCTCTGGCCGAGGGCCACCCCGGCGCCCTCGGCTTGAAGGACGACTGCGCGCTGCTCGCCCCACCGCCCGGCACCGAACTCGTCCTCAAAACCGACCCGATCGCCGAAGGCGTCCACTTCCTCGCCGGCGACACACCCGAGGACATCGCCTGGAAGGCGCTCGCCGTGAACGTCTCCGACATCGTCGCCAAAGGCGCGCGGCCGCTCGGCTACCTGATGGCGCTCTCCTTCCCGCAGCCGCCCGCGCACGCCTGGATGTCGCGGTTCGCCGATGGCCTCCGCGCGGCCCAGCAAGCCTTCGGCTGCCATCTGATGGGCGGCGACACGGATCGCCGGCCCGGTCCCCTCACCATCTCCATCACCATGATCGGCGCCGTTCCCACAGGCCGCATGATCCAGCGCGCCACCGCGAAACCCGGCGACCGCCTGTTCGTGTCCGGCACCATCGGCGACGCCGCCCTCGGCCTCCTGCTCGCGCGCGATCCTGCTCAGGCGGCGAACTGGAAGCTCTCGCCCGCCGAAACCGAACATCTCCTCTCCCGCTACCGCCGCCCCGCGCCGCGCCTGGCCCTCGCGCCCGTCCTCCTCGCTCACGCCGGCGCCGCCATGGACCTGTCGGACGGCCTCGTCAAAGACCTCGACCGCATGCTCCGCGCCTCCGGCATCTCCGGCCGTCTCGACGCAGCCCGCGTGCCGCTGTCCGAGCCTGCCCGCCGCATCGTCGCGGCCTCGCCCGACTGGCTGGGACGTCTCGTCACCGCCGGCGACGACTACGAGGTGCTCTGCGCAATCCCGCCCGCCAAAGCCGCCGCCTTCGCTTCAGCAGCCGCCGCAGCCGGCATTCCCGTCACCGAGATCGGCACGGTGGAGGAAGGCTCCGCAGCCCTCACCGTCACGGGCCCCGATGGCCGCCCGCTCGCGCTCCCTGAGCGCAAGGGCTGGGACCACTTCTGACCCCGCCTCTCATGCGGCGTTTCGTTATGCTCGCTCATGTTGCAAGCGCACTTCACTTTTGGCATGGTCCGCCCGCGAATCGGGCAATGATGTGCGGTTTGAAACGCCGGGGCCGGCAAACGCCGACCGGCTGAGGGTTTTGCCTGCGCGGCACCGCCGCCACCAAGGGGGACGACGATGAATAGCTGTGATGTGGGCAATCATTCTCTGCGGATTGCTCTCGATCGTATACGGCGCCGTCACCGTCCGCGCGCTGATGGCGGCGGATCCCGGCACGCCCCGCATGCGCGAGATCGCGGCCGCCATCCAGGAAGGCGCGCAGGCCTACCTCTCCCGCCAGTACACCACCATCGCCATCGTCGGCGCGGTCGTCTTCGTCATCATCGGCTTCCTGCTCGGCTGGCTCGTCGCCATCGGCTTCCTGATCGGCGCGGTGCTGTCGGGCGCCGCCGGCTTCATCGGCATGCTCGTGTCGGTGCGCGCCAACGTGCGCACCGCGCAGGCCGCCACGCGCTCGCTCGCCGAAGGGCTCTCCATGGCCTTCCGCGCCGGCGCCGTCACCGGCCTGCTGGTCGCCGGCCTCGCGCTGCTCGGCGTCACCGTCTACTTCTATTTCCTCACCGGCTCGCTCGGCTACCAGCCGACCAGCCGCACGGTCGTCGATGCGCTGGTCGCGCTCGGCTTCGGCGCCTCGCTGATCTCCATCTTCGCCCGTCTCGGCGGCGGCATCTTCACCAAGGGTGCCGACGTCGGCGGCGACCTCGTCGGCAAGGTCGAAGCCGGCATCCCCGAGGACGATCCGCGCAACCCCGCCACCATCGCCGACAACGTCGGCGACAACGTCGGCGACTGCGCCGGCATGGCGGCCGACCTGTTCGAGACCTACGCCGTCACCGTCGTCGCCACCATGGTGCTCGCCGTCATCTACTTCGCCGGCCAGGCCGTCGTGCTCAACCTGATGCTCTATCCGCTCGCGGTCTGCGCCGTCGGCGTGGTGACCTCCATCATCGGCACCTTCTTCGTGCGGCTCGGCTCCAACCAGTCGATCATGGGCGCCCTCTACAAGGGCATCATCGCCACCGGCGTGCTCTCCATCATCGCGCTCTGGCCGGTGACGGACTACGCTGCTCGGCATGGGCACCACCTTCTCGACCCGCGGCATCAGCTTCACGGGGCTCGACCTGTTCTGGTGCGGCGTCGTCGGCCTGATCGTGACGGCCCTCATCATCGTCGTCACCGAGTACTACACGGGCACCAACTATCGCCCCGTGCAGTCGATCGCCAAGGCGTCCGAGACCGGCCACGGCACCAACGTGATCCAGGGCCTGGCCGTCTCGCTCGAGGCGACTGCGCTGCCGGCCCTGATCATCGTCGCCGGCATCATCGTCTCCTTCAAGCTCGCGGGCCTGTTCGGCATCGCCATCGCGGTGACCGCGATGCTGTCGCTTGCCGGCATGGTGGTGGCGCTCGACGCCTTCGGCCCGGTCACCGACAACGCCGGCGGCATCGCCGAGATGGCGGGCCTGCCCAAGGAGATCCGCAAGACCACCGACGCGCTCGACGCCGTCGGCAACACCACCAAGGCCGTCACCAAGGGCTACGCCATCGGCTCGGCCGGCCTCGGCGCGCTCGTGCTGTTTGCCGCCTACAACGAGGACCTCAAGTACTTCGTTGCGCAGGCCAAGCCCGGCTCGATCTTCTACGGCCTCAACGTCGACAACCTGTTCTCGCTCGCCAACCCCTACGTCGTCGTCGGCCTCTTCTTCGGCGGCCTGCTGCCCTACCTGTTCGGCGGCATCACCATGACGGCCGTCGGCCGCGCGGCGGGCTCGATCGTCGAGGAGGTGCGCCGCCAGTTCAAGGAGAAGCCCGGCATCATGCAGGGCACCGAGAAGCCCGACTACGCGCGCGCCGTCGACATGCTGACGCGGGCGGCGATCAAGGAAATGATCATTCCCTCGCTGCTGCCGGTGCTCTCGCCGATCGTGTGCTTCTTCCTGGTGAAGTGGATCGCCGGCACGGGCAACGCGTTCGCCGCGCTCGGCGCCATGCTGCTCGGCGTCATCGTCACCGGCCTGTTCGTCGCCATCTCCATGACGGCCGGCGGCGGCGCCTGGGACAACGCCAAGAAGTACATCGAGGACGGCCACTACGGCGGCAAGGGCTCGGAGGCCCACAAGGCGGCCGTCACCGGCGACACCGTCGGCGATCCCTACAAGGACACCGCCGGCCCCGCCGTGAACCCGATGATCAAGATCACCAACATCGTGGCGCTGCTGCTGCTGGCCGTGCTGGCGCACTGACGACGGCATTTTGCGGCGCCGCCGCCGACTTGCGTTGCCCGGAAGCCGACGCCGCCATGGTCCGTAGGCTGGGTCGAGCGGCAGCGATGCCCGACGCAGGCGCAGATGCGACTCGCCGTCGGGTCTGCGCTTCGCTTGACCAACTACTCGAGGCCGAGCTGCTTGGTTCCGAGGTTGCGGAACAGCGCCTTCAGGATGCCCTCGTCGCGCGCCACGCGTCGGCGTCTGCTGCTTGACGTAGTCGAACACCTTGCCGTCCTTCAGCCCGTACTGGGCGACGCGATCGACCGAGCCGAGCGGGTAGAAATAGACCGCCAGCACCTTGCGGTCCTTCTCGACCGGCTTGAAGAACGACGTCTGCCCCTGCGTGCTGGAAATGTAGTAGTAGGCGCTCCCGGTCCCGACCGTCGCCGTCGTGGTCGGCGTGCCGAGCGTCGTCCGCACCTGGTCCTGGCTCATGCCCGTGCGCGATCTGCTGCAGATCGTTGTCCTGGAACTGGTGGCCGTGCTTTGTTATGGTCTCCCCGCAAGCGGTCAGCGCCAGGCAGGCAACGACCGCGGCGCACAGCGCGCACGCGAAGCGCGCGCGGCCCGGGCGGGCGCCGCTGCCGGTATGGTCCCGATCTTTGCGGCGCATGTCGGATCGACAGGCGCATCCTCCAGGCTATCCTCTAGAGAATTGGTTCGTGCAGCACCCTCGCGTCCGGCTACCGCAGCACCGGTCGCTTTGCAATGCGGCGCCCCGCTTCAAAGCCGCCCCGGCGCGCGTTACTCCAGCAGCCTGCCGCCGTGGAAAACCGCCGCATGCTGGCGTGGCTGAAGCAAGAGCGCGACCGCCGCCGGACAGCACGCATCCCTTTATGGCTCGATTGTGACGCAGGCCCGCCAGCCGCGGCTTCTACGCCGCTGGGGCGTGCCCGACACCGCCGAGGGCCGCTTCGAGATGATCGCGCTGCACCTCGTCCTGCTGCTGCACCGCCTCGCCCGCGAGGGCGAGCATGGGCCGCCGGCTCGGCGCAGGCGCTGACGGAAGTCTTCGTCGTCGACATCGACGACACGTGCGCGAGATGACGCGTCGGCGACCTGGCCGTGCCGCGCCAGGTCAAGCGCGCCGTCGCCGTCCTGCATGACCGCTACGCCACCTACGGCGCGGCGCTCGCCGCATCGCGGGATGACGCCGCTGGCGATGCCGTCCGGGCGCGGCTCGGCGCACCTCGAGGGCGCGGAGGGCTTGGATGCGGCGCGATTTGCGCATACATGGAGGTCGGCCGCGCGGAGCTCGATGGCCAGGCGCCGACGGTAGCTGCTCGCGGGCGCCTCGACCTGGCCGCGAGCCTGGCGCACCGGATGCAGGCGGTGGCGCGACTGGCGCGGGATGACGGAGGGCGCCGATGACCGAAGAGCTCGACTGGGATCATGCCGTCGCAGGACATTCCCGAGGCCGGCCTCGACGGTGGAGCGCGCCGCCACGCGAGAAGGAGCGCGCAGAGCATCGCCGCGCGCGCTCGACCTCGTCGCCTGCACGAGCCTGGCTGCGCGCTACACGATCGCCCCGCGCGGCGAAGGGCACTTCCGCCTGACGGGCATCGCTCGAGGCCCGGGTCGAGCAGACCTGCGTCGTCACGCTCGAGCCGCTCACCAACGACGTCGCGCGAAAGCTTCAGCGTCGACTATCTGGCCGGAGACCGAGTTGCCCGCGCCCAGCGGCGGCGATCGCTCGACGTGCACGACGAGCCCGATCTGGAGCCCATCGTCGCCGGCCGCATCGAGGTCGGGCCGCGTCGTCTTCGAGTGCCTGGCCGGTGCCATCGATCTCTTCCCGAGCAAGCCCGGCGCCACCTTCGAGGCACCGCCGCGTCGCCGAAGGTGACGGCCGGCCAAGCCCGAGAGCCCGTTCGCCGCACTGGCCAAGATCAAGGCCAAGCGCTGAGCAGGCGTGCCTGACACGCGCACCGCCGGACTGGTAGACCTTGGCGCGGCGCGCGAAAATCTGGTTGTGTCGCTGCTGCGACCGGCTATGGTCGGGCGTTTTTGGGGGCAGAGCCGAGGCTGAAGGCCGAGGCGCAACGGCCCGACGCTGTCCGCAGCGAAGTCACAGCAGGGCGAAACGGCATGGCAGCGCCGCGCACGATATCGCTCGACGCCATGGGCGGCGATCGAGGGCCCAGCCGTCGTCGTGCCGGGCGCGGCGCTGGCGCTGGAGCGGCATCCCGACGTCAGTTCCTGCTGGTCGGCGACCAGGCGCGCATCGAGCCGCATCTGGAGCAGCATCCGGCGCTCGCCGCGCGCTCGCGCATCGTGCACACCGACATCGCCGTCGAGATGCAGGACAAGCCGAGCCAGGCCGTGCGGCGCGGGCGCGGCTCCAGCATGTGGCTGGCGCTCGAGGCCGTGCAGAAGGGCGAGGCCGACGTCGCCGTCTCCGCCGGCAACACCGGTGCGCTGATGGCCATGGCCAAGCTGATCCTGCGACCATGCCCGGCATCGAGCGGCCCGTCATCGCCGGCCAGTGGCCGACCGTGGGCCACAACAGCATCGTGCTCGACCTCGGCGCCAACATCGGCGCCGACGCCCGCCAGCTCGCCGATTTCGCGCTGATGGGCGCCGCCATGGCGCGCGCGCTGCTTCGGCATCGAGCGGCCGCGGGTCGGCCTGCTCAACATCGGCGTCGAGGACATCAAGGGCATCGAGGAGGTGCGGCAGGCGCACGCCTGGCTCAAGGAGAACGACCTGCCGATCGACTACCGCGGCTTCGTCGAAGGCGACCAGATCGGCCAGGGCATCGTCGATGTCGTCGTGGTGGAGGGCTATGCCGGCAACATCGCGCTGAAGACCGCCGAAGGCACCGCCAGGCAGATGGCCGCCTACGTGCGCGAGGCGCTGACCAGCTCGCTCGCCGGCCAAGCTCGGCGCCGTGCTGGCGCCAGGGCGGCCTGCGCAGCGCTGCAGGGACCGCATGGACCCGCGCCGTCTCAACGGCGGGCCGTTCCTGGGCCTCAATGGCATTGTGATCAAGAGTCACGGCGGCACCGACGCTTTCGGCTTCGCCAGCGCCATCGGGGTCGGCTACGACATGGCCGAAAGCGATCTGCTGGCGCGCCTGGCAGCCGACCTGGAAGCGCTGCACGGCAAGCTCGGCGAGAGCAAGCCGCCGGAAGTCAAGCAGGCATGACCGGCAGAACGGCGCCGCGGCCGGCCAGGACGAGGTGAGACGTGGCAATCATTCGATCGGTGATCCGCGGCGTGGGCGCCTACCTGCCCAAGCGCGTCATGACCAACGACGACCTGGCCCGCCTCGTCGACACCACCGACGAATGGATCAGGGAGCGCACCGGCATCGAGCAGCGCCACATCGCCGAGGAGGGCGAGCTGACCTCCGACCTCGGCATCGCCGCCTCGCGCCAGGCGCTCGTGCGCTCCGGCATCGATCCCATCGACATCGACCTCATCATCTGCGCCACCGCCACGCCCGACCGCACGTTCCCGGCCACCGCCGTCAGGATCCAGGCCGGCCTCGGCATCACCAAGGGCGCCGCCTTCGACGTGCAGGCGGTCTGCTCCGGCTTCATCTACGCGCCTCACCGTCGCCGACAACTTCATCAAGGCGGGCCAGTCCAAGCGCGCGCTGGTGGTGGGCGCGGAGACCTTCTCGCGCATCCTCGACTGGAAGGACCGCGGCACCTGCGTGCTGTTCGGCGACGGCGCCGGCGCGGTCGTGCTGGAGGCGCAGTCGCAGCTCGGCAGCCGCGAGGACCGCGGCATCCTGGCGACGCGCATCCGCTCCGACGGCCGCTTCGAGGACCTGCTCTACGTCGACGGCGGCCCCGGCTCGACCAAGACCACCGGGCATCCTGCGCATGAACGGGCGCGAGGTGTTCCGCCACGCCGTGCAGAAGATCTCCAGCGTCATCGAGGAGACCCTCGTCACCACGGGCTACGCGCCCGACGAGATCGACCTCTACGTGCCGCACCAGGCCAACAAGCGCATTCTCGACGGCATCGCCAAGAAGCTCGGCATTCCCCGCACAAGGTCGTCGTCACGCTCGCCAAGCACGGCAACACCTCGGCCGCGTCCGTCCCCCTTGCGCTCAATCAGGCGTTCGAAGAACATCGGCTCAGGGAGGGTAGGTCTGGTGCTGATGGAGGCCATGGGCGGCGGCTTCACCTGGGGCGCCGTGCTGGCGCGCTGGTAAAGCCACAGGGCAAGCAAGTTATGTGTGCAATTTCAGTCTGTTGTTAGTTGACCCTTCGAAATGGCGCTGGCTAGCATCCTCGCGGGTTGGGAGTAGGGGAGGGGCGAGAAACCATGGGTGGCAAGACGCTCACGCGTGCGGATCTTGCGGAGTCGGTGGTCCAGAAAGTCGGACTGCCGCGCAATGAGTCCCAGGAGCTGGTCGAGCTGGTCATCAAGGTGCTCTCGGAGAGCCTGGCCGAGGGTGAGCCGGTCAAGCTGTCCTCGTTCGGATCGTTCAACATCCGCCAGAAGGGCGAGCGGGTGGGGCGCAATCCGAAGACCGGGCAGGAAGTGCCGATCACGCCGCGGCGCGTGCTGGTGTTCCGCCCGAGCAACATCATGAAGGACCGCATCAACGCCGGGCTCGGACGGCGGCGGGCGGCGGAATAGTCGAGAGGCGCTTACAATTGCCAGTGGGGTTCAGGCCTTGCCAAAGGCGATGGAAGCATTTCGCAACATCGGCGAAGTGTCGGCCGAGCTCGGCGTCAGAAAGCACGTGCTGCGGTTCTGGGAATCCAAGTTTCCGCAGCTCAAGCCGATGAAGCGCGGCGGCGGCCGGCGCTACTACCGGCCGGCCGACGTGCAGCTGCTGCGCGGCATCCAGCCACCTGCTGCAGACGGCCGGCTACACCATCAAGGGCGTGCAGAAGATCCTGCGCGAGCAGGGCGTCGACGAGGTCAAGCGCCTCGCCGCAGCGCCGGTCGTGAAGCCGGCTTCGGCGCGTGCGCTCAGCCATCGCGGAGGTGAAAGCCCTGCGCGAGGTCGCCTCCGTGCTCGGCGACGTGCAAGCTGTGCTCGCTGGCGCCCTCAAGCAAACCGCCGCCGCACCCGACGCAAACGCGGCGCCCGCGCCTAGGACGCTTCCGGCCTCTGTTGAACCGATACGCGCCAGCAGCGCGGGGCTGATCGCCAGTCCGCTCGCGCGCCTGCTCCCGGCGATGCGCACGCGTCCGCTACGCGCGTCAATCTCAAGCGGAGGACGCTAGCCGCGTACGCGTCCGCCGCCCCCGTTTCGCCGCGCCGCGCGGAGAACCTCCAGCGCCATGCCCGACAGCGCTATCGAACTGTGGCTCGTCGACCTCGACGCCTGCGCGCCCGCGCTGGCTGAAATCGAGCGCGACACCCCGCGCCTCTCGCCCGAGGATCGCGAACGCGCCGATGCGCTCACCGACCCGCGCGAGGCCTCACGCCGCCGCGCCGCCTACACCGCGCTGCGCCTCGCCATCGAGCGCTTCGCCGGTCCCGGCGTGCGCGGGCACCCCTTCACGCGCGACACCGAGCGGCAAGCCGGAACTGCCGGGCAGCGGCGTCGCCTTCAGCCTCGCGCACACGGACGACCTCGCGCTGATCGGCGTCACGCGCCTCGCCACCATCGGCGTCGACCTCGAGAAGATGCGCCCCATCCGCATGTCGCCGCGCCACATCGCCGACACTCTGCGCCGCCGGCGCCGGCCTCGGCCGACGAGCCCCTGCCCGGTCGGCAGCACCGAGCGCACCTTCCTCCAGGCCTGGGCCCGCATCGAAGCCTTCACGCAAAGCGCGCGGCCACACCCTGCAGCGCACCCTCGCCGATCTCGGCCTGCGCAACCGCCCGGAACGCCCGCCCTCGCCCGCCGAAACCCAATCCGCCGCCCGCCGCCTCACCCGCACCGCCGGCCTCCACGTGATGGACATCAAGCTAGGCCCACACCCTCCACGCCGCGCCGTCGCCGCGCCGCGCGCGCGTGCCCACGGTCCGCGCGCGCAAATTCTCCCACAGCGATCGCGACGCGCCT
Organism: uncultured Alphaproteobacteria bacterium; assembly: GCA_963782855.1. Lineage (GTDB taxonomy): Bacteria > Pseudomonadota > Alphaproteobacteria > Rhizobiales > Hyphomicrobiaceae > AWTP1-13. Next base: position 57,466 of record CAWALW010000012.1, on the reverse strand, counting down.
GGAAAGCCTCGCAACGAAGCCCAACTAGGCATTGACTGACGGAGGCTGCACGCCTGCCGGTTGACCCCGCGCCCCCGCCGGGGCACAAGACGCACTTGATCGGAGCGTAGCGCAGCCTGGTTAGCGCACCAGTCTGGGGGACTGGGGGTCGGGAGTTCAAATCTCCCCGCTCCGACCAATCAAATCAAAGCAACCCCAAAAGACAGAGCGTGAGTTTGCCGGCGGCGCGGACTTTCCGTCCCACCACCCGCACGAACCATCCGCGCAAAAATCAGAACCCGCCCAGCGCGCGCCAGGGAACGAACGCCCAGGTCATCCAGCCAACCAAGCCCACCAAAAAGACATAGGCTGCGATGTCGCCTGCTCGATCCATTGGACAGCTCCTTTTGGCGAAAGCCTAACCCGAGAACCCGCGATCCCAAAACGGCGCAGGCCCTGAAGCAGCACCGCCGCCAAACCAAGCCGCCTTCCGCGGCTTTCCGCGGCGGCGCCTTGGGAGAGTGGATGGCCCCCGCCGCATTTTTGCGCTAACCAGGGGCATCGCCACAAAGGGAGCAAACCAATGTCCGCAGCCGGCACCTGGAACCTGTCCATGCAGACGCCGATCGGCGAGCGCAAGTCCACGCTGGCGCTCACGGACTCCGGCGGCAACCTCACCGGCAAGATGACCAACGAGGACGGCAACGCCGTCGACATCTACGAGGGCAAGGCCAGCGGCAACAACCTCACCTGGAAGGCCGACATCAAGAACCCGATGCCCCTCACGCTCGCCTTCACGGCCAGCATCGACGGCGACAAGCTCGCCGGCAACGTGAGCGCGGGCGCCATCGGCAGCTGGCCCTTCAGCGGCGGTCGCTAGTGGGATGATCGAGAAATTCGCCGGCATGCGCTGCGGGGTTCGGAGCGAATTTCTCGATTCTGAAATCACACCAGCAACTCTAAGATTCTAGCGTCCCTTTCGATTCCGAAGCTTGCGCGGGGATTGGCTGGAGTCTGGCGAACTTCGGAATCGGGACACGAGCTGCCCAAGCCGGCGGCAACTGGCGCAAAAGTCACCGTCAACGTGGCAGATTTGTCATTGCCCGCGGGGAGCCCCCTCGGGCACCTTCCGCCTGAACGGACAACCCGCCCGAAATCTTGCAAGGGTTGGCCGGGCATCCCACATCGGGGCGCTCGCAAGACGGAAAGACGCCTGCCGCCCGCAATGACCCTCCTCGCCGTCCGCCACATCACCACCTACCGCTACCAGCGGCCGGTGTCGTTCGGCGAGCATCGCATGATGTTCCGCCCGCGCGACAGCTACGACCAGAAGCTGCTCGAGGCGCGGCTCACCGATCACGCCGAGCCCGCGCGAGCTGCGCTGGGTGCACGACGTGTTCGGCAACTGCGTGACGATCGCCGACTTCGGCCGAGCGCGGCGCAGCGAGCTGCGCTTCGAGAGCAACATCTGGCTCGACCACTACGCCGTCCCCCAGCCCGAGTTCGAGATCGAGGACTACGCCGCACCTATCCCTTCAGCTACGCCGCCGGAGGAGCTGTCCGACCTGCTGCCGGCGATGACGCCGCAGTATCCCGATCCCGACCAGGCGATCCACCGCTGGGTGCGCCGCTTCCTGCGCCAGGGCCGCCGACCGACACCGGCATGCTGCTGATGACGCTCACCTACGCCTTCAAGGAGAGCTTCACCTACGAGCGCCGCTCCGCGCCCGGCACGCGCGCGCCCGCCGCTACGCTGCGGCTCGGGCGCGGCAGCTGCCGCGATCTCGCCCTCCTCATGATCGAGGCGCTGCGCTCGCTCGGCCTCGCCGCGCGCTTCGTCTCCGGCTACCTCTACGTGCCCTGCGCCGTGACGGCCCGAAGCACGTCGGCGGCGGCTCGACGCACGCCTGGTGCCAGGTCTACCTGCCCGGCGCCGGCTGGGTGGAGTTCGATCCCACCAACGCCATCGTCGGCAACCGCGACCTGATCCGCGTGGCCGTCGCGCGCGACCCGAGCCAGGCCGTGCCGCTTTCCGGCACCTACTTCGGCGCGGCCGGTGACTTCCGCGACATGACCGTCGAAGTCACCGTCGTGCCGAGCCTCGGCGACCGCGCCCGCACGCGCGGCAGTCACGCCGGCAGCCTGAGCGTCCCGAAGCCGGGCAGCTGCGGAACGCGCGGCAGGCACCAGCTGCGGCCACGGCGCACGCGCGGCGACATGGCACCGAGTTTGCTTAGCGCAATCGCTGGCACCGATCTTGCTATCTTCGTCAGGCTCCGCGCGTCACAGCGACGGAGAAGGGCATGCAAATCCGCGCCGGCTACGAGATCGCCTACGAGTGCCCGCAGCCGACGCCGATGGTGCTGATGCTGAGCGTGCATCCCGTCGCGCCATGCCGGATCTCCTCACGCCCGCACACATGACCTTCGATCCGCCGATCGAGGCGCGCGAGTACCGCGACGTCTTCGGCAACATCTGCACGCGCATCGTCGCGCCCGCCGGGCCGCCTCACCATCGCCAGCGACTTCCTCATCAACGACAGCGGTGCGCCCGACATCGTCGAGCCCGAGGCCAAGCAGCTTCCGATCCAGGAACTGCCCGACGACGTCATGATCTACCTGCTCGGCAGCCGCTACTGCGACACCGACCACCTCGCCACGCTGGCCTGGTCGCTGTTCGGCAACGGCCCGCCGGGCTGGGCGCGCGTGCAGGCGATCTGCGACTACGTCCACGAGCGGCTGAACTTCGGCTACCAGCACGCCTCCGCCACGCGCACCGCCTGGGACGGCTTCCGCGAGCAGCGCGGGGTGTGCCGCGACTTCGCGCACCTCGCCATCACGCTCTGCCGCTGCATGAACATCCCGGCGCGCTACTGCACGGGCTACCTCGGCGACATCGGCGTGCCCGTCGCGCCGGAGCCGATGGATTTCAGCGCCTGGTTCGAGGCCTACCTCGGCGGCCGCTGGTACACCTTCGATGCCCGCCACAACACGCCGCGCATCGGCCGCATCCTGATGGCGCGCGGCCGCGACGCGACCGACGTCGCGCTCTCCACCAGCTTCGGCCCCGCGAGGCTCGCCGGCTTCAAGGTCGTCACCGAGGAAGTCGTATCGGCGTAGAGGTCATCGAAGTCTCCGGCCGCCACCGGCTGTCCGAAGAACCCCGCCACCTGCGGATGATGTTTCAGCGCACTGGGCCTGTAGGGTGCGAGCTGCCCGTGCTTCAGGATGGCCGGCCGCCGGAACCGCTCGATCACCGACGGATGCAGCACCGCGTCCTTCGGCACCCGGCGGTGGCCCTCCTGCCAGCCGAAGTGCTTCTCCTTGACGAACCACAGCGAGCCCTTGACGAGCCACCGCGGGCACGCGGCGATGAACGCCGCACGCTCATCATGCTGCGGCCCACCGCTGTCGGGATAGAGCCGCAGCACGGAGTGGTCGATCAGGATCGGGCTCGGCAGCGCGCGCGCCTCCTGCACCATCCAGGCGAGCGCGATGTCCGACAGCCGCAACTCCGTCTCCGGATAGCTGCCGCCGACGTCCGAGTGGCTACCGGCAAACCACACCTGCTTGATGCGCGCCGGCACCGGACCTGACGGCGGCGCGCGCTGCTCCCGCGTGTCGTGCGCGTCCCACGGCACGCTTTCGAACTTCTTGCGGTTCTCGTCGATGGCCATCGCCTGCCGCGCGTAGCGCACCGCGTAGTGCAGCGCCAAATCGTAGAACGCCATGCGGTAGCGCGCGAGGCTCGCCAGCCCCTTGTAGCGCAGGCATGCCGCGACATAGGCACCAGCCGGAACGCCCAAGCCCAACGCTGCAAACAGCGGCCAAAACGGCCAGCCGAGCACATAGGTCGCAACGCCAGCTACGCCGGCCGCCAGCATCTCGCCGAAGAGCGCGAGCACGCCGAGCGCATGCGAACCCGCTCCCAGCGTGCGCACCGTGTCCCACACGCCGACGAAATACGGCGCTGTGTTCGACGTGCGCCCATCGCCCGAACAAAACTCCGCGCGAAAGCGCCGCGCTCGCGCCTCCCGCTCCACGCGATGCGGATCGCCCTTCACCGAGCTGCCGTGCTGGTAGACGTGCTTCACCGCCTCGGTCGCGATGCGCCGCGCCGACTTGATGTCGCGCTGCAGCGGCTTCACCTTCCCCGTGCGCTGGCACACGACCGCCGTCGGCACGCCGCAATGCTTCAGCACGCCCGCCACGCAGCGCACCGTGTAGGCGCCGCGGCTGAACCCGAACAGGTAGATGCGGTCGCCCGGCTGCCACACGCGGATGATGTTGGCGTAGCAGTCGATGATGTTCTGCGTGATGCCGAGGCCCGTCGCCTGCGCCAGCAGGTTGTAGATGCGGCGCCACGCCTTGATCTTGATGCCTTCGCCGTCCGCGCGCGAGCCGAGCCCGCCGTCGTAGAACGCGATCTGATACGCGGGATCGATGATCGTATCGGGCGAAACCCGCGTCGCGCGGAACAGCTTGTAGACGTTGCTGCGCGTCTCGTCGGGCATGAACCCGCCGGCCTGGCCCGTGCCGTCCGAAAAGATGAGAATGCTCTTTCCCACGTTCCCGCCCCGCGCCATACCCGGTATGCGGGCATGCCGAGTGCCCTGCCGAATCGCGTTCCGTGTACGGTGGCTGACCGTGCGCGACCGGCCTCGGCGCCGGCAAGGCGGCCGGGGGAACCGTCCACAAGTCCTGCCCGCACAGGCGGATTTGCGCGAACCGTGGTGTCGTTGGGAAGCAGATGAACAGGCCGATGGCACCTGACGAGGCCGAGGAAGCCTCATTCCGCTACGCCGGCTGGCGCGTCGTCTTCGCGTGCTTCGTGATGGCGCTGGTGTGCTGGGGCTTCGGCTTCTACGGCCACGCCTTCTATCTCGCCGAGTTGCAGCGGCTGCACGGCTGGCCGACCTCGTGGATCTCCACCGCCGCCAGCCTCTACTACTTCGTCGCGGCGATCCTCGTCGCCTTCGTCAGCGACGGCATCCGCAAGTTCGGCCCGCGCAATTGCGTGCTGGCCGGCGCCGTCTCCTTCGCCATCGCGGTCACGGCCCTGCCCTTCATCCGCTCGCCTGCGCAGCTCTATGCCGTCTACCTCGTGATGACCGTCGGCTGGGCCACCATGAGCGTCGCCGCCATCACCAACATCATCGGCCCCTGGTTCTCCGCGCGCCGCGGCCTTGCCATCAGCTTCGCTCTCAACGGCGCCAGCCTGAGCGGAGTGGTGATCGTTCCCGCGCTGGTGTTCCTTGCCGGCAAGACGAGCTTCACCGTCGCGATGCTGACGGGTGCCGTCCTCATCCTGGTGTGTCATCGTCCCGCTCGCCATGCGGGTGCTGGCGGACGCACCCGTGTTCGCAACCGATCGCCTGCCTGCAGGAAGCGGCACCGCCGCCTCGGGCCCGAAATGGACGCGTGCCACCGCGCTTCGCAGCAGCGCCTTCTGGAGCGTATCGGGGCCGTTCTCGCTCTCGCTCATGTCGCAGGCCGCGTTCCTGGTGCACATCATCGCCTTCCTGGAACCGAACATGGGCCGCAACGCCGCCGGCATCGCCGTCGCGGTCACCACCGCCATGGCCATCGTCGGACGCCTCGTGCTCGGCGCACTCGCGCACCGCATCGATCAGCGCATGGCGAGCGCGCTGTCCCTCGTCAGCCAGTCGGCCGCCCTCGTCGCTGATGATCCAGACCGAGGACCCCAACCTGCTGTTTCTCGCCTGCGCCATCTACGGCTTCTCCGTCGGCAACCTCATCACCTTCCCCGCGCTCATCATCCAGCGCGAGTTCGAGCCGGCCTCCTTCGGCATGATCGTCGCGCTCTCCACGGCCATCACCCAGTTCACCTATTCCTTCGGTCCCGGCCTGATCGGCATCGTGCGCGACGCCGCCGGCACCTACACCGCCGCCCTCCTCGTCTGCATCGCGCTGAACCTGACGGCCGCCGCCATCGTCGCGCGGCGGCCGCAGGATGTCTGACCGCCGGCACCGCAACGCCGCTGGCGCATGCCTGCTGCGCAATTGGCAGGCAGCGCGCTTGACCCGCGACGCCTAAGCAACGATGGTCGCGCGCCCATGGACGGATCTGCCCAAACAATCGGCACTGCGCGCACAAGCGAGGCGGAATCCGCCTACGCATGGCTGCGGCTTGCCGCCTCCGTGCTCATCGGCACCGTGGGCAGCGTCGGCATGTGGTCCGTCGTGGTTGCCCTGCCCGCCGTGCAGGCCGAGTTCCAGGTCGCGCGCGCCGACGCCTCGCTGCCCTACACGCTCGCCATGCTCGGCTTCGGCCTTGGCGCCGTCGTCATCGGCCGCCTTGTCGACCGCCTCGGCATCGTGGTCCCCGTCATCGGCGCCAGCCTCCTGCTGGGTGTCGCCTTCATCGCCTCCGGCCTTGCGCCGAGCATCTTCGTCTTTGCGCTCGCCAACTTCGCTCATCGGCGTCGGCAGCTCCGCCACCTTCGCGCCGCTGATCGCCGACATCTCGCACTGGTTCACGCGCCGGCGCGGCATCGCGGTCGCGATCTGCGCCTCGGGCAACTACGTGGGCGGCGCCGTCTGGCCGCCGATCGTCAACTGGCTGATCCAGACGTACGGCTGGCGCACGAACCAGGTCGTCATCGGCTTCGTCTGCATCGCCGCCATGCTGCCGCTGGCCCTGGCCCTGCGGCGGCGCCTGTCCATCCAGCAGACCGCGCGGCGCTCGGATGCCGCCACGAACAACGCCAACGCCTCCCTCGGCCTCAACCCCTACGCGCTCTTCGCCCTGCTGAGCCTGGCCGGCGTTTCCTGCTGCGTCGCCATGTCGATGCCGCAGGTGCACATCGTCGCCTACTGCAGCGACCTGGGCTACGGCGTTGCGCGCGGCGCGGAGATGCTCTCGCTGATGCTCGGCTTCGGCATCATCAGCCGCATCGCCTCGGGCTTCGTCGCCGACCGCATCGGCGGCCTCGCCACCCTGCTGATCGGCTCGATCCTGCAGGGCGTCGCCCTGTTCCTCTATCTCCTCTCCGACGGCCTCACGCCGCTCTACGTCATCTCCGCGCTGTTCGGCCTGTTCCAGGGCGGCATCGTGCCGATGTATGCGATCATCGTGCGCGAGTATTTCCCGACCCGCCTCGCCGGCACGCTGGTCGGCCTCGTCATCATGTCGACCATCTTCGGCATGGCGCTCGGCGGCTGGATGTCGGGCGCCATCTTCGACCTCACGGGCTCCTACTGGCAGGCTTTCGCCAACGGCCTGGCTTGGAACCTTCTCAACGGCGCGATCGTGCTGTTCCTCCTGATGCGGCGCCGGCAGATACGCCTCGCCGCGCCGGCCGCCGCGTGAGCGTGGCTCTTTTCGGGTCGCCCCCACCGTGATTTAGTCCTGGGGGCGCAACCCCTGCGAAGGTGGCAAGCATGACCGATCGCAAGCCTGGCGACGACACCGTCCGCATTCTCTACCAGGCGGAAATCTTCAAGGACGGCCCCCGCACCGCCTCCAACTATTCGAGCAGCATCGGCGCCGAACAGGGTCTCGAAACCTTCGGCGGCGCCACCGCGTCCCACCGCCGTCCCAGGCCCAACAAGACCCACCTCGAGGCCGCGCGCGAGATCCCCGTCTTCGCCGAGACCGACGTGCTCGTCGTCGGCGGCGGACCGGCGGGAACCGCTGCGGCCATCGCCGCCGCGCGTCTCGGCGCCGACGTCCTGCTGGTCGAGCGCTACAACCACCTCGGCGGTCTTTCCACCGGCGGCCTCGTCATCTGGATCGACCGCATGTCGGACTGGTCCGGCAAGCACATCATCCGCGGCTTCGCCGAGGAGATCATGGACCGCCTGCCCAAGGAGGCGGTCGCCGGCCCGCAGCGCGCCGACTGGGGCTCCAAGGACGCCGCCACCGCCGCCTACTGGGCGCAGCGCACCTCATCCTTCCACGGCATCGTCACCTACTCGCCTACGGTCGACCCGGAAGCCCTCAAGACCGTCTCCATGCAGATGGCGGGCGAGGCCAAGGTGCGCCTCCTGCTGCACGCCTGGGCAGCCGCGCCGATCCTGGAAGGCAACACCGTCAAGGGCGCGATCTTCGAGAGCAAAGAGGGCCGCCACGCCGTTCTCGCCAAGGTCGTGGTCGACACCACTGGAGATGCCGACCTCATCGCGCGCACCCACGCGAGCGCTGGAATCCGACATCGACGAAGGCGACATCCACCACTGCATCAACACCGCCTTCCTGGTCGGCGGCGTCGACATGGAGGCGTGGCTCGCCTTCCGCCGCGCCAACCCGGAGGGCTTCACCCAGTTCATGGCGCTCGGCCGCTCGCAAGCTCAAATTCTTCGAGAAGCCGTTCGTGTCCTGGCGCAGCGACATCGCGCTCTTCATGGGCCCGCGCCTGTCCGGCTACAGCGCCGTCGACGTCGAGGACCTCACCGCCGTCGAGCTGCGCTCGCGCCAGCTCGCGAACGGCCACGTCGAGGTCTACCGCGCCGCCGCCCCGGGCTTCGCCAACGCCTTCCTCATGCTCGGCGCGCCGCAGATCGGCGTGCGCCACAGCCGCCGCATCGCCGGACTGAACAAGGTCACCCGCCAGCAATGGGACACCGGCCAGGTCTGGGACGACGAGATCGGCGTCTCCACCTCCCTCTCGCCGAAGTTCGCCAACATCTCCGTCCCCTACGGCGCGCTCATTCCCGCCGACCTCGACAACATCCTCGGCGCCGGCCGCCATGTTGCCTGCGATGCGAACTCGCACACCTTCCTGCGCGAGATCCCGCAGTGCTGGCTCACGGGCCAGGCCGCCGGCGTCGCCGCAGCGCTCGCCGCCGGACAGGGCAAGCGCCCCCGCGGACGTCGACGCCGCCGCCGTCCAGCGCGAACTCCTGCGCCAGGGCGCCTACCTCTCGCCGGCCGTCGAGCGCTCGCTGCGTCCTCGCGCCTGCTGCCGAGTAGCCGCTGTGCTGGGCTCGAAGTTCGTTCCAGGCCGAATGCCGTACGCCGACAAGCCGCGCGCCAACCCAGTGGTGGGCTTGTCGAACCACGGCATTAATCGGCTTGCAGTCGCGTCCTTCGACATGCTCAGGACGCGGTCGAGCAAACGACCCGCGTGCGTCGATTGTAGCTAAGCGCGGCGCTTGGGCGGAAATGCCGCCAGCACTGCCAGGCCCACCACCGTCACGCCCGAGACGACCAGGAACGGCACCTGATAGCCGTCGCTCAGCTCATACAGCAGCCCGATCAGCGCCGGACACCCGGCCACGCCGAGCACCGTCATCATCTGGCTGGTGGAGTAGATGCGCCCGTAGTGCTTGGTGCCGAAGTGCTCCGCCAGCAGCAACGGATGCATCATCAGCGAGTTGCCGATCGTGATCGCGAACGTCGCCGTCGCCGCGAGAATGGCGGTCCGGCTGTAGGCAACTGCGAGCAGCGCAAGCGAAATGGCCTGCATCGCCATCAGCACCAGCGCGAACTTGCGCGCGGGTATCTTCAGCAGCAGGCCCCCGCCGATCAGCCGGCCGATCGTGCTCCCCGTCGCGAGCACCGCCAGCGCAATCGCCGCCGTATGGGTGCCGTCACGCGTGCTCGCCAACCGGTAGAAGTGGGCGATGGCGCCCACCTGCGCCCCGAGCAGGAACAGGTAGGCCACCGACACGGCAAAGAAATACGGCGTCCGCAGCGCATCCCGGTAGGCGACCGACGCCTGCGGCGGCGCCTCCGCCACCTGCGCGCGGCTGAGCCCGTCCGGCTCCAAGCCCATCGCCTGCGGGCTCGGCCGCAGCACCAGCAGCGTCACCGGCACGACGCCCGCGATCATCCCCGCTGCCATCCAGGGCGCCACCGCCGCCAGCCCGTAGCGCTCGATCGACAGCGCCACCACCGGCGCGACGAGCACACCGCCCAGCGACAGTCCCGTCGATCCGATCGAGAACGCCAGCGACCGGCGCACGTTGAACCAGCGCGCAATCACCGTCGTCACCGGCACCAGGCTCATGGCCCCATGCGCGAAGCCGAACACCAGATGAAACGCGAAGAGGTGCCACGTCTCGCGCAGCAGCCCCACCGTAGCAAGCGCCGATGCACCGACGAACGCGCTCGTCGCAATGACAACCCGTGCATCCATCCGGTCCACGAGCCGGCCGGAGACGAGGCCGCCGAGCCCGCCGGCAATGAAGAACGCCGCGGTTGCCGCGCTCGCCAGCGCCACCGGAAAGCCGCGCTCGGCGACGAACGCGGCCAACAGTATCGACAGGTTGTAGAAGGCCAGCCCCGATGTCGTGGTCGTGATCACGAGCGCGGCGAGGACAACGTACCAGCCGTAGAACACGCGGCGCGGCGATGACATCACAGGCTCGGGTTAGGGAGGAGGACCGGCGAGGTTGCCGCAACCTAGTTGCAACCCCCGGTGAAGGCAAACCAGCCTGCGCAGGCCACCCATGCCGATGCGCCGCACCATTGCTCCGCGCCGCTCCGGCGCCCACAGGCATGGATGCGCTGTGCCCCGCCTGCTAGAATCCGCGCCTCAGCCGGAGAGCCGCCATGACCGCATCAATGACCGTTGCGCTCATCGAGCGCTACTATGCCGCCTTCAACGCGGGCGACAGCGAGGCCATGCTCGCCTGCCTCGCCGAGGATGTCCTCCACGACGTCAACCAGGGCAAGCGGCGCAGCGGCAAGTCCGCGTTCCGCGAGTTCGCCAGGCACATGGAGCGCTGCTACGCCGAGCGGCTGGAGAACCTCACCATCATGGCGACAGCCGACGGCACGCGCGCGGCCGCGGAGTTCGACGTGCTCGGCACCTACGTGGAGACCGACGCCGGATTGCCTCCCGCCTCCGGCCAGACCTACCGCCTGCCGGCCGGCACCTTCTTCGAGGTTCGCGACGGCCTCATCATGCGCATGACGACCTACTACAATCTCGCCGACTGGCTGAAGCAGATCGCCGACCCGGCCACGGACGAACCCACCCCCTGACCGGCATAAGCCGGATGCTGCACATCAGACACGCAACCTGACCATTTGCAGCTCAGCGAAAACTTATTGGCACCCATGGCCCGGGCGCCGATTGCATCGGCACGATTCGCGGCCTAAGCTTCAAGTGTAAGGGCGCCGGCTTTGCGCTCGCATCGTCGCATCGCCCCGACCACGGCACATGGGAGCATGGCCGATGAGACGCGCGACCCGGCAACTGACAATCCTGACCCTGTTTGTCCTGGCGACCGCGTATGGCGCCACCGCTCAGCTGCGCGAGTGGCCATGGCTCGGGGTCTCCATCACCGACATCACCAGCGGCAACGTCGAGGGCTACACCGGCGGCGGAGGAGGAGCCTACGTCACCGGTGTCGATACGCCGGGCCCCGCCGCAACCGCCGGACTGAACCGTCACGACATCATCGTGGGCCTGAACGGCCGCGCCACGATAAACACGCGCGAGCTCACCTGCCTGCTGCATGGCAGGCGGCCCGGCGACACCGTTGAAGTCATGTTCACACGCGGCGGTCAGGGCCGGACGACCAAGGTCACCCTTGGGAGTTGGCCGGGCAGCAGCGACTTCCCGCGCCCGGCCAATGCCCGCTGCGGCGCTGACCCGGTGTCGGGCCTGCCTTCGCCCGAGCGTGCCGGCTAAGCGGGCCGGTACAGCCGGATAACGGCCCACGCCGCAAGGGCCGGCAGTCCGAACACGATCACGAAGAACCCGAACTCCGTCGTGAACGAGTAGCCTCGCATGGTGCCGACATAGAGGTTGATCAGCGAAATTCCGAGCCACGGCAGCAGGAACCAGCGCGCGCCCGTCGGCACCGTCCGGCCCGACACGGCAGCTCCGATCGCGAACACCGCCAGCGCTACGATGCCGGCGCCAACCATCGTAATCGTATGCATGTCACCCCTCCCCTTTTTGCGCCGCCCCTGACGAAGCCGGCACAGTCACGCCTTGCTCTACCGGCGACTGCGTCGCCGCCGCCGTCTCGTCGCTGAGTACCCGGCCCGGACGCCTCGGCTGTGTCAGCGGCTTCTGCTTCATCCTCGGCATGTTCCCGCGCAGCAGGTCCACGCCAGCCATGACGCCGCCGACCTGCTCCAGCTTGAAGCGCTCGCCGTCACGATAGCGGACGTCTTCCAGCACCTCCGCGACCTCCTCCGCCGGCACGCCGAGTTCCGCCAGCGCAGCTTCGCCCATCCGCATGGCCAACTCGAAGGTCTCGCGCACCTGCACATCCACGCCGAGTTCCACGAGCGCCAGTGCATGCTCGCGGTCGAAGGAGCGGACCAGAAGCTTGGTCAAAGGGAACTCCGCCTTCACCAGCCGTGCGATGCGGGTGGCCGTATCGCGCTTGTCGACGCACACGATGATCGCCTTCGCGCCGCCGGCGCCCGAGGCCTGGAGCACATCGAGCCGCGCACCGTCCCCATAGTACACCTTGAAGCCGAAATCGGCGGCGGCGCGGATCATCTCCGTGTCGGTGTCGATGATGGAGACGTCGATGCCGCGCGCCAGCAGCGAGTGGCTCACGACCTGGCCGAAGCGGCCGAAACCGATCAGCAGCACGCTGCCGGACAGGTTGTCGGCCCTGTCCACGCCGTCGAAGGATTCCTCCGCCCTCGGCAGCAGCCATTGCAGGCCCAGCACGGTGAACGGCGTCAGCGCCATCGACAGGATGACGATGGCCGTAAAGGTCGCATTGTTTCCCGCCGTAATGATGCCCAGCGGACGCCGCGGCCGCGTACAGCACGAACGCAAACTCGCCGCCCTGCGCAAACAGCGCCGCCCGGTAGAGACCCTCCGCATGCTTGGACTTGAACAGCCGCGCCACGGCATAGATGCCGATCGCCTTCACCACCATGAAGGCCAGCACACCCGCGACGATGATCTGCCACTCGCGCGCGATCACGGCGAGGTCGAGCGACATGCCCACGCTGAGGAAGAACAGCCCGAGCAGGATGCCGCGGAACGGCTCGATATCGGCCTCGAGCTGATGCCGGAACGTCGACTCCGCCAGCAGCACGCCGGCGAGAAAGGCCCCCATCGCCATGGAGAGGCCACCGAGTTGCATCAACAGGGCCGCGCCGAGCACCACAAGCAGGGCTGCCGCCGTCATCACCTCGCGCGCGTTCGCCGCCGCAAGCACGCGGAACATCGGATTGAGCAGCCACAGGCCGGCAGCCACAAGGCAGGCGATGGAAGCCGCGGCAATCGCCACGCTTGTCAGCGGCGTCTCTGTGCCGGTCGCCGGTGCATAGAAGGCCACCACCGCGAGCAGCGGAACGATGGCGAGGTCCTCCAGCAGCAGGATGGAGACCATCTTCTGCCCGTGCGGCGTGGCCGTATCCCCGCGCTCGTCCAGCACCTGCATGATGACGGCGGTGGACGACAGCACGAACCCCATCGCCGCGATGAAGGCCACCAGCGGCAGCAAGCCCCCCGCAATACCCACCAGCGTCAGCAGCGCGCCGCAGGCGACAACCTGCGCGGCGCCCAACCCGAAGATCTGGCGCCGCAAGCTCCACAGGCGCGAGGGCTGCATCTCCAGCCCGATCACGAACAGGAACATCACCACGCCGAGTTCGGCCACGTGCAGAATGGCCTGCGGGTCGGAGAACAGCTTGAGGCCGTAGGGACCGATGATGAGCCCGCCCGCGAGATAGCCCAGCACCGACCCGAGCCCAACGCGCCGGAACAGGGGCACCGCGATCACCCCCGCCCCGAGCAGGGCGACGACTTTGACGAGTTCGGTGCTGGCTTCCGCTGCCATTCAGTCCTCCGTCCTCCCGCCATAGAACAGAATGCGCGCGGGAGCCAGGGGCGGCATCACGCGGCCCGGGTCGAGCTGAACGACCGCGCCTCCCATATCGCCACCATCACCAGCACCAGCGTGGTGGCACCGCTCAGCACGAGCGGGCTCAGGACATGCGCAGCTGGGATCAGCAGCAGCAGAAGCGCGAGCCCAACCTGATGCGAGAAGCGGAAAGCGGTTGGCGCTGACGCGCTTGAACAGCAGGTTGCCGAGCAGGTAAAGCGCCGGCCCGCCAATCAGCACGGCTGCCGTCTTGGCATCGGTGTGCCCGTCGGGATGCGCCAGCACCAGCTCGTCGCCGACAGCCACGACGATGATACCGGCGACCAGCAGCAGATGCAGGTAGGTGTAGGCGAGCCTCGCCAGCCTCCCCGGATCGCTCGATCCCGCGATCTGCTTGCTCCCGCGTTCGGCACCGATGTTGAAGTACACCCACCACATCGCCACGCTGCCGACGAACCCCAGGAGGAATGCGGCGACGACGGCCGGCGTCCACGGCAGCTTGCCGAAGGTCGCACCGGTGACCAGGATCGACTCGCCGAGCGCGATGATCACGAACAGGCCGCAGCGCTCCGCCAGGTGACCGCCTTCCACGTCCCAATCCGATGTCGTCGACGCGCCGAGGCCGGGTGTCCAGAAGCGAACCATGGGCGAGATGTACTCGACGGCGAGGGCCACCACCCAGAGCGCAAGGCGCGTGTCCCCCTGCGCAAAGCCGCCCGATATCCAGAAGACGGCCGATAGAACGAGCCAGCAGGTGATGCGCTGGAAGTTGCGATAGTTGCCCTCGCTTTGGTCCTTCAGCGCCCAGAGCATGAAGAGCGTGCGTCCGACCTGCATGAACACGTAGGCACCGGCAAAGACGAGCCCTTTCGACCCGAACGCCTCCGGGATCGACGTCGACAGCACGAGGCCCGCAAGCATCAGCGCAAACAGCAGCAGCCGCACCGCCGTACGCTCCGGATCGAGCCAGTTGGTGACCCAGGTCGTGTAGATCCACACCCACCAGATCGCCATGAACAGCAGGGTGGTCTGCACCAGCCCCGCGACGTTCAGATGCGCCAGCAGGTGATGCGACAGCTGCGTGATGGCGAACACGAAGACGAGGTCGAAGAACAGCTCCACGAACGAGACCCGGGCGTGCCCATGCCCATCGCGCACCCGCAGCAGGCTTCCGTTCCCACCCTCCATGCGTCCCTCCTCGGCCCTACCCGTCATACCGGCTCCAGTCTGGTGAGCCGATCATCCCGACCGCCCCGGTCAGATTTGCGCTCACGCAAAATTCATCAGCATCCCACCTGACCGCAGCGATCCAGGACCGCCGAACCTGCGTACACTTGCGGGTCGGGGAACCGGCATGTCGGTGGGAGGAAACCATGAAACTTTGGCTGATGTCGTTTGCGGCGTTGCTTGCGGCTGCTGTGCTCGCGGTGGGTGCGCGGGCGGGAGGCGAGAACGTCAAATTCCCGGAAAATTACGCCAAGGGCGTGCTTTATACGACGGTAGATCGTGCCGACAACAAGCAGTATCGCGAACTCTATTCCACGCCCGAAGCGATCGCCGCGGTCAAGGCCGGCCAGCCCATTCCGAGCGGCACCGTACTTACGCTCGTGCAGTACAAGGCCAAGCTCGACGCCTCCGGCAATCCGGAGAAGGACGCCAACGGCCGCTTCATCAAGGGCGATCTCGTCGCCTACACGGTGATGGAGAAGCGCACCGGCTGGGGCAAGGAGTATGCCGACGACATCCGCAACGGTGAATGGGAATACCAAGCCTTCAAGGCCGACAAGACCGTCAACGACAAGGCCAAGCTGAAGCAACTGCTTCACCTGCCACAAGCCGTACGACAAGCAGGACTTCGTGTTCTCGTTCCAGGCCATGAAGAACGCGAAGTAGCGTTGTTATCCGGAGCGAGTGCGGTGTCAGACCCTCCGGGTCTGACACCGGCCTCCGAACCTACGCATCCTCGGCGCCGCCATTCTCCTCGGCCGCATCGCCGTTGCCGTCCTCGGGGATGCGCTCCACCGAGACGACCTTCTCGTCCTCCTCGGTCTTGAAGATGCGCACGCCCTGCACGTTGCGTCCGGCGATGCGCACATCGTCGACCGGGCAGCGGATCAGCTTGCCGCCGTCCGTGACCAGCATGATCTGGTCGGTCTCCTCAACGGCGAACGAGGCCACCAGCCGCCCGTTGCGCTCGTTGACGATCATGGCGGTGATGCCTTTGCCCCCTCGCCCCGAGATCCGGTACTCGTAGGACGATGAGCGCTTGCCGAAGCCCCGCTCCGACACCGTGAGCACGAACTGCTCGCGGCCGCCGAGTTCCGCGTAGCGTTCCGGCGTGAGTTCCACGGCTTCCGCGCCCTCCTCCGCCTCCTCGGCAACATCCGCGGCGCCCTCCACGATCTCGGCCCCCTGGGCCCGGCGCATGGCCAGCGCCTGCTTGAGATATGCCGCACGCTCGCCGGGCGTCGCCTCCACATGGCGCAGGATGGCCATGGAGATCACCTCGTCACCACTATCGAGACGAACACCGCGCACACCGTCAGAGCCGCGGCTGGCAAACAACCGCACATCGTCGACAGGGAAGCGTATGCAGCGCCCTGCAGCTGTCGTCAGAAGCACATTGTCCATGACCCGCACCTTGGGCTTCGCCTCGGCCCTCTCATCTGCGTCATCGGCGCTATCGGGGACGGATGGCGTGGTCTCGGCATCTTCTGGTATGGGCTCACCCGGCCGGCATATCGCAACACGCACGATGCGGTCGCCGTCCTCGAGCTTCATGGCGATCTTGCCGTTGCGGTTGATGCTCTCGAAGTCCGCAAGACTGTTGCGGCGGACGTTGCCGTTTCTCGTCGCGAACATGAGCTGCAATTCCGCCCAGCCCTTTTGGTCCTCGGGCAGCGGCAGGATGGACGTGATGACCTCGCCCTCGGCGAGCGGCAGCAGGTTGACGAGCGCCTTGCCCAGCGACTGCGGCGTCGCCGCCGGCAGCCGCCACACCTTCATGCGGTACACCATGCCGCGCGACGAGAAGAACAGCACCGGCGTGTGCGTCGACGTGATGAAGATCTGCGTGACCACATCCTCGTCGCGCGTCGACATGCCCGCGCGCCCCTTGCCGCCGCGGCGCTGCGCGCGATAGGTGGAGAGCGGCACGCGCTTGATGTATCCGCGGTGGCTGACCGTCACCACCACGTCCTCGCGCTGGATCAGGTCCTCGTCCTCGACCTCGCCCTCCATCTCCACGATCTCGGTCTGGCGGGGAGTTCCGAACTCGGTCTTGATCGAAGTGAGTTCACCCTTGATCAGGTCGACGATGCGGGCACGCGAGGCGAGGATCGCCAGGAACTCCTTGATCTCCTCGCCGAGCTTCTTCAGCTCGTCGCCGATCTCGTCCCGTCCGAGCGCGGTCAGGCGCTGCAGGCGCAGATCGAGAATGGCGCGCGCCTGCTCGTCCGAAAGCCGGATGGTGCCGGCCGGCGTCAGCGCATGGCGCGGGTCGGCGATCAGCTCGACCAGCGGCCCGATGTCCTTGGCCGGCCAGTCGCGCGCCATCATCTGCTCGCGCGCGACCGCCGGGCTCGGCGCCGTCCGGATCAGCCGGATCATCTCGTCGATGTTGGCGACCGCCACCGCCAGTCCCACCAACACGTGCGCGCGGTCGCGCGACTTGGCCAGCAGGTGCTTGGTGCGCCGCGAGACGACTTCCTCGCGGAAAGCCGTGAAGGAGGCGATGAAGTCCTTGAGGTTGAGCTGCTCGGGCCGCCCGCCGTTGATCGCCAGCATGTTGGCGCCGAATGACGTCTGCAGGTCGGAATGACGCCAGAGCTGGTTCAGCACCACATCGGCCACCGAGTCGCGCTTCAGCTCGATGACGATGCGCATGCCCTCGCGATTGCTCTCGTCCCAGATATCCGAAATTCCCTCGATCCGCTTCTCGCGCACCTGCTCGGCGATCTTCTCGATCAGCACGCGCTTGTTCACCTGGTAGGGGATCGCCGTGACGATCAGCGCCTCGCGGTCCTTGCGGATTTCCTCGGTATGCACCTTGGCCCGCATGACGATGGCGCCGCGACCCTTGTGGTAGGCAGCGGCGATGCCGGCACGGCCGAGGATCAGCGCCCCGGTCGGGAAGTCCGGCCCCTGCACGATCTGCATCAGCTCGTCGATCGAGATTTCAGGGTTATCCAGGTGCGCGACGCAGGCGTCGATCACTTCCCCAAGGTTGTGCGGGGGAATGTTGGTCGCCATGCCCACGGCAATGCCGCCCGAGCCGTTGACCAGCAGGTTGGGGAACTTGGCCGGAAGAACGGAAGGCTCTTTCATCGTCCCGTCGTAGTTGTCGCGGAACTCGACGGTCTCCTTGTCGAGATCGTCGAGCAAAGTGTGAGCGACCTTGGCAAGCCGGCATTCCGTGTAGCGTTCGGCCGCCGGGGGATCGCCGTCGATCGACCCGAAGTTGCCCTGGCCGTCGATCAGCGGCACGCGCAGGGAGAACTCCTGCGCCATGCGCACCAGTGCGTCGTAGATGGCGAGGTTGCCGTGCGGGTGAAACTTGCCCATCACCTCGCCGACGACGCGGGCACACTTGACGTATTTCTTGTTCCAATCGACGCCCAGCTCGTGCATGCCGAACAGGATGCGCCGGTGCACGGGCTTGAGGCCGTCGCGGATGTCGGGCAGCGCCCGGCTCACGATCACGCTCATGGCGTAGTCGAGATACGAGCGCTTCATCTCGTCGGTGATCGAGATCGACCGGATGTCGGTCGGCCCCTTGTCGCCGGGCGCGCCGCCCGCTGTTTTGTCGCCGTCCGCCACGAGTGCTGCCTATCGTTGATGCCGGGACCACGGGCGGCAATCGGCCTACGCGAGGGCCGAAAATCCCTGCCGGAAGATGATCAGTTGAAATGCCGCGAACCGTTGATAGCCCAGGGGTGCAACCGGAGCAAATCGTACAAGCCGGAGCCTGAAATATATAGGCAATTCGGGCTCTTTTCCAACGGTTGAGCCGACCCTCACGGCCAAAGCAACAGGCCCGGAATGCAGCTTGACGCGCGCTAAGAAAATCAGCCGCCGAAGACGACACCGTGCATGATGCGGCCGGGCACGAGCGTGAAGAGGCCCGCCACGACCAGCGCGCCGGAGAAAATGCCGAGCATGGTGAGCTTGTGCCCCCGAACGCGGTGGATGCGCGCGAAGTAGATCGCTGCCGGGAGCATCAGCAGAACGAGGATCGAGAGCAGGTGAATGGGGCTCCAGGTTCCCCAGATCCGCAGGCTCTCGCCGTGAATCCAAAACGAGCTGATCGCCACGGTCAGCATCACCGCAACCCAGGTGTACCCCAGCGCGCGATGACTGCCCGTTCCCTTCGTCCGCGCCAGCTGCACCACGCCCAGCACGAACGCGGCCAGCGCCGCATAGGCATGCAGCTGGATCGCGAAGGGCGCATTCGTGAGTGGTGCGAGGTTCATGGCGCGGCCGATATGTTAATGTCGTTTACATATCCCCGCCCGCGACAAGATGCAAGCTCTGCGGCTCTGCTCAGGCTGCTATGGAGCCAGGAACTTTTGCTGCGTGGGCCGAGTTCTAGTTCGCGTCGCGTCCTGCAGCCGATCGAGTGCGTACCATTCCGACCCTCCCAAGAATTAGTCGCCGCGTGCCGGCCATTCTCCCGCTCGGCGCGCTGGCGTTGCTGATCGTGACGCTCGTCGCGGCGTCCTCCAGTCTCCTCGCCGGGCCGCCGCAGTCGCCCGCCGGCTCCGCGGAGCCGCCAGCGCCGGGCATGAAGCTTCAGCTCGCGCAAGCCTGGATCCGTGAGCTGTTCGGCACCGGCATCGCTCCGGGCCTGCCCGACAGAGCGCCACCGCGAGGGGATATCTTCCCCGACAGCGGCGACCGTCCGGAACCGCGCGAGCGCCCAGCCCCGTTCTGCCGGCACCTACCGCACGGTGTGCGTGCGCCTCTGCGACGGCTTCTATTTCCCCGTGAGCTTCTCAACCTCCCGCTCGCATTTCGCAAAGGACGCCAGACGGTGCGAAGAGAGCTGTCCGGCCGGAGGGCGGCTTTTCGTTCACCCCACCGGCGTCAGCGACGAGCCGGCGCACATGACCGACCTGCAGGGCAAGGCCTACGCTGAGTTGCAGAACGCCTACCGCTCCCAGAAAGAGTACGTGCCCAACTGCACCTGCCGCGGCAATCCCTGGGACCCGCAGGAGGTCGCGCGCCACCAGGCCTATGCTGACGCAGCCAAGAAGACTGCCGCGAGTGCCGGCAAGTCCAGAGCAGCAAGCTTGTCGTCGTCACGGCCGTCGTCGAGAGGCAACGCCATCGCCGGGCGCCGGACACGCGAGGACGATGAAGACTGATCTATGTGGTCCAGCTGCGGGCGCCACGCCCCGGGCGAAGCCGAAGGTGCAGCTTATCAGGAGCACTCTCGCTTTGCCAAATCGACAAAATCGGGATGCCAGCGCGACAAGGGTGGGCGGTTCTCCGTCATATCGCCCGCACCCCACAGCATGCGCTTCCTGTCCATCTCCGCCGTCACTTCTCCGTCCGGGCAGATGATGTAGAAATCGCCCTCGGGCCATTCCCGCCAGCATCATGTCGACCACCTGTTCCGGCAGCCACGCGCCGGGCTTGTGCTCCTGCGTGCCCGTGGTCGTCCAGCCGGGAACGAGCAGATGCGCCGTGACGCGACCGGCACCCCGATTGTCCGGGTTCGACCGCAGCTCATGCTCCAGCAGCTCCGTGTAGGTTTTCAGCGCGGCCTTCGTCATGTTGTAGATCGGATGCCCGGCGGATTGGTGATCCCCTGCTTCGAGCCGACATTGATGATGGCACCGGGCTCCGCAGCGTCCAGCATACCCGGCAGGAAAGCACGCACACCCAGAATGGCTCCCCACAGGTTGACGTCCATGCCTTTTCGCCAGTCGCTGAGATCGGCAGCAAACCCGCGGCCAACACGCGTCGCAGCGTTGTTGGCCAGTACGTTTGCTTTCCCGAACTTCGCAATGACCGTGTCGCGCAGCCTCTCGACCTGCTCCGGGTCGGCGACATCGGTCGGCACGCCAACGACCGCGTCGGAGCCGCGACGTGAGAGAGCACCGATCGCGCGAACGGCTGCGTCCAGATCGCCGCCCGGCAAGTCCGCCAGAACCACCGACATCCCCGCTTCGGCGAATCGCTTGCACATGGCCCGGCCGATACCCAGCGCCGCGCCGGTAACCACCGCAACATTGCCGGGCTGAAGGATCGCGGATGTGGTGGCCATGCTGCTGCTCCAAGAGAGATCGATCACGCTGCGGCCCGTATACACCGGTCCTTTCGGTCATACGGCTGAAATACGAAGGCCGGGCGCCCGCAAGCACACCTTGCAGCCGCACCGCGCGTGAGGTGAGTGCTGCGCGCCTGCGCTCAGCGCACGAATTCGTCATCGGTGCGCCGAGTGTGGCAATCGTGGTTGGGTTGATACAGCGCGCAACCCGGGATGGGCTGAGGCCGTCGCCCAATCTACCGTTCACGAACGCCTCAGCCCTTCAGCTCACTCACCCACTTCCGCACGGCATCGATGGCGTTGTTGCCGTCGATGTAGAGGTCGCTGTGGTCGCCGTTGGGGAACAGCACGAGGCGCTTGGGCTCGTTCGCCAGCCGCGACAGTTCCTTGCCCATGGCCACCGGGATGACCGGATCGCGCTCGCCGTGCAGGATCAGCAGCGGCACCTTGACGCTGGCGATGTACCTGCTCGTCTCGTAGCGATCGGTGAGAAAGCAGCGCACGGGCAGGAACGGATAGGCCCGGCCGCCACGTCGACGATCGAGGTGTAGGGCGCATCCAGGATCAGCCCGCCGA
The DNA here is from genome assembly GCA_963782855.1 of uncultured Alphaproteobacteria bacterium. GTDB lineage: Bacteria > Pseudomonadota > Alphaproteobacteria > Rhizobiales > Hyphomicrobiaceae > AWTP1-13. The sequence continues at coordinate 35,863 of CAWALW010000012.1, read as the reverse complement.
CCGGCCGCTCCGCCGCCACGCGCACCGCGATGTCGGTGCCGAGCGACTCCCCGTAGGCGATGATCGACTGCGGCGCCACGCCCTCCTGCACCAGCGCGCCGTAGGCGAGCCGCGCATCGGCGACGTTGTTGACCTCGGTCGGCGACTCCCGTGCTGCCGCCATAGCCGCGGTAGGTCATCATGTAGACGCCCCAGCCCTCGGCCATGAAGCGGCGGATGCGCTCGGCGCGGGCGGCCAGGCTGCCGCCATTGCCGTGGAAGTAGAGCAGCGTCGGCTGTCCCGGGCGCGCCTTGCCGTACCAGGCGATGACGCGCGCGCCGTCCGGCGTCTTCAGCACGCGCTCCTCGACGTCGGCCAGACCGACCGCGGCCGGCGGCGTACGCGCGCGGTCGGGGAAGTACATGAGCCTGCGCTGGCCGAGATAGCCGGCAAGCGCGATCAGCACGTAGGCCGCCGCCACGCCGAGCACGAGCTTGATCCAGAACGACATGGCGGCCTTCTCGCGCGCACGCCGCACCGCGGTCAAGCGCGTCGCATGCCGCATGATGTCATTCCCGCGTCATGCCGCAGCGCGATAGCGCGGTCAGCGGGAATCCAGCCGCGTACCGGCGCCGAATGATTCCCGCTCGCGCTCGCTCGGCGGGAATGACGGCGGATTGGCTGGCATCCTACGATTGCTGCGCTCTACACTGAGCCATGCCGACGAACTTCTCGATCATGTCCGCGCGCATCCTCGGCGCGCTCCTCATCGGCGCGGTGATCGGCCTGGAACGCACCTTCCACGGCCGCCCGGCCGGCTTCCGCACGCATGCGCTCGTGTGCGTGGCCTCCTCGCTGCTGATGCTCGTCACCGTCTACCAGAACGAATGGATGACGCAGGTCGCCATCGACGCCATCCGCACCGATCCCACCCGCATGGCGCAGGGCATCATGACCGGCATCGGCTTCCTCGGCGCCGGCGTGATCTTCAAGGAAGGCCTGACCGTGCGCGGGCTCACCACGGCGGCGTCGATCTGGATGACGGCCTCGATCGGCATCCTCGTCGGCATCGGCTTCTGGTATCCCGCGCTGCTCGGCACCATTGCCACGCTGATGGTCCTGAGCGTGTTCCGCTTGATCGAGAACAAGCTGCCGTCCGAGTTCTATGCCCACCATCATCTGCGCTTCAAACGCGACGCGGTGATGGGCGAGGACGAGCTGCGGAAGCTCGTCGGCAGTCACGGCTTCTCCATCGCCAACCTGCACTCGCGCCTGATCGACGACGGCCGGAGCTTCGAGTACCGCATGGTGATCCGCTGCCGCGATCGCGACAGCGCCCAGGCGCTCGTCGCAGCACCTGCTCAAGCTGCCGCAAGTGATCGAGTTCCGGATTTCGCCGACGGGGGATTGACCCAGCTTTGCGGGCGATGGCAGCCCGGCACATCGGCGTCTTGGCGGGAATGACGGGGGAGTTGTGACGATGCCTCAAACAACGCTCGCCAACACGACCTCGTACAGCAGGCGAGTCGGCGGCAGCCATTGGTCGGTGGTGTTGTAGTTGCCGGCGGTGATCGCGACGGCGATTTGCAAGGATCGGGATCACCCACAGCCGCTGGCCGCCGTTGCCGAAGGCGCCCCAGCAGCGTTCAGTCCTGGAGCCAAAGGCAGCATCGCCTATGTACCAGTGATATCCAAAGCGCCAGAAATCCACCGCCACAACCGGCTCCGTCGAGCGCGCCGATCCACGACGCCGGCACGACACGGCGATCGCCTGCCATACCGCCGCCGGCCATCATCATGCCGATCCGGGCCAGATCGCGCGGGGTCATGCGCAAGCCCGAGGCGGCAATGGCCTCGCCCTTGGCATCCGCGTCCCACGCCGTGGAGCCCAGCCCGAGGGGATCGAACAGGGCCTCGCGCGCGAACTGATGCAGCGGCCTGCCGGTGCCGTCGGCGATGATGCGGGCGAGCAGCGCCGTCGCGCCGCCGCTGTAGATCCAGCGCCGCCCAGGCTCCTCGATCACGCGCCGCTCCAGGATAAAGCGGTAGCGATCGGCCGCCCGGTCCATGGCGATCTCGCTGTTGGCCGGATTGGTATAGGGAATGCTGAGTTCGTCCCACTCGGTGCCCATGGTCATGGTGAGCGCGTGCTGGATGGTCAGCCGCTCGCGGCCGGGCTCGCGCGCGAGATCGGCATGCTCGGGAAATGAGCGAACAGGCGGCGCCTCCGGCGGCGGCACTTTCCCCTGCTCCAGCGCGATGCCGTAGAGCAGGCTCACCACGCTCTTGGAGACCGAGCGCATGTCGTGCAGCGTGTCGGGCTTGAAGGCGATCTTGCCGACGCTGCCGGCCGCGCGCTTCGTCCTCGCCTTGGAAATAGCGCTCCAGCACCAGGCGATCGTTGCGCACCACCACCACGCCATGCAGATCCCAGGCGCGCTTGACGGCGATCAGCGTGTCGAGCCGCGCTTCTATGTCGGGCGCAAAGCCCGGCATCAGCGGGCGAGATGGGCTGCCAATTGAACGTAGCCGCAGAAAGAGGCGTAGCGGGCGACGCCATCAGCGTGGCTCCTATCCCGAGCAGCACGTCGCGCCGATTGAGGTGCGACATGTTCTTCTCCGACCCGCCCGAAATACTGCCCGTGGGCTTGTGGCGTCGATATGACGGCTCAGCCTGCGCCAGATCGCTTACTCAGATATGCGCATCGATGGTCCGGGCCAAGTGGAGATAAGGGCGCTGAAGGGGACGTGGCGGTTTCGCCTGAGCCCGCCTCTTGCGTCCCCGGCCGGGGCGTACGAACTTGATCTGTGATCAAGTTCGAAGCGCCAGAGAGCCGGGGTCTTTGCCCTTCAACAGGTAGAGCGACCAGCCGATGCGCGACACGCCCAAGGGCATACTGACCCGAGGGTGCGCGCAATCCGGGAACGCAGGAGCGGCCGGCTCAGTGCCCCGTCGCCTTGCCGATTTCCTCGGTCATCTTCTTGGCGTCGCCGAGCAGCATCATGGTGTTGTCGCGGTAGAACAGCGGGTTGTCGATGCCGGCGTAGCCCGCGCCGAGGATGCGCTTGTTGAACATCACCGTGCCGGCCTTCCACACCTGCAGCACGGGCATGCCGTAGATGGGCGAGGTCTTGTCGTCCTCGGCCGCCGGGTTGGTCACGTCGTTGGCGCCGATGACGTAGGCGATGTCGGCCTGGGCGAACTCGTTGTTGATGTCCTCCAGCTCGAACACCTCGTCGTAGGGCACGTTGGCTTCCGCGAGCAGCACGTTCATGTGGCCGGGCATGCGGCCGGCAACGGGATGGATGGCGTACTTCACCTCGACGCCGGCCTTCTTGAGGTTGTCGGCCATCTCTCTCAGGGCATGCTGGGCCTGCGCCACCGCCATGCCGTAGCCCGGCACGATGATGACCTTGCCGGCGTTCTTCATCAGGAAGGCGGCATCTTCAGCCGAGCCGAGCTTGACGGGGCGCTGCTCGGCGCCGGCCGCGGGGCCTGCCGTCTCGCCGCCGAAGCCGCCGAGGATCACGGACACGAACGAGCGGTTCATGCCCTTGCACATGATGTAGGACAGGATCGCGCCCGAGGAGCCGACCAGCGCGCCGGTGACGATCAGCGCGATGTTGCCGAGCGTGAAGCCGATGCCGGCGGCCGCCCAGCCCGAGTAGGAGTTGAGCATCGAGATCACGACCGGCATGTCCGCGCCGCCGATCGGGATGATGATGAGGATGCCGAACAGCAGCGCCGCCGCCGTGATGGCCCAGAACAGCATGTGATCGCCGCCCGACTGGCAGAACCAGAAGATCAGCACGACCATCAGCGCCGCGAGGCCGATGTTGATGAGGTGGCGGCCCGGCAGCGTGATCGGCTTGCCGGACATGCGGCCCGACAGCTTGGCAAACGCGATCACCGAGCCGGTGAAGGTGATGGCGCCGATGGCGACGCCGAGCGACATTTCCAGCAGGCTGGCGCCGGCAATGGTGCCGGGCGCGCCAAGGCCGAAGGCTTCCGGCGCGTAGAGCGCGCCCGCGGCCACGAACACCGCAGCGAGGCCGACGAGCGAGTGGAACGCCGCCACCAGCTCCGGCATCGACGTCATCGGGATGCGCCGCGCGATCACCGCGCCGATGCCGCCGCCGATGACGAGGCCGCCGATGATCAGCAGCCAGGTCATGCCCGAAAAGTCGCTGATCTGCGCCAGCGTGGTCAGCGATGGCGATGGCCATGCCGGCCATGCCGTACTGGTTGCCGCGCCGCGAACTCTCCGGGCTCGACAGCCCGCGCAGCGCCATGATGAACAGCACGCCCGCGGCGAGATAGAGCAGCGCGACCAGATTTGGGTTCATGAGTTCGCCTCACCTCGGCCGTCCCCTCCCCCTCGTGGGGGAGGGACGGGAGGGGGGGATGGCAGAACGATCAACGTCGGGGTTCCCCCACCCCTAACCCCTCCCCACAGGGGGAGGGGAACAACGCGGAGTTTCGATGAACCGGAGATGCCCTCACTTCTTCGGCTCCTTCTTCTTGTACATGGCGAGCATGCGCTGCGTGACGAGGAAGCCGCCGAAGATATTCACCGAGGCCATGACGAGCGCGAGGAAGCCGAAGGTTTTTGCCAGCGCGCTGCCATTGGCGATGAGCGCGACGCCCGCGGCCAGCAGGGCGCCGACGACGATCACCGATGAGATCGCATTCGTCACCGACATCAGCGGCGTATGCAGCGCGGGCGTCACGCTCCACACCACGTAGTAGCCAACGAAGATCGCGATCACGAACACCATGAACTGGTAGACGAACGGGCTCACATCCCCGCCGCCGGCGGCGAGGGCTGGGAGCTGGAGAGACAATCGCTGCAAACGCAACGCGAGCGCCGCCGCAACGAAGGCATGCGCGACTTTTCCCTCCCCCTGGCGGGGAGGGCGGACGCCACGGCTAAGCGCCAGACCGACAGATGACACAGACGCGACCTGGCGAGCTAAGCCCGATGGCGTTCCAGGTGGGGGTGACATGATCGCGTGGCTCGGACACCCCCACCCGTGCGTCCAGTAACTCGCTCGTCCGTCGCGTGTGGGCACCGTCAGCGATGACCGCGCTACCGCGACGCATCGCTCCTCCAGGGGAGGCGAATCTGGTGCGCGCTCAGCGATTCCATCATCTCACGCCCCCTGCAGGCTCGGGTGGACGATTCTGCCGTCCTTGGCCACCAGCGTGCCTTTGACGATCTCGTCGTCCCAGTTGATCTTCAAGACCTTCTCCTTCTTGTCGATCATGGTCTCGAGGAAGGCGAAGAGGTTCTTGGCGTAGAGGCTCGAGGCATTGACCGGCACCTCGCCCGCGAGGTTGAGCGGGCCCATGATGGTGACACCCTTGTGCTCGATGGTCTTGCCGGGCTGGGTCAGCTCCGTGTTGCCGCCGCGCTCGGCCGCCAGATCGACGATCACCGCGCCCGGCTTCATGCTGTCGATCATCGCCGCCGTGATCAGCTTCGGCGCCGGGCGGCCCGGGATCAGCGCGGTGGTGATGACGATGTCCTGGGTCTTGATGTGATTGGCCACCAGCTCCGCCTGCTTCTTCTGGTATTCGGCCGACATCGGCTTGGCGTAGCCCGCAGCCGTCTGCGCCTGCTTGAATTCCTCGTCCTCGACGGCGATGAACTTGGCGCCGAGCGAGGCCACCTGCTCCTTCGTCGCCGGACGCACGTCGGTCGCCGTGACGATGGCGCCGAGTCGCCGCGCGGTGGCGATCGCCTGCAGCCCCGCCACGCCCACACCCATAATGAAGGCCCTCGCCGCCGGCACCGTGCCGGCCGCCGTCATCATCATCGGCACGGCCTGGCCGAAGTGCGCGGCGGCATCCACCACCGCCTTGTAGCCGGCGAGGTTGGCCTGGCTGGAGAGCACGTCCATGGACTGCGCGCGGCTGATGCGCGGCATGAACTCCATCGCCATCAGCGTCGCGCCGGTAGCCGGCCAGCGCCTGGAGGCCCGGCCGGTCGTCGTAAGGGTGACAGCATCGCCGCGACGATGGCGCCGGGCTTCAGCGCCTTCACGGTCGCCGCATCGGGCCGCCGCACCGTCAGCAGAATATCCGCACCGCTCACCGCCTCGGCCGCGCTGCCGGCGATGGTCGCGCCCTGCGCCTTCAGGATCTCGTCGGAGAACCGCGACTGGGCACCGGCACCGGACTGCACGCGCACCGTCGCGCCGAGTGCGCCGAGCTTCTTGACCGTCTCCGGCGACACGGCCACGCGGGGCTCGCCATCGCGTTCCGCTCGTGACGGCAATGGTGACCATGACATGCTCCCCGCCCGCGCTCTGCCGGGCAATCGCCGCATTCCGACTGGCCGGGCAGAACCCGGACCTGCGCCTACGGTACGCGGGTCAACAGGAACAGAAGGATGAGGATGCAGAGCACGACCAGCACCACCGTGCCCTTCAGGAAGCCCGAATAGGTGCGCAGGTGTTCCGGATAGTCCATCGCCGGATGTCCGCCGGACGGATCGACAGCCATGTGGGTCCCCTCAGAATTCAGCGCATTTCGACGCAGCCTTGGTATCGCATGCCTGCTAGGCCAGCAAGCACCCAGGCCCCTGGATAAACTGCCGCACGAACGAACGGGGGAGGACCGCCGGACCCGCCGTCATTCCCGCAAGCGCGGCAGCGCGATCAGCTGGAATCCAGCTGCGGGCAGCGCGCTCGAGGCTGGATTCCCGCTCTGCGCTTCGCTGGGCGGGAATGACAATCGGCCCGCTGCACCGAGCGCTTCTCTCCAGCGTTCTGGCGTGCTTCAATTGCGGCCACACAACCAAAACACACGCTACGGAGAACGCCCATGGATCTCGGCATGACGGCCAAGGTGAAACCCCTGGTGGAAAAAGTCCGCGCCATGGTGCGCGACGAAATCATGCCGCTGGAGCACGAGTACGAGGCGGAGGTCGGCAAGGGCGACCGCTGGACCTACACCAAGCGCCAGGAGGAGATTCGCGAGGGCCTGAAGGCCAAGGCGCGCGAGCGCGGGCTGTGGAACTTCTGGCTCACCGCCTCCGACAAGGGCTACGGGCTGACCACGGTCGAATACGCCTACCTGGCCGAGGAGATGGGCTGGTCGCGGTCTGGCACCGGAGACCTTCAACTGCGCCGCCCCCGACACCGGCAACATGGAAGTGATCGAGCGCTACGGCAGCCCCGCGCAGAAGGAGATGTGGCTGAAGCCCCTGCTCGACGGCAAGATCCGCTCCGCCTACATCATGACCGAGCCTGGCGTCGCCTCATCCGACGCCACCAACCTCGCGCTGGAGTGCCAAGCTCGATGGCGACGAGTGGGTGCTCAACGGCGAGAAGTGGTTCGCCTCCGGCGCCGGCGATCCGCGCTGCAAGATCTACATCGTCATGGTGTGCACCGATCCGCAGGCGCCGAGCAAGCACACGCAAGCACTCCCAGATCTTCGTCCCGGCCGGCACCAAGGGCGTCGAGATCCTGCGTCCCATGAAGGTCTACGGCGACGATGACGCCCCGCACGGCCACATGCACATCCGCTTCACCGACGTGCGCGTGCCCAAGGAGAACCTGATCCTCGGCCGCGGCCGCGGCTTCGAGGTGTCGCAGGGCCGGCTGGGTCCGGGCCGCATCCATCACTGCATGCGCGCCATCGGCCAGTCGGAGCGCGCACTCGAGCTGCTGTGCAGGCGCTCGCTGTCGCGCGAAGCGTTCGGCAAGCCGCTGGCCCAGCTCGGCGCCAACTACGACATCATCGCGGAAAGCCGCATGAAGATCGAAATGGCGCGCCTGCTGTGCCTGAAGGCGGCCTACATGATGGACACCGTCGGCCAGCGCGACGCCTCGCCCTGGATCTCGCAGATCAAGGTGATCGCCCCGCGCATCGCCTTGGAGATCACCGACGAAGCCGTGCAGATGCACGGCGCCATGGGCATCACGCAGGACACGCCGCTCGCCCACATGTGGACGCACCTGCGCACGCTCCGCCTCGCCGACGGCCCCGACGCCGTCCACCGCCGCCAGGTCGCGCGCGCGGAGCTGAAGCAGTACACGAACCAGAAGATCTAACTCTCCCTCTCCCCGTTCTTACGGGGAGAGGGCCGGGGTGAGGAGCAGCCACGCACGCCGCCGTCGGAGCCAGCTTCTGCCCCTCACCCTAACCGTCTCCCCATGAAGAATGGGGAGAGGAAAAATGCAGAGGATAGTTCTCGCATGACCTCATTCGCGCACCAGGCCGCGCACATCGATCTCGTCGCGCTGGCGAAATACCTGGAGTCCGCGCTGCCGGGCTTCAAAGGCCCCATCACGGCCGAGAAGACGCCGACGGGGCAGTCGAACCCGACGTTCCTGCTGACCTCGCCCAGCGGCCGCTACGTGCTGCGCAAGAAGCCGCCGGGCCCGCTGCTGAAAAGCGCGCACGCCGTCGACCGCGAGTACCGCGTGATGAAGGGGCTGGAGCACACCGACGTGCCCGTGCCGCGCATGCTGCACCTGACCGAGGACGACAGCATCATCGGCACCGCCTTCTACGTGATGGAGTTCGTCGACGGCACCGTGTTCTGGGACCCGGCGCTGCCCGAGCTGGACAACGCGCAGCGCGCCAAGGTCTACGACGAGCAGAACCGCGCGCTCGCCGCACTCCACATGGTCGATCCGGCCAAGGTCGGTCTCGTCGACTTCGGTCGTCCCGGCAGCTACTTCGCCCGCCAGCGCGACCGCTGGACCAAGCAGTACCGCGCGTCGGAGACCGAGCATCAGCCCGACATGGAGACGCTCATCACCTGGCTGGTCGAGAACGAGCCGCCCGACGACGGCCGCGCCACGCTGGTGCACGGCGACTACCGCATCGACAACATGATCTTCAAGCCGGACGGCGCGCGCCTGCTGGCGGTGATCGACTGGGAGCTCTCCACCATCGGGCACCCGTTCTCCGACCTCGCCTACCAGTGCATGCAGTGGCGCTTCCCCAACCACGAGACCATGCGCGGCCTGGCCAACGTCGACCGCAAGGCGCTCGGCATCCCGACCGAGGAGGAGTACGTCGCCAGATATTGCGAGCGCACCGGCTTACGCGAAATCCCCAACTGGAAATTCTGCCTCGCCTTCTCCTTCTTCCGCCTCGCCGCCATCGTGCAGGGCGTGAAGAAGCGCGGGCTGGAGGGCAACGCGTCGAACCCGGAGAAGGCGCTCAAGTCAGGCGAGCGAGTGCCGCAGATGGCGAAGATGGGGGTCGAGGTGATTGGGGGGTAGGGTCGCCCCCGTCATCCCCGCGAGCGCGTCAGGCGTAGGTTGGGTTAGGCCGAAGGCCGTAACCCAACACCTCCGAACGCGGACCCATGTTGGGTTACGCGCGGATCGGCTTCGCGATCCTGCTCCATCCACGGTGGCCGCGCTAACCCAACCTACGCGGTTTTTATCTGGCGGCCATCGTGCCGGCAGCGAAAGGCCTAGATCCTCCACGTTGACAAATTAGCTAATATTAGCTAACTTAGCTGGTGGTTACATCGAGCTAAGCCAATGACGTCCACCTTCACCGTTCACGCCGCCAAGACCAACCTTTCCAAGCTGATCGAACGCGCCGAAAAGGGCGAGGAGATCGTCATTGCGCGGGGCAAGAAACCGGTTGTGCGGCTCGTGCCGATGGATGCACCCGCGCACGTCCTGCGCCGCCGGACGTTCGGGGCTCTCAAGGGACGGCTGAAACTGCCCGATGCATTCTTCTTCGATCCGCTTCCCGATGACGAACTCGATCTCTGGGATGATGGAGACGCCCCACCGGAAGCATCGCGGCTCGGCGTGGATTCCACATCCAAGGGGCGAAGCCGCGCACCTGCTCGTTCCACGCGTCAGCGCAAATCGCGAACCTGATGGCCGCTCTGCTCGATACCCACGCGCTCATCTGGTGGGTTACCGCAGACCAGCGCATCTCGAGCAAGTTGCGCCGGTACCTCGGCCGACCCGATGTGGATGTCCATGTCAGCGCCGCCACCGCATGGGAAATTGCGACCAAGGTCCGCATCGGCAAGCTCGACGTGCCAGGACGCCTCCTGCAGGATTTCGTCGAAGTCGTAGAGCAACTCGGATTTGCTCCGCTGCCCATCTCCCTGCGTCATGGGCAAGAGGCGGGGAGAATGCCCGGCGCGCATCGTGATCCGTTCGACCGGGTTCTCGCCGCCCAGGCTAGATTGGAAAACCTCGATCTGGTGACCTGTGATCCTGCGTTCGACGCGATGGGCGTAAAGACTATGTGGTGAGCAGCCCTCACCCCCACGCCGCCCCCGGAAACGCATCGAGCGGCACCTTGAGATAGCGCCGGCCGTTGCTCTCCGGCTCCGGCAGGCGGCCGCCGTTGATGTTCACCTGCAGCGCCAGCAGCATGAAGTTCGGCAGCGGCAGCGTCTTGTCGCGCCCCTGGCGCATCGCGACGTACTCGGCCTCTGTGGAGACCTTGCGCAGGTGCGTGTTCTTCGCCTGCTGCTCGGCGACCGTGCTCTCCCAGGCCGGCAGACGGCCCGTGGGTGTGTAATCATGGCCGGTGAAGAGGCGCGTCTTGCGCGGCAGGCTGAGAATGCGCTGGATGCTGCGCCACAGCTCGGCTGCGTCGCCGCCGGGAAAATCGGCACGCGCCGTGCCTCCATCAGGCATGAACAGCGTGTCGTGGATGAAGGCCGCATCGCCCGCGACGTACGTGATCGACGCCGGCGTGTGCCCCGGCGAATGGATCACCTCGACCGGGCAGTTGCCGATCTTGAAGGTCTCGCCGTCGGCGAACAGCTTGTCCCACTGCGAGCCATCCGCCGGAAAGTCCGGCAGGTTGTAGAGCTCCTTCCAGAGCTTCTGCACCTCCACGGTCCTTGCGCCGATCGCCATCGGCGCGCCGGTCTTGCCCTTGAGGTGCGCGGCAGCCGAGAGATGGTCGGCATGCGGGTGCGTATCGAGGATCCACTCCAGCGTGTAGCCCCTGGCCTGGATATGGGTGAGGATCGTGTCCACCGAACGCGTGGCAATCGAGCCCGACTTCTCCTCGAAATCCAGCACCGGATCGATGATGGCGCAGCGCTTCGTCTCCGGATCGGCGACGACATACTGCACGCTGCTGGTGATCCGCTCGTAGAAGCCCTGCACGATGGGCCGCACGACCGCCGATTTACGCGAAAAAATGCCGAACACGCTTCACCTCCCGGGCCGTCAACCTACCGGGAGCCTCGGCGGTGCTTCAAGCATCAATACTGCTGGCAGACGCCGCTCGACGCCGAACGCCAGCGGCGCTAGAGCGTCTCGGGCACACTCCGACCCGGCCCGCCGACCATGCTCGACATCATCAACCTGGCCCTGCCGTTCTTCGGCCTGATCTTCATCGGCTTTGCCTGCGGCAAGCTGCGGCAGATCCCGGACGCCGGCCTCGCCTGGATGAACTTCTTCATCCTGTACGTCGCGCTGCCCGCGCTGTTCTTCCACATACTCTCCAGGACGCCCTTCGAGCAGCTCGCCCAGGTCGATTTCATCAAGGCCACCACGACGGCCACCGCAACGGCGTTCGCCATCGCCTTCATCGCCGGCCTGATCTTCCGCCGCAGCATTGCCGACGCCACCCTCGCCGCGGTCGGCGGCGGCTTCGGCAATGTCGGCTACATGGGGCCGGGCCTCGCGCTCGCCACCTTCGGCCAGGACGCGGCCGTGCCGGTCGCGCTCATCTTCAGCTTCGATGCGCTCCTGATCTTCGCCCTGGTGCCGATCCTGATGGCATTCGGCGGCGCCTCCAGGGGCGGCCTCCTGCGCGCACTCGCCGACGTCGCCCGCAGCATCCTGCTCAATCCGCTGCTGATCGCCGCCGCGCTCGGCGTCCTGGCCGCCGCCTATCGCTTCGAGCCGCCCGTCGCCGTCGACCGGCTGCTGCAGTTCCTCTACGTCTCCGCCGCGCCCTGCGCGCTCTTCGCGCTCGGCGTCACCGTGGCGCTGCGGCCCGTCGGCGGCGTCCCGCGCGAGGTGCCGCCGCTGATCCTCATCAAGCTGGTGATCCACCCGGCGCTCGTGTTCGCGCTGCTTCCGCTCTTCGGCGCGTTCAACCCGGTCTGGATCGGCACCGCGGTGCTGCTTGCCGCGCTGCCGCCCGCGCTCACGGCCTACGTGTTCGCCCGCCACTACGACCGCTGGATCGAGCAGGCCTCCAGCCTCGTGCTGCTCGGCACCTTGATCTCCGTGGTGACGCTTACGGCCGTGATGTGGCTGGTGAAAGCGCAGATGCCCTAGCGCAAGTGAACTGAAGTTCATCTCCCACGACGCAGCTCGGTCTTCCTAGCGCCGTCGCGAACGGCTACAGAGTTGGCCGCCGCGGCACCGGGTGTTTCGGGCCCGCCACGCGGAGCGCAAGGCCTCCCTCTCCAGAGTCACCGCCATGATCGATCGCTTCCTCCTCGGCATCGCCAACGCGCGCACGTTCGTGGGCAAACTGTGGGTGCTGACGCGACCGTTCTGGTTTGCCCAGGACCTGCAGGCGATCCAGGTTTTCGGCCGCAGCTTTACCGTCAAGGAAGCCTGGATCGCGCGCGGCCTGCTCGCCGTCATCCTCGGCCTCAGCGTGCTCATCGTCTTTATCTCGAAACTCATCAACGACTGGAACGCGCGCTTCTTCAACGCGCTGCAGAACCGCGACGCCGAGGCTTTCCGGGCGGAGCTCATCTACTGGGTGGTGATCGCCGTCTGCTTCATCATCGCCGTCGTCTATCGTCTCTGGCTCACGCAGTACCTGACGATCCGCTGGCGCCGCTGGCTCAGCGACGTCTACTTCCGCGACTGGCTGCATGACCGCACCTACTACCGCATGGAGCTGACCAGCCAAGGCACCGACAACCCCGAGCAGCGCATCGAGCAGGACGTCAACGCTTTCGTCACCGATACGGTGCGGCTGACGCTCGAGCTGTTCCTGCAGGTCCTGACGCTCGTCACCTTCGCCGTGGTGCTGTGGAACCTCTCGAGCGGCTTCGTCCTGCCGCTGTTCGGAGGCATCGTCATCCCCGGCTACATGATGTGGGCCGCCATCCTCTATGCGGTGTTCGGCTCCTGGGCCGCCCACAAGATCGGCGGCCGGCTCGCACCCATCAACTTCGCGCTGGAGCGCTACAACGCCGACTTCCGCTACCGCATGGTCCGCATCCGCGAGAACGCCGAGAGCATCGCGCTCTATCGCGGCGAGGTGGACGAGGAGCGCCGGCTGCGCGGCGCCTTTGCCAGCATCTACGCCACCTGGTGGGACTTCATGAAATACACCAAGCGGCTCACGTGGCTGACGTCGTTCTACGGGCAGGCCGCCGCCGTGTTCCCCTTCCTGGTCGCGGCACCGGCCTATTTCTCCGGCCAGATCCAATTGGGCACCCTGACCCAGACGGCCGATGCCTTTGCACAAGTGCAGACGGCGCTGTCCTGGTTCGTCGACAATTATGCGGGTCTTGCGCGCCTGAAAGCCGTCGTCGACCGCCTCACCACCTTCAGCGAGGCGATGGCCGAGGCAAAGCTTGCCGCCGAGCAGAGCGGCTTCGAGACCACGCGGCAGCCCGCACCCGAGCTTGCGCTGCAAGCCGAGCAGGTCGTCCTGCCGAACGGCGACACGCTCCTCAACAACGTTGCTATGACCATCCGCCCCGGTGACTCCGTCCTGATCCGCGGGCCCTCCGGCAGCGGCAAGACCACGTTGTTCCGCGTGCTTGCCGGGCTTTGGCCCTTCGGCCGCGGCCGCGTGCAACTCCCGCAGCAAGCGCGCGTTTTGTTCCTGCCGCAGAAGCCGTATCTGCCGGTCGGCACGCTCAAGGATGCGCTGTGCTATCCGGACTCGCCCGCCGCCCACTCGGACGTCGTCTGCCTCGAAGCCCTCGCCGCCTGCGGGCTTGGCGCACTCGGGCCACGGCTCGGCGAACCGGCAAACTGGTCGCTCACCTTGTCGGGCGGCGAGCAGCAGCGCCTCGCCTTCGCGCGCGCCATTCTCTATCGCCCCGACTGGCTGTTCCTGGACGAAGCCACTTCGGCGCTCGATGAAGACGCCGAGCACAAGATGTACGCCCTGGTAAAATTGCGCCTGCCCAAGGCATCCGTCATCAGCATCGCCCATCGGCCTGCCGTGCAGGCCTTCCACACCCGCCAGGTCGTCATCGATCCGGCAACGCACCGCGTCACCGAACCCACACCGGCTTGATCCCTATCCCCTCTCCCCATTCTTCATGGGGAGAGGGTTAGGGTGAGGGGCAGCTGCACACTGAGACGTTGAGTATGGGGCGGCCCCTCACCCCGCAGGCGGGGAGAGGGGGATAGTCAGCCCAGCCGCTTGATCAGCTCCATCGCCGCGGCCGGCGCGCGCACCTTGCCTTCGTGGATGAAGTACACGAACACATCGCGCGGCTCGGCCTTCGCCTTGGTCTTGGCATCGATCAGCTCCAGGTCCTTGGGCACCCCGCCCTTGGCCCAGGCCTTGGCGCGCTCCGCCCACTGGTCCAGCGCCTTTGGCGGATAGCCGGTCTTGAGGTCGTCCTTCCCCTTCTGCAGCCGCAGGTAGACGAAATCACCGACAGGGTCGGGGATCGCGGGATACGTTTCGTGCTCCGCAAACACGGCAGGGATGGAGAATTTCCGCAGCAACGCGATGAAGGCCGGCGTGCAGAACGAGGCATGGCGCGGCTCCACTACGTGACGCAGCTTCACCCCGTTGAGAGACGACGGCAGCAGCTCCAAGAACTTGCCGAAATCCGCCTCGTCGAACTTCTTGTGTCCGGCGAACTGCCACAGCAACGGCCCCAGCCGCGAGCCCAGCTCGGTCACGCCCGAACTCCAGGAAGCGTGTGATGGAATCCCCAGCCTCGGCCAGCACGCGCCGGTTTACGGCATAGCGGATGCCCTTCACCGAGAATATGAAACCGTCCGGCGTCTCCTTGCGCCACCTGGCGTAGGTGGCCGGCTTCTGCGTGCTGTAGAAGGTGCCGTTGATCTCGATGGTGGTGAGATGCTGGCTCGCGTATTCCAGCTCGCGCGCGTGCGGCAGCTTCTCGGGATAGAACACCCCGCGCCACGGCTCGAACGTCCAGCCGCCGACGCCCGCGCGTATCGTTCCCTGCTTGGCCATACCCTACTCGACCTTGATCCCACCTGCGGCGATGATCGGCGCCCAGCGGTCGTGCTCAGCCTTCATCACGGCGCGGAACTCCTCCGGCGTATTGCCGATCGGAACCATGAATTGCGGTTTGAGCTTGGCGGCGACCTCCGGCTCGGCGAGCACCGCGACCGTCTCCTTGTGAATCTTGGCAAGCACCGCAGGCGGTGTCGCCGCCGGCGCGATCAGCCCGACCCACGCATCGGCCTCCACGCCCGCAATGCCCGCCTCGCGCAACGTCGGCAGGTCGGGCAGCAGCGGCGACCGCTGCGGCGAGGTCACGCCCAGCATCTTCAACTTGCCCTCGCGCCCCTGCGGCACGACGGACGCCGCCGGCAGTGCGGCGAGTTGCACATCACCCCGCAACAGCGCCGTCACCGCCGCCGGCGATCCGGGGAACGGCAGGTGCACCACCTTCACGCCGGCCTTCGCCGTCAGCGCCTCCATCGACAGATGCGAGAGCGAGCCGCGCCCGATCGAGCCATAGGTGATCTTGTCCGCATCGCGCTTCAGCAGCGCGATCAGCTCGGCCACGGTGCTGGCAGCCACGTCGGGGTTTGCCACCAGCACGCTCGGCTGGGAGGCGAGGATCGTGATCGGCGCGATCTCCTTCGCCGCGTCATAGGGCATCTTCGGGAAGATGAGCGCGTTGATGACCAGCGGACCGACGATGCTCACACCGAGCGTGTGGCCATCGGGTGCAGCCTTCGCCACGGCCGCCGTGCCCGTATTCCCGCTGGCGCCGGCCCGGTTCTCGATCACGAAGGGTTGGCCGAGCTTCGCCTGCAGGCGGTCGGCCACCACGCGCGCCAGGCTGTCGGGAGTGGAGCCGGCAATGAACGGCACCACAATCGTCACGGAGCGTTGCGGCCACTCCTGCGCCGCCGCACCGGGGCCAAAGGCCAGGCTCAACGCCAAGGCACATGCCAGGAACCTGCAATACACCGCCCACTCCTCCCGTGCCGAATTTTGCTTGTGCCAGGGATTATGCGTGCCCGCGTCCCGGCCGCCAAGGGCGCATGGCCAGTCGAATTGCATCCGTCGTATTACATTGACGCGCACCACGCGCCCGCACATATCTCACCCGCGCCGCCGCAACCCTCGTGCCCAGATGCGCCGCCGTTTCTTCTTCACCGCCAACCCCGGTGCCGGCCTAACAGGGTCGCCCCTGGCCGAGGCGGTCATGGATGCCTTGCGCCGGGCCGGCGCGGAGGTCGACAGCGCGCGCCCTGCCAGCATCGAGGAGGCACAGGCCAAGGTACGCCAGGCGGTCGCCGCCGGCCGCTACGACGCCATCGTGGCCTGTGGCGGCGACGGCACCATCCGCCAGGTCGCGGCGGGCGTCATTGGCACGGACATGCCGCTGGGCGTCGTCCCGGGCGGCACTGCCAACATCCTCGCCCATGAGATGGGCCTGCCGACGGCACCCGAAGGCATTTGCCGTACGCTTATGCAAGGCGGCGAGGCGGACATCATGTGCGCGCGCGTCAACGGCGAGCCGCTCCTGCTGATGGCTGGCGCCGGTTTCGACGGTCGCGTGATCTCCGCGCTCAACCAGCGCTTCAAGAGCTATGTCGGCAAGGCGGCCTACGCCGGCCCCGTGCTCGGGCGCGCTCGTGCGTCCGATGGACGTCCTCACCGTGACGGTGGACGGCCACGCCCACCAGGCGAGTTGGGCCGTCGTCACCAATGCGCGGCACTATGGCGGCCGCTTCGTGCTCACGCCGCGCACCGGCGTCCAGGAGCGCGGCCTGCAAGCCGTGCTCTTCAAGGCCAGGAGCCGGGCCGTGCTCATCGGCCAGCTCATGTCCCTGACCTCGGGCACGCTCGATGCCAGATGCGCGAATCACGGCGACGTCGAAATGCTCACCTGTGCCCACGTGACGATCACATCGCACCACCCGGTGCCTGCCCAGGTCGACGGCGACGCGTTCGGCTTCACGCCGCTCCAGATCGACCAGGGCGATGCGCACTTGAAGCTCATCGTGCCGGCAGGCCGCGCCCCGGCCGTTAACCTTTCATTAACTGAATCAGCAAACCCTCACACCGAGTGCCAACCCGGCGCTGGAGACGGAGGCACAAGCCAGACGCAAGGCTCCAGCCCTAGGGCAGAACCAAGGCTCACCACTCAAGGAGTCGTCGGGCCTGCCAATAAGAGAGGACGTGCGTGATAGCACGTTATGCAGAATTGCCGAGTGTCAGGCGGACATGGATGAGGCCGCCGTCAGCAGCATTCGGACTCCTGTTCCCGCGCAACGATCGCGGTCTCATCCCGAACCGCCGGCTTCAGCCGAGGCATTCTGCACCGACAGGTCCTGCCGAGACGATCGGCAGCAGGGACTGGCCTGTCGCCATGCGTGCGCGTAACGCGGTGCCCCTGCCTGAAGCCAGCACCACTGATCGAGATGGAGTGGCCAATGAAGCGCCTCTGTCACCGGTGTGGCGTGTCTCCAAGTTCGCTGAGCCCACGGGCCAGCCTCACGCTTCGACCCGAACCCGATTTCAAATGGGTGCTCCTCTGGCGCGACAACCAACGCCATCGTCCCCCAAGTAAGCGCTAATTCCGCTTCGCCTGCGGGGTGGTGCGAACCGCTGCAGGCCACGCGAAACAAGCCGGCCCACGGGCCGGCTTTTTTGTTGCGCTACCGTAAAGCGCGAAGTCACCGGCCGCGGCGAGCGAACCATTGCCACCGCCCGAAACCGCGATCCGCTTCCGGCGCCTGCTCCGTCGTCGGCGCCGCCGCGCTCCCGTCCTGCTCCGCAGCCAACTGCTCCCTGAGCCGGAAGTGCTGGACCTTGCCCATGGCGTTGCGCGGCAGGCTCGCCACGAACACGTACTCGCGCGGCACCTTGTAGCGGGCCAGTTGCGCAAGGCAAAAGCGCTCGATCTCGCCGGCCTCCGACGCGACGCCATCGCGGCGCAACGATGTAGGCGACCGGCACCTCCTGCCACTTCTCATCCGGCCGGCCGATCACGGCGCACTCGGCGACGGCGGGATGCTGCCCGAGCACGCGCTCCACCTCGGCGGGATAGATGTTCTCGCCGCCGGAGATGATCAGGTTCTTCTTGCGGTCGTGGATGAAGAAGTGCCCGTCCGCATCGCGCACGCCGATGTCGCCGCTGTGATACCAGCCCTCGCGCAGCGTCTCGGCCGTGGCCTTCGGGTCGTTCCAGTATTCGATCAGCACGTTCGGCCCGCGCACAACCACCTCGCCGGCCGTGCCGTGCGGCACCTCGTTGTCGTCGTCATCGACGATCCTGCGCCTCGCACACGAGACCCGGCAGACCAGTCGACCCCGGCCGCCGCCAGTCGCCCGACAGCCGCGTGTAGACTGCCACCGGAGAAGTTTCGGTCGAGCCGTACACCTGCAGCACCGGCACGCCTCTGCCCGACGAAGGCGTCCACCAGCTTTTGCGGCACTTGTGTCGAGCCCGTCGCCAGCGCGCGCAGGCTGTCGAGCGGCGTCTCCCTCCAGCGCGGATGCTCGATCACCGCCTGCATGGTCGCCGGCACCAGCACGCTCAGCGTCGGCTTGTCGTTGCGCGATCGCCGTCCAGCGTCGCGTCCGGCGCGAAGCGCGCGTGCAGCGTCACCGTGGCGCCGAGGTGCAGCGCCGGCGTGGTCTGGATGTTGAGCCCGCCGACGTGGAACAGCGGCAGCACCGTCAGCACGTGGTCGTCAGCCGTCATGTCATGCATGTGCTGGCTCATGGCGGCGTTCGCGATCAGCGCCTCCTGGCGCAGCACCGCACCCTTGGGGTGACCCGTGGTGCCCGACGTGTAGACGATCAGCAGCGGCGCGCTCGTATCCACTTTCTCCGCGCCGCCGCCTTTTCCAGCACCCGCGACCAGCGCATCGAACGCGAGCCCATCCGGCGCGAAGCCGTCGAGCCCCACCACCCGCACGTCCGGCAGCGCCTCCTTCAACGGCGCGACGATCGCCTCGAACGCCTGCTCCACCACCAGCACCTTCGCGCCCGAGTCGCTGCAGGATGTAGAGCTGCTCCGGCACCGCCAGCCGCCAGTTGACCGGCACCAGCATGGCGCCCGAGCCGCGCGCAGGCATACAGCAGCACCAGATAATCCGGATGGTTGGCGGCCAGGATGGCGACCCGGTCGCCGCGCCCGACCGACAGCTCCGAACTCAACGCCGCCGCCGTCGCCGCAATCCGTCGCCGCGAACGCCGCATAGCTCAGCTCCGCCCCGGCAAACCGGATCGCCGCCTTGTCCGGCGTGAACGCAGCATTGCGCTCGATGAGATCGGCGAGGTCCATGCCTCAACATTGATCCGAAAGCCCGGCACCTGTCATGCTGGAAAGTAGCGCGCCACCCACCCCAATCGTCATTCCCGCCAAGCGCAGCGCTGAGCGGAATCTCCTGAAGATGACAGGCCGCGATCGCGGCTCGATTCCCGCTGACCGCGCTATCGCGCTCGCGGGAATGACGATGCTGAATCGCACCGCCCTTGCCGCCTTCCGCCAGCCGCCGCACAATGGCCCCTCGCACCCGCGCCGCACGAGGCCCCCATGCCGCAACCGATCGCCGAAACCGCCGCCAAGCTGGAGCAGATCCTCAGGCTGCGCTCCATCCCGTTCGGCATGAAGATGTTCGAGCGCCGCGCCGACATGGAGGCGATCCCGAAGATCCGCCGGCCGAAGTCGGTGCACACGCTCGACCAGGTCGTCGCCCAGGCCTCGCGCCTCGGCTGGACCGTCGGCATCACCGCCGATGACCTCGTCGGCGCGCAGTGCCGCGCCGTGGTCGGCCTCGGCAACGCCAAGGACGACGCCTGGCGCTCGGGCAAGCACATGACCGGCGTCTGGTTCTCCACCGCTGGAGGACGCCACCGCCCACCAGGCCGCCATGCACTGCGTCGCGGACGGCCAGTACGAGGCGCTCGCCGTGGCGCCGCTCGCCTCCGGCCGCCTCGACCCGCCCGACATCGCGCTGTTCTACGCCACGCCCGGCGCCATGATGTATTTCATCAACGGCCTGCAGTGGTCCGGCTACAAGAACTTCCAGTGGGGCGTCGTCGGCGAGAGCGCCTGCGCCGACAGCTGGGGCCGCGCGCTCAAGCTGCGCGAGCCGTCGCTCTCCATCCCCTGCTTCGCCGAGCGCCGCTACGGCGGCGTCCTCGACGACGAGATGCTGATGGCCACTCCGCCCGAGTACCTGGAGAAGGCGATCGCCGGCATGACCGCGCTCGCCAAGAACGGCCTGCGCTACCCCTTCCCGCAATACGGCATCCAGAACGACGTCCGCGACGGCATGGCGCGCAGCTATCCGGAGCGGGGGGCGGGGAAGTCTGCGTAAAGGAGCGGGCGGGGTTGTGATCCTGAGTAGTCCTCGCTGCGCAGGTCGACGACATTCGAAAGCTGCAGTCATCGCGAACACCGATGGTGTCGATCGTGCATCACACCGACGTTGACACGGAATACTCGCGCCGCGAAAGTACCGCTTACCTGCGGACCCACTCCGACACATGCAAAATCGAAAGTTGCCAATGCCGGAAACAACGGCAGCTGCCCCTATGGTCCCCGGCCGTACCGATGCGATCAAAGCCAGCAGCGGCCTGCTCGAACGATGGAGACACGATCCGCGAGTGTCGAAGTTGAAGTGGAAGGACCTTGTTTCGCTCAACCCGTGGCAAGTTGCCTACGAAGTGACGATCTCGTTGCCCTGGCTTGTCTTGGAGTTCTGGCTCTTGCACAAGGGATCCTTGGCTTTGGCCACTCTGGCGGCTTTCTTCTTTTTCCTAACCGCCCTGCGACAGGTCCACGCCGCTTTTCACTACACATTGGGAATTTCTCGCCACTGGACCAATTGGTTCTTGGTTCTATTCAGCGGCCTAATGCTCGGTTCGCTCCACGCCGTGCGCGTGAACCATCTGCGCCATCACAGACATTGCCTCGATCCAGTGCTCGACATTGAAGGCTCATGTGCTCGCATGACCGCTTGGAGAGCTATTTTACATGGACCTAGCTTTCCGATTCTGTTGCACCGTGAGGCGCTCAAAGTGGGATCGACACGAGACCGTCGGCTGATAGCCGTCGAACTCGCGTTGAACTGCGTCGTCACGATGCTCGGATTGGCGCTTCTTGTTCTGCAGTCCAATCCAGTTCTTCTGATACATGTTGGGCTAATGGCTTTGGCCCAATGCCTAACCGCCTTTTTTGCGGTATGGACGGTTCACCACGATTGTGAGGCAGAAATATTTGCGCGCACCCAGCGGGGTTGGCTCAAGAATCTAGTCTCTTATGACATGTTCTATCATGTCGAACACCACTTGTTCCCGGCGGTCCC
The DNA here is from genome assembly GCA_963782855.1 of uncultured Alphaproteobacteria bacterium. Classification (GTDB taxonomy): domain Bacteria; phylum Pseudomonadota; class Alphaproteobacteria; order Rhizobiales; family Hyphomicrobiaceae; genus AWTP1-13. The sequence goes on along the minus strand of CAWALW010000012.1, from coordinate 14,450 downwards.
GCAGCAACATCTTTCGCAGCTCGCTGAGCGCCTGGACAAGGTCGTGCCAGAACTCACGAGCCGCCGCGTCTTCTGACCAACAACGGTTCCTGAGTCTTGCTATTACACCTGCCGATTTCGTCACGCTCATCAGAAAAACGTGGACGGCTTGATTGAGACTTTAGAGGAGTTTGTTCGCAGCTGCGCAACGGTGTGCAGATCAATGTCGACAGGGTCGTCGGGAATTGGCACCTTGCTGACGTCAAACTTTCTTCAGGTTGCGAGCCTTTCCTGCCCTCGGGCGACAGGCCAACTGCTGGCAGAGGAAGGCATGACGACCTAGGCCTCGCCCTCACGACATCGAGACGCTCAAGGGAGAACGTGGATATGCTCATCACTCACGCCGGCCGCCGGCTCTACTACACGCTCGAAGGCCCGGAGAACGGCCAGGTCGTGTGCTTCACGCACTCGCTCGCCTCCGACGGCGGCATGTGGGCCGAGCAGGTGCCGCCGCTCCTCGCCGCCGGCTATCGCGTGCTGCGCCTGGACATGCGCGGCCACGGCGGCAGCGAACCCGTCGCCGGCCCCTACACCATGGCGCAAATGGCCGACGACGTGGCGGTCGCGCTGGACTTCCACGGCATCGACAAGGTGCAATACATCGGCCTCTCCATCGGCGGCATGATCGGCCAAGCCTTCGCCATCGCGCACGGCCATCGCCTGATCTCGGCGCTGTGGTCTGACACCATGCCGCAAACGCCGGCCGGCGCCGAGGCCGCCTGGGGACCACGCATCGAGGCCGTCAAGAAAGCCAATTCCTGCGCGCCGCTGGCCGACCCGACCATGGAGCGCTGGTTCACGGACGTCTTCAAGCCGCGCAATCCCGGCCGCTGGAAGCAGATCCACGCCACCATCGCCGCCACGCCGGCTGCGGGCTATCTCGGCTGCGCCGCCGCCATCCTGAACTTCGACTTCACGCCGCAGCTGCCGTCGCTCAAGGTGCCCGCGCTTGTCATTTGCGGCGCCATGGATGAAGGCACGCCGCCCGCCGGCAACAAGAAGATCGCCGAGCTGGTGCCCGGCGCGCGCTACGAGGAAATCGCCAACGCCCGCCACTTCCCCAACGTCGAGCACCCCGACGTGTTCAACAAGATCATGATGGGCTGGCTCGGCAAGCACCGCTAGGCGGCAGACCCTTGGGGAGCAAGTCCCGCATGCAAGGCAAGGTCTCGCTCGAACTCAGCGCTGCGACTCGAGTCTACGTCGGTATCGACGTCTGTAAAGGGTGGCTCGATGTCTATGCGCATCCTCTTGGCCAAGCGTTTCGCGTCCCCAACACGCGCGAGGGGCTCAAAAAGCTCAAGCGCTTGCTGGCCCAGTACCAGGTCGTCCTCATCGTCATGGAGGCGACCGCCAAGTTCCATCGCGAGGCCCATCGCAATCTGCACGCCAGCGGGTTTGCGGTAGCCATCGTCAATCCGTGGCGTTCGCGTCTGTTCGCCCAGGCCGCAGGCCAGCTGGCCAAGACCGACGAGGTCGATGCGCGCATGCTCGCCCTGCTCGCCGCCATGCTCGAGCCCAAGGCCAAGGCGCCGCCGGCAGAGACGCTGGAAGCCCTGCAGGAGATCGTGCGTGGCCGCGAGGGCTTCGTGGCACAGCGCACCGCACTCCTCAATCAGCTCGGGGCGGCAAAGACCACCTGCCTGAAGCAGGCTGATCCGGCGCCAGCTCAAGACGGTCGTGAGCGCCATCGCCAGGCTCCAGGCCGAGATCGAGCGCCTTATCGAGGCCGACGCGGCGCTCAGCCGTCGCGCTGCCATCCTCGTCTCGATCCCTGGCCTCGGCAGGATCGCCGCCATCATTCTGCTGGCCAACTTCACCGAGCTCGGTGCCTGTACGGGCAAGCAGGCCGCCATCTCCCCTTTGGCGGGGAGAGGGGTGACGCCTCAAAGCGTCGGACTCCACGGCACCATGGTCTCGCGATACCCAGTAGCGGTCTTCTCGATGTAGGCCCGTGCCGGGAACGGATAGTGGAAGCCCTGCACCATCATCTTGTCCGCCGCCAGCATGTCGTAGACCTTCCGGCGCGTTGCCTCCGCCAGTGTTGGCGTCCTGGTCGAACATCAGGTGCCAGCCCGGATTACGAACGAACAGTGGAAGGTTGGTGACATCGGCCTGGACGAACACCTTGTCGTTGCCCGAAGCGATGATGTGCGAGTTGTGGCCCGGCGTGTGGCCGTAGGTCGCGACCGACGTGATGCCCGGCGCCAGTTCCTTGCCGGGTTCGTACTGCGTGACCTTGCGGCCGAGGGCGTCGAACACGCGACGCATGCCCGCGAACACACCCTTCATGCGGTCGCTGGTCTGCTTGCCCATCTCGGCATCGTCCATGAAATACTTCCATTCCGCGGCCGGCACGAGAATCTCCGCGTTGGGGAACGCTGGCTTGTTGTCGGCCGTCAGCAGCCCGTTGATGTGATCGCCGTGAAAATGCGAGATGATGACGGTGTCGATCTGGCCGCGGTCGATGCCCGACGCCTTGAGGTTGCCGTGGAACTGGCCGGCCACGCCCTTGCTGCGCTCGAAGTTGGCCTCGCCGGTGCCGGTGTCGATCACGACGAGCTTGGTGCCCGTGTTGACGACGATCGGCGAGTAGGGGACGGCGATCATGTCCGGGCCGGGCGAGAGAAACGCCTCCGCCAGACCCTTGTTGATTTCTTCGCGGTTCTTGTTGGCGACGAAGCCGTCCGGGAATTTGAAGCGGTTGGCGCCATCGGTGACGACGGTGACCTCGTGCGTGCCGACCTTGTAGCGATACCAGCCCGCATTCTGCGTGCCGGTGGCGGGCGCTGCGGCCTTGACAGGCGATGATGTGACAGCGGGGACGGCAAAGGCGGCGCCGGCGCGCAAGCGCCCCGGCCAATACACTGCGACGGTCGATCTCGGTCATGCTTCTCTCCCTGGAATGCGGGCTCTTACCGGTCCCGTGGAACGCAAAAAATGACAGCCGGACCTCAACGGAGGGCCAGCTGGCATACATCATACCAATTTTGGGGATGTCTGTCGAAACCCGTGCGGCCGCGCGCGGGGCCACCTACAAAACACTCGCCAATCCAAGACTTTCGTCAGTCCCACGGCATTATTTGTCCTCCTCGCCCGGCGCATACAGTCTCTCGCGGACTATGCGGTCGAGGCAAATCTCCTCCGTCCACGGCAGCATCAGGCGCATTAGAGGCGCTCCGGCCGGACCGCGGCGTAGCCGACGCAGCGGCGGGTGGCGAGCCCGGCTCGGCGATCACCGGCGTCGTTGCTTACCCGCGTCGCGCCGCCGTGATCGCCGCGACGTCGATCTTCTTCATGTCCATCATCGCATCGAACGCGCGCTTTGCCTCCGCGCCGCCGGCCGCCATCGCCTCGGTCAGCACGCGCGGCGTGATCTGCCAGGAGATGCCCCACTTGTCTTTGCACCAGCCGCACGCACTCTCCTGGCCGCCATTGCCGACGATGGCGTTCCAGTAGCGGTCGGTCTCCTGCTGATCGTCGGTGGCGATCTGGAACGAGAAGGCTTCGTTGTGCTTGAATGCGGGACCGCCGTTGAGGCCGAGACAGGGAATGCCGGCAACCGTGAATTCCACCGTCAGCACGTCGCCCGCCTTGCCTGATGGGTAGTCACTGGGGGCGCGATGAACGGCACCCACCTTGCTGTCAGGAAAAATCTCGGCGTAGAAGCGAGCGGCAGCCTCGGCGTCCTTGTCGTACCAGAGGCAAATCGTGTTCTTGGCCATTGCTTGTCCTTTCGCTTGGGAGATCAGAGCCGTGTACACGGGTCGTAGCTGGCATCGTTCCGCCGATTCCTCGACGATGCTGCTGACGAAACTTGCCTCATGCGTCCGTCTCGCCCGCGCGTAGGTTGTGTCAAGCAGCGCAGACCCAACATGAACGCGAATGCCATCGAACCGCGTTGTGTCATTGCGTTCGCCTGACACAACCTACGCGTCCGTCTCACCCGCCTCGTACAGCGCCTCTTTTCCGATGCGATCGAGGCAGATTTCCGCCGTCCATGGCAGCATCAGCGACCCGCAGCGGCTGTCGCGGTAGATGCGCTCCAGCGCGAGATTCTTCAGCATCGCCTGCCCGCCGCAGGTGCGGATGGCCTTGGCGGCGAGCGCGTTGGCGTTCTCCATCACCGTGAACTGCGCCGCGTAGGCGCGCAGCACCTGCTCCTTGGTCGGGTCGGCGCGCGCCTCGCTCACCGCCTGGAACCACAGCGCCTTGGTCTGCTCCAGCATGATGCGCATCTCTGCGACCGCGATCTGCTTGGTGGGGAACATGCGCCGCTTCACCGGCGGCGTGCCCGGCAGCTCGCCGCGCAGATAGCGCGACGGTGAAATCATAGGCCGCCTGCGCCAGCCCCATGTAGGTCGGCGACAGCGTCAGGAACATGTGCGGCCAGCGACGTCGCCGCCCCGAAGTACACGCCGCGCGGCATCAGCATCTCATCCTCGGCCACGAACACGTCCTTCAGCAGCAGCGTGCGCGAGACCGTGCCGCGCATGCCGAGCGGGTCCCAGTCGCCCACCACCGACACGCCCTCGGCCTTGGCGGGAATGGCGAGGTAGAGCGTGTTGCGCCGGCTGGCAGCATCGCCCTCCGCGCGCTCGGTGCACAGGATGCCGTAGTAGTCCGCCGCGCCCGACAGCGAGGCGAATATCTTCTTGCCGCTGACGAGGAAGCCGCCGTCGACCGGCTTCGCCTCCGTGCCGAACGCCGCTGCACCCGCTGCCGCCGCGCCGCCTTCCGAGAACGGCTGCGAATAGATCGCACCATCGCCAACGATCCGCTTGTAGTGCTTGGACCGCCGCGCGTTGTGCTGGCTGCGGTCCTCCGCGCTCATTTCCAGGTCGTCCGCCAGCGCGCCGGTCCACAGCGTGGAGCACACGTGCATGTTCCACGACAGCGCGGTCGCCCCGCAGTAGCGGCCGAGTTCGGCTGCCGCCAGGCAATAGGTCCTGAAGCTCGCGCCCAACCCGCCCGTCACCCTCAGGGATGCAGACTGCAGAGCAACCCCTCCGGATGCATGTCGCGGAAATTCTCGATCGGAAACGTCGCCTCGCGATCGTGCTTGGCAGCGCGCGGCGCGAGCACGCGTGCGCCGAACTGCCGGGCCTTCCCGATCACCTCGAACTCGCGCCGCTCCAGCCGGAACGCTGTAGGGTCGAAGATAGGTGCGTCCTCGCGCAAGCTCATGCCGACATCCAATCAACGGGTGGGGCGGGAGAGAACCTCCCCCAGAAAATCCAGGATAGCAGCATCGAACGCTGCGGGCGCCTCGAGGTTCGGAAGGTGGCCCAATCCTGGAAGGCAGACATAGCGGCTGCCTGGTATCTTGGACGCCATGCGCTCGACCACCGCAGCCGGCGCGTTCGGATCGCTCTCGCCCGCAAGACAGAGGACGGGCATCGCGATGCGACCAAGGTTTGCGCGCTCATCGAAGGTCACCAGACAGCGCACCGCGGCCCGATAGGTATCCGCCGGCACCGCGCTCATCACCTCGACCGCCAGCGCACGACCCGCGGCGCCCGGCGCCGGTCCCATCATGCGATCGACGAGCTTGGGCGCGAGATCGGCCATCGTCTTGCCCGCATCGAGCGGGCCGATCCGGTCGGCGACGAACTTCTTCTGGAAGTCGCCGTCGGCGTTTCCGAAAGCCGGGCTGGTGCAGGCCAGCACCGCGGCGCCGTACGCCATCGGCTTCCGCCGCAACATCGTCTGCACCACCATGCCGCCCATCGAATGCCCGAGGAGGACGGGCCGCTCCAGTCCACGCGCAGCAATCGCCTGCTCCACATCGACAGCGAGGCCGTCGAAATCGAGCGACGCAACCGCAGGTCTCCCGCCGTAGCCAGGCAGATCGAGCGCCACCGGCTCGAACCCCGCAGCGGCGAACGGCTGCATCTGCGGCGCCCACACCCGCGCGGAGCCGCCGATGCCGTGAATGAAGACGACCGCCCGCGGTGCACCATTGCTCTGCGCCATGCCAACTCCCTCGGCCCGAAAGGATCGAGACTAAGTCAGCGGTGCGATGCTGAGAAGGTGCGCCTCAAACCGGCCGGCGGGTGGAGGCCCTGATCTCGCCATCGAACTGCACGCCGAAGTGGCGGCCGTCGCGCCAGGCGACGCGGCATTCCACGTCCGTACGATCGGGGCAGAAATAGAGGACCATGCGATCCGGCAGCTGCTCGGACACAACCGGCGGCTTGACGCGATCGAGTTCCAGACGGGCGCCGCCCTGCGAAAGGTCGCGCACTGTGCACGACACGGGTGCGCTCTGGCCCTCGATGAAGATCATCGCCGCCACCGTGAAAACCGGCACGCGCGCGTCATCGCGCGGCAACGCCTCGCTGGCGCTGTCGGGCGTGCCCGCCGCCGACCGGGCCGGGCAGGTATAGAACCTATGCCTCGTATCCACCTGTCGCTCCCGCAGTGACTGCGACCTTAGGGCGGGAATTTTCCCCCGAGGCGATAAACATTCCGTTTACCCCGGCCGACCAGGGCAAATGTTGTAGGGGCACAATTGAAAAGGGCGGGCCGTTATGGGACCCGCCCCCAAACCGATAGCTAGCGGCCGTCCGGAACCTAAGCCTGCTGGATCGCGGAAAGCTGCCAGCCCCTGTCCGCATCGCGATGCTCGCGACGGAAGGTCCAGACCTCCGTCATCTCCTGCGGCACGTTGCGGTCGCCCGCAACCAGTGCGCCCGACGTGCGATCGAAGGTGGCATCGATCATCGAGAAGCGCATGGCGACCGTTGCATAGTCGCTGCCGTCCTCCGTCCAGGCTTCCGCCAGGTCGCCCTGCAGCAGCTTCACGTCGCTTACCTCGTTGCGCACGTTGCGCTTACGGTAGTCGGCGAGGTCGTGGCTGAGGTAGGACAGCATCTCGGGCGTCGTACTATCCGCCAGAGCGATGGAGTCTTCACGTGCGAAGGCGGTCTGGACATTCTGCAGCAGCTTCTCGAACGCATCATAGTCGGCGGAGCCGATCATCAGCGCCGAGGACGCGGACGCGGGACCACCGCCGCCCTTCAAGCCGAAGGAACCGCCAACAGGAGGCACGCCGCTACCTCCGCCGTACCCGCCGCCGCTTCCGAGAGAGGAACGCGCCATCGCTGGCTGGTTGCGAGAACGGATGAACGCCACAACGAGGTAAACCGCGCCGGCGATAAGCCCAACTTGCAGCACCAGACCGAGCACCGAGGCAAGGCCGGAGAGACCGCCAAACAGGCCGGAACCGGAGAGCAATCCGAACAGACCTGCACCGAGCAACCCGCCGAGGAGCAGGCCGCCGAAGCCGCTGCCGAAGCGCGACGCCATCGGAGCCGCTGCCGCCGCGCCCGGCGCGACGCTCTTGGCACCCGGCTGCGTCATGGAACGTTCGATCGGCGCCGCGGGCTTGGGCGCAGTGTTGGTGGCCGGTGGCGGCGCATAAGTGCGGCTCCCGCGGCTGCCAGCGCTCCCGCCGCCGCCGACGCGCGCATCGGCAGCGTCGACCATAAGCGCGAGCACTGCTGCCAGCGCGAAAGCGAGAGTAACTTGCCTAAGAATTGTCATGTCGACCCTTCCGATTGAAACCTAGCGCGTCCTCTATCGAGCTTCCCTTATGTGGGACCTGCCCTTGAGCTTGTCATCACCCGATGGCTCGCTGCTTCTTTGCGACAGCGCCAACGTAGACAGCATAAGCTGCGTCGATGTGAAAGCCTCATGACGAATTATAGGGGAAAAGGTGGCGCTTTAGCGCAGTGCAGCAAACGGACGAATTCGTGCCAACCGCGCCGCTACCGTATTTGCACCACCTTACCTCTCGTGGTGCGCCAAGGTTAACGGCGGAACCGTTCAGTTTCGCACGGCGTTGTTCAGCTGACGTTTTCTTGCGGCCACTCAACGCGCTGCAAGCCACAACCTATGGAGATCGTCATGGGCAATCTGCTCCACTACGCCATCGTCTTCCTGGTGGTCGCCCTCGTCGCCGCGGCCGTCGGCTTTGGCGGCGTGGCCGGCTTCGCGATGGATGCGGCGCGGCTGCTGTTCTGGGTGTTCATCGTCCTGTTCGTCATCTCGCTGGTCGCCGGCCTCGTACGGCGAGCGTGAGCCGGTCAACCTTGGAATTCCGCAATCTGGATCGGGCGCTCCGTCAGGGCGCCCGATTGACGGCGCAGATTGCGTTCGCACCGCGGAAGAGTATGCGCTATAAGCATTTTTGCTTTGATTTCGAATTGTACTGCCTACCTGTTTGCGGCCGCAGCTCAGGCTTGATTGCGCCGCACTCGCGGCCTATCTTTTCGAGGCTTCCTTAAGCCCCACAAGGAATTAGGGGATATCCAGCATGAACGTCCGCCACGGTCTCACCGGTATGACCTGCCTGTTGGCGGTCGCAGGAGTCGCCATGTCGCAGGCTCGCGCGCTCACCGAGGACCAGCTCAATCGCGCCCTTGAGATCGAAGCGAAAGCCGCCGCTGCGGACAAGCCGCTCGTCGCGCGCGGCAGCGTCGGCTTGGGCATCCCGAACCTCTCCTCCACGTTCGCGGGCCTGAAGGGCAAGACGGTGCTGCCGCTCGTTGCCCCCATCGAGGCTCCTAGCGCCGCGCCCGAGCAACCCGTGGCAAGGGGCGTCAAGCCTCCGGTTGATGCAGCCCGCGCCATTGTCACCCGCTACGACTATGCGACCGGCGTCACGACCCGGACGACGGTCGACCTCGGCACCGGCAGGGCGCTCGACATCCGCAAGGACGTCAATTACCCGACCCCGCTCGCCGACGAAGAGCTCGATCAGGCCATCGCGCTCGCTCGGCAGAAGGTGAGCGAGTTCGACAACGCCATGAAAGGGGCGAAGCCCGACGATCTGTCCGTCAGTCACCTGGCGCCCGTCGACAACGATCCATCGAGTGCCACCTATGGGCACCGGCTCGTATACCTTTGGGTCGAGCGACCCACGCGCACCCGCAGGATTCTCGTCGACTTGAGCACCAACGAGATCGCGACAGAGCGCCACTGACGGCAGGGGGAACGCGTGCACTGTTTGCGTTTGAAGCGGCGGCCTCGGGCCGCCTTTCTGCTGTTTGCATTCGCGCTGCTCGGCCTGGCGTGCATCACGCCCGCCGCTGCGGATGAGATAACCCAGTACTTCCCCGTCACGGTCTCCGGCGAGCCGCCTGCCAAGCGCGAGAGCGGCTGGCGCATCACCTGGCACGTCTATCCGCCGGCCAAGAAGAAAGTGGCCACCCACCTCTACGGCGGCTCCTCCGTCTGGGAGATCCGCAGCATCGATTTCATGAAGGGCTACCGGCCCGACGGCAGCGAGGACTGGGTGCGCGTGCTGAATAAGCTCGCCATGGCCGAGATGTACGTGCCCTACCACGACGGCAAGACGGAATTCTTCGACATCACCCAGTTCGAGTTCCCGATGATCCGGGCGCGGCGGGACTTCCTGCCGCGCAGCGGCATCACCAGCGCGAAGCTGCACGAAGACGGCTACATCATCAGCGAGGTGACCGACGATCACGTGCGCTGGATGGACAACAACGATCGCAACAAGGTGCAGCGGGGGCAGGTGCTGAACCTGTGGGGCACGCTGTTCTCGGGCAACTACCGCTACATCCTGCGCTACAGCTTCTCAGATGACGGCACCATCAGCGTGCGCGTCGGCGGAACGGCTGAGAATTTCTTCGACTTCTACGACGAGGCCCACGGCGGCAAGCAGGATCTCGCCACCCACATCCACATGGCCGCCTGGCGCATGGAGTTCAACCTCGGCAACCCTGAAAACGTCATCCTGGAGATGATCGAGCGCGACACCGACAAGACCGGCAAGCCCGCCACGCGGGTCCGGCCGTTCAACGGCGGGCGCGAGGGCGGCGAGATATGGGACCCGGCAAAATTCAGCGTCCTCAGGATCAGCAGCGGCCAGACGAAGAACCGCGCCGATCCGCCCCGCAACATCGCCTACACGCTGCGCGCCGTGCGCACCGGAAGCGTGCGTACGCGGCGCGCCTTCACCAGCCGCGATTACTGGGTCTCGCGCCTGCAGCCCGACAGCCGCACGCGCACCGACCGCGGCCCCGAGTTCCGCTTCATCGATGTTCCCGACAACGTGTCGGTGAACCCGGAGCCGATCAGCGGCAAGGCGGTCGCGATCTGGCATCAGACCGGCCTCAACCACATCGTCCGGAGCGAAGACTACGGGGTTGACCGGCCGCAAGGAATATGGCGCGGCCATTGCAGCCTGGACCGGCTTCGACCTCGTGCCTTCGAACCTCTGGCACCAGACGCCCTTCCTGCAACGCCAGGAAGGGCCGCCCCGCGATCCTAGGCCTCCGCACGGGCCGCAGCACGGCCGGTAGGCAACTCTAGCCTCGATCCATCCACAATCCGGATCGGCAGAGCATGCCGCCCCGCGGCCTTTGGCGCTGTCCGGCCCTTTGATGCGGCGTCCTGCTTCAGCGGGCCAAGGAACGGCAGGCCCACCATCGGCGTTGGGTAGGCGCTGAGTTCAAGCTTGACGACTCCCCGTCGGAACGCCCGGCCTCGCGTATCAGGCCACCACGGCAATGGCCTCGAGACGGCACAACACTTCGCAAAAGAGCAAACCCATGAGCGCAACCACGGCCGCGGCTGCTCCTGCGCGGGGGAATTCCTCCGCCAACTGGTTCCTGAGGCACGCCCTTGGTTACTGGAAAGGTTCCCAACGGAGAACTGCCTGGGCCTTCACCATCGCTGCCCTCGCCCTCATCCTCACCAATCTCGCCGTCAACGTCGGCATCAACCAGTGGAACCGCTGGTTCTTCGATGCGCTGGAACGCAAGGACGGCAGCACGCTTTCGCTCGCGATCCTCACCATCGTCGCTCTCATCGCCGCCGGTGCCGCCTCGGCGGTGGCCATGATTCGCTGCCGGATGACGCTGCAGATCCGCTGGCGCCAGTGGCTGACGGGAGATCTGCTGAAGCGCTGGCTGTCCGACCAGCGCTACTACCGGCTCGCTGTCAGCGACGAGGAGCAGATCAACCCGGAATACCGCATCGCCGATGACCTCCAGCTCGCCTCCGAACCCGTCATCGAGTTCGCCATCGGCTTCATCAATGCGACGCTGGTCGCCGTCGCCTTCGTCGGCATCCTGTTCTGGGTCGGCGGCTCGCTCACGATCACCATCGGCGGCACGGCGATCTGGATACCCGGCTACATCGCCATCGCAGCGCTGCATCTACGCCGCGGCCGTCACCGCGTTCACGTACTTTATCGGCAAGCCGCTGGTCGACCGGGTCGCCGCCAAGAACGAAAGCGAAGCGCAATTCCGCTACGAACTCACCCGCGTGCGCGAGAATTCCGAGAGCATCGCTCTCATCAAGGGCGCCGATGACGAGCGCAAGCAGCTGAACGAAACCTTCAGCAACGTGGTGAGCCGCTGGCTCGGCGTCATGCGGCAGCATGGTCACCTCACGTGGATGATCAACAGCAACACCTTCTTCTCGCCGATCCTGCCGGTGCTGCTGGCGGCGCCGAAGTACTTCTCCGGCGAGCTGACGCTCGGCGCCATCATGCAGATCGCAACGGCCTTCACGGCGGTCCTCACCGCGCTGAACTGGTTTGGCGACAACTTCATCCGGCTTGCGGAATGGTCGGCATCGGCCAAGCGCGTGGGCGAACTGCACGAGGCGCTCGAGGAGATGGACGCGGAGGCAGTCTCCGAAATCGTCGTCGAGAATACGAGCACGGAAGCCATCCAGCTTACCGACCTTTCCATCGTGCATCGCGACGGCCGTGTCGTGATCGACGACGTGGACATCAAGGTCAGCCCCGGCGAACGCGTTCTGCTCGGCGGCGAATCGGGATCGGGGAAGAGCACGCTCATCCGCGCCATCGCCGGCCTGTGGCCCTGGGGCGAGGGGCGTATCCTGCTGCCCGCCGGCGCCAAGGTCGCCTTCGTGCCGCAGCGGCCCTACATCCCGCTCGGCACGCTGCGCGACGCGCTCGCCTATCCCGCGGAAAGCGAGCATCTCTCCGACGAGCGGGCGCTGGCCGTAACGAAGGACGTGGGCCTCGGCTACCTCGCCAAGAAACTCGACGCCGAGGACGAGCGCTGGGACCAGACGTTGTCGGGCGGGGAGCGCCAGCGCGTCGCCTTCGCCCGGCTGCTGCTGGACGAGCCCAATGTCATCATCATGGACGAGGCAACCGCCGCACTCGACATCGACAGCGAGTTCCGTCTGCTCACTCTGCTGTTCGAGCGCCTGCCCAAGGCGACGATCTTCTCCGTCGGGCACCGGCCGGGCCTGCAGGAGTTGCACAGCCGCCTGCTCACTCTGCAGCGCAAGCCGTCGGGTGGACGCATCGTGCAGACTGCCGTGCGCGACAAAGATGCCTGGAAGCGGATACGCGGAGCCGCCGTCCGCATCCTGCGGCTGCGCCGCCCCGAAGAGCAGCATCCCGTGGAGCCTGCCGCATCAGGCGCGGACGACCTCGACGCCCAAGTCCGGGCCACACAGGGTCCTGCGCCTGCGAAAAACCCTGTTGCCAAGTTGACACCCGCTGCGGGGGACTGAGTCGCAATCCTGCATGCGACAGCGCACACATGCGGAGCTGTTGGCATTCCGCTGCGCATGCCTCGCCTCGGCTAGGCAAGAAGGCTCGCTCGGTTTAGCCGCGAGGCATGACACATGCCCGAGAATTTCCCGCCGACCTGCGCGGCCCCTCGCAGACGGTCGCTCAGGCCCTGGGCGTTGCAGCCGACATTCATCCGGCCGATCACATCTTCTGGTGGGAGTACGATGATCCCTCGCGCCTGGACAAGCTGGCGGTGGCGCACGGGTACCTCGTCGGCGGGGCGCAGACGGCCGAAGCCTTCAAGACGCTGATCGGGCAATATCGATCCGTCGATGCCCCCTTCACCATGCTGGAGTTCGCCAGCGGCTACGGTCGCGTGAGCCGTCATTGGCGCAACGTGTTGCCCAGTGCCGAGGTTGTCGCCTGCGATGTCCATGCCGAGGCGGTCGATTTCCTGCACGGCCTTGGATTGCCCGCAGCTTCATCGTCCATGGTGCCCGAGCACTTCGGGCTGGGACGCCAATTCGATGTGATCTTTGCCCTGTCGTTTTTCACGCACATGCCCCGTCGCACCTGGGGACGATGGCTGCGGGCCCTCGCCGATCACCTGACGCCCTCCGGTCTTTTCGTCTTCACAACCCATGGGGTGCCCAGCCTGGAGCAGATGGGCGTGCGCGCCTTGGACCCGGACGGGTTCTGGTTCGCGAGCTTCAGCGAGCAGAAGGACCTCGACACCGCCGATTACGGGGCAACCGCAACCTCGCTTGGCTACGTGATGCGGCAGATGCGCGCCAGCGGCCTCGACCTGCGCTACTTCCGGGAGGCAGGCATGGGCCATCAGGATGTTTATATCGCGACACCTCGTCGCGACGTGGGCGAGGTTGTCGATACTCCTGCGTTGCCGTTTGCCGCTGCCGCCCCCGGATAAACGGGCGGAGCGCTGCGAATTCCTCCGTGGTGCTCGAAACGTGAGCAGTCTGCCTATCTTTGTGTAATTCCATCCGCACCGGGGGCGGGCTATGCAGGCAAGAAGGCAGACAACACGAACACGACATGAGCCGCTTGCCGAGCAAGTTCGCACCTGTGGTCTATGGCATCATCCAGGTGGCCATAACGACGGCCGTCGCCACCGCGATCGCGGTCTATCAGTCGAGCGGATTCGCGGCAGCCTCATTCGGCCGATGGGCGGCGGCATGGCTGGCGGCGTGGATTGTCATGCTGCCGGTCGTCATCGTCGTCTCGCCTCTGGTACAGCGCCTGGTCGCCGCGATCACGGCGGAAGGTTCGCGCTGAGTGGAGAGCACGAAGGCAGGCTCCGGAAAGGCAGGCTGCTCCTCCACTGGCGCCGCGCTGAAAATACTACTGATCGACGGCGACCCCATCCGGCGCGAGATCCTCAAGGCTGGACTGCTCGAGGCCGGTTTCCTCAACGTCGTGCGGATCGAATCCACCAACGGGCTGCTTGATCAAGTCTACCGCATCGATCCTGACGTCATCCTGATCGACCTCGAAGACCCGAGCCGCGACGTGCTGGAGCAGATGTTCCAGGTCTCCCGCATCGTGCGGCGGCCGATCGCCATGTTCGTCGATCAGTCCGACCAGAGCACCACGGAAGCCGCGGTGGAGGCGGGCGTGTCGGCCTACATCGTCGGCGGCCTGCAGAAGGAGCGCATCAAGGGCATCCTGGAGCTGTGCATCTCGCGCTTCAATGCGGTCGCGCGGCTGCAGGACGAGTTGGCGCGCGCCAAGGACGCTCTCGAGGCGCGCAAGCTGATCGATCGCGCCAAAGGAATACTGATGCAAGCCAAGGGACTATCGGAGGAGCAGGCCTACGCGGCCCTCCGCAAGACGGCCATGAACGAGAAGCGCAAGATCTCCG
>CAWALW010000011.1:0-140086 GCA_963782855.1 uncultured Alphaproteobacteria bacterium | reverse complement strand
CGGGGGCAGACCCTTCTCGTCACGGGACGGATCGATCGCGATCTTCTCTACGTGCGTCCCAGCAGCGGAGCCGAGCGCAGCGTGCCCGTGAAGGATCTGTTCAAGGCCGCGCGCGAGGCCGAGGTCAACCTGATCGTCCTCCAGACCGCCACGACGCCGCGCCAGCCCGGCGGACGCAACTGGCTGTGGCAGCGTGTCGAGGTGCAGGGCCTCGACGAGGCGGTCCGGCATGCGAAGTTGGCCGACCTGCTGAACGCGCTCGCGCCCTCCGGCCGCCGCTTCGCCGCCGTCGCCCTGCCGCTGGGCAATCGCACCGTCCTCGACCTGAATTTCGAGGACGTCGCCGGCAGCTCCGTGAAGGGTCAGGTCGGCGACTTCTTCTCCGGTATCGTCTCCGACATGGCGGGCAGGGTTTCCATCACCGGCGTGCAGGCCAACCTGCAAAGCGCCGCGCGTGAGCGCGAGTTGGAACAGCGGCTGATCCCGGGCATTCCCTCGGGTGCGCAGCTCGGCTACCTCGCGCTCCTGTTCTTCGGCATGATCGGCATTCCCGTGTCGCGCTCCTGGTGGCAGGGCATTTGGCCGCCGGAAAGCCGCGAGGACTATGCCGGGCGCGCCGGCTATCTGGCCGCGCGCGCCGTCCGCGCCGCGGCCTTCACATTGGTGTTCGTGCCGCTCACGGGTCCTGCCGCGGCGCCCTACAACCTGGTCGGCCAGATTCGCGATGCCGTGACGGGGCCGGTGCGCCTGTGGCGCCTCCTGACCGCGAGGCGCACGCCATCGCCGCCGCAGCTGCCGCGCGATTCCGCTGTTGCCGCGCCCGAGCCTCAGGCCGACAATGCTCCCAAGCCGCTGCCCGCAGCTCCGGTTCCCCGCGAGCCGCGGCTCGTGTTTCCGAAATTCCTCAGCCGTACGCAGGAGAAAGGTCGCGCATGACGACGCTCAAGGGTAGGACGCTCTTCATCTCCGGCGCCAGCCGAGGCATCGGCCTCGCGATTGCGCTGCAGGGCCGCGCGCGACGGCGCCAACATCGCCATCGCCGCCAAGACCGCCGAGCCGCATCCCAAGCTCGAGGGCACCATCTACACCGCCGCCAAGGAGATCGAGGCCGCCGGCGGCAAGGCGCTTCCCCTCATCTGCGACATCCGCGAGGAAGCGCAGGTGGAGGCCGCCGTCAATGAGACCGTGAAGACATTCGGCGGCATCGACATCTGCGTGAACAACGCGTCGGCGATATCGCTCACGCCCGCCACGCAGACCGACATGAAGCGCTACGACCTGATGCACGGCATCAACGCGCGCGGCACGTTCCTGGTCTCGCGCAACTGCATCCCGCACCTGAAGAAGGGCACCAACCCTCACATACTCATGCTCTCGCCGCCGCTCGACATGAACGTGAAGTGGTTCGCCCCGCACGTCGCCTACACCATGGCGAAGTTCAACATGAGCATCATCGCGCTCGGCCTCTCCGGCGAGTTGAAGGGCGACGGCATCGCCGCCAACACGCTGTGGCCGCGCACCACGATTGCCACCGCCGCCATCCGGAACCTGCTTGGCGGCGACGAACTGATGCGCCGCTCCCGCAGCCCGGAGATCATGGGCGATGCGGCCCACATCATCCTCACCAAGGACTCCAAGACCTTCACCGGCAACTTCTGCATCGACGACACGCTGCTCTACCAGCACGGCGTCACCGACTTCGAGAAGTACCGCGTCGACAAGAGCGTCGACCTCGCCCCCGACTTCTTCGTCCCCGACACCTACAAGGCCCCACCCGGCGTCGAACTCGCGGACCGGATGCGCTAGTTGTCATCCCGGTCCGCTTTGTCCTTCCGGGAGCAGGGCCGGGGTGCGGCGGCGTGACACTGCATGTCGGAGTCCTCAGCGCCCCTCACCCTAACCCTCTCCCCATGAAGAATGGGAGCAGCAAGGAAGAGCAAAGGCCCCATGAACCCCACCATCGAAATCACCGGCATCCGCATCCGCCGCGCCATCGTGCCCGTCAGGCGCGTGCTCAACACGCGCGTCGGCCGCTTCACCAAGGGGCCGTTCCTGCTCATCGACCTGGAGCTGAAAGGCGGCGGCGCCGGCCGCGTGCTCGGCTTCACGTTCGTGCCGATCGGCCTGGAGGTGGTGCCGATCCTGCTTGTTGATCTCGCCACCAGCCTCAAGGGCCGCAAGATCAGCTTCGCCGAGATGGGCGCGGTGCACGACGCCTGCCAGAAGCGCCTCACCCACATGGGGCACGAGGGCGTGGCGCAGATGGCGCTCTCCATGCTCGACATGGCGCTGCACGATGCGCTGGCGCGCGAGGCCGGCGTGCCGCTCTACAAGCTGCTCGGCGGCAGCAACGCGCCGCTCCCCACCTACCACAGCTGCGGCCTCGGCATCGCCGAAGCCGCCGACGTCGCCCGCGAAGCCAAGGAGATGCTCGCCGAGCACGGCGGCTTCACGCACATGAAGCTGCGCATGGGCCGCAACGATGCCGCCGGCGAGGTCGCCGCCTACCAAGGCCGTGCGCAGCGCCATCGGCCCCGACGTGCTGATCTCCTGCGACTTCAACCAGGGGCTATCAGCCGTCGACGCCCTCGACACCTGCCGCGCCATCGACGGCCTCGGCCTCGCCTGGATCGAGGAGCCCGTCGCCTACGACGACTACGACACCCAGGCCCGGCTCGCGACCAAGCTCTCCACCCCCATCAACATCGGCGAGAACTGGTGGAGCTGGCGCGTCGGCAAGGCGGCCATCGAGATGGGCGCCTGCGACTACATCATGCCCGACCTGCTGCGCATCGGCGGCGTCACCGGCTGGATGCGCCTCGCTCGTGTCGCCGAAGCGCGCGCCATTCCCTTCTCATCGCACCTGTCGCCCGACTATTCGGCGCACGTCCTCGCCGCCACGCCCACGAAGCATTGGCTGGAGTTCATGGACTGGGGCCAGGACCTCATCAAGGATCCGCTGCTCCCCGCGAAAGGATTCACCACGCCGCCCGATACGCCCGGCACCGGCATCGAGTGGAACGAGAAGTCCATCGCGGCTTGCCTGATAGACTGATAAGGTCGCCAGCCCGTATCGGTACGGACGTTTCACGCTTCTCTTCTGCGAGACACTCATGAAGCTCAAGGCCGCCCTGGCTTCGCTCGCCTGCGGACTGCTGCTCGGCGCCTTGCCGCTCACCGCGCAATCATCCAGGCCCGAGCGCATCGCCATTTCCTACCTTGCGCCCGCCGACAAGGCGCATCAGCCGCTCTACGACATGCTCAAGGAGAACCAGGCGCTTGAGCGGATCCGCGAGATCCTCCTGCCGATCCGCTGGCCGCGCACCCTGAAACTCGAAGTCAAGAGCTGCGACGGCGACGCGAATGCCTGGTACGAGGATGCAGTCGTCACCATCTGCTACGAGTATCTCGACCAGATGTGGAAGGCCGCCAACTCGTCCAGGCGTCCCGAGCACGTTTCTCGTGACGATGCCATCGTCGGTCCGTTCGTCGACACGCTCCTGCACGAAGCCGGCCACGCCGCCTTCGACCTGCTGAAGATCCCGCTGCTGGGCCGGGAGGAGGACGCGGCTGACCAATTCGCCGCCTATCTCGTCCTCCAGTTCAAGCAGGACAAGAAAAAGAAGCTGATCCTGGGCGCTGCGTACGGCTATGCCAGCATGCTCAACGTGCGCAGCGCGCGCGACCTCAAGAGGCCGCCGGCTTGCCTTCGGCCGGCATATCACCCATGCCGATGAGCACGGCACACCGGCGCAGCGTCTCTACAACCTGCTGTGCATTGCCTACGGCTCGGACAAGGAGCTGTTCGCCGATGTCGTGAAGCTCGGTTATCTTCCCGTCGGATCGTGCCGATCGGTGCGAGGACGAGTATCGCCAGATCGACTACGCCTACCGCACGCTCATCGCTCCCCACGTTGATCGCACCGAGCAACCCAAGCAGGCGGCCGGCAAGAGCGACGTCATGCCGATCAAGGCACCGGCACCGCATCGGCGCTAGCAAGCGGAAGAACCCAGGGGCGCCAATGAGTGCCAGGCTATGGAAACAGCCTGTTGGCTGCCAGCGCCGCCACGAAGGCGAGCACCGCGCAGAACGGAAACGTCACGCACCAGGCAATTACGATCCGCCGCATCACACCCCAGCGCACGTCGTAGATCCGTATCGAGGCGCTGGCGCCGACGATGCCCGTGGTGATCGTGTGCGTCGTGCTCAGCGGGATGCCGAAGTGCGATGCGCCGAAGATCGTGAACGAGGCCGACGTCTGCGCTGCGAAACCCTGCCACGAGGTGATGCGCGCCATCTTCATGCCGACCGTCTCGATGATGCGCCAGCCGCCGAAGCTGGTGCCGATGCCCATCGTCAGCGCGCAGATCAGGATGATCCAGAACGGAATCTCGAACACCTGCGTCGCGCCGCCGGCTAGCATGGTCAGCGCGAACACGCCCATGAACTTCTGCCCGTCGTTGAGGCCGTGGTTGTAGGCCATGAACGCCGCCGACAGCAGTTGCAGGCGGTTGAAGGTGCGTCTTGTGGGCGTCGGTCGCGCGTTTCCTGCGATGCGCGATCACCAGCTTGCCGATCAGCAGCGCGCCGAGGAAGCCCAGGCCCAGCGAGCACACCAGCCCGATCCCCACCTTCTGCCAGCCCGACCACTGCAGCGCCTCCCAGCCGCCCCCGGCGAGGCCCGCACCCGCGAGGCCGGCCAGCAGCGCGTGCGATTTGCTCACGGGTATGCCGAGCTTGGCGGCGATCGATCCCCACGCAACAATTGTCAGCATGGTTGCGGTGATCGCCGGCAGCGTCATTGCCCAGGGTGCGACGATACCGGCGCCCACCGTTGCAGCGACAGCCGTGCCGCCCATCGCGCCAAGCACATTGAACACCACTGCCATGATGATGGCCGGGCGCGGCGCGAGCACGCCGGTGGAGACGATGGTCGCGATGACGTTGGGCGCGTCCGTCCAGCCGTTCACGAACTCGGCCGCCAGCACCGTCGCGAGCGCGACGAGCAGCGCGATGGTCAACAGCTCCATCAGGCCTCCTTGCGCGCCAGCGACAGGATCAGCTTCGCGCAATGGTTGGCCTCGTCCGTCATCTGCTCCAGCAGCGCGTAGAGATTTTGCCAGGCTATGAATTCGAGCCGGTTGGCGCCCGGCGGGCTGTACTCGGCGACGAGCTGGCGCTCGGCGCGGGCGACGACCTGGTCGGCTTCCGACCTCCGCATCGTCGATCGGCCGCGCCCGCTCGCGCACGCTGGCGAGAACCAGCTTCGGCTTCGGAGAGCATGGCGACGAGTTCGCGCACGCCGCCCACCATGCGCTCGCCGATAGCGAATAGCTCCAGCGCGTCGGGCCGCAGGGGCGTGACGATGGCCCTGTAGATGTCGATGTGAATGGCGACCTTGCGCATGCCGTCGATGACGTTGTCGAGGTCGTCGGTCAGCCGCATGCAGTCGGCGATGTCGAAGCGCAGGATGAAGGCGTTGTCCAATAGCTCCTGGATGTCGTCGACGACGGCATCGCCGCGGTGCTCGAAGTCGATGATGGCGGGAAGGTCCTGTCCGCCGGTCTCGCGAAAGTGCGAGGCGCAAGCCACCGCCGTGTCGGCGAGCCGCATGAGCAGCTCGGCGAAGCGCTCGTTCTGCGATGGCCCGAAGAACCGGCCGACGGCATCCCAGATCGACCTGCTCATGCCCGTCACCCCTGCGTCCTGCGGCCGGCTGGGTTCTGGACGTCCGCGTCGCCCGTGGCAATGCCGATGCTCAGAGTTTCCCCACCCCCGGCACGAATCGCCCCACCTGTTGCGCATAGTCCCGGTAGGCCTCGCCATAGGTGCGCAGCATGTAGGCCTCCTCGATGCGCGTCTGGCTCCGCAAGCCCCAGTAGGCCGCGACGAAAAGAAGGAGCGACAGCGGCGTCGGCATCATCACCGCGTAGCCGGCCAGTGCCATCAGCAGGCCGAGATAAATGGGATGGCGCGAGAGGCGATAGAGGCCGCCGCTCACGACGCCCGGCCTCGTTCCCTCGTCGATGCCGATGCGCCAGGATGCACCCATGTTCAGCTGCGCGGCCGCCAGCAGGAGAATGCCCGCCGCCATGAGCGCCGCACCGGCAGGTTGCATGAAGCTGTGCAGGTCCCCGTCCTGCGTCACCAGCAGGCGCACCAGGCGCGGCCGCCGGGGACCGCTGATGCCGTGCGCGACGTAGCCTACGAACAGCAGCAGAAAAAGCGCATCGCGGATGTTGTGGCCGCTCCGGAAGGCATGCACGCCGAAGCTGCCGTGACGCGCGTACTGGACCAGCGGCCTGACGACGCCGGCGACCAGCAGCAGCGCGAGGTATTCCGGCCAGCGGGGCATAGGTCCAGGGCATGGCGTGCTTCAACAGTGCCGCGAGAGCATGGGGTGCCGCTTAGGCCGTACCCTGCAATACCCGCTCGACGTACATCGGCACAACCTTCGTCGCCGGCCCGTGATGAGTTTCGTGGAACAGCGTGGCGCCCTCCGACGGCTCCAGGTTCAGCTCCACCGTATGCGCGCGATGGCTTCGCGCCTCCGCGACGAATCCCGCCGCGGGATAGACGTTGCCGCTGGTGCCGATCGAGATGAACAGGTCGGCCCGGCTCAACTCTTCGTAGATGCGGTCCATGTGGTAGGGCATCTCGCCGAACCAGACGATGTCGGGCCGCACGCCACCCGCTTTCTTGCACGATGCACACGCGGCGCCCACGGCGAGCGGTGGCGCGTCCATGCCCCAGGGATGCCGCGCCTGGCAGTGGTTGCACAGCGTCTGGCAATATTCGCCGTGCATATGGATCAGGTTCTTGCGTGCCCGCCATCTCGTGCAGCGGATCGACGTTCTGCGTCACGACCACGACCTGCCCGCCGTTCTTCTGCGCATGCTCGGCCTCCAGCTTGGCCAGCGCGAAGTGCGCCGCATTCGGCTTCGCGCCGCCGCCGAGGTTCCGGCGCATGTTGTAGAAGTCGAGCACCCGCTGCGGATTGCGCTGGAACGCCTCCGGCGTCGCCACGTCCTCCACGTTCACCGTCGACCAGATGCCGCCCTTGTCGCGGAACGTCGCAATACCCGACTCCGCCGATATCCCGGCGCCGGTGAGGATGACGATGCGCTTGAAACGGGACATGATGGGAGAATGTCTCACGATAAGATGGCCTCGAAGTCGGCCGCACTCTAAGCGGATTGGTCGCTCGCTCGCAATTGGATGGAGACGGCTCTTTTGATCCCTTCTCCCCTTGGGGAGAAGGTGCCCGAAGGGCGGATGAGGGGGCCTTCACTACCGCCGAAAGAAAGTCGCCCCTCACCAGTTCGGCCGGATGACTTACGATCGCGCCAGCGGGCGCTTTTTTCGTTGAAAGGTTCGTGGTCGCGCCCGTAAGTCACGGCCTCACGTCCTCTCCCCCGAGGGGGAGAGGGGCCTACAGTGTCAGCGTCGGCTCATGTGGCGGATGGGAGCGTGATAATCCAATGACCACGTGGCTCTCCTGGAGTTCCGGCAAGGATTCGGCGTGGTCGCTCGAGATGCTCCGCCGCGACGGCATAGCCGCGACAGGCCTGTTCACCACCGTCAACGCCGCCTTCGACCGCGTCGCCATGCACGCCGTGCGGCGCAGCCTGCTCGAAGCCCAGGCGCATGCGGCCGGCCTGCCGCTGCACGTGATCGAGATTCCCTATCCGTGCCCGAACGCGGACTACGAGCGCATCATGGGCGCCTTCGTGGAACGCGCGAAGGCCGCCGGCGTCACGGCTATGGCCTTCGGCGACCTGTTCCTCGCCGACATCCGCGCCTATCGCGAGACGCAGCTCGCCGGCAGCGGCATCACGCCGATCTTTCCGCTATGGGAGAGGAACACGCACGACCTCGCCCGCGAGATGATCGCCGCCGGCCTCGTCGCGCACGTCACCTGCGTCGATCCCTCGAAGCTCGACCGCTCCTTCGCCGGCCGCACGTTCGACGCTGCTTTCCTCGCCGACCTGCCGCCCGGCATCGACCCCTGCGGCGAGAACGGCGAGTTCCACACCTTCGTCAGCGCCGGCCCCATGTTCCGCAAGCCCCTGACCGTGCGCCTCGGGCGATCACCGAGCGCGACGGCTTCGTGTTTGCGGACTTGATCTCCGGCTAGTTGACCTTGTCATCCCGGCACTTGTTGCCGGGATCCAGCGATCAACGAACGCCAAAGCAAGCTGATGGATCGATCCCGGGCAACAAGCCCCGGGATGACAGTTTCTTGGCTAGGTTGCCGGTCGCGCTTCCTTCAGCGCCGCCACCTCCGCCTCCAGCTCCTTGATGCGCTCCTGGAACTGCACGATCGTGCGCCCGACGTCCTCGGCGTGAAACATCTGCGGGATGTGCTGCGGGCAGTTGGTGTCCCAGGCCTCCAGCTCGAACAGGATCACCTGCTCGTCGCGCGCCTTGTAGCCCTCGGGCCAGAGCTTCGCGAGCAGCGCCGCATCGTCCTCCACCACGCGCGCACGGCCCCACAGCTTCACGCGGCGCCGGTGCGCGTAGTCCATGACGAAGATGTAGGCCTTCGGGTTCTCGCTGAGGTTGCCGGTGGTGATGTACTGCCGGTTGCCCTTGAAGTCGGCGAACCCCAGCGTGCGCTCGTCGAGCACGCGCAGGAAGCCGGGCGGCCCGCCGCGGTGCTGGATGTAAGGCTGCCCATCCGCGCTGGCGGTGGCCAGGTAGAACGATCGCACCTCCCCCAGAAACCCGGCCAGATCCGGCGTGATCGTGGTCTGCCAGCCGCCGCGCGCCTCGGCCTTCGCGTACTGCCCGCGCGAACCGCGCCTGGCCTGGATCGCCTTCACCGCGGGGGTGAACGCCACATCGCTCGACGGAGCCGTCATGGGTGTTTGTCCATAGAATGCAGCCGGCCACCATATGTAGGCAGCCTGCGGCACCTTTCGCATTGAATTCTTCTCGGGCATCGGTTGAAATTTCCACAAGAAAGCGTGAACGTCGCAGTGTCTGCGAAAGGCGGAAGGCGGATGGCAAACACCCTTGGAATGGCGGCGCAGCTTGCGGGGCAGTCGCTGCGCTTCGGCTGGTATCTGGCCCTCAACCGGGCGCTGGACTGGCGCACCGACCAGCTCGGCAAGACGCCCCGCTACAAGCCGACCCGCCCTGTCCCCACCCTGCAGCAGATGCTGGCCGACCGCGCGCAGCTCCTGATGGCCGACGCGCTCGCCGTGCGCGATGGCCTCTATCCGCCCATGGACGACGACGGCTCATCGCCGCTGCGCTACCTCGCCCGCGTGCAGCAGATGTTCGCCGACCTGCCCGAGGCCTACGCGCGCCGCGCGGACAAGGATGCGACCACCGCAAAGTCCGAACCCTCCGCCGCCGACGTGCCCGACTACTACGCGCAGGACTTCCACTTCCAGACCGGCGGTTATCTCACCGAGGACTCCGCCAACCTCTACGACGTGCAGGTCGAGACGCTGTTCATGGGCGCCGCCGGCCCCATGCGCCGCACCGCGCTCACACCCATCGCCGAGTTCATGCGCGGCCGCGACCAGCGCACCGTGACCCTGCTCGACGTCGCCTGCGGCACCGGCCGCTTCCTGCGCCAGGTGCGCCTCGCCTATCCCGCGATGAACCTCAAGGGTCTCGACCTCTCCCAGCCCTACCTCGACGAAGCCGCGCGTCAGCTCAAAGGCCTGCGCAGCGCCGAACTGATCCAGGCTCCCGCCGAGAAGATGCCGCTCGCCGACGCCAGCGTCGACATCGCCACCGCCATCTTCCTGTTCCACGAGCTGCCGCCCGAGGTGCGCCGCGCGGTGACGGCCGAGATCGCGCGCGTGCTGAAGCCCGGCGGCCTGTTCGTCTTCATCGACAGCCTGCAGATGGGTGACAAGCCGGGCTGGGACGGTTTGCTCGAAGCCTTCCCCGAGCGCTTCCACGAACCCTACTTTCGCCACTACGCCATCGACGACCTCGACGCCATGTTCACCGCCGCCGGCCTCGAGGCCGACACCACCTCCACGCCGTTCCTGTCCAAGCTGATGGTGCGCGTGAAGCGCTGAGTAGGCGTGCGAGCAATTCCTACCGTCATCCCGGGCCTTGTGCCCGGGATCCATCCCTCAGCGTGCTCGACGCCTCTTGAAGCGCTGGATCCCGGCAACAAGTGCCGGGATGACAACACGTGACCGCCATCGGAAATCCAATCGGCAACGCAATGCCTTAAGCCCCGAACGGATACTCCACGAACTCCACCATGAGACCTTCCGGTCCCCGGCAGTAGAACGGCTTGGCGCGGCCGCCGCGCACGGTCAGCACTTCCGACAGCGGTTCGAAACCCGCCGCGATCATGCGGCGGCGCACCTCCTCCGCGTCCCGCACCTGGAAGCAGATGTGCGTGAAGCCGTGGTCGCATTGCCGGATCGGCGCCGCCTTGCCCTCGGGCGTCATCCACCGGAACAGCTCGATGTGATAGCCGCCGAGTTCCAGCATCGCCCAGTGGCAGCGCGCGCCCGGCATGCCGGTGACGACGTCGAGCCCCGGCTCATTGCGGTCCTCGATCTCGCTCAGCACCTTGAAGCCGATGAGATCGACAAAGAACGACTTCACCGCCTGGAAATCGGCGCAGCTCACCGCCGTGTGGTGCTGGCGCACGATGAGCTTGGCGATCGGGTGAGTTTGCTGTCCCATTGCGTGCTTCCTCTCAGCAGCCCATGGCGTCGGCGACACCCGTGAAGCTGTCCGCCACCACGTCCCACTCGCCATCAGCCTTGAAGTCCCGGTCCTGGTGCGGGCCGTATTCCAAAGGACGCGCGACGAACGCCGTGCGCAGCCCCGCCTTCGCCGCCGCGGCGAGATCGCCGTTGTGCGCAGCCACCAGCATCACCTTGCCGGGCTCGACGTTCAGAAGCGCAGCACTGGCGAGATAGGCCTGCGGCAGCGGCTTGTAGGCGCGCGCCGTCTCCGCGCCGAGCACGACATCCCACGGCAGGCCGGCATTCTTCGCCATGCGCGTGAGCAATCCGACGTTGCCGTTCGACAGCGTGCCGATGATGTAGCGCGACTTCAGCCGGCGCAGGCCCTCCACCACGTCCGGCCACGGCTTCAGGCGATGCCACGCCCGGTTGATGTGGTCCTTCTCGGCTTCGCTCAGCGCCGGCGATGCCGTACTTGTCGAGCAGCGTGTCCAGGCTCTCCCGGTGCAGCACGTCGAGGATGGTCCAGGCGCGGCGCCCGGATCGCACCTCCTCCATGGAGGGCTGATAGAGGCCGCGCCACTCGTCGGTGAATTTGGCCCAGTCGGCCGTGATGCCCTTCTTGGCGCCGAACGCGGTCAGATCAGCGGTGATGCTGCCGCGCCAGTCGACCACCGTGCCGAAAACGTCGAACAGCAACGCCTCGACGCTGTCTTTTCCTGCCATGCCGTCTGCCTCACTCCAGAAACCGCCCGCGCCACTCGGGCTTGGGGATCATGCATTGCTGGGTGCGGCCGAACAAGTCGTAGCGCTTGTGCGCGATGCGGTCGTAGAGCCAGTCCGCCATCGGGCGCGGCAAGTAACGCAATGCGGCGGCAAGCCGCCACACGCCGCCGATCTTGCGCCCGACCACGGCGACGCTGTCGAGCTTGCCGTAGGCGCGGCCGTCGACGAGCAGCAGGTTGGTTTCGTAGGTGTCGGTGTCGAGCCCGTAGTGCCGGAACAACGCCTGGCCGATGTCCGATTGCACCGTGCAAAGCCGGAACTCGGCGTTGGGGTCGCGGTCGACCGCGAACTGCACGAGGCGCGAGCACAGCACGCACACGCCGTCGAACACGATGAGCGCCCTGTCGTCGGGAAAATCCGGCACCGCCGGGTCGTCGCGGTAGCTGTAGGGTCGCGCGTCCGCCAGCCGCCGCGAGATGCTCGCGCCGCTCACGTCGCGGAACCGATCTGCGCGCGGTGGCGCAGGAAGTGATCGGCCAGCACGATTGCCATCATGGCCTCACCGACAGGAACCGCGCGGATGCCTACGCAGGGGTCATGCCGGCCCTTGGTGGAGATCTCCGTATCCGCGCCATGCCGGTCGATCGTCCGCCGCGGCGTGAGGATCGACGACGTCGGCTTCACGGCGAAGCGGCACACGATCGGCTGTCCCGACGAAATGCCGCCGAGAATGCCGCCCGCGTTGTTGGAGAGAAAGATCGGGCTGCCGTCGTTGCCGGCGCGGATCTCGTCGGCGTTCTCCTCGCCCGTCAACTCCGCCGACGCCATGCCGGCACCGATCTCGACGCCCTTCACCGCATTGATGCTCATCATCGCGCTGGCGAGGTCCTGATCGAGCTTGCCGTAGATGGGCGCGCCCCAACCGGCCGGCACGCCTTCCGCCACCACCTCGATCACGGCCCCCACGGAGGAGCCGGCCTTGCGGATGCCGTCGAGATAGTTCGACCAGGTGTCCACGATGCCGGGGTCGGGCGAGAAGAAGGGGTTGTTGTCGACCTCGTTCCAGGACCAGCGGCCGCGGTCGATCCTGTGCTTGCCGATCTGCACGAGCGCCCCGCGGATCGTCACGCCGGCGACGACCTTGCGCGCGACAGCCCCTGCCGCCACCCGCATGGCCGTCTCGCGGGCACTGGAGCGGCCGCCGCCGCGGTAGTCGCGGATGCCGTATTTTTGCAGATAGGTGAAATCAGCATGTCCTGGGCGGAACTTATCCTTGATCTCGGTGTAGTCGCGCCCCCGCTGATCGACATTGTCGATCACCATCGAGATCGGGGTTCCGGTGGTCACCGGCTGCCCCGCCTCGTTGTCGAAGACCCCCGACAGCAGCCGGACCGTATCGGGCTCGCGGCGCTGGGTCGTGAACCGGGACTGGCCGGGCCGGCGCTTGTCGAGATAGGCCTGGATTTCCTCCGTATTGAGGGGAATCCCCGGCGGGCAGCCGTCCACGACGCAACCGATCGCCGGCCCGTGGCTTTCACCCCAGGTCGTGACCCGAAACAGATGACCGAATGTATTGTGAGACATGGGTCCGGCGGCCGCCCGTGCAGCGCAAAAACACTCTTAGCGGGCGCACCCTCGCGACGCAACGCACGGCCTCCCCCTATGGACAGGAATTGGCCCACGACCCCCGTTCCTCCGTTAACTTTGATGGCAAGAACGTCAGTGGCGCCGCCGCCACACCGTCTTTCCAATGCAACTCAGTCATGTGCCGTTCATGTAGCTTTTTCTAGGGTGCACACGGCGTGTCGCGCACGAGCAGGGGGGCTTGTCTGGCCTGCTTTCGTGCATGGGCGGTATCGCTTGTGGAAACTGGGAGGTTCTGGAAAATGCAGATCAGGAAGACACTCGTTGCAATGCTTGCCGTGGCCATCGCCATCGCGTTCTCGCCGATCCCGCAGTCTCAGGCGGCTTCGCCCTTCGGTCCTGGCTCCGAGCCGACGACCGAGAGCCTGACCTATACGGTCAAGGCGAAGGCTAAGGCGAAGAAGGCCAAGAAGGCCAAGGCCAAGAAGGCCAAGGGCAAGGCAAAGGGCAAGAAGGCCAAGAGCAAGGGCCCCGGCCGTTGCGGCGCTGGCATGTACTACAGCCGGTCCAAGCGCTCCTGCGCGTCGGCTGCTGACGGTCCTGCGAAGAAGTAAGGACGAGCGCACCCGGAGCGATCCTCCGGAGCGTCAGGTTCGATCGGCCGGAAGCATTGCTTCCGGCCGATCTTTTTTTGTCGTTGCGGCTACTGATCGCCGAGGCGATTGAGGCCTTCGAGGGCGTCTTCGTGATCTGGCTCTCGCTCGAGCACGCGGCGATAGTCGGCACGTGCAGCACTATCGTTGCCGAGTTCCTCATTGGCGGCCGCGCGCGCCACGTAGAGATCAAGATCCTCGGGATCGAGCGCGATGGCGCGGTCGAAGTCCGCGACTGCATTCGTGTAGTCTGACCTGTTCGCGTACGAAAGCCCGCGATTGTAGAACGTCAGCGCGCTCTTCGCATTCAGCCGAATTGCCTCCGTGTAGTCGGCAATGGCCCGGTCGTGGTCGCCCTTGGCATCGTAGGTCTGGCCGCGGTTATTGAGGAAATCGGGATCCTTGGCGTCGATCTTGATCGCTTCCGTGTAGTCGGCGATGGCAAGGTCGTAGTTGCCGAGCTGGTCGTTGGCATTGCCGCGGTTGAAGTAGGCCAGCGCATTGTTGCCGTCGATCTTGATGGCTTCGGTGTAGTCATTCACCGCAGCCACCGTCTCGCCGTTGACCTCGTGCAGCACCCCGCGCTGCAGAAGGGCCTCGCCCTTGAGGTCGTCGTTGTCGGTCTGCGTGATCGCGCGCGTGCAGGCGCTGATCCGCGCTGCTGCCGTGCCCTTCTCGTCCTGGCACTGGGAGAGGTGGTCCGCCACCGACTGCGCATGGGCCGCCGCAGCGCCGATCACCAACAGCCCCAGCGCAAGGGTCAGTTGCCACCGGCCTGCACGCTCCGTCCCTCGTCTCATGCCGATACCTTCGATGGCTCCCCGCCCGTCGAGCGAGCGCGGCGCCTATGTATGGAGGGAGCGCAAGCGTGACCAGAGATTTCTGGGAGGGCGCGGCGAGAAGAGGAGGCCCTATGTTGCCAGGCAGTCACGGGTTTTTTGCCGGCCCGCCGACCGGGTTTCCGCCCGAATGATCGGGACAGGTACACCCGGCGTTGCCTATAGTTTTCCTGGGGAGGCTTCGCGTTGGCGTCGAAGGGAGCGACTTTATGCGTTTCATGATGTTGGCATTGGCAGCCGGAGGCATCGCACTTGCTGCGGCCGCCGGCGGGTCGGGTACGGCTTCGGCCCAAAAGTCAAAGATGGGTTGCGAGAAGGGCGCGGAGGTCTGGGACGCCAGTGCGGGACGCTGCGTGCCCGGTCAGTCCAAGTGGCGCAAGCAGCCGGCGCCGCAGCCTGCCGCAGCACCCGAGCCGGCGAAGAAAGCCCCGGCAAAGAAGGGTAAGGCTCCGGCAAAGAAAACGTAGGGCCGCAGTTCTATAGCCAGCTCGCAGTGCCGTCGCGGATGATGAGTATCTTGTCCTGTGGCACTTCGAGCTGGAAAATGTCGGCGCTCGTCAGCTTCAGGACGATGCCGCGCAGCGCCCGGCTGACACCGCCGTGGGACGCCACGATGGCGTCGCGTTTCATGTCGGCGAGCCAGAGCGCGACGCGATCCGTCAGCATGCTGTAGCTCTCGCCGTCGTTGGGCTGCCAGCCCCACAGATCGGCAGCGCGCGCCGCGAACCCTTCCGGATCGGTAGTCGGCAGCTCGTGCCAGTACTGGCCTTCCCAGTGGCCGTAGTTGATTTCGCTCAGCCGCGTGTCGACGCGATAGGCGTGTGGTGCAAGCCCCATCTCGCGGCGCGCGATCTCCATGGTCTCGCGCGCGCGTGCCAGGGGACTGGCAACGAAGTCCAGCGCCTCCGCCTCCGGCCCGAGCTTCTCCAGCAGCGTCCTGCCGTTGCGCGCCGCCTGGGTGCGTCCGTTGGCGTTGAGGGGAATGTCGCGCTGCCCCTGGTAGCGCTGGGCGACGTTCCAGTCCGTCTCGCCGTGGCGGACGTAATAGAGCGTGACCCCCGCAGCGAGCATCAGACCTTCAGCACCAGCTTGCCCATGTTGCCGCCGGTATAAAGCAGGTTGAGCACGTCGGGGAAGGCGTCGAGACCGCCCTCGCGCACGTCCTCCTTGATCTTGAGCTTGCCGTCCTTGTGCCAGGCGCCGAGCTGGGCGATGGCCTCCGGCACGCGGTTGGCCCAGTCGAACACGATGAGGCCCTGCATCCTGAGCCGCTGCGTGAGCACCGCGCGCAGGTTCTTCGGCCCCTCCGGCACCGACGTGGCGTTGTAGGCCGAGATCAGCCCGCACACGGGGATGCGGCCGAACAGGTTCATCTGCAAAAGCACGGTGTCGAGGATCTCACCGCCGACGTTCTCGAAATAGACGTCGATGCCCTTCGGCGCCGCAGCCTTGAGATCGGCCGCAAGATTGCCGCCCTTGTAGTCGACGCAGGCGTCGAACCCGAGTTCGTCCGTCACGTAGCGGCACTTGTCGGGACCCCCGGCAATGCCGACGGTGCGGCAGCCCTTGATCCTGGCGATCTGCCCGACGATCGAGCCCACCGCGCCCGACGCCGCCGATACCACGACAGTCTCTCCTTCCTTCGGCTGCCCCACGTCGAGCAAACCGAAGTAAGCCGTCCAGCCGGGCATGCCGAGGCCGCCGATCCAACGCTGCAGCGGCGCCTGGGAAATATCGACCTTCATCACGCGGCTGCCATCCGATATGGCGTAGCGCTGCACGCCGAACAGGCCCTGCACGGCGTCACCCGGCTTGAAAGCGGGGTTGTTGGATTTCTCCACGATACCCGCCGAATAGCCGCGCATGGTCTCGCCGATGGCCACCGGCGGCACGTAGGATTTGGTGTCGTTCACCCAGCCGCGCATGGCGGGGTCGAGCGAGATGTACTCGATCTTCACCCGGAATTCGTTGTTGCCCGGCTCGGGAACCGGCCCGTCCTCGACCTTGAAGTCCTCACGAACGATCATGCCCTTGGGACGGCGGGCAAGCTTGACCATGCGGTTGCTCATGGGAGGACCTCGGGTTGGACGGCAGGGGCTGGCAGGGCGCGATCACACGTGGAATGCACGGCCTCGTCAAGGGACGAGGCAGAGGTTATAGGACAAAGGCCGTCCCTCTTCGAGGCCGCATGCTGAATTCGACCAACACCAACAGCCGCTTTGCTGCGTTGCTGGCGCGATGCAGCCGCTTCGAGCCCTTGACGCTGATGGCGGTAGCCGTCCCGGCGGCCGTCCTTCTTGCTTTTGCCACCCTCGGTCGCGCCGTCGGCGCCGGAAGCACGCGCACCTTCGACGAAGCCATCATCCTAGCCATGCGCACGCCGGGCAATACTGCCGTTCCGGTCGGGCCGCTGTGGTTTCAGGAGATGGTGCGGGATTTCACGGCGCTCGGCAGCACGGGCGTGCTCACGTTCATGGTGCTGGCCATCGCCGGGTTCCTGGCCATGACGCGCAAGGGGCAGTCCGCGCTGTTCGTGCTCCTCTCCGTCTGCGGCGGCGTCCTCATCAGCGAAACGATGAAGTGGCTTTACGACCGGGCCCGTCCGGACGTCGTCCCGCACGGTGCGGAGGTCTACTCCGCAAGTTTCCCCTCCGGTCACTCCATGATGTCGGCGGTCGTCTATCTCACGCTCGGTGCGCTTGTCGCGCACACGCAGTCCAATCGTGGCGTGAAGCGATACATTCTCACGCTCGCCGTACTGCTGGCCGTGCTTGTCGGCCTGAGCCGCATCTATCTCGGCGTGCACTGGCCGACGGACGTGCTGGCCGGCTGGGCGCTCGGCGGCGCGTGGGCGCTGGTGTGCTGGTTTGTGATGACGTGGCTGCAGTCGCGCGGCCAGGTCGAGCCGGAGACCGATGGCGTGGGAGTGGAGCCACGATGAAGCCGGGCGTCCTGGGCATCTGGAACGACGTCGCGGCCGAAGGCTTCGCGCATCTGGAGAAGTGGTACACGCGCGAGCACATCTTCGAGCGCGTAGGCTTGCCGGGGTTCCTCACCGGCCGGCGCTACGAGCTGATCTCCGGGGGCGACCACCGCTTCTTCACCTTCTACGAGGCGGACAGCCCCGCTGCATTCACCTCCAAGGCGTATCTGGAACGGCTGAACGATCCGACGCCCTGGACCATCAGAGGCGATGGGCTACTTCCGCAACATGGTGCGCACGGCCTGTGAGGTTGCCGCCTCCGCAGGTGTTGCCAGCGGCCCGTACGCGGTTGTCCTGCGCGCCGACGGATCGGTGAAGCCGCCGCCCGAGATCGACGCGATGTTGCGTGAGGCTGCTGCCGAGGAGGGCATACTGCGCGTCCAGCTCCTGACGGCCGCGCAAGGCTTCACGCGCGCCGACACCGCCGAGGCGCGCCTGCGCAAGGGCGACAAGGTCCATCGCCGGCGCGCTTGTGGTCGAGTGCGTGCGGCTGGAGGATGCCGAGCGCGTTGCCGCGGCGCTGGACGAAGACGCGGCTGCCCGCGTCGGCATATCCGGGCCCTTCGTGCTCGGGACCTACGGATTGCTGTGCTTGCTCGACAAGGGTTCGCTTGCAGGAGACTAGACCGATGCCCCGTCACCCGTCCTACGTCCCGCACGGCGTCATCCCCGCCGTCCTTCTGCCGTTCGACAACGACCTTGCCATCGACGAGGCGAGCTTCCGCAAGCACCTGAACGACGTGGCGGCAACGCCCGGCATTTCCGCCATCACCATCAACGCGCACTCAACGGAGGTCGCCTCCTGCACCTTCGACGAGCAGCGGCGCGTGCTGGACATCTCGCAGGATGCCATCGGCGACCGGCTGCCGATCGTGCACGGCATCTGGGCCGACGGCAGCATCGAGGCGGCGCGCATCGCCCGCATGGCGGCCGATGGCGGCTCATCCGCACTGCTGGTGTTCCCGCCCGCGCCCTTCACGCTGGGTCAGTCGCCCGAGATGGTGCTGGCGCATTTCAAGCGCATCGCCGACGCGACCGACCTGCCGCTCATCGCCTTCCAGTATCCCCTTGCGACCGGCCAGGGCTATCCCAAGGACACGCTTCTGAAGCTGGTCGCCGCGGTGCCGAGCATTCGCGCCATCAAGGATTGGATCAACAACGTGCCCCACCACGAATGGCACGTGCGCACGCTGCAGAACCTGCCGCGACCGGTGAACGTGCTGACCACGCACAGCGCGTGGCTCCTCTCCTCGCTCGTGCTCGGCTGCAATGGCCTGCTTTCGGGAAGCGGCAGCGTCATCCCCGATCTGCAGAGCGCGCTGTTCAAGGCGGTGCAGGCCAACGACCTCGCCGAGGCCAGGCGGCTGAACGATCGCATCGATCCGCTGATGCGCGTGTTCTATGCCGATCCGTTCGTCGACATGCACAACCGCATGAAGGAGGCGCTGGTGCTGCTCGGCCGCCTGCCGCGCGCAGTCGTGCGCCCGCCGCTCGTCAAGCTGGAAGCGGCGGAAATCGCGCGCATCCGCCAGGCCCTGATCGACTCCGGCCTGCTCGACGCGCAAGGCCGCCGCCGCGCGGCTTGATCCACGAGACTGGCCGGTTCGGTCTGAACCGGCGGGATCTCACGCTCGGCTTGTCTATCGACCGCACTCGGCTACCATCCGCGGCACCAACCGAGGGAAGGCCAGCCGATGCAAGACAGGTATCTCAGAACCGGCGTGTTCCTCGCGCCCTTCCATGCGCTGCGCGAGAACCCCCTGCTGGCGCTGGAACGCGACATGGACCTGCTCGTCCATCTCGACAAGCTCAACTACCACGAGGCCTGGATCGGCGAGCACCATTCAGCTGGAATGGAAATCATTGCGTGCCCCGAGATGTTCATTGCCGCGGCCGCGGAGCGCACGCGCCATATCCGGCTCGGCACGGGTGTCCTGTCGCTGCCCTATCACAACCCTTTCACGGTCGCCGGCCGCATGATGCAGCTCGACTACATGACGCGCGGGCGCGCCATGTTCGGTGTGGGCCCTGGCTCGCTCGTCTACGACGCGGTGAAGATGGGCCTGAAGCCGGAGGACCAGCGGCGCAAGCTCGATGAATCGCTCGACGTCATCATGGAGCTGATGCAGGGCCGCGCGGTCACGCAAAAAGACCGACTGGTTCGACCTCGCCGAAGCGCAGCTCCAGTTCAGAAGCTACTCGCGGCCCATGATGGAGATGGCGGTCGCCTCCTCGCGCTCGCCGACGGGCGCGCTGGCGGCGGGCAAGCATGGCATCGGCATGCTGTCCATCGGTGGCACGTCGGATGACGCGCTGAAGGCGCACGCGAGCAACTGGGGCGTCTACGAGGAAGCCGCGCGCGCCGGCGGCAAGGCGATCGACCGGAGCAAGTGGCGCATCGTCACCTTCGCGCACGTGGCGGAGACGCGCGAGCAGGCGCGGGCCGACATGGCCTTCGGCCTCGCCGACTTCTGCCGCTACTTCGCCGAAGTCGCGACCTTCCCGATCATTCCGGCCGATCTGAGCGGTGACCCGGCCGACTATCTCGTGTCATCTGGCCTCGCCTGCATCGGCACGCCGGACGATTGCGTCGCGCATTTCGAGCGGCTTTGGAAAGGCTCCAACGGCGGTTTCGGCGCCGTGCTGCTGCTCGCGCACAACTGGGCCGACTGGCCGGCCACGCAGAAGAGCTACGAGCTGATGGCGCGCTACGTGCACCCGCACTTCCAGCGCAACGCCAACGAGCTGAGGGTCGCGAGCTA
Source organism: uncultured Alphaproteobacteria bacterium (assembly GCA_963782855.1). Classification (GTDB taxonomy): domain Bacteria; phylum Pseudomonadota; class Alphaproteobacteria; order Rhizobiales; family Hyphomicrobiaceae; genus AWTP1-13. The sequence continues at coordinate 119,865 of CAWALW010000011.1, read as the reverse complement.
CGACGACGCAGCGGCCAAGTATGTCACCGCGGGCGCACAGTCGCAAGGCGGCGGTGCAGGCGGCAATCGACAAGTACCAGGGCGGCAAGAAATAGAGGCCGGCCTCAAGCGCCGCGCGACTTCGTCGAAGCCTGGGCGAACTCGATGGAGCCCGGCAGCTTGACGTTGGCATTCATGCGCTCTTCGAGTGCCGCCAGAAGCTCCGCGCCGTTCTTGTCGCGCACGATGGCGTTGCGATAGTAGCCGCCTTCCTCGAAGAAGTTGGCCGTGGGCATGGTTCGTCCGACCGGCTCCAGCATTTCCAGTCCCGTGCGCGGGCCGGCCAGGTTCATCAGCTCGAGCTGGGCGCCTGTCAGCTTGGGATGGCCTGCAGAGGCCGCCGCTTCGAGCAGCTGTTTCAGCTTCAGGACTTGCAGCCACGGCCCGACGTCGGCATCCAGGTTCAGCGCGTGGATGCCGAGGCCCTTCGCGGTGGCGGCGAGGCGCCGGTGCACGTTCCATTCGTAGGGCACCGAGCGCGCGACCCGCATCATCTTGCGCAGGATCGCGGCCTTCGCCTTCAGCTCCGCCGCGCGACCTGCCGGCGTGCCCGGGACGGCGGCCAGCGCGATGAGCCGCTTTGCGAACTCGTCGCCGTGCTTGGCCGCCGCGCCGATCGAGTTGGCGTGCAGGATCTGCGCATAGCCGAGCGCGGAGGATTTGGGCGTGCCCTGCCGCGTGACCGGATTGATGCCCGAGAGCGTGTCGTATCCGCCCTGGCCGCCCGTCTCCAGCGCGTAGACGCGGACAACCTGCTCCTTGGTCAAGCCGACCCGCAGCGACTTCTCTGGCATAGAGTCGCTTGAACTCGCGCTCGGCGACGACCTTGGGCACGAAGCCGAACTGCTCCTTGGCCTGCTTGAGGAAGTCGGCCACGCCCGGCAGCTGCCGAACCTCGGCGGGTGGCTGCAAGGAGGCGATGGCCCGCGCGATGTCCGGCGTCAGCTCAGGCCCGAGATATTGCGGCGGCTGGGTCGCGATGTAGTCGTCCGGCGTGTGCGCCTGGCCGAGCATCCGCCGCGCCCTGCGCGCCTGCCGCTTGGCCTCGATCCGGGTCCAATAGGCGCGATACTGCTTGTCGAACTGGGCGCGCGCCTCGCGATAGGCGAGATAGAACTGCTGCTGAGCGGGCGTCAGGCGCGCGGCAAGCTCCGGGCTGATCTCGGTTGCACGCGCGCCCGCGGCAGCAGCCATGCCGAAGAGTGCGGCAACGAGCACGCACGCGCAGGCCGTAAGGCGAACGGCTGCGAATGCCGTGCGTTGCCGCCGCAATGTCACGGGCCGCCTCGGGCGGTGCGCTCCTGGAATGCGGCAATGGCCCGGCAAAGCTCCGGGTCGCGCCCCATCTCGTTCAGCATATCCCCCGCCTCGCGCATCTCCTGCGCGCGCCTCAGCCCGTGCTTTGCAACGCGTTCTGCACAGCGGTCTGCCAGCTGGGCCCAGTCGATGCCGGGATAGGTCTCCCGCAGGCTGGCGAGCACTTCGCTCTCGACGCCCCATTGGCGCGCGGCGGCCCTGCTCTCCAGCAGCACCGCTTCGAGTCCCTTCATGACGACGCTCCGCGCCAGTTTTGTGGCCGACGCCCGGCCATGCTCGGTCGACAGCGGCGTGAGGCTCATGCCGAGCGCGTTGAGCAGCCCGGCCGCAAAACTTGCCGACGGTCCGCCCGCGAGAATCGGAACCTTGAGGCCCGGCCCTGCGACCGCCGCCATCACCGCACCCTCCACGTACTTCGCGCCGGCCAATTCGACGACTTTCGCCGCCATCTGCTTGGTGCGCGGGGACGCGGAATTGACGTCGAGGTAGAGCTGTCCCGGCGCGAGATAGCCGGCGGCCTCTCGCGCGACCTGGAGCGTTGCAGCGGCGGTGACCGCGGAGATGACGACGCGCGCCTCCTTGCTGGCGTCGGCCGCCGAGGTCGCCGCCCGCACGCCCATCGCCTGCGCGATGGCCTTGATGGCGTCCTGGCCTCCAGGCTCGTCGAATTTCAGATCGTAGGCGGCGATCTGCACGCCGTTGCGCTTGAGCAGATCCTTCGCGAAGGTCTGTCCGACCTCGCCGAAACCGATAAATGAAATGGCTGTCATTGCGCGCTTCTATCCCCGTACCATTGCGCGAGCTTCAAACAAAAGACGGCGCAACACTTGGCACCGGCGGCGCGCAGGCGCAAGCGACGATGTGTCTATTTCTGCACGGTTTTCTGATGGTTCCGGTGCGCCGTTTGCCTCAGGTGCAGCAGCAGGATGGCGACCACGGCAGCGGCTCCTGCGAGCGCGGGCAGGGGATGAACAACCGAGAGTAGCGCCAGCATCACAAGGCACGCGTTCGCGATGCTGACGCGCGCGACGACTTGTGCGGGCGTGCGGCCCGCGAGCACGGCACGCTGGTAGAAGTGCTCGCGATGCGGCTGCCACGGCTTCTCTCCGCGCAAGAGGCGAGCGATGAGCGTGAAAGTCGCGTCCGCTGCAAAATAAAGCGGCAGTATCACCGCCGCGGCCCAAAGCCCGCGCGTTGCGAGGTCGATCATCAGCCAGCCCAGCAGGAAGCCGAGCGGGATCGAGCCGGCGTCCCCCATCATCACTCTCGCAGGATACCAGTTCCAGACGAGGTAGCCGGCGACAGCGGCAGCGAGGATGAGGCTCAAATCCGGCAATGCTCCGCCAGCCGCGATCGAGACGGCGACGAGCCAGTACCCAAGGGTGATCGCGATTGCCTCGCTACCCGCCATCCCGTCGATGCCGTCCATGAAGTTGAAGAGGTTGATGAGCCAAAGCCAGGCGATCCCCAGAGCCACCCTCTCCAACGGCAACGGCAGCCAGGGCGCGACGCGCGCGCCTTCATCAAGCTGCAACAGGAGAGCGGCGACGGCCGCCGCATGGCAGGCAATGCGGACCACAGGGGGAAGTCCGCCGCGCTGATCATCCACCCAGGAAACAGCGGCCAGAAACAGGCTGGCCGCAATCAGCGTGAGGTGGACTAGCCCGAGGTCGCCCCAGTGGATGACGGCCCACGCGCCGAAGGCTACCGGGATGAACACCACGCCTGCGCCTGTCGGCTTGGCAACCGCGTGCATGCCTCTCGCGCTCGGCGGCTCGAGGCTCATGCGCGCGCGCATGGCTCGCAGGTAGGCCCCCGTCAGCGCCCACGCGATCAAGCCGGCCAATACGGCGCCGAGAGCGGCTGTCATCGGAAGTGCCCCACTGCGGCGGGCAGCCTAGCCAGCGTTTTCGCGATGTCCAGCCAGGGTGCGGCACCGAGGCGGCAGTGTAACGGAACCGGAGGCTGCGCAACGCGTTGGAGACACACCAGCCTCTTTATCATCCGAACGCCGCGTAACGAGGAGCACGCACATGCCGGATTATCAGACCTACAGCGGGCGCCCGCAGCCGGTGGAGGAAACCGCGAAAACCATCACCGATGAACTGAAGGAAGGTGCCGCCCGCGCGGGCGACTACGTGACCGAGCAGGCTCGCGTGGCAACCGAGGAGACCGGTCGCCTGGCGGGAGAGATCGCCGCCGCGGCCCGGGAACGCCCGTATACGACCATTGCCATTGCCGCCGGATTGGCCTTCGCCTTCGGCGCGCTTTGGAAGATGCGGACAGGTCGCCAGCAGTCCAACCTGGATGCGCTTCTCGCGCGCCTGCCCGACATGCCGAGCCGCAGCAGCCTCATGCCACGTAGCTGGCGCTAGAACCGGGTACATTGACTAACTGCGACCGTGTGCGGGCGCCAGCCGTTGGCTGCTGCCCGTGCATCAGCGCTGCCTAGGGCGATGGACTAGGCATTCGCCTTCGCCGCTTCGCGAACGCCGGACATCACGAGCGAGGCGCCTTTCTCGCCGATCATGAGCGAGGCGGCGTTCGTGTTGGCGGACGTGACTGTCGGCATGATGGACGCGTCGATCACGCGCAGGCGTTCGATGCCGTGCACGCGCAGCGCCGGATCGACGACGGCCATCTCATCGCTGCCCATGCGGCAGGTGCCGGAGGCGTGGAACACCGTGCCGCCGTGGGCGCGGACGAACTCGCAGGAGCTGCTGATCGGTTTGCGCGGCCGGCCCAGGCAGAACCTCCTCGTCCCAGAGGTCGCGGAAGGCCGGCTGCTGATAGATCTCGCGCAGCATCCTGACGCCGGCGACGACGACCTTGCGATCGAGTTCGGCCGACAGGTAGCGCGGCTCGATGCGCGGCGCCTGCAAGGGATCAGCGCTGCGAATCGCGAGGCGGCCGCGCGAGTGCGGATGGCACTGCCACAGCGAGGCGGTGAAGCCGGAGTAGCGATGCAGCGGATCGCCCGGCTTGTCCACCGACAGCGGCATGACGTTGAACTGGATGTCCGGGCGCCCGTTGCTGGCGTACTTGCGTGCAGGCGGCACCTCCGACCTGCCCGGCGCCGACGGTCAGCGGCCCGCGTGCCGTGCACCAGCCAGTCCCAGCCCATGCGCGCCAGACGAAGCGGATTGCGCACATCGTCATTCAGCGAGTTGCGCGCCTTCAGGCGGACGATGGTGCGCGCCTGGTAGTGGTCCTGCAGGTTCTCGCCGACGCCCGGCAGATCGAGAACGACGGCGATGCCGTGCTTGCCGCAGCAGCTCGGCCGGCCCGATGCCGGAGAGCTGCAGGAGCTGCGGCGACTGCACGGCGCCAGCCGACAGAATCACCTCGCGCTCCGCGCGCGCGGCGTCCGCGCCTGCCGTCGCTGCACCCATTCGACGCCGACCGCGCGCGTTCCCTTCGAGCGCGATGCGCGTCGCATGCGCGCGCCGTGATCACCGTCAGATTGGGCCGCGCCAGCGCCGGGCGCAGGAACGCAACCGCGGCGCTTTCGCGCCAGCGCTTGCCGATGCTGAGCTGGTAGGAGCCGACGCCGTAGGTCGTCTCGCCGTTGAAGTCGGCGTTGGCTGGCAGGCCGAACTGCTGCGCAGCGTCGACCCAGGCGCGGCAGGCGGGATGATCGTTGCGCAACGTCGACACCTGCAGCGGCCCATGCGCGCCGCGATACTGGCTCGGCGGGCCGTCGAAAGTGCTCGAGCTTGCGGAAGTGCGGGAGCACGTCGCGGTAGCCCCAGCCCGCGGCGCCCGCGCGCTCCCAGTCGTCGAAGTCCTCGTGCTGGCCGCGGATGAAGATCAGCCCGTTGATCGAGCTCGAGCCGCCGAGCACCCGGCCGCGCGGCCACACGATGCCGCGCCCCGCCGGTGCCTTCCGAAGGCTCGGTCGGGAACAGGCGCGAGAAGCGCTCGTCGTAGATGGTGCGGAAGTAGCCGACCGGCAGCTTCAGCCAGAAATTGCGGTCGCGGCCGCCCGCCTCCAGCAGCAGCACGCGGCAATGCCGGGTCCGCCGACAGCCGGTTGGCGAGCACGCAGCCCGCCGAACCGGCGCCGACGATGATGTAGTCGTAGCCCTTGGACCGCAAGGCTCAGCCCTTGGTGGCGTCCATGTAGATCGACGGATCGAAGTACTGCGACGCCGGGATCGGGTTGGGGATGTTGCCGGTGGTGACGAAGAAGTCCGTCACCTGCTGCAGCCACTTGGTCACCGTGCCGTCGCCGTAGAGCTTGCGCCACTCGGCGGCCGGAAACGCCTTCTGCGCCTGCGTACTGCTCCTTGAAGTCGGCGAGCGGCACCTGCGGATACTGCTTCTTCTGCAGGACCTCGAGCGCTTCGTCGGTCTTGCCCGTGAGGTACTCGTTGCCTGCGGCCCAGGCCTTGACCAGACGCACCAGCACCTCGCGGTTCTTGGCGTGGAAGTCGGCCGTGGTGGCCCAGCCCGGACATGATGGCCGCTTGCGGATAGTAGGCGGAGGCATCGACCAGCTTCCTGGCGCCCGGCACCTTGTCGCGCACGGTGATGTTGAAAGGCACCCACAGCGCGACGGCCGGCACGGCGCCGGAGATGAAGGACGTCACGGCATCGGGCATGCGCTGGTTGAGCAGCTCGATGTCGGTCGCCGCCAGGTTGTTGGCCTTCATGCGCCGTTGCTCAGGAACACGTGCGCCGTGGTGCCGGCCGTGGTGGCGATGCGCTTGCCCTTGAGGTCGGCGAACGATCTTGATGCCCTGATCCTCGCGCACCCAGAGCTGGGCGGTGGCGAACTCGACCGCGTTGGCCAGGAACATCTTGCCCTGGCCGCGCGCGGGGAAGTTGGAGATGACCGCGCCGGTCGACAGCACGTCGAGGCTGCCGCCGATCATGGCCTGGAAGATCTCGAGACCGGTCTGGAACAGCTTGAACTCCGGCTCCAGGCCGTTCTTGTCGAAGGCGCCGAGATGATCGGCGAGCCACATCTGGCCATCGACGGCCAGCGTGTGCAGGTAGCCGACGCGGATCTTGGTCTTGGCCTGCGCGATGGCGGGCGAGCCGATCGCTGCGGCGCCGGCGATGGCCCCGGTGCCTTGCAGAAATGTCCTGCGATTGATGGTCATGGATTTCCTCCTTGGTTGTTGTTCAAGTGGGTTGCGGATGACGCTGGCGTGCCTGCTGGGCGTACTCCTGCATGACGAGATCGCGCACGTGCGCGCGCAGCTCGCCGAACTCCGGGCTCTCGTGCAGGGCGTCGGTGCGCGGATAGGCGAACGGCACCTCGATGATCTCGCGGATGCGCGTCGGTCGCGCCGTCATGACGATGATGCGGTTGGACAGGTAGATCGCCTCCTCGACCGAGTGCGTGATGAGCATCACCGTCTTGTTCTCGGCGGCCAGCACCTGCAGCAGCAGGTCCTGCATGGCCGAGCGGGTCTGGGCGTCCAGCGCGCCGAACGGCTCGTCCATCAGCAGGAACTCGGGCTTGACGGCGTAGGCGCGCGCCAGAGCCAGCCGCTGGCGCATGCCGCCCGACAGCATGCGCGGCCAGGCGTCGGCGAACTCGCGCAAGGCCCATCAGCCGCATGTAGCGCTCGCAGATCGCATCGCGCTCGGCCGCGCCGCGTGCGGTTGGCGCGCAGGTTGAGGCCGAAGGCGATGTTGTCCTTCACCGTCAGCCAGGGAAAGACGCCGTACTCCTGGAAGATGACGCCGCGGTCCGGGCCTGGGCCGCTGATCGGCTTGCCATCCAGCGTGACGGTGCCCGCCGACGGCTGCATGAAGCCGGCGACGATGTTCATCATCGTGGTCTTGCCGCAGCCGGACGGGCCGATCACCGAGACGAACTCGCGGTCGCCGATGTCGTAGGTGACGTCGTCGACCACCTGCATGTGGCCGCCGCCCGGCGTCGGGAAGCGCACCGACACGTTCTTGAAGGCGATGCGCGTCGCTGCCGGCCGTCATGCGATGCGCTCCTGCCAGCTCGACGAAGCGGCGTGGCGATCGCGCGCAGCGCCATGTCCATGAACAGGGCGACGAAGCCGATGCAGATGATGCCGACGTAGATGATGTCGAGCTGGAAGAACGAGCCGGCGTTCTGGATCAGCGCGCCGAGCCCCTGCTGGGCGGCGATCAGCTCGGAGGCCACCAGCGTCGCCCAGGCGACCCCGAGCGCGACGCGCAGCGCGGTCAGCATGTGCGGCACGGCCAGCGGGACGATGACCTTGCGGAAGATCTCGCCGTCGGTCGCGCCGAGCGTGCGCGCGACGCGCACGTAGATCGGGCTGATCTGCGAGATGCCCTCGTACATGACGATCACGCCGGCGAAGAACGAGGCGTAGAAGAGGATGACCGTCTTGGCGAGCTCGTCGACGCCGAAGTAGACGATCACCAGCGGGATCAGGGCGATCGGCGGCAGCGCGCGGAAGAAATTGATCAGCGGATCGATGAAGGTGCGGATGCCGCGTACCAGCCGAGCACGAAGCCGACCGGCACGGCCAGCGCGATGCCGCACGCACGCCGAGAAACACGCGCCGCGTCGACATCACGATGTCCATGGGCAGGCGGCCCTGTATCAGCTCGACGAAGCGGCGGAAGACATCGTGCGGCGTCGGCACCAGCGCCGGATTGATCAGCCCGCTGTAGTGGATGCCGTACCAGCCCGCGAGCAGGACGCAGCCACGGCAGCGAGGATGAGGGCCGTTCGGCGCACCGGGCGGTCAGGTCCTAGCTCAGCGTCTGGCGTAAACGTTCTAAAAGTACTATACATAGAACGTTTGAGGCAAGTCGCATGGCGAACGCCAGCCATCGCATCTTCGGATCGACGCCGATCCCGCGCTACGTGCAGCTCGCCGAGCTGATTCGGCAGCGCGTGGCCAAGGGCCACTGGCCGCCCGGCAGCATGCTGCCCTCGATCGAGCACCTGATGCACGAGTTCGACGTGGCGCGCGTCACCGTGCGCCAGGCCATCGCGCTGCTGGCGGATGAGGACCTGCTCTCGCCGCAGCGCGGGCGCGGCACCTTCGTCACCGGCAAGCCCGGCACGCGCCGCCGCCTGCGCGTGGAGACGACGCTCGACGACCTGGTCGCCATGTACTCCGGCGACCAGCCCGACCATGCCACGCTGGCGAAGGGCATCGGCCGATCCCGTGCTGTACCGACAAGGACGGCATCAAGGCGCCGAAGTACTACTACCTGCGCCGTGTGCATTCGCGCAACGGCGAGCGCTACTGCGTCATCTCCATCTATATCGACCACCGTGTCTTCCGCCGTGCGCCCGATCGCTTTCGCCGCGAGCTGGCGCTGCCGGTCCTGACGTCCCTCACGGGCCTGAAGATCGCCGAGGCGCGGCAGACGCTGACCATCTCGACGGCGGATGTCGAGACCTCGCGGCTGCTCGGCATTCCGGTCAATGCGCCCGTCGGCGAGGTGCGGCGCGTGATGTGCGCGCCCGACCGCACGGTCATCTATCTCGCCGAGGTCACCTACCGCGGCGACTACATTCACCTGGAAATGGACCTGCGGCCCAAGCGCACCTAGCGGCCGCGCGCGGACGCGCCGGCAACGAGCCGGCGCATCCGTCGAGTCCTAGTTGATGACCGGCTGCGCGAACAGGATGCCGCCGAACAGCAGGAGGGCCACCAGCAGCGTCCACACCACGTTGATGGCCTGCGCGCCGATGAACGCAAGCGCGGGCCGGCCCTGCTCGGTCGTTGCGAGTTCGATGAAGCGCGTTTCCAGCCCGATGCAGACGAAGGCGAGCGCGAACCACCAGGTCCTGATCTCGCCGAGCGCGCTGCGCGTGCCGTTGACGAGATCCGCGGGCAGCCAGAACGAGAAGACCGCCGAGGCCGCCACGAAACCCAGCACGAACTTGGGGAATCGCTCCCAGATCACGCGTGCGCTCGGCCGCTGGCCGGTGGCGGCGCCGGTTTTCAGCGTCCACCAGATCGCCAGCGCGAACGCCGCAACGCCGATCAGCGCGTTCTGCGAAAACTTGACGATCACGCCGGTCTTCATCGCGGCATCGCTGATCAAGGCGCCGGCCGCGACCACGGACGCGCTGGTGTCGAGCGTGCCGCCGAGCCACGCGCCTGCGACCAGATCGTCCATGCCTGTCGACTTCACAACCCAGGGCATGACGATCATCATGGGAACGGCGACGATCAGCACCAGCGAGGTGACGTAGGAGAGCTTCTTCTTGTCGCCCTGGATGGCGCCGCAGGCGGCAATCGCCGCGGACACGCCGCAGATCGATACGGCGGTGGACAGCATGGCGGCAAACTCGTCATCCACCTTCAGCTTCCGGCACAGCCAGAAGCACGCGTACCAGACGACGAACACCACCAGCACCGCCTGCACGATGCCGAGCGCTCCCGCCTGCAGCACTTCGTAGAACAGCAGGCTCGCGCCGAGGATCACGAGCCCCGTCTTGATGAAGAACTCGGTCTGCACCGCGGGCTTCAGCCACTCGGGCGTGCCGATGGTGTTGCTGATGAGGAGCCCGAGCAGCAGCGCGAAGATGACGTACTCGATGCCCCAGGTCACGAACAGCCCGTTACCGGCGAGGAAGCGGGCGAGCCACGCCAGGGCGAAGATCGCCGGCAGCCCGACGAGGAAGGGGACCGCGCGCGCGCCCAGCAGCAGGATGCCGGCCGTGGCGACGATAAGGAATGCAACTCCGAGGTAGACAACCTTCGACAGGTTCTCCCAGCTGAAGACCCGCGTTTGCGCCACCGCGCCGGCATGGTGGCGAATCTCCTCACCCAGCGCGCCCGCGACCGTCCGCTTGCCGAGCGCGGACACTTTCGCGGCCGCCGCGTCGATGGCCTTGCGGTCGCCGCTCGTAAGCGCCTGCTTGAGGTCCGCCGTCAGGCTCGCGACGTTCTCCTGCCGCTTCGCTTTCGCGTCCTGGCCGATGGTGTCCAGCGCTTCGATCCAACCCGGTGTCATCGACGCGATCTGCGCGTCGGTGGTCCAGCGGAAGGTCGACGTGACGTTCCTGAGGTCGAACAGGCGCGCGTGGAAGGTGGCGAGAACCGCTGCGATGACGAGAAAGCCGAGGATGACCGCCACCCAGTCCTCGGTAGCCCAGCGCCGCGTCGCGGTGTGCGGAACGGGGGCCTCTTCTCTCAACACGGTGTCGGCGGTGGTGTGGCTTTGCATGAAGCGCTCCTGAGGGAAGCCCCGCATTGGCGGTTATTAGAATTATTTTCCAGAAAATAGATATTACATCGAGTCAATTAGAAATGGTTTGCTTTGTTATCTGACGTGGCGGATCGGATTGCCATGTTGGTGGTTCCTCCGCGGTTGGATGTTCCGCGTGCTGCAGGTGTGGCCAGGCGCGCCTTAGTCGGGGGCGGAGCATTCGAACGGGTGCCGCGCCAGTGCAGGCGAGGCTAGGGCCATTGCGATGCTGGGGGCTTGCTCTCAGTAGTCCATCGACAGCCGCTCGCACGCGGCGCGTGCCGCGTCGGCGTCGGATTGCGCTTCATCCGAGTTCGGATCGCACATGCGGGCGCGCACGCGCGGAACCGCGCCCGGGTCGAGCTGCTCGAGCGCGGTGGCGTACAGGTCCACCAGCACCCGAAGCTGCGCCTGCGTGAACCGGTAGGAGTAGCGCAGGAGCGCGGTGGCAATGCTGCGCTTGCAGGCCTGTCCGTCGGCGGTTTCGATGCTCGCCGTTTGCGCACACCGAACGACAACCCGCTCGCCCAGAGCCGCCAGGTTCCGCTGGGCGAAGTCGTGCACGGGCGTGCCCTGGAGCAGGAGCACGATTTCCCAGACGATCTGGCCCTTCGTCATAGGGCCGAATCATACCACAGCTGCCTCAAATAATCAGCAGTAGACGTGCTAAAAACGCGGCAAATGCCTAACTACTGTGCCCGGCTGGTGCCACCCGTCTGCTGCGCCAGCCAGATGCCGCCGATCACCAGCACCAGCGCAACGGCGTGGAACGCCGCGAACGGCTCGTTGATCAGCACGCACCGCCAGGATCGCAGCGAACACCGGCACCAGGTTGACGAACACGCCGGCGCGTCCCGGCCCGATCAGATCGACGCCGCGCAGGAAGAACAGCTGCGCCAGGCATGACGGGAACACCGCCACGAACAGCGTCACCAGCCATCCCTGCAGCGTCGGCATCTGCAGCCCGTAGATCGCCGCCTCGGCCGATCAGCAGCGGCACCGACGTGATGGCCGAGATCAGCGCCAGCAGCGTGAAGAAGGCGATGCCCGGCATGTTCGGCCGGCTGCGCAGCGCCAGCGTGTAGAAGGCGTAGAACACGCACGCCGCCAGCATGGCGAGATCGCCGCGGTTGAAGCCGATCTCCAGGATCGACAGCGGCGCGCCCTGCGTCGCCACCACGACGACGCCGATGGTCGTGATCAGCACGCCGGCGATCTGCACCAGGCTCGCGCGCGTGCCATACAGGAAGAACGCACCGGCCAGCACGACCACGGGAACGGAGCCCTGCAGGATGCCGATGTTGATCGCGCTCGTGTAGTAGCCGGCCGTGTAGAACAGCGCGTTGAACCCGGTGAATCCCAGGATCGCCATCAGCGTAATCCGGCCGAGCTGCGGCCTGATCTCGCCCCAGTGCGCGCGCACCTGCGCGCCGTACAGCGGCCACAGCACGGCCAGCACCAGCACCCAGCGCAGGAACACCAGCAGGAACGGCGAGATGTGGCCGACCGCCAGCCGGCTCGCCACCGCATTGCCGGCCCAGAAGATCGCCGTCAGCGTCAGCAGCACGGCCGGCAGCTGGTAGAGCCGGTCGATGGCGCGCGCGGGAGCGCTGGAAGGAGGAACCTGGCTGATCAGGCGATGCTCTTGGTGCGCAAGCTGATTTCGGTGCCGCGACGCAGGGGAGAGAGTGCCTTCTAGCGCCTCACCCCGGCCCTGTCGCCGCGGAACTTGGCCGTGCACGGCATGGCAGACAATTTCGCATAGCAGGACGTGGCGGCATCCGCTTCGCAGCGCGCCCGGTCCTTGCTAGGGTCTGTCAGCTTCGCGCCCGCACGGAAGCGGTTGCGCCCGGAGGAGGACGCCCCATGCAGCTCAAGGTCTCGCCGATCACGCCGCGACGAATGCACCCCCGAGGAATGGCAGGCCCGCGTCGATCTCGCCGCCGCCCACCGCATCGCCGTCATCCACGGCTTCAACGAGGGCATCTTCAACCACCTGACCTACGTCGTGCCCGGCAGAAGTGACCGCTACTACCAGATCCCCTTCGGCATGCACTGGTCGGAGGTGAGGGCGAGTTCGTTCATGGAAGTCGGCATCGACGACGGCAAGGTGAAGCGCGGCGCCGGCGACGTCGAGCGCTCCTGCTTCTGCATCCACGCGCCCATCCACAAGGCGCTGCCGCAGGCGAAGGCCGTGTTCCATACGCACATGCCCTACGCCAGCGCGCTGACGCGCCTGGAAGACCCGCGCATCAAGGAGATCGGCCAGACCGAAGTCGGCATGATGGGCAAGATCGCCTATGACGACAACTACACCGGCCCGGCCTTCGACTGCGAGGAAGGCGAGCGTCTCGCCAAGATCATCGGCGACAAGACCGTGCTGTTCATGGCCAACCACGGCATCTCCACCGTGGGCGAAACCATCGCCGCCGCCTACGACCGCCTCTACTACATCGAGCGCGCAGCGCAGGTGCAGATCTACGCCATGTGGACCGGCCAGCCCCTGAAGCAGCTGCCCGAGCCCGTCGTCACCAAGACCAAGACGCAGATCACCGGCGCCAGCTTCTACACCGGCCTCACCCCCGCCGAGCGCCACTTCGAGGCCCTCAAGCGCATCCTCGACCGGCAGGAGCCTGACTACGTGGAGTAGGGCTCATTCTCCCTCTCCCCGCCTGCGGGGAGAGGCGGGGTGAGGGGCAGCGGCATGCGCCGATGTTCCGAAGGTGCAGGTGGGTTAGGGCGAGGCCCGTAACCCAACGCCTCCGCTGCGCCTCGATGCCTGGTTGCGCGCTGACGCGCTAACCCAACCTACGCCGTTGCCCCGCCTTCCCTGGCAAGCTTTGCGCGCACATACTCGATGTGCTCCCGCAGATTGTAGAGCTGCTCGCCGAACGCCTTGGGCACCTGGAGGGCGCCGACGCCGGCCTCGATCTCGTCGAGTCTCCTTGCGGTGTGCCGCGAGTGTCTCCGGTGACGGCGTCGTGCCGTGCATCCTGGCCTCCAGGCGCTGCAGCCGTGCGTACCAGGTCTGCAACCGTCGCCGCACATTCCAGCGATAGAGTGCAGGCCCGCCCCTCAGCAACGGGAAAGCGATGGTGAGCAGCGGCACCAGCAGTACCGCCGTGCGCTCCACGAGGTTGGCGATCCAGAACGGCAGGTAGCGCTGCAGGAATGGCGGCCCGGACTTGTACAACCTGACTGCGTCCGGCGACATCGGGAAGGCGCTGTCGCTCGCCACTGGGAACTGCCCCGCCCTCTGGAACCAGTTTGCGCCCGCGCCGTGCACTTCTGCGGCGGCCTGCGCCAGTTGCGAGACGAGAGCCGGGTGCAGGTCTTCCCGCACGACGAGCGATGCTACCGAGGCCACCAATGTCACGTCCTGCGCGGGCACATCGTTCTCCAGGTTGACCACGCCCTGCGGCAGCACGACCTTCGTGAGATACGGAAACAGCCGTGTCAGCGCATCCGCTTGCGCAACGCTCATGAGTGCGAGCCTGGAGTCGCGCAGCATCTCCTGGATGAGCGGGGTCTCGGCGGCTGCGACCGCGAACATGGCGTCGACCGTGCCCGCCGCCAGGGCATCGCGCGCGGCGGCGCCGGTCAGCGGCAGAAGCTCGGTGTTGCCGCCGTTCAGCTGGGCCGCACCGAGCAGGGCGAGCGCGAGCGCGCGGGTGCCGCTGCCTTCCGGTCCGATGGCGATGCGGCGGCCCCGCAATTGGCCGAAGCGCTGGATGGTCTCGCCGCTGCGATTGAAGATCCAGACCGGTTCGAGGAAGATGCCTCCCAGCGAGAGGACGTTGGGTGCCGCCTTTTCGTCCGCAATGCCTCCTTGCAGCAGCGCCGCCAATACGTCGCTCCTTTCATCCTGCAGGCGCTTGATATTCTCGACCGACCCCGCGGAGGGTCTGAGCTCGGTTCGGATGCCGGCGCGCGCGAGTGCCTTCTGATAGCCGCGCGCAAAGGCGTGATAGGCGCCTTGCTCCGGACCGGTGGAGATCACCAGCGTCCGCTGCGGCGGCGGCTGCAGAAATTGCAGGCCCCACCACAGCGCTACCGCCGCAAGGCCGATCAGCGCCACAGAGGAGAACAGTATTCCGCCCAGGCTACCCTTCGCGCGGCCGTCATTCTGCGCCCGTCGAGCCATACTTATTCTTCCGTTTGCAAGTGGTTCCCATTGAACTCAGGCGGTCGTGCCGCAGCAATGAGCCCATCGCGTGGCGGGATGCGTCTCGGCGTTGCATGTGAGGTGCGATACCACGCGTCACGCTTGGCCCACCCTCGGCAAGGTCGGATTGAGCGCCACGGCGAGCGGGATCGTCAGCAGCACGCCGGCGGCGATCGCGGTCATGGCCATGCGGCGTGCCGAGCGCGTCGCCGACCAGGCCCATCAGCGGCGGCGCCGCCGCCGAGGCCGCGATGGTGCCGGTGTAGAAGACCCCGAAAGCGCGTGCGCGTGCCTCCGGCGCGACCAACTCCGGCACCGTGCCGTACAGCACCGAGGATGTACCGTTGAGCGCAATGCCGATCAGCGGCAGCAGCACCAGCGCGGCTTCCGAGCCGCAGCGGCAGCAGCGCCACGATGCCGGCTGCCGTCAGTCCCTCGGTCAGCAGCACCGTCGTCAGCACGCCAAGGCGCGCACCGATGTAGCCGCACGCCAGCTTGCCCGCCGCGCCGCCGGCCAGCACCAGCGACAGCGCCACGCCGATGGTGGCCAGCGACGCGCCCTTGGCCTGCAGCAGGAACGGCAGGAACGTGAGGAAGGCGCTGCGCGAGGCATTGTCGATGGCGCCGATCGCTAAGCAGCAGCTTGAAGCCGCGCGAGGCCCGCAACGGAGCCGCGGGCTGTGCCGCTGCTGCCTCAGCGCGCGCACGCGACCGGACTCCTCCTCGGCGCCAGGATCGCGACCAGGATGGCGACGGCGAATCCGAGCGCCGCCAGCCCCCACATCGCCGGCCGCCACGCCATCAGCGCGAGCAGGGCGCCCACCAGCACCGGCATCGCCACCTTGCCGAGGTCGCCCGTGAAATTGTAGACGCCGAGCGCCGCGCGCGAGCGCGCCCCATGGTAGGCGTTGGAGACGATGCTGGATCCGATCGGGTGCTGCACGCTGGCGCCGATACCGCCGATGGCCAGTGCCGCAGCCAGTCCCGAAAAGACCCGCGGAGGCGCCCGCGAGCAGAAAGCAGCTCGCCGCCAGCATGGTGCCGCCGACGAGCACCAGCACCGGGCCGATGCGTTCCGCCAGCAGGGAAGCCGGCACCTGCAGCACGGCCATCACCGCCGTGTAGCTGGAGCGCAGGGCGCCTACCTCGGCAAAGCCCAGGCCGAACTCCGCCTGCCACACTGGCAGCAGCAGATAGAGCACGTCCGTGTAGCCGTCGTGCAGCGCGTGCGCGCTCGTCGCGGCTGCGAGCGCACGGCGTTCGGTGCGGGCTTGCTGCGCGTGGCCGCCCGTCTCAGCCGTCGGCGATGTCATGATGTGCGGTGCCTCGATCGGCGTCCGACCCTATGGGTCCGACATCGGCACTCAGCGCTTCGCCTTGCCGTCCGAGACCACGTCCAACATCTCGATCTTGCGGTCGGCGACGCAGCTCGGCCACCACGGGGCGGAAGTTCTTGAAGTGCTCGCTGTCGGTGTGCGCCTTGATGGCGGCGTCGTCCTTGTAGACCTCCAGCATCACGAAGCGCGCCGGCTCCTTGGGGTCCTGCGCCACGTCGAACTGCAGGCAGCCCGGTTCGTTGGCGAGGCAGCGCTTCGCCTGCGCCGTCATCTCCTCCTTGAACTTGGCTTCCATGCCGGGCTTGGCGGTGAGGTAGGCGACGATGGCGCGCATGGCTCGTTCACTCCTTGGATAAGCTCGGCAGCCACCCTCGCACGAAACGGGCGCGCACGTCAGCCCTCCCGCGGGAGTGCAGACGAGCCGCACAAATTTGTAGATGCAGCGCGCCGATACTGTCCGTGTTAGACTTTTTGTCAACAGGGCCGATTGCACGAGCCCTCCGCAAGAATTTTGGGTGCGGAAATGGCGTCATTTGGTTTGGGGGATTTCGCATGAAACGCTTGGTCATTTGTTTCGACGGCACCTGGAACTCTGTCGGTCAATCCGGACGAGGTCACCAACGTCGTCAGGGTTGCGCAGGCGGTCAAGTCGGTGGCCTCGAACGGCGCTGCGCAACTCGTCTACTACAACGCTGGCGTCGGCAGCGGCGGGCCGCTGGATCAATTCCTCGGCGGCGTCTTCGGCATGGGGCTGCGCAGCAACGTGAAGCGCGCCCTTGCGTTCCTCGCGCTCAACTGGGACCCGAAGGAGCCCGGCAACGAGATCGCCGACGAGATCTATATCTTCGGCTTCTCCCGCGGCGCCTACAGTGCGCGGGCACTCGCCGGTGTGCTGCGCGCCATCGGCGGTGTTCCCAAGCAGGCCAGCTTCGACAGGCTGGAGGAGATCTGGGACTACTACCGCAAGACCGAGGATGAACGAAAGCCGCTCAAAGCCGAGATCGAAAAGCTGATCTACAAGGTCGAAGAGAAGGATTTCCCCTTCATCAAGTGCGTTGCGGTCTGGGACACCGTCGGTTCATACGGCATTCCAAGTGGCCTTGGATTGGCTGCGCTCGCCAAGAAAGTCACGTCCTGGACGCGCGGCTTTCGCGACAACCGCATCGGCAAGCACATCGAGATCGGCCTGCACGCCATGGCCATCGACGAGCGCCGCCGCGCCTTTCCCACCACGGCATGGGTGACGAACAAGGACGAGGACCGCAAGGGCGTGGAGCAGGTCTGGTTCGTCGGCACCCATTCCAACATCGGCGGCGGCTACCGGCGGAGCGGCCTTCAGATCAGTCCCTGATCTGGATGATCGCACGGGTTTCCGACTTGACCGAGCTGGAGTTCGACCAGCACTTCATAAGGGAGCATTTTTGGCCATGTGCGGCCTGCTCGCTCTACCGCTCCGATCGTGGATGGCTGCTCAGCAGCTTGCGGCCTTATCTGCGACCCATCCCGGCCACACTTCGCGCGGCGGCCCAAGCCGCAAGTCCTGCAGATAAGGGTGAGCGCCTGATCAACGCCAAGGTCCATTGGAGTGTCAGGGATCGCGTGGGCCGGCTGGCTCTGGTGGATGAGACGCGCTACGCCAAGTATCAGCCTCGCAACCTGCCAAAAGATGTCGAGTGGGCCGAGATGACGGAGTTCGAGAAGGACCTTATCGGTCTCTGTCGCGGCAACGCCGATCACCCCAAGAGGGATGGCTGCGCACTACACCGCGTGCTGAAGGAGAACGATCGAAGCCGGCGCACGCGACGCATGCGGCGATTGCGCAAGACGTGGGAAGACATTCTTCCGCTCAGGCCCTGATGCGGCCGAGCGTCGATATAGACAAACCGATGTGCCTCACGCCGCCTCGGCCGCCCGGTCGATGACGACGCGGTTGCGGCCGGTGCACTTGGCCTCGTAGAGCCGCTCGTCGGCGCGCTTCACGAGCGTGCCGGCGTTGTCGCCATCGTCGAGCTGTGCGATGCCGAAGGAAGCGGTCACCTGACCGATGAGTTGGCCGCTGGTGTTGACGGCAAGATCCTTGGACTCGAGCTGGCTGCGGATGTTCTCGGTCAGCCGCTCCGCGTCGGCGAGCTTGGTCTCGGGCAGGATGATGGCGAATTCCTCGCCGCCGAACCGTGCCACCGTATCGCGCCCCTTGGTGTTGCTCGACAGGAGCTTGGCGAACATCTTCAGGATCTCGTCGCCGATCTGATGGCCGAATGCGTCGTTGATGGCCTTGAACCGGTCGAGATCGCCCATCACCAGGCACAGGTCGGACTTGCCGGCGTGGGCCTCGTCGATCTCCTTGGCGAGATTGATGTCAAAAGAGCGCCGGTTGCCGAGCGCCGTGAGCGGATCGCGCAGGCCGAGTTCCTGGGCCTCGGCAAGATTCCAGCGCAGCTTCTCGATCTGCGTGCGTGATTGTTCCAGGTTGCCGCGGAGATCGGCGGCGTCCTGCTGCATCTTCTCGTTCTCGGCGATCAGGAACTTCACCATCATGCGCACCTGCTCGGGCTTTGCGAGCGACGGCAGATTGCGATGCGCCTGGGCGAGCGTTGACGAAAATTTCTCGTTGGCGTCGACGTAGGTGCGCATGAAGCGCAGGATGACGGCCAACTCGTTATCGAGCTGTACCTCCGTCGTCTCCAGGGTCTTCTCACGCGAGCGGAGATTTTCAGCTTTTGCGCGGCCGCGTCCGAGCCGCAGACTGGGGAGCTTGCCCCGCATGGCGCCGATCAGCGCGACACCAATGCCTGTGAGGCCGAAGACGAAGGCCGCCGCGAAGGCAAATTTGAGTGTCTGCCCGTTCGTGGATGCGGAAGGGTTCTCCGCCGCCCACGCGCCAAACGTCAGAAACATAATCTGCATCGCGCAGCCCCCCGCTTGCCGCGTCGCGCGGCCCCCGCAATGCCGCGTCGCCATTCTTGGGGCATTTGGTCTCAAAATCTGGTTAATGGAGCCGGCCGGGCGGCGGCAGAGCTGGCGTCCTCACGGAAGCGCCTCTCCCAGGGCCTCCAAGCAGGCTCCGGACTGCCGGGACAGCCTACTTTTCGGCTCATTTACCTTCCACCTTGGCCATACTTCCGGGGGTTGCAGAACAAAGTTTGGGGGCAGGGACAGTGTCCGACAATCAGGGCGTACTCATAGTCACGGAAGACACCGTCATCCGCGGCGTCACCGAGATGCACAATTGCCGTCGCCTCGAGATACACGGCTACGTTGAAGGCGACGTCTCCGCCGCACGTGTGCTGGTGCACAAGACGGGGCGCCTGTTCGGCTCGGTCAGCACGGATACGGCCGAAATCCATGGCGAGGTGCAGGGCGACGTGGTCGTCAGGAACCTCATCGATATCCGCAGCTCCGGCAACGTCAGCGGCAACGTCAAGTACGGCAAGCTTGCGCTGGAGATGGGCGGCAACCTGAGCGCGGAGATGCGCAACGTGCCCCCGTCGCTGGGCGGCGACTTGAACCTCGAGGTCG
This sequence comes from uncultured Alphaproteobacteria bacterium, assembly GCA_963782855.1. GTDB lineage: Bacteria > Pseudomonadota > Alphaproteobacteria > Rhizobiales > Hyphomicrobiaceae > AWTP1-13. Next base: position 100,317 of record CAWALW010000011.1, on the reverse strand, counting down.
CCAAGGGCCACTCGGTGCCCATCACCCTCCAGGACCTGACCGCGCTCGATCCCGACGATGCCGCCAGGGACCTGCGGTTTACGGTCACCAGGGCGAACAGTGGTTTCGTCGCCCTCGCCAGTGCGCCCAAGCGGGCCGTCACCAACTTCACCCAGGCCGACCTGGAATCGGGCAGCGTGGCCTTCATGCATGACGGATCGCACGGCGGCCGCGCCGGCTTCGACATCCAGGTGGCCGATCGCGGCGGCGCCACGTCGGGCGCGCCGCGCTCCGTGACGGTTGCCGTGCGCGGCTGACGCGGCGGCTTTGCAAGGAGGGCTCGTGGATGCGGCTTCCAGGGGCGTTTTCTTTCGCGGCCTCGCTCTTTGCCGCGGGCTCGGCTCTGGCCTGTGATCTGCCCGCCGCAGGCGCCGACAGGCTCGCACTCAAGACTGTAAGGCCCGTGGCCGGGGACGACGTGAGGCTCACCTCCGGCTTCGGACTGCGCAGGCATCCTCTCCTGATGACCAGCGAAGATGCACTACGGGGATCGACTGGGCGGCGCCGCCAGGCACGCCGGTGATCGCGGCCGCTGGCGGGCGCATCGTCGAGATCGGGCCGCGCGGCGAATACGGCAACGCCATCCTCATCGAGCATGGCGGCGGCTGGCACACCTTCTACAGCCAGCTCTCCCGCTTTGCGGAGATTCGCCCGGGCGCCTGCGTCGCGGCCGGCGCGGAGATCGCCTACGTCGGCTCCACGGGCCTGAGTTCCGGTCCGCATCTGCATTTCGAGGTCCGGCACGACGGCAAGCACCTGGACCCGCTGACCTTCCGCCCGTCGGCCGAACCGGAGTCGCAAGAGGTCGAGGACAAGGGCTAGGGTCGCGCTAGCCCGCAGGGCAGCCGACAAGCGTCGGTACAACCCGCGCCGACACCGCAATCGCACCGACGCACAGCGCCCACCCGAGCACCAGCACGGCGAGGTGCCTGGCCGCGCCCGACTTGGGCCCGGATGTCCGCGCCACGTAGGCCGCCAGCAGCACGGCAAACAGCAGCGCGATCATCCAGCCGACCAGCACCATGGACCGCATGGTCTCGAGCTTCGGCACCGCCGCGGGATCGGAGCCGAGCACGCTCGCCACCGTGTAGAGCCCGAACAGCGGCACGATCGGCAACGCGCCGAGCCGTCCGATGGCGGCATGCGCATCCCGATACGCATGCGCGACGCCGAACACGATCAGCAGCGAGACCGCAAACAGCAGCTATCCTGATCCAGCCCTCCAGAACGCCCGCCATGCCGCCAGCGCGCACCGGCGCGTCGCGCAGCAGTTCGGCGCACGCCGGCCAGAGCCAATAGGTCAGCGCCACCGAAACGATCACGCACAGCGCGGTAAATGCTGTCCACGTGCGCGCCGGCACGATCACGTTGCGCGTCTCCAGCGCCGCGTAGACGCAAATCCACAGTGCAGTTGCCAGCAGCGTCAGTGCCAGCGGATTGGCGCGCGCCGTCTCCGACCAGGCGAGCGCCAGCGTGAACAGGAAGCACATGGTGCCGTTGAGCACGACGACCGGCACCATCGACTGCCCCGTCGCGCCCGCGTTCTCGCGCGCGGACAACGAGCGCCATGCCGTTGAGCATCGGGAAACGTCAGCATCATGCCGGCGACGCGCCAGTCGTCGATCTGCACGAGCCACAGGAAGGCGACATACAGCAGCGTTCCGCCGGCCGTCCGCAGCAATACCCCGGCCATGCGTGCTTGCCCCTGGCGTTTCCGGCTCGATGCTCTTATGTGCGCGACAGCAGCACGGCGCTCTGATGTCCGCAACTGTGCACAGCCCGACGCCAAGGAGCTTGTTCCATGCCTGCAAAGAAGATCGGCTTCCTGTCGTTCGGTCATTGGACGCCCTCGCCCCAGTCGAGGACGCGCTCGGCATCCGATGCACTCCTCCAGTCCATCGACCTCGCCGTCGCCGCCGAGGAGCTGGGCGCGGACGGCGCCTACTTCCGCGTCCATCACTTCGCCCGCCAGCTCGGCTCACCCTTCCCGCTGCTGGCCGCGGTCGGCGCGCGCACCAAGCGCATCGAGATCGGCACCGCTGTCATCGACATGCGCTATGAGAACCCGATGTACATGGCCGAGGACGCAGGCGCGGCCGACATCATCGCCGGCGGCCGCCTCCAGCTCGGCATCAGCCGCGGCTCGCCCGAGCAGGTGATCGACGGCTGGCGCTACTTCGGCTATCAGCCGGCCGAAGGCGAGACCGACGCCGACATGGCCCGGCGCCACGCCGAGGTGTTCCTCGACGTGCTGCGCGGCCAGGGTTTCGCCAGGCCCAACCCGCAGCCCATGTTTCCCAATCCGCCCGGCCTGTTGCGCGTCGAGCCGCATTCGGAGGGTCTGCGCGAGCGCATCTGGTGGGGTGCGGCGACCAACGCCACCGCCGAGTGGGCCGCCAAGCTCGGCATGAACCTGCAGAGCTCGACCCTGAAATTCGACGAGAGCGGCAAGCCCTTCCACATCCAGCAGGCCGAGCAGATCCGGGCCTACCGCGCGGCCTGGACCGCCGCCGGCCACACCCGCACGCCGCGCGTCTCCGTCAGCCGCAGCATCTTCGCCCTCGTCGATGACCGCGACCGCGCCTACTTCGGCGGCGGCCGGGACGAGGACCATTTCGGCTACATCGAGCCTGAGAAGCGGGCGATCTTCGGCCGCAGCTACGCCGACGAACCCGATGTGCTCATCAAGGAGCTGGCCAAGGACGAGGCCATCGCCGAGGCCGACACCCTGCTCCTGACCGTGCCCAACCAGCTCGGCGTCGACTACAACGCGCACGTGATCGAGGCGATCCTCAAGCACGTGGCGCCCGGGCTGGGTTGGCGCTAGCTGCTTCTCACTTTGACGGCGGTTCCGCGCTGTGGACGCCTCCTCGTCCTGAGCCTGTCGAAGGACGGGCTACGTTCAGCAACGCCGTGGTTCGACAAGCTCACCACTGGGAAGGCGCAAGCTGCCGAAGACCTGGAAGGCTCTAGCTCCCGGCCTCCGGCAGCGGCACGCCGGCGGCGGCGAATGCCGCCTTCTGCCGCTCCGCTACCTCGTCCAGCACGAAACCCTCGATGGTCTCGTTGAACATGTTGTGCCAGTTGAGCTTCGCACCCAGATGCAGGAACACGCCGCCGAGTCCGATGGCGGCGCGGTCCATGAACACGAACTCGCGCGGCACCCGCACCGGGCCCTTCTCCTTCAGCTGCTTGTGCACGGTGAAGGCTTCCTTGCGTCCGTACTGGCCCGGCGTGGTGCCGTCGGCGATCTCGCGCTCGCGGTCGTCCAGCAGCGGCCCGTAGATGAAGCGTGCCCAGATGCTCAGGATGTCGATCAGCTCGTTGGAGAGATTGCCGAAGCCCCAGGTCTCGTAGGCGTGCACCACGAGCTCGCGCTTGTCGTGCAGCAGCCCGTTGTAGAGATCGATCACGCCTTGCACGAACTGCGTCGGGAAGGTGCGGATGCAGCCGTAGTCGAGCAGGTTGATACCGGCCGGCCGCCCAAGGGTCCCGCCCGCGCTGCCGCCGTCGCCGTGCTCGAAGATCGTGTAGTTGCCGAGGTGCGGATCGCCGTGGATCACGCCGTAGTGCGAGAACGGATACCACCAGGCCTTGAACATCGCCCTGGCGATGGCGTTGCGATCTTCCAGCGGTGCGGGCTTGTAGTCGAGCAGCTTGCGGCCTTCGAGCCAGTTCATGGTCAGCAGGCGCTTGGTGGATAGCTCGGCGGAGACCTCGGGCACCCGGATCGACGGCTCGTCCTTGAAGATCAGCGCGTAGAGGTTCATGTGCGCCGCCTCCAGCTCGTAGTCGAGCTCCTCGCGCAGCCGCGCCGAGACCTCTTTCAGGATTTCGCTCGTGTCCACCGCCGGGTTCATGCGCGCGTGCAGGGCAAACACCACCTTGAGCTGGGTGAGGTCGGCCTCCACGGCCGACTGCATGTCCGGGTATTGCAGCTTGCAGGCGAGCGCTTCGCCTTCGTGCGACACGCAGCGGTGCACCTGGCCGAGCGAGGCAGAAGCGGCCGGTTGCTGATCGAAACTCTTGAAGCGCGCGGCCCAGTCGGGCCCCAGCTCCGCCAGCATGCGACGGCGTACGAACGCCGGACCCATCGGAGGTGCCTGCGACTGGAGCTGCGACAGCTCCTGCGCGTATTCGGCCGGCAGCGCCTCGGGGATGGTGGCCATCAGTTGCGCCACCTTCATGATCGGGCCCTTGAGGCCGCCGAGCGCAGCCGCGAGAGCGGCAGCATTGCTGGCGTCGTCGCCGCTCATTCCAAACAGCCGCTGGCCTGCGACGCGGGCCGCCACCGCACCGACATTGGTGCCGACGCGCACGTAGCGGGCCGCCCGGGCGGAAAGCCGGTTCTCCTCCTCGTCCTTGCGATCGGTCACTGGAGGCCTCCTGGTGGCCGATATATCGGGTGCGCAGGGCAGCCCGTCCAGGTGACAAGGTGCGCCCGCGGCAATGACACGTTACTGTCACATCAGGGCAGGATTCGCGAGCCGGGGGCGCCGCAGCGCGCTGAGATGCAGGACCGTCCAGTCGATCAGGCGCCTACCGCGCTCGGGGCCTTCGTGCGCCATCCCGCAACCGCCGGGGTGCTTGCGCTCGGCATCACGCAGATCATCGCCTGGGGCACCACGCTCTACGCTCTGGGCGTGCTCGGCAAGCCGATCGCCGCCGACACGGGCTGGAGCCAGAGCCTCGTGTTCGGCGGGCTCACCGTGGGCCTGCTCGTCTCCAGTGCCATCTCCGCCTTCGTTGGCCGGCTCATGGACCGTCGCGGCGGCCGGCTCACGATGTCCGTCGGCTCGATCCTCATCGCCATCGGCCTGGTTCTGCTGGCATTGGTGCAGGGTCCCTACACCTATCTCGCTGCCTGGGCGTTGCTCGGCATCGCCATGCGGCTGTCGCTCTACGATGCGGCCTTCGCGGCGCTGGTGCAGGTGACGCCGTCGCGCGGACGCCGGGCGATTTCCTATCTCACGCTCTTCGGCGGCCTCGCCTCCACCGTGTTCTGGCCCATCGGCCATGCGCTCAATGCTGCCTATGGTTGGCGCACGACGCTGCTGATTTTTGCCGCGATCAATCTCATCGTCTGTCTGCCGCTGCACTGGTTCGGCCTGGCGCGCCGAGAAACGGCCGACCAGGCTGAGCAGGCAAGGAGCGCAGACTCGGCGGCTGCCCCGGAGGGTTCGCCGCTGGAAGGGGCCGCGCGAACAATTGCCATGGCGCTGTTCAGCGTCATCGTAGCCGCGAGCGCGGTGGTGTTCGGCGGGCTGGCGGTTCACCTGGTTCCCTTGCTGGAGGCGGCGGGCCTGGCGGCAGGGGCCGCGGTGTTCGTTGCTTCCTTGAAAGGGCCTGCCCAGGTCGCCGGCCGCATCTGGGACCTGACGCTGGCGCGCAAGTGGCACCCCATCGACGTCGGCCGCGTGTCCGTCGCGTTCATGCCGCTGTCGTTCCTGGTGCTGATGCTGGGCGGCACGAGCCTCTATACGGCGCTCGCCTTCACGCTGCTGTTCGGCATCTCCAACGGCCTCGTCACCATCATGCGCGGCGCCGTGCCTCTCGCCCTGTTCGGTTCCAAGGGCTACGGCGAGGTGCTCGGCATCCTGGCGACGCCCTATCTCTTGCTCGCCGCCCTCGCCCCGGGCGCGCTTGCTCTCGTCGCCGAGTCCTATGGCTACGGCGCGGTCGAGGCGATCCTGCTCGGTGCCGGCATCTTCTCCTTCCTCGGCATGGAGGTCATGGCCCTCTGGTATCGGCGGCGGTCAGTAGCTTCCGCGAAATAAACGTGAAGCTTGCGGATGCATCAGTCGCGCGCCACTCTCTCTCGAAAGCTCGAGAGAAGCCCCAGGGGAAGCGCCGATGAAGGTCTCGCTGTTCTACCTGCCGTCGCTCGGCACCAAGGCCGACATCGAGGCCGGCATGGCGGGCATGCGTGCCGACCTCTACCAGCAGATGCTGCGCGAGGTGTCCGAGCAGTGCCGGCTCGCCGATGAGCTCGGCTACGACTCGGTCTCCTTCACCGAGCATCACTTCCACATCGAGGGCTTCGAGGTCTCCAACAACCCGGTGCTGCTCGACCTCTACATCGGCATGCAGACGAAACGCATCCGCGTCGGTCAGCTCGGCATCGTACTGCCCGCCTCCAACCCGATCCGCGTGGCCGAAGACATCGCCATGCTCGACCACATGACGGGCGGACGCGCCTGCGCGGGCTTCGCGCGCGGCTACCAGCGCCGCTGGGTCGACATCATGGCGCAGCAGACGCACGGCATTCACGGCGCGCTGCCGCACCAGCACGACGAGATCGACGCCGCCAACCGCGAGGCGTTCGAGGAGTGCTTCACCATCATCAAGAAGTGCTGGACCGAGGAAATGCTCTCCTTCCAGGGCAAGTTCTGGAAGATCCCGCCCGGCGAGACGCCCTGGCCGCTCGAGACCACCGCCAAGTGGGGCAAGGGCGTGGAGAACGGCATCCTGAAAGCCGTCGGCGTGGTGCCCAAGCCCCTGCAGAAGCCGCACCCGCCGATCTTCCAGCCGTTCGCCTCGTCGGAGAACTCGATCCGCTGGTGCGCGCGGAACGGCGTCACCGCCATCCTGCCGCCCATGCACGAGACGATCGAGAAGCACCTGTTCGAGGTCTACGCTTCTGTATCGGGCCGGCCGCTGGGCGAAGGCATGGGCATGCTGCGCGACATCATCATCGCCGACACCGACGAGGAGGCGCGGCAGCTGTGGATCAACTCGGCAACGTTCGCGGGAGAGGCCTGGTTCGTGCCGTTCGGCTTTCGCCGCGGCATGCTCGATCCCAAGACCGGCGAGGCGCCGACGCCGGACGAAGCGATCGCCAAGGGCTACGCCCTGGTCGGCACGCTCGACACCGTCACGCGCAGCCTGGAGGCGCTCAAGAGGAAGCTGCCCGTGAACTGGATCTTCGGCTGGACCCACAACACGCTGGTGCCGCACGCCAAGCTCATGCGCTCCATCGAATTGTTCTACACCAAGGTGCTGCCGAAGGTGATGTAGGCGGGGCAGTTGAGACAGTTGCGCCACGCGCGAAGAATTTGGCTCCTGGCGCTGTTGGGTATCGCAACGGCGGCGCTCGCTCTCGCGCAAGTCCCTGACATCGACACCGCCTGGCGCAAGGCCTTCAGTCGGCCGGTCGAGGCGCCCCCTGCGCCGCCTGATAACCCCACCACGCCTGAACGTGTCGCCCTCGGCGCCAAGTTGTTCGCCGATACGCGCCTCTCCGGCGACGGCAGGCGCTCCTGCGCGACCTGCCACCAGTCCGCGCTCGCCTTCACCGACGGCCGCCGGCGCGCACGCGGCACGTCCGGCGGTGCGATGCGGCGCAACACGCCCTCGCTGTGGAACCTCGCCTGGAGCAAACAGTACTTCTGGGACGGCCGCGCGCCGTCGCTGGAGGAGCAGGTCGGCGGTCCGATCGCGGCGGCCGACGAGATGGGCGGCGACTGGTCGGTCATCCTCGCGCGCCTGCAAGCCGACGCGGCGCTTGCAGCGCAATTCCGGATGGCGTTCCCCGGCGAGCCGTCACCCACCGAAGCCGCGATCAGGAAGGGGCTCGCCGCCTATTTGCGCTCCCTCATCTCGCCGCCGTCGCGCTTCGATGCCTGGATCGGCGGCGATGCAAAGGCGCTGGCTCCGGCGAGAGATACGCGGCTTCCGCCTGTTCACGGGCAAGGCCGGATGCGCGCTCTGCCACGCCGGCTGGCGCTTCACCGACGATCGCTTCCACGACATCGGACTGCGCAGCGCCGATCAGGGCCGCGCAGACGTGAAGGGCGGCACGCCCGGGCAGATCGCGTTCAAGACGCCGGGCCTGCGCGATGTCGCCCGCACCGCGCCCTACATGCACGACGGCTCGCTGCCGACGCTTGCTGCAGTCGTTGAGCACTACACCGGCCGCTTCGTCCCGCGGCCCACGCTCGCGACAAACATGAACCGCAACCTGCGCCTCACGCCTCAGGAGAAGGCCGATCTGATCGCGTTCCTGAAGACGCTATAAAAGGAACGGCGGCCCGTCATATGTGACGGGCCGCCGTTCAAACATCGCGGGGATGCTGACTTATCCCGCCTTGCCCTCGTGCCGCGCGATCTCAGCCGACAGCAGCGTGTAGTCCTCGCAGACCGTGCCGCACAGCCTGCCGATCTCGGCGAGCTGCTCGCGTGCGCGCGCCACATCGCCCACCTGCAGGTAGGCCTCGCCCAGATACTGCCGCGTCGTCGTCGCGTTCGGGCGCGTGGCGACCGCGCTCAGGTAGTAGGGCATGGCCTCTTCGACCCGCCCGAGCTTGCGCAGCGTGAAGCCGATCATGGTCTGCACGCGCGGATCGGCCTGATCGGGCGCCGCGCGAAGCGTCTCTAGCGCAGCCGCGTGATCGCCTGACTTCGCCTGCCAGTAACCCAGTGCATAAATTCGGTTCTGGTCTGCTGCGCCGTCCTTTTGCTTCTTCTTCGCTTTCGCCTTGCCCTTCTTCTTCGGCTTCTTCTCGTCGGCTGCGGGGGCCGGTGTATCCGGCACCGCGAAACTGCTCTGCGGGGCAAAGGCGAACACCGCGAGGCCTGCGCCTGCGGCGATGAGCGACTTCCAAACAAACGATCTCGACATGCAGTGGTCTCCCTACTCTAGGCTGGGTGCCTCGCCAGCCGGCAACGGGAGACTATACGGGAAGGTGCACGGCGCAAGTTCACGGGCGCGTGAGGTCAGCGCACGGACTACACCATCACCTGCGTTCCCACTTCCACGACGCGGTCGCTCGGGATGCGGAAGTACTCGGTGGCATCCTCGGCCCGGCCCGCGAGCCAGATGAAAAGGCGTTCCTGCCAGCGCGGCATCTCCGACTTGATCGTTGTCTTGAGCGAGCGGCGGGAGAGGAAAAATGACGTCGCGGCGATGTCGATATTGAGGTCCTTGCGCCGGCAGTGCTCGATGATCTTGGGCACGCTCGGCGTTTCCATGAAGCCATAGTGCGCGATCACGCGGATGAATGTGTCGGCCACCTTGTCGATCTCGATGCGCTCGTGCCGCTGCACCCGCGGCACTTCCTCAGTTTTGATGGTGAGGATGATGTTGCGCTCGTGCAGCACGCGGTTGTGCTTGAGATTGTGCATGAGCGAGGTGGGTGCCGCGGTCGGATCGCCGGTGAGGAACACGGCCGTGCCCGGCACGCGGTGAGGTGGCTTGGCATCGAGCTTGCGCACCAGCCAGTCCAGATCCGCCTCGCCCTTGCGCGTGGCGCGCGCCAGCGTCTTGGTTCCGCGGACCCAGGTGTAGACCACCGTGCAGATCATTGCGCCGATGGTCGAGCGGCACCCATCCGCCGTCGGGGATCTTGAGCAGGTTGGCGGAGAGGAACACCAGCTCGATCAGCAGCAGCGGCACGAACATCAGCGCGACCTTCCAGGCCGGCCAGTGCCAGCAGCGCCAGACCACGAGCATCGCCATCAGGCTGTCGATGACCATCGTCGCGGTCACGGACAGGCCGTAGGCGGCCGCCAGTTCGCTCGAACTCTGGAAAATCAGAACCACGATCAGCACGCCCACCAGCAGGATCTGATTCACACGCGGCAGATAAATCTGACCCGCGACGCTCTCGGACGTGTGCCGGATCTCCAGCCGCGGCACGAGGCCGAGCTGGATCGCCTGGCGCGTAAAGGAGAACGCGCCGGTGATAACGGCCTGGCTGGCAATCACCGTGGCCACCGTCGCCAGCACCACCATCGGTATCAGTGCCCAGCTGGGGTACAGGCGATAGAACGGGTTCTCGATCATCTGCGGGTTCGCCAGCAGCAGCGCGCCCTGGCCGAAATAATTGAGGATGAGCGCCGGCTGAACCACCCACAGCCAGGCCATGCGTATCGGTTTGCGGCCGAAATGGCCGAGGTCGGCGTAGAGCGCCTCCGCGCCTGTCACGACCAGGAAGATCAAGCCCATGACGGCCAGTCCGACGGCGCCATGCGAGAAAACGAACTTTACGCCCAGCCATGGATTGAGCGCCTGGAACACGCGCAGGTCGTCGACGATGTGGATCAGTCCGCCGATAGCGAGGGTGAAGAACCAGACGAGCGTGATCGGACCGAAGAAGCGCGCGACCTTTTCCGTCCCCCGCGATTGCACGGCGAACAGTGCCACCAGAATGACGATCGTAATCGGCAGGATGGCCGCTTCCAACTGCGGCGCGACGAGCTTGAGACCTTCCACCGCTGACAGTACGGAGATTGCTGGCGTGATGACGGCATCGCCATAAAAGAACGCCGCCCCCATCACGCCGAGGCTCAGCACGACCCAGGAGCCGCGCTTCACGGCGGCTTGCCCCAGGGCCATCAGCGCGAAGGTGCCTCCCTCGCCGTTGTTGTCGGCATTGAGGAGGATCAGCACGTATTTGAGCGTGACGATGAGGAGCATCGTCCACACGATAGAGAGAGAATGCCGAGGACGGCATCCGGCGTCGATGAGCCGTCCTTGAGTGCCACCGATACGGCTTCCCGCATCGCGTACAGCGGGCTGGTGCCGATGTCGCCGAACACGACGCCGATCGAGCCGAGCGCCAGAGCCCAGAGCTGACGCTGATCGCCGGAGTGCCCGTTTTCGGCGCTGTGCGCCGCGGCGGGTGAATGTGCCATATCGGCAGCGTCTCGACTGCGGGAGGTAGGGCAGGCGCTTCGGGTGGCCGCGGCTTATACACGCGCCGCCCCTGCTGCGGAAGGGTGCGCTTTGCCTGGCATGCGTGCGGCAAGCACCAGATGCGTGCAAAGGCCTGCCATGAGCTATAATGAACTTAGTTCATTATAGCCCTCTGGAGGGCAAAGAGGCTGGCATCTGAACTGCTTACATGCGCTCCAGTTCGTCGATCATGCCCTCGATGACCTTGAGGCCCTTGTCCCAGAACGCGCGCTGCGAAGCGTCGAGGCCGAAGGGGGCGAGCAATTCAGAATGGTGCTTGGACCCGCCGGCTTCCAGCATCGCGAAGTACTTGGCGACGAATCCAGGGTGCGCGTCCTGGTAGAGGCCGAACAGCGAGTTCACCAGGCAGTCGCCGAAGGCGTAGGCATAAACGTAGAAGGGCGAATGAATGAAGTGGGGCACGTAGCACCAGAAGTTCTCGTAGCCCTCCGACAGGTCGATCGCGGGCCCCAGGCTCTCGCTCTGCACCTTGAGCCAGATCTCGCCCAACCGATCCGACGTCAGCTCGCCGGCCCGCCGCTCCTCGTGCACATGCCGCTCGAAGGAATAGAAGGCGACCTGGCGCACGACCGTGTTGATCATGTCCTCCGTCTTCTGCGCCAGCAGCGCCTTCCTCTCCTTTGCCTCCTTGGTGGTGGCGAGCAGCGCCTTGAAGGTCAGCATCTCCCCGAACACGGAGGCCGTCTCGGCGAGGGTCAGCGGCGTCGGCGCCAGCAGCGGACCCATCGGCGCCGCCAGCACCTGGTGCACGCCGTGTCCAAGCTCGTGCGCGAGCGTCATCACGTCTCGCGGCTTGCCCTGGTAGTTCATCAGTATGTAGGGATGCGCCGACGGCACGGTCGGATGCGAGAACGCCCCCGGCGATTTGCCGTCGCGGATCGGAGCGTCGATCCATGACCGGTCGAAGAAGCGCTGCGCGATCTTGGCCATGTCGGGGGCGAAGCCGGCGTAGGCGTCGAGCACCATGCGCTGCGCTTCCGGCCAGGTGACCACGCGTTCGGGCTGATCGGGCAGCGGCGCGTTGCGATCCCAGTAGGCAAGCTTTTCCTTTCCGAGCCAGCGTGCCTTCATCGCGTAGTAGCGGTGCGAGGTGTTGCGGTAGGCGCCGCGTACGGCATCGACCAGGGCGTCGACGACCGGTGCCTCCACACGGTTGGCGAGGTGGCGGCTGTCGGCCACGTCCTTGAAGCCGCGCCAGCGGTCGGAAATCTCCTTGTCCTTGGCGAGCGTGTTCGTGATGAGCGTGAAAAGCCGAACGTTATCCCTGAACACCTTGGCCAGTGCCTCTGCGGCAGCCCGCCGTCTGCTGCCGTCGGTGTGCGTGAGGAGGTTGAGCGTCGGCTCGAGCGTCAGGGGCTCCTTCTCTCCGCTCACCTCGAAGCGCAGGGACGTCATCGTCTCGTTGAACAGCCGGTTCCAGGAGGCGCGCGAGGTGATCGACTTCTCGTGGAACACGCGCTCCAGCTTCTCCTCGAGCTGGTAGGGCTTCTCCTTGCGCAGGTCGTCGAGCCAGGGCTTGTAGCGCGCGAGCGCCGGTACCTTCAAAGCTCGCGCCAGAACATCGTCATCGATCGTGTTCAGCTCCAGCTCGAAGAAAATCAGCGCCGTTGTGATGGTCGTCAGCTTCTCCTGGATGTCGCCATAGAACTTCGCGTGCTCGGGATTGGCGGTGTCTGCGGCGTAAAGCAGGCCCGCATACGAGCCGAGCTTGCCCAATGTGTCGCTCAGGGTCTCGTAGGACTTGATCGCCTCGGCGAGATCGCTGCCGTTCGCGGCCGTCGCAGTCAGCTTGCCCTGATAGCGCTCCTGCAACCTCTTCGCCTCGGCATCCGCCTTGGCGAGGTCCGCCTGGACGGCCTCCGACTTTGGGCCAGGGTAGAGATCGTCGAGGTTCCAGACCGGCATCGGCCCAAGCTCGCGCGCTTCCGCTAGCGCGCCCTCGACCTTGCCTGCTCCTGCGCTCGTCTGGTTCATCCCGCTCCTCCCGCCATTTCTTTCCAATCTGCTGAGGGCAGCCCGCTTGATCAAGGAAAAGTAAAGGTTTGCCCCGTGGTTGCCGGGGCCCGGGTTCTGCGCCTGCAACAAAAAGCGTCAACTCAAGCCGAAGTGCAACGATGCGTTTACGCATCTGGGGCATCTTCGTCCAATCGGTAAGGTACGTGTGAGTTCGTGTCCGATCCTGGAACCGCCGTGCAAGCTCCGGGTCGCAGTCAGTAGAGTTGAGTCCTCCCCAATGCCCAAACTCGTTCTGATCGTCGATGACGATCCAGCCCAGCGCCGCATCCTCGAAGAGACGATCAAGCGGCTAGGCTACGAAACCAAGGCCGCCCAAGGCGGCGAGCAGGCCCTGCAGATCATCGAAGGTGCGGAGAAGGGCGCAATCGCCCTGGTTCTCCTCGACCTCGTCATGCCGGGCATCGACGGCCTGGAGGTTCTGCGCCGCATGGCACCGAACCCAGCCAGCCCGCCCGTGATCGTGCAGACCGCGCACGGCTCCATCGACGCCGCCATCACCGCCATGCGCGCGGGTGCGGTGGACTTCGTGGTGAAGCCGACCTCGCCGGAGCGTCTCGAAGTCTCCATCAAGAGCGCGCTCAAGATCGAGGCCCTGCAAGGCGAACTGACCCGCATCAAGAAGAAGGTCGAGGGCGTTCTGTCCTTCTCCGACCTCGTGCTGCGCGCCGAGTTCATGCAGCGCGTGATCGCGCTCGGCCGCCGCGCCGCTGCCTCCAACATTCCCGTCCTGATCGAGGGCGAGAGCGGGGTCGGCAAGGAGCTGATCGCCCGCGCCGTCCAAGGCGAGAGCGAGCGCAAGTCTGCGCCCTTCATCGTCGTCAACTGCGGCGCCATCCCAGAGAAGCTCGTCGAGAGCATTCTGTTCGGCCACGAGAAGGGCTCGTTCACCGGCGCTGTCGACAGGCGCATCGGCAAGTTCCAGGAGGCCGACGGCGGCACGCTGTTCCTGGACGAGATCGGCGAGCTGCCGCTCGACGCTCAGGTCAAGCTTCTGCGCGCGCTCCAGGACGGCGAGATCGATCCCGTCGGCGGCAAGAGGCCGATAAAGGTCAACTTCCGGCTGATCTCCGCCACCAACCGCGACATGATCCAGCTGGTCAAGGACGGCAAGTTCCGCGAGGACCTCTACTACCGCCTCAACGTGTTCCCGATCCACGTGCCTCCCCTGCGGGAGCGGCTGGAGGATGTGCCGGAGCTCGCGCTGCACTTCCTGGCCCGCTTCGCAGCTGAAGAGGGACGCCGTGTCTCATCGATCAGCAAGGAAGCTCTCGAGCTGCTCACCAGCTACGAGTGGCCGGGCAATGTTCGACAGCTCGAGAATGCGCTCTTCCGCGCGGTCGTTCTCTGCGACGGGCACGAATTGACCGTCAACGAGTTCCCGCAGATCGCAGCCCACGTGGAAGGCTTCAGCGCCGAGATCCCCTCCGCGCCCGCGCCGGTCGCCAGGCGGCCCATCATCACCGGGCCCGTGATGCTCGGCGCCGAGAAGACGATTCCGCAGACGCTGGAGGTCGGCAAAGGCGAGCTCGGAATTCCCGCTGTCACCGATCAGGGCGAGATCCGATCGCTGGAATCGATGGAAGCCGACATGATCCGCCTCGCGCTCGGTCGCTACCGCGGTCACATGACCGAGGTCGCCAAGCGCCTCGGCATCGGACGCTCCACGCTCTATCGCAAGATGCGGGAGTTTGGGCTGGAAGAGCACGTGAACTGATCGGCGGGCAGCCCTCTGCCAGTCGGCTCACAGTCGCCGCGGTCTCGTCGCCGCGGCGACTCAAAAGCGCCCTTTCCATTTCATGTGAGCCTGCTATAGCTCGGCATAGCCGGAGGACGATGATGTTGCGTACGCGCTTGCTCGTTTCGACACTGGGTTTGTGCTTGGGTTTCTCCCCAGTCTTTGCAACTGAGCCGCCGCAACCTTCCCAAACAAATTTGCCCTCCGCGGCCGATTACCTTCCGCCGCCTCCGCCCGCGCAACAGCCGCTCGCGGCCGAATTGGCGCCCCCAGGTTTCGCGGAGGAGTTCACACAGCGTCTTAGCATCAACGATCGCAGGCTCGCCGCAGTCGAGCGTGCCGACCGCACGGCGCTGCTGCAGTTTTACGCCGAGCGCCGCTACGAGCCGCTGTGGATCGAGGACTCCGGCATGAACGCGGCGGGGATGGCCATCGCCGGCGAGAGCTTGCCAGCGCGGAGGAGTGGGGCCTGAGCCCGGCCGACTTCAATCTGCCCGCCCTTCCGTCCGGACCGGGCCTCACGCGCAACGAGCGCGCGGACGCAGAAGTCACGATCAGCCTGGCGCTTCTGAAATATGCACGCCATGCCCGCGGTGGCCGCACTGACCCGCTCGCACTGAGCAAGAATCTGGATCGCAGGCCGCGCCTGCTCGATCCGCAGGGTGGTCATGGAGGCGGTGGCGAAGGAACAGAACCCGGACGCCTACCTGCGCTCGCTGCACCCGCAGCATCCGCAGTTCGAGCGCCTGCGTCAGCGCTACCTCGAGCTCAAGCGGGACGAGTTGACCGGCGCTTTGCAACCTGCCGTCTACACGGGACCGAAGCAGAAATCCTCGAAGCAGGCGAAAGCGCCCTCGCAGGCGGCCATGCTGCGCACGCTCCTCGTCAACATGGAGCAGTGGCGCTGGATGCCTGATGACCTCGGCGCCTTCTATGTGTGGGTCAACATTCCAGAGTACACGCTGCGCGTGATGCGCGGCGGGCAGATGGTGCATACGGAGCGCGTCGTCGTCGGCAGAACGAACACGCAGACGCCCGTCTTCTCCGACGAGATGGAGCATGTGATCTTCCATCCGTTCTGGGGCGTGCCCGACTCCATCAAGAAGGATGAACTGCTGCCGAACCTGATGCGCGGCAATACGAGCGTCCTGGAGCGCAGCAACCTGCGCCTCCAGTTCCGCGGCCGTGAGGTCGATCCGCGCACGGTGGACTGGAGCCGGGCCGACATGCGCCAGTTCCACGTCTACCAGCCGCCGGGCGCCGACAACGTGCTGGGCGTGGTCAAGTTCCGCTTCCCGAACAATCACGCCGTCTACATGCACGATACGCCCGCCAAGAACCTGTTCAACGCCCAGGTCCGCACTTTCAGCCACGGCTGCATGCGCGTGCGAGACCCGCTGAAGCTGGCTGCCGTCGTGCTCGGCCAGGACCGGGGCTGGACCGCGCAGCAGGTGGACGCCACCGTGCGCAAGGGGCCGAAGAACAACTGGATCAACCTGAAGCAGAAGGTGCCGGTCCACATCACCTATTTCACGGCGTGGGTGGAGGATGACGGGCGCCTCAGCACCTACGCGGACATTTATGGGCACGAGACCCGCATCGCCATGGGCGTAATGCGCAAGACGCAGATGATCGCGACGTCCAAGCAGGACAAGGCGGCCCCGGCGACCGCGCAGAAGGCGCGTCCCCGCGCGATGCAGGTCCAGGTCGCTGCCCCGCGGCCGGCGCGCAGAGGGGATCGGGACTGGGCAGCGCGCCTGTTCAACAACTGAGGCGGCTTCTCTGCTGGCCCCGCCGCGATGTTGCCGCAGTGGGCAGGCATGTAACGTCCTGGTTCGGCATTGTTAACTGGTTGCGGTCAAGCTTCGCGGCCGCACGGCAAAGCCGCAACGGCAATGAGCCGCCGCAAGCGCGGGTTCTGGGCACGGCCCCGCCAGCTTGAGGCGATCCTTGGGGGACGAGGGATTTGCAGGCACGTCGTCGGGCTCTCGCCCTAGGTGCTGCTGTCTTTGCGCTGGTGCTTGCTGCTGTTCCGGCCAGCATCACGGCGAACTCCGACCGTACGATCCGCCTCTACAACATCCACACGAAGGAAACGATCGCCTCGCCGTACAAGCGGAACGGCAAGTACGTTCCCGCCGAGATGCAGAAGATCAACTGGATCCTGCGCGACTGGCGCAAGGACGAAGCCACCACCATGGAGCCGGAGCTGATCGACCTGCTCTGGGAGATGCACAGCGAGCTCGGCTCCAACGAACCGATCCACATCATCTCCGGCTACCGCTCGCGCAACACCAACGAGTTGCTGCGCAAGACGGTCGGCGGACAGGCGAGCCAGAGCCGGCACATTCTCGGCAAGGCCGCCGACGTGCATTTCCCCGACGTATCGGTGAAGGCGCTGCGCTACTCGGCGCTGGTCAGGGAGAAGGGCGGCGTCGGCTACTATCCGACCTCGGCCATCCCCTTCGTCCACGTCGACATCGATCGCGTGCGCGCCTGGCCGCGTCTGCCGCGCGAGGAACTCGCGCTGCTGTTCCCCCGCGGACACACGCAGCATGTACCCGCCGATGGCGGACCGATAACAAAGGATGACGTGCGCGAGGCGCGCGCCAAGTACAAGGAACTGGCCGTACAGGTCGCCGACTTGCGCCAGATGCGCGGCCGGCCGCGCCTGCCCGTGCAGACCGCGTCGCTCGCCCCGTCCCTGCCGCAGCTCCTGTCGCCGCCGCGTCCGGTCGAGCGGCCCGCGGGCACGTTCGTCTCCGACGCAGAACGCGCAAAGCTGGCAGCGCTCGCCGAGGGCCGTCCCGCACCGCAACTCGTGTCGCTGCCGGCACCCGCGCCTCGCGGCCAGAGGGGCGGCGCCGTTCTCGCGGCCTACGACCCATCCGCCTCGCCGTCGCTTTCGCGCGGCTATCGTCAGCCGAGCGTGGTCGCGGCGCCTGCCTATGACGACGAGCATCCCGAGGAGCTGTCCTACCGGCCGTTCCCGATTGCTCCGTTCCTGACGGCCACGGCGTCAGCCGACGATCCGGCGCTGGCGATGATGCTGCATCCGGATCTCTCGAAGATCCTGGAGAACATGGCGCCGGACTACACCGCGCCGCCGTTGCGGCTGCGTCCGGGCTTGCAGGCTGCGGAACTGATGTGGTCGCAGCAGTTCAAGGGCGAAGCGGTGAACATCGCGGCGCTGGCTGACGCCGACGTGCCAGTCCCGGCCGCGCCGGTGCCGCGCCGCAAGGTGGCGACCCAGCCGCAATAGGACTGGGCCGCGCGGCTTCCCTCGAATCTGGCTATTCGGCTGCGTCCATGACCTGCGGCGGCTCGGCCGCCTCGTCGATCATGCCCAGCGCGTGCATGTAGACGGCAAGGATCGCTTCCTCTTCCTCGCGGTCCGTGCGGCTCTTTTTGCGCATGCTCACGATCTTGCGCATGACCTTGACGTCGAAGCCGAGCCCCTTGGCCTCGGCATATTTGTCGCGGATGTCTCCGGCGAGCGCCTTCTTCTCCTCCTCGAGCCGTTCGACCTGCTCGACCAGCTGTCGCAATTGCTTCTGCGCGGAAGACTGCAGCGTTGTCATGATCTACCCCTACCTAAACGCCCACGGCACCGGCTGACCCGGCGCGCCCGGACTTTCCCCATCAGGCGGCGGCGACGCTAGCGGTGAGCATGCGAGGCAGCAAGGCACGCCCAGCCACGATCCGGAGTTATCCCGGAGCTCTCAACAGCAAAGAGTCGTGGATTTCTTCAGGCTTTCGGCCAGAGCACGATTTGGGTGCACCTGAACTGCGCGATGGGCTTGGCTGCGCCCTCGGGCGTGACCGTTGCGTCCCACACCTGGGTCGTGCGTCCCTGGTGCAGCGGGCGCGCCACGCACACGATCGTGCCCTCGCGCGCCGAGCCGAAGAAATTGCTCTTGAGCTCGATGGTGGTGAAGCCCGAGGCGCCCGCGGGGAGGCCGCGTACGGTGCCGTAGCCGCAGCAGGTATCCGCCAGCGTCACGACCGCGCCCGCGTGCAGATAACCGTTCCAGGCGCCGAGCGCCTTGCGCGCTGTTAGGCTGGCGATCACTTCCTGCGGCTCGACCTTGAGGAAGGTGATGCCGAGGTGGCCCGGGAGATACTCGGCGCCGGCCGCATTCCATTCCGCCAGAGTGCTGGGGACCGCAATGTCCATGGTCGCTCGCCGGGTGTTCAGTGCTGGTGCGGCTTCGATTTGTCGAACTTTGCCTTGGCCTCGGCGCTGGCCTCGCCTTGGTGTCTCGCCTGCCACTCGCTGTAGGGCATGCCGTAGATCACCTCGCGTGCGCCGTCCTTGGTGAGCTGCACGCCCTTTTCGGTCGCCGCCTCCTGGTACCAGTTGGCGAGGCAGTTGCGGCAGAAGCCGGCCATATTCATCAGGTCGATGTTCTGCACGTCGGTCCGCGTGCGCATGTGCTCCACGAGTTGCCGGAAGGCGGCGGCTTCGAGTTCGGTGACGAGCGACTTGTCGATTTTTGTCATATTCCCTTCTCCAGTCTTGCGTCCCGTGCCTGTCCGGCTGCTTGCGGCGAGGTGGTTTTTCTCAGGTCATGCGCCGCCGTCTCGGTCGATGGCCCGAGCCCGGCGATGATCTTTTCCACGATGCGGTGAAGGCGCTGAGTTCAGGCCTCCTGCCCTTTTTCATCCCGGATAAGATCCTGCCTGACCTCCACGATGGCGTTGGGCAAGCCCCGGTTGCGCCCATGCTGCCACAAGCAATCCCCCTCCAGATGGCCGGAGTAGGGCTCGTTGTCGCCGACGATCAGGTCGGCATCGGCGTGGAATTCGTCAAGGAGGGGCTTGGCGAGACGCGCGTCGTCGCTCCAGAGCACGCCGACGTGCCAGGGCCGGGTGAAATCCTTCCAGCTCTCGGTGAAGGAGTGGATGGAAAGCAGGGCCGGGGGCGCGCCTGCCGCGAGGCACTGATCGATGATCGCGCTGATGGCGGCGTGGTAGGGGTCGTAGTAGAGGCGCGCGCGCTTTTCGCGCTCGGCCGCGTCCAGCCGTTTGTTGCCCGGAATCACGGCGCCGTCCGACAGGCGCATGATCAGCGTCGGATCGTCGCGGCCGCGGTTGGGGTCGATCAGGAGCCGGGAGTAGCGGGTCATCACCGTCGGCGCACCGAGCGCCGCGGACAGCGCGCGCACGATCGGCGCCACGCCGATGTCGTAGGCGATGTGCCGGCGCAGCTGGTCCTCCGGCAGGCCCAGCGTGCCATACTCGGCGGGCATCGCGTTGCTCGCGTGGTCGCAAAGCAGCAGCAGGCCGCGATCCGCGCGCCCCGGCAGAACGCAATAGCTCTCCTCCTCGCGGGCGGTAACGGTGAGGGCTTTCGGTCCCCGATCAGACATGGATCGACTATAGTGCGCTCGACCACATTGTCATCCTTGCGCGGGTTGCCGAGGCCACCCGAAACCCGCGCGAAGGGAGCGGGACTGCGCGCCATGACGTCACCGGATCGCCTGGAGAAGATGCGCGGCACGCTGGTGCGCCTGTTCGACACCGCTGTGGCGGCGGCGCATCCGGACGCATGCCTGCCGCAACATCTGCCGCCGGTCCCGCAGCGCGGGCGTCTCATCATCGCCGGCGCCGGCAAGGCGGCTGCGGCGATGGCCGTTGTCGCCGAGCGGCACTATCGCGAAGCAGGATCGCTCGATCGCGTGACTGGCTTCCTCACGGCGCCGCATGGAGCCGCCGAGGCGCTGCCCGGCCCGCTGCCGACAACGCTGCGGATCGTCTCGGCGCGTCATCCTACGCCTGACGCGACGAGTGTCGCTGCCGCCGAGCAGAGCCTGGAACTGGTGCGCTCGGCGGGACCGGACGACCTGGTGCTGGTGCTGATGTCCGGCGGTGCCTCGGCACTATGGGCCGCCCCGGCTGCGGGCCTCGACATCGCCGCGAAGACGGCGCTGACGCGCGGCCTGCTCAAATGCGGTGCCGACATCTACGAGATGAACACCGTGCGGCGGCACGTGTCGCGCATCAAGGGCGGGCGACTGCGCATGGTGACGCTGGCGCGCATGCTGACACTCGCCATCTCCGATGTGCCGGGCGACGATCCCGCGACCATCGGCTCCGGCCCCACGGTTCCTGACGCCACGACGCTTGCCGATGCACGCGGCGTGCTCGCGCGCCGTGCGCCGACGATGCGCAAGCTCGGCCTGGAGCTTCCGCCGGTGCTCGAGCAGATCCTGTCCGATCCTCGCAACGAGACGCCGAAGCCCGACGAGCCGGCGTTCGCCACCGGCGAATTCCGCATCATCGCGACGCCAGCCAGGGCGATCGAGGCGGCCGGGCGGCAGGCCGCAACCGCCGGCTACGAGGTCATGAACCTCGGCGATGCCATTACGGGAGAGGCCCGCGACATTGCCGCGGCGCACGCCCGGCTGGCGCTGGAAGCGAAGGCCGCCGGCAGGAAGGTGGCGATTTTGAGCGGCGGCGAACTCGAAGTGACAGTGCGCAATGCCCGTGGCCGGGGGGGCAGGTCGCAGGAATATGCGCTGGCGCTGGCCATCGCGCTGCAAGGCGCGCAGGGTATTGCCGCCCTTGCCGCCGATACCGATGGCATCGACGGCGGGGAGGGGCTGGTCACCGATCCGGCCGGCGCGATGGTCGATCCGGCGACGTTAAGCAAGATGCGCCTTGCGGATGCCCAAAAAGCCCTCGACAACAACGATGCTTCCACCTTCTTCGAAGCGGCAGGCGGGCTGATCGTGCGAGGGCCGACCCATACCAACGTCAATGATTTTCGTGCCATCCTGATTGATCCGTGAGCCCGCTGCCCTGAGCCCCATGCTGTCTGGTCGCATCCGATCCACCCTGCCTGCGGTCGCGGCGTCCCTCGCGCTGCTCGCTGCGCTTGCGGGTACGGCGCGCGCGGACCTCAAGCTCTGCAACACCACGTCGAGCCGGGTCGGCGTCGCCATCGGCTACGATGACGGCAGTGGCTGGGCGACGGAAGGCTGGTGGACGCTGGCCGCACACACGTGTGAGACACTTTTCAAAGGCGCGCTGCCAAGCCGCAACTGGTATGTGCATGCGATCGACTACGATCGCGGCGGCGAATGGGCGGGGCAATCTTTCATGTGCACGACAGAGAGGGCGTTCACCATCAAGGGGGTTCAGGATTGCGGCAAGCGCGGCTATAAACGCACCGGCTTCTTCGAGGTGGACACCCAGGACGCCACCGACTGGACGATACGTCTGACCGATCCCGGCGAGGGGGGAGCAGCACTCAAATGAGACGCAGCCGGCGCGTAAAGATCGTCGCGACCCTGGGCCCTGCGTCATCCTCTCCCGAGATGATCGAGCGGCTTTTCGAAGCGGGCGTCGACGTGTTCCGCATCAACATGAGCCACTCGTCCTTCGACGTGGTGAAGAAGCTGCACGCGGCCGTGCGCTCGGCCGAGGCGACGTTCGGGCGACCCATCGGCATTCTGGCCGACCTGCAAGGGCCCGAAGTTCCGCGTCGGTGAGCTTGGCGGCGGCTCCGTCATGCTGAACGAGGGCGCGACGTTCTCCTTCGACACCACGCAAAGCACCGGGACGGCGGAGCGCGTGTTCCTGCCGCATCCGCAGATTTTCGAAGCGGTCGAGCCGGGCCACACGCTGCTGCTCGACGACGGCAAGGTGCGCATGAGCGTCGGCGCCAAGAGCGCCAACCGCATCGAGGCCACCGTCATCGTCGGCGGCACGCTGGCGAGCCGCAAGGGCATCAGCCTGCCCGACACCGTGCTGCCCATCGGGCCGCTCACCGACAAGGATCGCCAGGACCTCGACTACGCGCTGCGGCTCGGGGTCGACTGGGTCGCGCTGTCTTTCGTGCAGCGCGGCGAGGACATGCGGCTGGCGCGCCAGATCGTCGGCCAGGGTGCGGCGCTGATGGCCAAGATCGAGAAGCCGGCCGCGATCACCGATCTCGATGCCATCGTCGCCAATTCCGACGGACTGATGGTTGCGCGCGGCGACCTGGGCGTGGAGATGCCCGTCGAGCGCGTGCCGGGCCTGCAGAAGCAGATCGTCAGCAAAGCGCGCGCCGCGGGCAAGCCCGTGGTGGTGGCGACGCAGATGCTGGAGAGCATGATTACCTCGCCGGTACCGACGCGCGCGGAAGTCTCCGACGTTGCCACGGCGTGCTTCGATGGCGCCGATGCGGTGATGCTGTCGGCCGAGTCTGCTGTCGGCAAGTATCCGTTCGAGGCGATCAGAATGATGGACCACATCGCCATAGAGGTTGAAGGCGATCCCAACTACGGCGCCATCGTGCACGCGACGCGCACGCTGCCGCAGGCGACGGCGGCCGATGCGATTGCCGCCGCCGCGCACACGGTGGCCGACACGCTCAAGCTCGCGGCCATCATCTGCTACACGGCGACGGGCTCGACTGCGCTGAGGGTCGCGCGCGAGCGTCCCGGCCTGCCCGTCATCGGCCTCTCTCCCGTGGTTGCGACGGGGCGCAAGCTGGCGATGGCGTGGGGCGTGCACTGCGTACTCACCGGCGACCCGGAAAACCAGGCGGCGATGGTGCGCAAGGCGTGCCGCATCGCCTTCGACGAGGGATTTGCCAAATCCGGCGAAGGCGTCATTATTGTAGCAGGCGTGCCGTTGGGCTCGCCGGGGACCACCAATATGGTCCGCATCGCCTACCTCGACGACCAGGGCAATCCTGTCTCCGAGGGCGTCTAGGCGGACCGGCGCTTTTCGCGCCGGGCAGGAAGGGTCCGTTGCGGAGCGGACCCGATTAATAGTCGAAGTGTTCCAGACGGTCTGTTTGAGTACGCGGGGATTATGAAACGGAAACGCAGGCCGGCAACCTCACCATCCCCACCAAAGAGTTTGCCCGCCGCCACGCGGCTCAGGGCCGCGCTTGCCCGGACGAGCTTCCTGGCGCGATTGCCTGAAGATGCGCTGAAGGCCCTCATTGCCAAGGGGCAGGTCAAGAAGTTCGCCAAGAATGCCCGCATCTACCGACGCGGCGATTCAGGCGACAGCCTGATGGTGGTGATCGAGGGCCGCGTCAAGATCGGCAACACGAGCATCCATGGCCGGGAGATCGTGCATTTCTATGCCGGGGCAGGCGAGTTTTTCGGCGAGGTCGCGGCTTTGGGCGGCAGCGACCGCGCCGCCGACACGACCGCGTCGGAGGATTCGGAGGTCTTCGTCGTCCAGATGCGAGCGCTCCTGCCGGCGCTGAAGGCGCATCCGGAGGCGATGTTCGAGATCGTGCGCACCCTGTGCACCAAGATCCGCGTCGCGGCGGCCATCATCGAGGACAACACGCTCGAAATGTACAGCCGCACGGCGCGCGGGCTGCTCAGGCTTGCACGGCGGCACGGGCTGTCGGTAGGCGGCAAGCTGAAGCTCAGCATGTCACAGGAGGAACTCGGCAGGTTCCTCGGGATGACGCGCGAGAATGTGAACCGGCAGTTGAGTCAGCTCCGCAGCGCGAACGTCATCAAGACCAGGGGTACGGAGATCACGATCATGCCGATCAGGATGCCCTGGCGGAGATCGCCGGCCCGCCAGAGATGATCGATTGAGAAGGATCGGGAAAAGAAAACGGGAGTGCGTCGCCGTTCGGCTTTCGCACCCCCTGCACCCGCACCAGAATACGCGATTGCCCCGCCCGCAGTGGGTATGCGCAACCTAGCCCACGCTGGGTGCGCCGACTGTGCCGTAGAGCACAGGTTCGCCATAATATTTTTGGATGCGGGCTAGGCTGAAAATCTCCCGTCCGCCCATGGACTTGCGGAGGTAGGGGACGAGGAAGGGACCAGCCCCACTGCGGGCGAGGCCGGTCCCCCGCCGGCGGCGGACGGTGCGGGTGTTCCGCCGACAGCGCGCGCACCATAGCTGCTTCGCACCCCGAGGTGAATCGGCGATCGCGCGGGTGTGGATCGAACGTCAGGCGATCCACAGGCGGCGCTTCTTGTGCCAGTCCTCGATGGATTGTCTCGGATAGAGGTCGAAGGTGAGGTCGTTCTTGCGGATGACCGGCTTCACCCAGTTCGCCTTGTAGCGCAGCATGAGGTGCGTGCGCGCCGGTGGCATGGGCAGCGGCGTGTCGATGATCGAGGCGAACGGGTGCACGAGGTCGGGCCAGGATGGGTCGAACAGCCAAAGCGCGCTGGCGCATTTCCGGCAGAAGTTGCGCTCGCCGGTGCTGACATCGCAGACCCGTCGTCGTCGCTGATCTGGGCGCGGTAGACGCCGATGGACTTGCGTCCCTTCACGTCGAGCGTATCCGCGTCGCCCATGATGTTGATGGCGTATCCACCGCCGCCCGCCGTCTTGCGGCAGATGCTGCAGTAGCAGAGCTGGTAGGGATAGGGCGTGTGCGAGCTGACCGAGAAGCTCACTGCTCCGCAGCGGCAGGAGCCTTCCAGGGTGACGGGCATGACACCTCCGCGCGTTGGCCTGCCGGACTGAGCGAACCTGCGGCCGGACCTATTGTTCCGGCAAACCGGCCTTGCGCAGCCCATCCAGGTAGAGATCGTACATCCAGGGGTGGCGGAAGCTCGAGAGCCGCGAACGCGCAAGCGACGATGTCGGCTGCCGCTTCAGCACCTCGGCGATTTCCGCCTTGGCCTCGTCGATCCTGCCCAGGAGAGCGAGCGCCGCCGCCACGTGCCGGCGTGCGATGTTGGTGCCGGACGCCTCGCTGACGGCGCGCCGTCCCCAGGCGATGCAATCCTCGAAGCGCTGCGCGAAAAAGTGGGCCGCGCACATGCCTGTGAAGGTCAGAGCCTTGGGGTCCTGCGGGTTCATGCGCCAGGCCGTCTCGAAGTTCTCGAGCGCCTTCTCGGACTCGCCGCAGTTGACGTAGGCGATGCCGGCGCGGATGCGCACGAACACGGAATTGGGGTGCAGCGCAAGCGCGCGCTCGGCCAGCTCCACGCCCTTCCTCGAAGCGGCGTCCGAGCAGCACGTAGGTGGAGGCCGCGCAGGCGAGGCAGGTGCTGTTCTGTGGGCCGGCGGCGAGCGCCCGCTGCGCCGTCTCGATCGATTCCTCCAGCCCGCGCAGGAGGTTCTCGTGCCAGCCGTTCACGGTGCGGGTGGCGATGATGTCGGCAAGCATGCCGAGCGCCTCCGGATAGCCCGGATCGAGCGCGACCGCCTGGCGCAGCAACGCTTCGGCGCGTGCCGCGCTCGCTTCAGTCTGCGCGTGGATCTCGGGCAGCGCGCGCAGGAAGAAGTCGTAGGCGTGCAGGCTCTCGGTGGGCTTGGCCTGGGAGCGCCGGATCTCCCTCGCGCGCAGGTTGGGTGCGACCGCCGCGACGATCTTGTGCGTGATCTCGTCCTGCAGGGCGAAGATGTCGTCGAGCGCGCGCTCGTAGCGGTCGGCCCACACGTGCGTGCCCGTTTCCGCCTCGATGAGCTGTGCGGCGACGCGCACGCGGTTGGCCGCCTTGCGCACGCTGCCTTCCACCACGTAGCGCACGCCGAGTTCGCGCCCGATCTGCTTGATGTCCGCCGCGCGTCCGCGATAGGCGAAGCTCGAATTGCGGGCGATCACGAACAGCCAGGACTTCGCGCGAAAGCGCGGTGAGCACGTCCTCGACGATGCCGTCGGCGAAATAGTCCTGCTCGGGATCGTTGCTCATGTTGGCGAACGGCAGCACGGCGATGGAGGGCCGGTCCGGCAGGACGAGCGCCGGCGTTTCGGCCGTCTGTGGTCCTGCGGGCGCTGCCGACCTTGCGTTGCGCAGCTCGGCGACGAGCGCTTTCGTTGCGGCATCGGGCTCCGTGTCGAGCTCGCGCTTCAGCAGCGCGACGAGATCGTCGTAGTGCTTGATGGCCTCGGCCTTGCGGCCTGTCGCCGCCAGCGCGCGGACGATGAGCCGGTGCGCATCCTCGCGCAGGTTGTTGACGCGTGATCGCCCGGTGCGCGGCCTTCAGCGCTTCCTCGGGCCGTCCGGCGGCCAGCTCCATGCTCGCGACAGGCTGACGAGGGCGCCGAGCGCGAGGCCTTCGAGCCGCTCGCGCTCGCTGGAGAGCCAGTCGTTCCAGGCCTCCTCGGGAATGGCGACATCGGCGAGAAAGCGGTCCTGGTAGAGATCGGCTGCAGCGGCCAGCGCGTCGCGCGTGCCGTCCTTCACCAGCGATTGGAATTCGACGACGTCGCAGCTCAGGGCGCCGGCATCGAGCCCGACAAGCTCACCCGTGCTGAGGAGCGCGTCCTGCCCGAGAAGCTTGCGCAGGCGGAACACCGTCTGGCGCAGGTTCTGCTTCGCCTGGGTATCGAAATGCGATCCCCAGAACAGGGCCGACAACTTCTCGCGCGGCTGCGGGGATGCCCCAGCGCAGGCGAGGTAGGCCAGCAGGCCCGCCAGCTTCTTGTTCGGCAGCTCGACAGGTCCCGACGGGCCCAGAAGCTGGACCCGGCCAAGCAGCAGCAGTCTGAGGTGCGGCTTCGGCAAGAGATCGTCCCTGCGGGGCGCCCGGATCGGCGTAAAGGACGCCTGTTTGCCGGTGCATTCTGCATTTTTGACGACGGAGAGGACAAGATTAACGCAGGTGTAACGGCCACCTGACGCCGGTGTCTACGGCAGGCGCCTTCAATCCCGGTCAAGCGAGGACGCAAGTCCCGCCAAACCGAAGATTGGAGACGCGTCATGAACCGCACAGCAGCAGGCCTCGCCACCGCCGTCATCCTCGTTGCCGCCTCGAGCCTCCTGGTCAATCCGTCCCTGGCGCAAACCCAGGACTGGGTTCCGGCCGGCTGCACCAGCGACTACGTCTGCAGCGACGTGGCTCGTGCGGCGCCCTCCGGGCCGCAGGCAGCCGATTCAGCCCCGATCGGTTGCTCCGGCGACTTCGTATGCGGGGACGACCCCTCGGTCGTGAGCCAGTGGCCGCTCGATCGCTGGCTGCAGGTTCCGCGGGCGCCGGGCCACGTCAACACCACCGATGCCGGCCCGTCCGCCCCTCGCAGCGATGCGACCGCAACCCGCTAGCCGCAGCAACACCACCTATCCCAAAGGAGCCGCACAATGATGAGGATCGAACATCTGCCCGTGACGGGCACGGAGGAAGCGGGCCGCTCGCTGCTGGCGAACCTGCACACGCATGCGGTGGCCTGGCTTCAGACCTGCGCCGGCTACTACGCCGCCTCGGTCATGTACGAGGAACTGGCCGGCCTGTCGGATGCTGAGCTTGCCCGCCGGGGCCTCAGCCGGGACACGCTCGCCCGCGACGCGGTCGACGTCTGCGCGCGCCGCGACTGACGTCATGCAGGGTCGTGACGGTCAACGTGACTCCGATGCGTGAGATCGATTTGATTTTGTTGGAGGACGTCATGAGACACTATCCCGCCGAAGTGAATGCCACGGCCCGCTGGTTCCAGGTTGCGGGCCTCGTTCTGGTCGCAGCCGGCGTGCTCGGCATCCTTGCCTTCGATCGCGGCCCGGAACGACACAGTGGCGCGCGCCCCAGCCGAGTCGCTGCAGATCGTGTTGGCGCCGTAGGTTGCCGATGAGTGTGCAGGCTTTCCCACAGGACCTGCCCGCTCTTACGCAAACGCCAACAGCACCAGCGGCGGCACGGCGAGGCAGATCGCGTAGAGACCGTAGACGTCGAACGCGTAGCGCGCCTGCGCGATCAGCTTGTCGCTCCACGGCACGTTGCGTTCCGCACGCGCCATCAGGTAGTCGACGCGGGTGTGGTTATAGGGGCAGCCGCGCACGACGTCGTTATAGCGGCGGCGGAAGTCCTGCACGGTGGCTGCGTCGGCCGCCTGCATCAGGCGCAGCTCGTGATAGAGGTCGTTCACCGACAGCGCGCAGGTGTGCATGTGGTGCGCCTTGATCTTGTAGTCGTTCATGGAGTCGATCAGGGCCAGCACCAGCGTGCAGATCGATGACATGATGGAAACCAGCGTGATCAGCCGGTTGGCGGGCTCGCTGAGCCCCATCCCGTAGATTGCCTGCCAGACGGACAGGCCCACGAAATAGAGCGACACCACCGAGAGCGCGAACACCGACAGCATATGCTTGCGCTCGAAGCGTTGCGCGGCGATGAAACGGGCGGCCTTCACGGTATGCATGGCGTGAAGGAGCTGATCGACCGGCCGGCCCTCCGAGCGGCCGCCGTCGCTGCGGAGGCGGCGGGCGGCAATCGCCTCCTCGAGAGAAGCGACCACGCGCGGTGCGATGCGCGGTTGAGAGGTGGAGTCGACCATCGAGGCGTCACACGCGGCTGAAAGGATGAGCCGACGTAGCCCGATTCGCGCCCCGCTAGGAATGCACGGGCAGTCCTTCTGCGCAGGGTCCGTTGAGCGCCAGTCAGTTCAGCAGTCAGTTCAGCCGGTAGTCGCCGGAAATAAGTTTCACTTCCGCCGGCGTGATCAGCTTGTTGTGCGCCACGGTCACGCGGAAGAGCTTGCCCTCGAGGTTGCGCGTCCAGAAGTCGAGGAAGCTCTTCAAGCGCGGAAAGCGCGGGTGGATGTCGTATTCCTGCCAGACGAAGGCTTGCAGCAACGAGGGATGATCCGGCAGGCGGTAGAGAATTTCGGCCGTCGTCAGGCTGTATCCGGCCACCTGAGCCTGAAAATCGCGATCAATCATTGCGGTGGTCACCCCCGCCTGAGCGCTCTTTATGCTGCGAATCTAATCGTGATTCGCAGGAATTTGGTTGCATGCTTCACACAGCCCAGCAGAACTGCTTCATGTGCGACCGGCCCCACGCCGGCCGCTATCATGAACGATGCAGGGGGCGGGCCAGTTCCGCCGGTGGGTGAGCTACGGCGTGACGAGTTTCAGTCCGACGATGCCGGCGACGATCATTGCTATGAAGAGAAGGCGCAGCCGCGTCACCCGGCTCGCCGAGCAGGTAGATGCCGAGCAGCACTGTCCCGACAGTGCCAATGCCCGTCCACACGGCGTATGCCGTTCCGACAGGCAGCGTGCGGACGGCGAGGCCCAGCAATCCCATGCTGACGACCATGGCCGAGACGGTTGCGACCGTGGGCCAGAGACGCGTGAAGCCGTCGGTGTATTTGAGTCCGATGGCCCAGCCGATTTCGAGCAGGCCTGCGGCGATCAGGAGGAACCACGCCATGATCTCATCTCCCTTGTGAGGTGATGAGGCCGTCCTCATCGATTGGCTGGTGACTACGGGGTCGTCCCCGCGAGAGCAATGTGGGACAAGCGGGCAAAGCTTCAAGCCTGACGGGCGCTTTAGCACTCACCGCTTGACACTGCTAACGGGCGTTCCTAATACCTTCGCTGGTGCAGCCAGCAGGCCCTCGCGGGCCGGAGCGGGCACATCGGAAGTTCATGGGAGCCCGCGGGGCATCCCGTACCGTCAAAAAAGTTGGAGCGTGAGGCCATGAAATTTCGCCCTCTGCACGACCGTGTCGTCGTGCGTCGTATCGAGGAAGACACCAAGACTGCAGGCGGGATCATCATTCCCGACACGGCCAAAGAGAAGCCGATGCAAGGCGAGATCACCGCAGTCGGCCCGGGCGCCCGCGACGAGAGCGGCAAGCTGGTCCCGCTGGAAGTGAAGAAGGGCGACCGGGTGCTGTTCGGCAAGTGGTCGGGCACCGAGGTGAAGATCGACGGCGAGGACCTGCTCATCATGAAGGAGAGCGACATCCTCGGCATCATCGAGGGAAAAGCCTCGATCCGGGCCGCGGCCTGATCGCCCGGCTCGGAGCCGTTCTGAAATCGCTCTGGCCGGTCCGGCGTCATGCCGGCCGGCCTGCATTCCCAGCATCCCTAGCCTGAGCCGACGGCACAGCCGGTCGCGCAGGAGGAGTAAAAATGGCAGCCAAGGAAGTCAGATTCTCGCAGGACGCGCGCGAGCGCATGCTGCGCGGCGTCGATATTCTCGCCAACGCCGTGAAAGTCACGCTGGGTCCGAAGGGCCGCAACGTGGTGATGGACAAGTCCTACGGCGCACCGCGCGTCAGCAAGGACGGCGTGACGGTCGCCAAGGAGATCGAGCTCGAAGACAAGTTCGAGAACATGGGTGCGCAGATGGTGCGCGAGGTCGCCTCCAAGACCTCCGACATCGCCGGTGACGGCACCACGACGGCAACCGTGCTCGCCCAGGCCATCGTGCGCGAGGGCGCCAAGGCAGTGGCGGCGGGCGCCAACCCGATGGATGTAAAGCGCGGCGTGGACAAGGCCGTCGCAGTCGTGATCGAGGACCTGAAGAAGCAGTCCAAGAAGGTCACCTCCAACGAAGAGATCGCCCAGGTCGGCACCATCTCGGCCAACGGCGACAGCGAGATCGGCAGGATCCTCGCCGAGGCGATGAAGAAGGTCGGCAACGAGGGCGTCATCACGGTCGAAGAGGCCAAGAGCCTCGAGACCGAACTCGACATCGTCGAAGGCATGCAGTTCGACCGCGGCTACATCTCGCCCTACTTCGTGACCAACGCGGAGAAGATGACGGTCGAGCTGGAGAACCCCTACATCCTCATCAACGAGAAGAAGCTCTCCGAGCCTGCAGACCATGCTGCCGCTGCTCGAGGCGGTGGTGCAGGCCGGCAAGCCGCTGCTCGTCATCGCCGAGGAAGTGGAAGGCGAGGCGCTCGCAACCCTCGTCGTCAACAAGCTGCGCGGCGGCCTCAAGGTCGCGGCCGTGAAGGCGCCGGGCTTCGGCGATCGCCGCAAGGCCATGCTGGAGGACATCGCCGTCCTGACAAACGGCGAGGTCATCAGCGAGGACGTCGGCATCAAGCTCGAGAACGTGACGCTCAACATGCTCGGCCGCGCCAAGAAGGTGACGATCGACAAGGACAACACCATCATTGTCGACGGTGCCGGCAAGAAGGCCGACATCGAGGGGCGCGTCAAGCAGATCAAGGCGCAGATCGAGGAGACCACCTCCGACTACGACCGCGAGAAGCTGCAGGAGCGGCTGGCCAAGCTCTCCGGCGGCGTGGCCGTGATCAAGGTCGGCGGCGTCACCGAGATGGAGGTGAAGGAGCGCAAGGATCGCGTCGACGACGCGGTGCATGCGACCCGCGCGGCCGTCGAGGAAGGCATCGTTCCGGGCGGCGGCGTCGCGCTGCTGCGGGCGTCCAAGGCGCTCGAGAACCTGCGCGGCTCCAACGATGACCAGAAGACCGGCATCGCGGTCGTGCGCAAGGCGCTGCAGGTGCCCGCGCGCCAGATCGTGCAGAACGCCGGCGAGGACGGCGCCGTCGTGGTCGGCAAGATCCTGGACAACGACAAGGCCACCTTCGGCTACAACGCGCAGACGGGTGAATACGGCGACCTGGTCGCCGCCGGCGTGATCGACCCGACCAAGGTCGTGCGCAACGCGCTGCAGGGTGCCGCTTCGGTGGCCGGCCTGCTGATCACCACCGAGGCCATGATCGCCGAGCGCCCGAAGGAGGCCGCCCCTGCGATGCCGGGCGGCGGAATGGGTGGTATGGGCGGAATGGGTGGCATGGGCGGAATGGACTTCTAGGGTCGGTCCACTCACCGGAAATTGCGGAAAAGCCCCGGCAGGACCGGGGCTTTTTCTTTTGACGGCTGGCACAATCGTGAAAGGGCGATAGCGATCTGTGTTCCGTGGCCTGCCGTATTCCTTCTATCGTCCGAAGGTAGCCAGAGCGATACAAGAGGAGGAGGGCGGCATGACCAAGCCAACGCCACGCGAGCTGCTGCTCGTTCTCATCGCCGTCGCGGCATTCCTGGCGAACCACAATGTCGTGCACGCGCAGCAGTCGGCGAAGCCGCCGGTGTTCGCCGAGTTCAGGTCGAAGCTGGCGCTCGACGGCTACGATCCCGTAGCCTACTTCAAGAGCGGCAAGGCGATGAAAGGTTCCGCCGACCAGGCCGTGACGTGGAACGGCGCGACCTGGCACTTCGCCTCGGCCGAGAACAAGGCGGCGTTCGAGGCGAGCCCGCAGGACTATGCGCCGCAGTTTGGCGGGTACTGTGCCTGGGCGGTGTCTCAAGGCTATACGGCGAAGGGTGATCCCAACAACTGGCGCATCGTCGGCGGCAAGCTCTACGTCAACTACAACGCCACCGTGCAGCGGAACTGGGAGAAGGACGCGCCCGGCCATATCGCCAAGGGCGATAAGAACTGGCCGGTGGTGCTGGGCAAGTAGCTACTGTCACCATCTGCCAGGGCAGCCTTTGCGCATTGCGGCCAGTTGCGTAAGGTGCGGGACGGACCGCTCCGACACCCAAGCCCATGACCGACATCGCCACCCGCGTCTACAATCACACCTTCAAGATCGATCCGATCGTCCGCTCGGTGCTGGACACGGATTTCTACAAGCTGCTGATGGCGCAGACGATCTATCGCCGCCATCGCGACGTGCAGGTGACGTTCGGCATCCTCAACCGCACCGCCAGCATCAAGCTCGGCAGGCTGATCGACATCGGCGAGCTGAAGGAGCAGCTCGACCACATCCGCACGCTGTCGCTGAGCCGCGGCGAGTCGACGTTCCTGCGCGGCAACATGTTCTACGGCAAGCGGCAGATGTTCGAGCCGGATTTCATCCAGTGGCTCGAGGGCTTCCGCTTTCCCGCCTATCACCTGGAGCGCAACGGCGACCAGTACGAGCTGATGTTCGAGGGGCCGTGGATCGAAACCACCATGTGGGAGATCCCGGCGCTCGCCGTGCTGATGGAACTGCACAGCCGCGCGGTCACCAAGGGCATGGGCAAGTTCGAGCTGCAGGTGCTCTACGCGCGCGCCATGACGCGGCTGTGGGAGAAGATCGGGCGGCTGAAGCAGCTGCCGGGCCTCAGCATCGCCGACTTCGGCACGCGGCGCCGGCACGGCTTCCTGTGGCAGGACTGGTGCGTGCAGGCGATGATCGAAGGTCTGGGGCCGGCGTTCCTCGGCACGTCCAATTGCCTGATCGCCATGCGGCGCGAGGTGGAAGCCATCGGCACCAACGCGCACGAGCTGCCGATGGTGTACTGCGCGCTCGCCGACAACGACCGCGAGCTGGCGGAGGCGCCCTACACGGTGCTGGCCGACTGGCAGCAGGACTACGAGGGCAACCTGCGCATCATGCTGCCCGACACGTACGGCTCGCAGGGCTTTCTGGACCGGGCGCCGGACTGGGCGACGCAGTGGACGGGCGTGCGGGTGGACTTCGGGCGATCCGATCAAGGGCGGCGAGATCGCCATCGACTGGTGGAAGCGGCGCGGGCAGGACCCGAAGAAGAAGCTGATCATCTTCTCCGACGGCCTCGACGTGGAGAGCATCGAGAAGATCCATCATCATTTCCACGGGCGCGTGCGCATCGGCTATGGCTGGGGCACGCTGCTCACCAACGACTTCCGCGGACTCGGGCGCGGACGGCGGCCTCGATCCGTTCTCCATCGTGTGCAAGGTGATCTCCGCAGATGGCCGGCCCGCCGTGAAGATCTCCGACAATCCGCTGAAGGCCGTCGGCCCGCCCGCGGAGGTGGAACGCTATCGCCGCGTGTTCCAGGTCGGCGCGCAGCAGCCCCTGCCGGTGGCGGTCTAGGACCAGAGCGAGGCGGCAATGACCTATCGGCCAGCGCTCGGCGTGATCGTCTCGATCCTGGTCGCGGCGTTCGCGGCGGCATTGCCGGCGCAAGGGCAAGGGACCTATCCAAGCCAAGCGGTCAAGCTCATGGTTCCGAATCCGGCTGGTGGCCTGCCCGACACCGTCGCGCGGATCGTCGGTCGCCGGCTGCAGGAGCGGCTCGGCCAATCCGTGGTGATCGAGAACCGGCCCGGCGCGAACGGCAGGGTCGCAGTCGCCGCGCTCATGAACGCACCGGCAGACGGCTACACCCTTCTCGTGACGGACGGTGCGATACTCTCGATCAACCCGGTGCTCTATGCGAACCTGACCTACGATCTCAAGGATGTCCTGCCGATCGCGATGCTCGCGCGCGCCCCGCTGTTCCTTGCCGTACATCCGAAGGTGCGGGCGACGACGCTGAGCGAGTTCATTGCTTATGCAAGGTCGTCACCCGGCAAGCTCAACTACGGATCATCGGGCCTGGGCAGCACGCATCATCTGTCCATGGAGGCGATGGCCGCGTCGCTCAAGCTGACCTTGGTGCATGTCCCCTTCAAAGGCACGGGCGAATCCGTGCCGGCGCTACTCGGCGGACATATCGACGTGCTGTTTTCTGCGTATCCGTCACTGAGCGGTGCGGCCGACACCAACAGGATCAAGCTGCTTGCAACGAACGGCGCCCGCCGGTCGCCTTTGGCGCCCGACATCCCATCGCTCTCCGAGGTCATCCCAGGGTTCGACTTCGCGCCGGTCATTGGGATCTATGGGCGGGCAGGAACGCCCCCGCCGATCGTGGAGAGGATCGCGAAAGATGCGATCGAGGCCGCGAAGGAGACCGATGTCGTGCAACAACTGTCGGTCGTCGGCGTCGAGGCGGTAGGCGCCGGACCGGAAGATTTTGCGGCAGTGCTTCGGGCCGAGAGCAAGCGTGTTGGCGACGTTGTTCAGGCAGCCGGGCTCAAGGCAAAGTAGCGGCTCGATCGATAGCTGGGAGGCCACGAGGTGGCGAGGCTCGAACTGTCTGTTGCCACGGTCGACTACGATCGCGTGCGCCCGCTGATCGACGGGACGGTCGCGATCGACGGGGTGGCGCCCGTGTTCATGACCCTCGACCCCGAGGAGATCTTCTTTCGGGCATTCCGGCACGCAGAATTCGACATCGCGGAATTGTCGCTGTCGAGTTTCACGATGCGAACGGCGCGGGGCGAAAGTGCGTATGTTGGTGTGCCCGTGTTCCCTTCGCGCGCTTTCCGACACTCCGGCATCTACATCCGGACCGATAGAGGCATCCGATCGCCTGCCGATCTGAAGGGCCGCAAGATCGGTCTCGCCGAATACCAGCTCACAGCCAATGTCTGGATCCGCGCCTTTCTCGATGACGACTTCGCAGTGGCGCCCGAAATGGTGGAATGGGTGCGCGGGGGGATCGAGGAGCCCGGCCGCGCGGAAAAGATTCCGATTGCGCTCCCCAACGGCGTGACTCTCACGGAGGCACCGGCCGACCGGTCGCTGGCGGAGATGCTGCTCGCCGGAGAGATCGATGCGGTGATCGGTCCGCGGACGCCGTCCGTGATGACGGCGGCCAACCCGCAAGTGGGCTGGCTGTTCCCCGACCCGCGGGGCGCGGCGATCGAAAACTACCGGCGCACCGGAAACTTCCCGATCATGCATCTGATCGGCGTTCGCAAGACGCTGGCTGAACGGCATCCCTGGCTGCCGGCGGCTGTGCTCAAGGCATTCGATCGATCCAAGAGCATCGCTTTCAGAAACCTCGCCGATACATCCGCAAGCAAGGTGATGCTGCCTTTCGTCGATCAGCAGCTACGAGACGCCCGGGAACTGATGGGGCCTGACTTCTGGCCCTATGGCGTCGATGCAAACCGCGCCTGTCTGGAATACTTCCTGCAGCAGCATCACAAGCAGGGGTTATCCGAGCGGCAGGTGGCCGTGTCCGAGCTTTTCCATCCCTCGACGCTCGAAGTTGCGCGCATCTAGCGGGCTCACCGCTTCGTGTAGCGGTCCCACACGTAGAGAATGAGCGCGTCGACGACGCCGAGCGCGACGAAGACGGTGGTGATGTAGCGCGCCGTGTCCGAGGGTATGCCGAGCTGGCCCTGCAGCAGGTAGACCGCGAAGCCGGCCAGGACGGAGCCGAGGGCGAGCGCGGCAAACAGAGCTTTGACCGTGTTGGGGTCCTGCGGCTGCGGACGGTCCGTCATGTGTCTCTCACCTCGACAATGAGTTCCTTGAGCTTGCTGCGCAGGGCGTCTTCTCCGGCGGCGAAGTCGCCTTCGATCCACCAGGTCTCCAGCGCGCGCAGGATTTCGCCGACGCGCGGTCCGGCCGGGACGCCGAGCGCGATCACGTCCGTGCCGGCGATGGGCAACCTCGGCGGCTGCCAGGTGTCGGGCACCTGGTAGCGCCGGCGCCAGGCGTTGGAGGTCGGCGGGTCGCCGGAGCGGGCCCAATCCAGCAGGACGCGCTGCCGGTAGGCGGGCGCTTCCAGGCGATAGAGTGCGGCGCGTGCGCCCGACTCCGGGGAGGTGGGGCCGAGGCCGGGTGAATGCGCAGCCGCGCGCAGGAGCGTTGCCGCCTCCTCGTTGGACAGGCGCAGCCGCTCGCGCAGGCGCTCGGCGTCCTCCGCAACCTCGACCACGAGCGCCGCGAGGCGGAGCACGGCATCTGCTTCAAGGTCGAGCGCGGTCTCGATGGCGGCGAGCCGCGCAAGAAGCGTGGGGCGCGGCGCGGCGCCCAGCACGAAGTTGAGAAGGCCGTGGTCGTGCATGGCGCTGGCGATCTCGGCGCCGCGGGGCGCTGCGAGCAGGCGCAGGACCTCCTGGCGTACGCGCTCTGCCGAGAGGATGGTTAGTCCCTCGCGCCCGCGCACGCACGCGGCCATTGCAGCCGCGTCGGGCGGGCCGGCGGCGAACGTCGCGCGTGAGGCGGAAGAAGCGCAGGATGCGCAGGTAGTCCTCGCGGATGCGCTCGGCGGGATCGCCGATGAAGCGCACGCGCCGCGCCACGATATCCGCATAGCCGCCGAGGGGATCGAACACCTCGCCGTCGGCGCTGCAGTAGAGCGCGTTGATGGTGAAGTCGCGCCGGCGGGCGTCGGCCGCCCAGTCGCCGGTGAAGGCGACGGTGGCATGGCGGCCGTGCGTCTCGACGTCCTTGCGCAGCGTGGTCACCTCGTAGGGCGCGCCGCCGGAGACGACGGTGACGGTGCCGTGTTCGATCCCGGTCGGGATGGCCTTCAGTCCCGCCGCCTCGGCGGCGGCCATCACCTCGTCCGGCCGCGCCGGGGTTGCGATGTCGACGTCGGTGACCGGCTGGCCCAGCAGCGCGTTGCGCACCGCGCCGCCGACCACGCGGGCGGCGAGCCCGCGCGCCGCGAGCGCAGCGAACACGGCCTGCGTCTCCGGGCGCTGCAGCCAGGGTGCGTCGCCGATGCGGGGAGAGGTGGCGGCCACGCCAGCCATGCTACCTGATGATGCCGGGCTCGATCTGCCCGTCCTTGATGTAGCGGCGGCGTGTAGCTCTGGTCGGGCCGGCCGCCCGCCGTGGTTGAAGCCGAAGTAGATCAGCGTGCCGCTGACGAGCAGCGCACCGGCGATGAACAGCCAGAGCGAGCGGCGCGTCGTTGATGACCTGGCCCGGCCGTGGTGCCGCGCCGCGTCAGCAGAACGTAAGCCACGTACAGCGCGGTCGGCAGCAGGAACAGGAGGATGTTCTCGATGACGATGCGGATCATCGCCGCGAACAGCCTCTCGTGCATGTTCTTCAGCATGCCGGCGGTAGCTCCCCAGATGTAGCGGCCCTCGTAGGGCATGGCGTAGAAGGAGCGCGGGCGGCCGCGCCACTCGCGCGAGTCCTTCTGGTGGTTGGCCTCGTCCATCAGGAAGCCGAGCGGCACCTCGAAAATCTCCAGCACCTCGCGCGGGTCGAGCGATGGCGCGAAGCCCGGGCGCACGAAGGCGACCACCGGCGTGATCTGGAAGCCGGTGCCGGTGCGGTAGCTGTCGAGATAGCCGAGCGGCTCGACATTCTCCGGCGGCAGGCCGATCTCCTCCTGTGCCTCGCGCAGCGCGCAGGCGAGCGAGTTCACGTCGCATTCCTCGACCTTGCCGCCAGGAAAGGAGATCTGGCCCGGATGGCTCGGCATGTCCTGCGAGCGCTGGGTGAGCAGCACGGTGAGCTGCGGCCGCAGCACGATGGGGACCAGCACGGCAGCGGGGCGCGGCGGGTCCATGGCGGCGAGATCGCCCTTGAGCTCCGGGTTGAGGTCCCAGTCGCTGGGTCCCCAGGCCCGGCCCGAGCGCGGATCGAAGATGGCCGGCGACGGCTCGGTGTCGAGCGCACGGCGGGCGAGTGCGCGGAAGCCGGATTCCGTCGTCAGGTCGGGGAATCGATCCGCGGGCATGTCCATGCGCGACACTACCATCTTGCGCGTGCCGGGGGCCACCGCGCGCTGCCGGGTGGAAAACCACTCGCAGGCTAGGCGGCGATTGCGGGATCGACCCTCAGTATGGCGCGGCGGAGCGCGTTAAAGGTGGCCGGGTCCGTAGCGGTGCCGAGGCCTTCGGCCATGATCGCCAACGCCTTGGAGACCGGCATGGCCGCGCGATAGGGCCGGTCGGCGGTCAGCGCGTCGAAGACGTCGGCGGTGGAGATGATGCGGGTCTCGAGGCAGATCTCGTCGCCCTTCAGGCCGCGCGGATAGCCCTTGCCGTCGAGCCGCTCGTGATGCGCGCCGGCGATCGCGGCGAGATCCCTGAAGGCGGCGATGCGCGACAGGATGGTTTCGGAGTGGGCGGCGTGCATGCTTCATCGCCACCCATTCCTCGTCGTCGAGCTTGCCGGGCTTGTCGAGGATGGTGTTGCTGACGCCGAGCTTGCCGATGTCGTGCAGCAGCGCCGCGCGCTTGAGCCAGCGGCGCCGCTCGGCGCGAAGCCCAGCTCTTCGGCGATCATGTCGGTGAAGAGCGTGACGCGCTCGCTGTGGCCGCTGGTGTAGGGGCTCTTGGAGTCGATCACCTGGGCGAAGGCGGCGGCGATGTCGTCGAGATAGTCGTCGTCGACGGCAGCTCGCGTGCTGCGCGGGTTCGAGCGTGAAGATGACCGCCTGGCAGGTTGCGGAGCGCAGCATGTCCCAGAAGTCGCGGCCGCGCCGCGACGCGCTCGAAGGCCATCGACCAGCACCGGGTCGAACCAGGTGCCGGAGCGGTGCTTGACCTCGCGCAGCGCCGCCTCGGCGGCCGCTGCCGGCGTGGAAGACGTCGACGACCTGCGCCAGCAGCGCGATGCGGGCGTAGAGCGGGATGTCCGCGCCGCTGCGCGCCGGTGGGCTTGCCGCCGCCGTCCCAGTGCTCGTCGAGATTCTGGATGCCGAGCGCGACGGCTTCGGGAAAGCGCATCTTGCGGGCGATGTCGGCGCCGCGGTGGCAGCGCGTCTCGATCAGCTCGCGCGCGATCTCGCCGCCGTTCTGGAAGATGTTGATGATGGCGCGGAAGCGTTCGGCGAGGCCGGCCTTCAGGCCGGTGTGGGAGAGCACGAAGCGCAGCGCCTGCGGCAGGCTGCCGTCGATGCGCTTGAAGTCGTGCTTGAAGGTGAGATCGTCGGTCAGATAGAGCTGGCAGATGCGCGCGGCATTGCTGCTGCAGCCGAGGTCCTTGAGCAGCAGCGTGTAGTAGAGTTCCCAGATCTCGGCGCTCGTCGAGGCCGATCTCCTGGCCGATCTGCGACGCCGATCCAGCAGCAGCGGATGCAGTGGCCCTCGGGCTGGCCCTCGGTCATGT
Source organism: uncultured Alphaproteobacteria bacterium (assembly GCA_963782855.1). Taxonomy (GTDB): domain Bacteria; phylum Pseudomonadota; class Alphaproteobacteria; order Rhizobiales; family Hyphomicrobiaceae; genus AWTP1-13. The sequence goes on along the minus strand of CAWALW010000011.1, from coordinate 60,536 downwards.
CGAGCGCATGGCAGAGCGCGCTGAGCAGCTCGGCCAGCCGGATCTCCTGCGTCTCCCCCGCATCGCGCATGGAGCATGCAACCATGCGCGGCTTAAGTCTGCGTTAAGTTGAAGCTAGCCCCATCGTCCGCATCGGTTGTTCAACGAGGCCTGTCGCAAGGGCAGAGGCGATAGCCATCTAAGCAGAAGCAGGCCGATGCGCTCGCAGGAACGAACGGATCTGGCGCACCGCCAGGGGGATCCGCTCCTTGGGCTCCTTCCACGGGAACAGGCTCACTTCGGCCTTCGGGGCGAGCATCGCGGATTCCATGGCAACGGCATAGGGATGCGCCGGGACATCATCCGGCAGGATCAATACGGGCGTCTGGCAGCTGCGCACGAAGTCGCGCGTCACGGTGAACACGAAATCAGGGTCGGTGCGGTACATCCGGGTCAGGAACCTGTCGACCATTTCCATCGTGATCTCGGGCCGCTTGGCGGTCAGCGCCGGTCCCCAGCCCTTCATGTTGTTATCGTAGAACAGGTCGCGCATTTCCGGACGCGAGCCGCTGGGCTGCACCAGGACCGCCGCGACGATACGATCGGGCGCCCGCTTCAGGAGGTTCCAGATGAAGGGGCCGCCGATGCAGAAGCCCAACACCATGAACTTGTCGATGCCCAAGTGATCCATCACGCCGAGCTGGTCGTCGGTGTAGGCGTCCCACGGCCGTTCCGGCTCGAGCGGGCCGGCCGACTGGCCGTCATTCGCGTTGCGCAAGTCCGCCGCGATGCAGCGATACTCCGCCTTGAATTCCTCGATCGGGTTGAAGGGCGAGTTGTTCTTCAGGCCGGAGATGGTCGAGTTCAGTCCCCCGCCGGCGATGAGCAGCAATGGAAAGCCGGAACCGGCTTCCTCGAAATGGATGCGGACGGCGCCTTTTTCGTAGAACGGCATGGCAGCTCCTTGCCGAGTTTGCCGAGCCCTTTGCCACGCGGGTGACCCGCCGCGCCTACGCCTGCTTAGGGGGCTCGGCCGAGCGCTACTTGGTCAGTTTGTCCTGGGTCTTCGTATCGAAGTCGCTGGCATCGTGGCGTTCGTGCAGCTGCTGAGCCGGATCGCCGACGGCGCGGTTGACCATCCGGCCGCGCTTGACGGCGGGCCGCGCCGCGATCGCCTTTGTCCAGCGGAGCACATGCGTGTACTCCCGCCCCTGCAGGAACTCGCCCGCTTCGTACTGCGTGCCCAGTGCCAGGCTGCCGTACCAGGGCCAGATCGCCATGTCGGCGATCGTATAGTCATCGCCGGCCATATACTCATGGTCCTGGAGGTGGCGGTTCAGCACATCCAGCTGGCGCTTCGCCTCCATCGCAAACCGGTTGATCGCATACTCGATCTTGACGGGCGCGTAGTGATAGAAATGGCCGAACCCTCCGCCGATATAGGGCGTACTGCCCATCTGCCAGAACAACCAGTTGAGCGCTTCGGTGCGCTTGTCCGGATCGGTCGGGAGGAACGCGCCGAATTTCTCCGCGAGATAGAGCAGGATTGATCCGGACTCGAACACGCGACGCGGCTTGGGACCGCTGCGGTCCACCAAGGCCGGTATCTTCGAGTTCGGGTTTGCATCCACAAAGCCGCTGCCGAACTGAGCGCCCTTGTGGATGTCGATCATCCAGGCATCGTACTCGGCGCCGCTGTGGCCGTGTGCGAGCAGCTCTTCCAGCATCACGGTCACTTTCACGCCGTTGGGCGTGCCACGCGAATAAAGCTGCAAGGGGTGCTTGCCCACGGGCAGCTCCGCGTCATGCGTCGGCCCGGCGACGGGTCGATTGATGCGCGCGTACCGCCAATCTCCCTCCGCGCCCGGTTCTTCCCATTTCCAGATTTTCGGCGGGATGTAGTCGGTGTTGCTGCTCATCGCTCTGTCGATTTCCCGGTGATACGGCCCCAGCACTATCGTCCGGCAATATACACGAACCGGACAAAGCTCGATCAGCGCGTTCCGTCGGGGATTCGTGAGCGCGGCTATCTTTCCGGCACCCCGCCTTGCGCAGATCGTCCAAGTGGTTGGGCGTAACGAAGGGGACGGCGACCCGCCCCCTCCATAGCCATCGATAGAGTTCAGGCTACATGTCCAGGGCTTCGGCGATTTCGATCGTGCCGCCGACTAGCAGAAGGGGGCAGCCCTTCGCTTTCTTGTGCGCGTCCGCCAGGCTCGATGCCTCGATGAGGCTGTATCCGCTTGTCGGATTGGCGCCGCCGCCATCGACAAGCGATCCGTCCGACTTGACGGTGCTCGACTTTCCCACCGGGTTGCCGCCGTCGATGACGGCCGCGCCCAGAGAGCCGAACCAGGCGCCCCACGCGTCCATCGCCTTCTTTCCGTCCGCCGGGTTCGAGGGCTTGCCGCCGCCGTGGTAGACAAACAGGTACTTTGCCATGGTGCTCACTCCGTTGAATTGACTGGCCCTGCAGGCCTGCAGTATTGGTGACTATCACCGTGATTTGACCTTGCCCATGGCAGGTCTGCTGCTATTTCTGGCTCGTCCATTGTGAATAATTCACAAGCGTCTGAGACGGATATGCACGACCATAGGGCCTTGCGAAATGCGCTGGCGGTACTCGCCAAGACCGGCGTCATTCCGCGTGCGGCGCCTTTGCTCGGCACAAGCGAGCAGGCGACGATGGGTGCGCTCCGCAAAGCCGTGCTTGCGGAAGTTCCTGCATTCTCGAACTCCGGCAATCCCGAAATCCTGCCGAGCCTCGACGCGCATGCGGGGGAGCATGTCCAGGAAATCCGGAGGCTGTTCGGCGGCGGCGAAGTCGGCGATTTCGAGTTTCTCAGAGACACATGCGCACCGCCGCGCAGAGCAGCGCTTTCCCCTCGATGCAATCCTGCATGCCTATCGCTGCGGTCACAGAATTCTGTCCCACTGGCTGCGGGATGCTGCCGTTGCGGCCGTCCCCAAGGGCATCGAAACGTCAGTGACGGCGGTGGCGGACTTCGCGATCGAATACACGAACACGATCAGCACGATCGTCGCCGCAGAATATGTTTCCCAAACGCGCATCCTCGCGGGGGCCGAAAGCGACCGCCGGAGCGAGCTTCTGAATATCCTTCTGAGCGGGTATGACGAATCCGATGCCAGGGCCGCGCGGCTGCTGAAGCGGGCCGGCTACCTGGAGCAGCGACAGACCTACTGCGTCGCGGTGGCGCAATCGACTCAATCCGTCCGAGATGGAGCATCCGGAACGCGCGCAGCGCATCGCAGATGCCATGGCAACAGTCGTGTCGCCGACGCCCGTTCGAATACTGACCGGGATCCGCAACAACGTGGTGACCGCCGTGCTGTCCGACACCCGGCGGCAGTCCGGCTGGACGGCTCCGCAAACGACCCTGGCCGAGCGCCTTCGTTCCTTGCTGCTCGGTCTTGGCCCGGCCGTGCTTGTCGGCACGAGCACCGACCAGCCGTCGACATCCTTCCTTCCCAGGGCCCTGCACGAGGCAACGATTGCGCTGGACTTCGCGAGCGTCACCAAACGCGTGGTGCAGTTCTCCGACCTGCCCATCAGAAGTCTCATGGTGCATCGCGGAGGCGATTTTGTCCGGTTGGTCGCGCCCAACTGGGTCGCTGCGCTCATCAACGCGGACCAGAAAACGAAGGGCTCGCTGATCCGTACATTGCAGGCGGTGGCCGACGCCGACATGAACGTTCAGAAGGCCGGACGCCAGCTTGGCGTGCATCCCAACACGGTCTACGCGCGGCTGGGCCGCATCAAGGAACTCACCGGACTGGACGGCCAGCGCCACCATGATCTGGTCGAGCTGCTGCTCGCGGCCGATTGCTGGCAGGCTTGATCGCTCTTCTCCCTCTCCCCGTTTACGGGGAGAGGGCCGGGGTGAGGGGCAGCTACATAGAGCGAACCTCTCCGCCCTGAGCCTGTCGAAGGGCGCTGGTAACAGAGCGGCAGCACGCAATGCCGTGGTTAGACAAGCTCACCACTAGGGCGCGACGCGTATCTGCCCCTCACCCGAACCCTCTCCCCATGAAGAATGGGGAGAGGGAATTGAAGCCAAGTCAATCCAGATAGGTGACGCGATCCGATTTGAGCAGCTCCTCGATGGCGGGGAGGTGGGTCATGCCGGCGCGGATTTTCTTCTGCGTCTCTTCCTCCATGCGGCGGATCTCGTCGAGGGCGGCGACGATCGACTCGAGTTGGGCCTGCGGGATGACGACCACGCCGTCGCGGTCGCCGAGGATGGCGTCGCCCGGCTGCACGGTGACGCCGCCGCAGACGATGGGAACGCCGACGCGGCCCGGACCGCTGCGCACGCAGGAGTTGGGCGTGATGCCGCGCGAGAACACCGGCAGGCCGACGGGCACGATGCCGTAGCTGTCGCGCGCCATGCCGTCGATGACGATGGCGGCGATGCCCCGGTTCTTGGCCATCATGGCGACGTTGTCGCCGACGACGGCGGATGCGGAGAAGGCCTCGGCGGCCGCGACGATGACATCGCCCGGCTCGGCGAGCGCCAGCGCGGCGAGGATCGCCAGGTTGTCATCGGCGAAGGTCTGGCAGGTGATGGCGGGGCCGGCGAATTGCGCGCACGCGGGATCGACCGGCTTGATGTGATGGTCGAGCGCGGCGCGGCCCTGCATGGCATCGACGATGTGGCCCGTCTGCGCGCCTTGCAGCTTGGCGATCAGGCTGCGCGGCGGACGCGGGAAGTTGCGGCGGATGGTGAGCAGCGGCGGGTCCTTGAGCATGGCGTTCCCTTTCAGCGCTTCGCTATGTGCCAGTTTCCAGCCGCAGCGGCCGGCGATGGCCCAATAGGTGAGGCCCGCCGCCGCACCTGCGATGGCAAACGTGGCACCCCACCCAAGCGACGTCATCAGCGGCGCGCTGAATAGATCCAGCGCCAGTCCGCTGATCCCGACGATCGCAAAGCCGATGACGGTGCCAGCTGCGGCGTATGCGGGCGGCAGATCGCGTCGCGGTTCGCTCGGCATAGATAATCACGAGCAGCGCGGGCAAGGCGGCAGTGATCAAAATGACGAAAAAGGTGACCGCCACTATGAAGGCCGTGGGCTCAGTCAGGCGCATGCTGCCTGCTGGCACGGTATCAACAAGCTCGTTGAGAGCGACAGCGAGGATGACCAAACCCGCCACTGCGCAGGAGGCGACGTAGCCAAGAAGGATCCGAAGAACGCGGCTCTGCATTTTTCAGCCGTCGCGGGGTTCGGGCATGGCGAAGAAGCGTGCCGCCGCTCCACAAGCCAAGGGCGGGGCGGCCTCCGTGTTCCTCGGTGACGGCCATTTCAACCAGGTCATAGTAGAGCGCGCGCGTGACGAGCGCTTCCAGGCGGCCGCGCACGTGCAGGTAGGGCTTCAGGCCCTCGCTGCCCGGCTCGATCTCGAAGCGGATGGGATGGTCGGGGCCGGCTTCGACGATGTCGTCGACGTTGGTGCGGAAGGTGAGGCGCTGGTCGCGCGCCGATGCCCTTCACTTCCATCTCGACGGCGAGGAAGGGCGCGTCGTCCACGGCGACGTCGACCTTCTCGGCCGGCGTGACGAGATAGTGCTTGCCGTCGGCATCCTTGCGCAGCACGGAGGCGAACAGCTTGACGAGCGGCATGCGCCCGATCGGGCTGTTCTGGTAGAGCCAGACGCCGTCGGAGCGGATGCGCATGCCGATGTCGCCGCAGTAGGGCGGGTTCCACTTCTCCACGGGCGCAGGTCCCTTGCCGGACTGCGCCTTGAGGAGCGCCTCCAGACCCGAGATGCGGTTGGTTTGGGCGTCGGCCGGCATCAGGTCGGAAAGCGCTCCAGCGGCTTCACGTCGTGGGTGTCGTTGGGTGTGCGGGCGACGTTCATCATCATGGCGAGCATGCTGTAGTAGCCGTTGATGCCGGTGAGGTCGATGATGCCAGGCTCGCCGAACAGCTCCAGCGCGCGGGCATAGGTGGCGTCGCTCACGCTCTTGTTACGGTGCAGCTCGATGGAGAAATCGTAGGCTGCGGCCTCGTCCTCCGCCATGCCCTGGGGACGGCGGCCCTCGGCTATCGCGTCGGCGATGGATTTCGCGAGGCCGGCTTCCATTGCGTACTTGTAGTGGTGCGCCCACTCGAACTGCTGCGTCCACTGGCGCGCGGTCACGAGGATGACCATTTCGCTCACCCGCTTGGGGAGCACATTACGATACCGTAAGTATTGGCCCATCGCCTGTGCACGCAGCATAACTTCCGGCGAGCGCAGCATGACGGAGAACGGCCCGAGCATGGCGTAGCCGCGGCTGGCCTTGAAGTCGTCGGCAGCTTTTTTCTGCTCCGGCGTCATCTTGTCGGCCGCGAGCGGCGGCAGTCGTTCACGTCCCGTCATGCGGACTTCCCTTGCTTTCCCATTTCACCTTGCCTGCGCCATAATGCGGCACACTGATACCAATTCCAGCAGTTTGCCGAACCTGTTCATATTCTGACCATCTTTGCCGACTGGAGTTTCGCATTCCAGCCCCTGGAGCGTATAGTTCCCCTCATGAGCACACTCGCACAAACCGACGACGCCATCGTCGGCCGCATCGAAGCGGCCGGCGAAAAAGTGCAGCGCGTACAAAAGGCGGCCTCGGCCGTCATCTTCGGACAGGAGCAGGTGATCGAGCGCACGCTCGTGACGCTGCTGTCCGGCGGCCATGCGCTGCTGATCGGCGTGCCGGGCCTCGCCAAGACGCTGCTGGTCGAGACGCTCGGCAAGATTCTGGGGCTCGATGCCAAGCGCATCCAGTTCACGCCGGACCTCATGCCGTCCGACATCATCGGCTCGGAGGTGCTGGAGGACAGCGCCGGCGGAAGGCGCAGCTTCCGGTTCGTCCGCGGGCCGATCTTTGCGCAGCTGCTGATGGCGGACGAGATCAACCGCGCCAGCCCCAAGACGCAGTCGGCGCTGCTGCAGGCCATGCAGGAGCACCACGTCACGGTCGCCGGCCAGCGGCACGACGTGCCCATGCCGTTCCACGTGCTCGCCACGCAGAACCCGCTGGAGCAGGAAGGCACCTATCCGCTGCCCGAGGCGCAGCTCGACCGGTTCCTGCTGCAGATCGACGTCAGCTATCCCGACCAGGGCGCCGAGCGGCGCATGCTGTTTGCCACAACCGGCACCGATGAGCGGCGCGTCGAGCAGGTGCTGACCGTACAGGAGCTGCAGTCGATCCAGCGGCTCGTGCGCCAGCTTCCCGTGCCGGACAAGGTGGTGGAGGCCATCCTGAAGCTTGCGCGCTCAGCGCGGCCCGGCACCGGCGCCAGCGCCGACACCGACCGGCTGATCGCCTGGGGACCGGGACCGCGCGCCAGCCAGGCGCTGATGCTGGCGGTGCGCGCCAAGGCCCTCGTCGACGGACGGCTGGCGCCATCGCTCGACGACGTCATTGCGCTTGCGGAGCCGGTGCTGAAGCACCGCATGGCGCTGACCTTCGCCGCGCGTGCGGAAGGCGAATCGACCAGCGGTGTGATCAACCGTCTGGCGGCAGCTCTGGGGTAACTGGTGGCGGGACGCGGCTACGCGACCTCGACGGCGGATAGCAAAGCGAGCGTCTTCAAGCTCGAAGGCGAAGCGCAGACGCTCGCCGACCGTTTGCCGGAGCTGCTGCTCGAGGCCTTGCGCGTGGCCAATACCGTGGCGCACGGCATTCACGGCCGCCGTCGCGCGGGAACCGGCGAGACGTTCTGGCAGTTCCGGCAGTTCCAGGGCGGCGATCCGGCGTCCGTGATCGACTGGCGCCGCTCGGCCAGCTCCGACATCCTCTACGTGCGCGAGCGGGAATGGGAAGCGTCGCACACATTCTGGCTGTGGCCCGACATGTCGCCGTCGATGCAGTTCCAGAGCCACCTTGCTCCCGTCTCGAAGCGCGACCGGGCGCTGGTGCTGACGCTGGCCGCCGCCGAGATGCTGGTGCGCGCGGGTGAGCGCATCGCGCTGCTCGGGCTGACCATGCCGATGGCGAGCCGGAGGGCGACCTCGCGCGTGGCCGAGGCGATCGCGGCGAGCGACATTGCGCAGGCGGAGGCTCCGAGCCTGCCGCCCAAGGCGCGGCTGTCGCGGTTCTCCAGCGCCATCCTGTTCGGCGACTTCCTGGATCCGCCCGAGGTCATCGCCAAGCGTTTGAACGAGATGGCGGAGGGCGAGGTGCAGGGCCATCTGGTGCAGGTGCTCGATCCCGCCGAGGAAGTGCTGGCCTATCAGGGCCGCATGGAGTTCCGCTCGCCGGAAGGCGGCGAACGCTGGGTGGCGGACCGGGTGGAAAGCCTGCGCGGCGAATATCAGAAGCGGCTCGCGGAGCACCGCGCGCGTATCGAGGAGGCGGCGCGCCGCATCGGCTGGTCGTTCCTCGTGCATCACACGGATCGGCCGCCGGCCGAGCCGCTGCTGGCGCTCATCATGCGGTTGCAGGGCGTGTCGGACGACTACCGCTGGAAGCCGGCGGCGGGAGGTGCGGCATGAGCCTGGGCCCGCTTGCCTTCCTCAGTCCGTGGCTGCTCGCCGGCCTGCTGGCGCTGCCGGTGATCTGGTGGCTGCTGCGCACCATCCCACCGCGGCCGCAGCGCATCGATTTTCCGCCGACGCGCATCCTGGTCGGCTTGGAGAACCGGGAGAAGACGCCGGCCAACACGCCGTGGTGGCTGATGCTGATCCGCATGGCGGCTGCCGCGCTCGTGATCTTTGCGCTGGCCGAGCCCGTGCTCAATCCGAACCGCGAGACGGCGCTTGCCGGGTCCGGGCCGGTGGTGCTGGTCGTCGACAATGGCTGGTCGGCGGCGGCGCACTGGGGCGCGCGTGCGTCGATGGTGGACCGGCTCATCACGGAGGCCGAGGGACGCGGCCGTCCGGTGATGATCGTGCCGACGGCGTCGGCGGCAAAGCGCATCGGCCTCAAGGTCGAGGCGCCGACCGCGGCGCGCTCCACCGCGGCTGCCGTGCAGCCGCAGCCGTTCGGGCCGGATCGCGCCGGCGCGGCGCAGGCCATCGCGGGCGCGCTGGCCGGAGCAGGCGACGCAACCGTGGTGTGGCTGACGGACGGGATCGACCACGACGAGGCGGCGCGGCCGTTCGCGGACAAGCTGGCGGAACTCGCCGGGGCCGGGTTCGTCGTCATCGAGATGCGCCCCGGGCAGGAAGCGCTCGGCGCGAGCGCAACGGTCGTCAGCGGCGGCAAGCTCGAGGCGCAGGTGCTGCGGGCCGAGGGCGGACCGCGCAGCGGCATCCTGCACGCGCTCTCTGCACGCGGCCAGCGCCTGGGCGAGGCGCCGTTCACGCTCAACCCAGGGGAGACGCGCGCGGTGGCCAGCTTCAACCTGCCGCTGGAGCTCAGGAACCAGGTGATGCGCATCGAGATCGCGGGCGAGCGCTCCGCAGGCGCGGTGCATCTGCTGGATGCGCGCTCGCAATGGCACCGGGTGGGCCTGTTCTCAAGTGAGTTGCGCGAGCAGGCGCAGCCGCTGCTGGCGCCGCTTTATTATATCGAGCGCGCGCTGACCCCGTTCACCGAGATCGCGAAGGGCGAAGGGGCGAACCTGCCGGCCGCCATCGACCTGCTCATCAAGCGCAACGTGTCGGTGATGATGCTGGCCGACGTCGGCACGATCCCGCACGACATCAAGGAGCAGCTGGAGGAGTGGGTGAAGAAGGGCGGCGTGCTCGTGCGCTTCGCCGGACCGCGGCTCGAGAAGGGCGGCGACGACTTGCTGCCGGTGAGCCTGCGCCTCGGAGGACGCACGCTCGGCGGCGCGCTGTCGTGGTCGACGCCGCAGCCGCTCGCGCCGTTCGGCGACCAGGGATTGTTCGCGGGTCTGCAGGCGCCGGCCGACGTGCTCGTCACGCAGCAGGTGCTGGCCGATCCCGCCGGGCTCGGGCCCGACGTGCGGGTATGGGCGCGCCTGAAGGACGGCACGCCGCTGGTGACGGCGTCCAAGCGCGGCGATGGCCAGCTCGTGTTCTTCCACATCACGGCCAATTCGGACTGGTCGAACCTGCCGCTGTCGGGCCTGTTCGTGGAGATGCTCCGCCGCATCACGACGCTGGGCAAGCTCGGCGGCGGTGGCGGCGAGTCGCTAGCCGAGCGACGGCACCGTCGATGCGGCCGCCGCGGAGGTGCTTTCGCCATTGCAGGTGCTCGACGGGTTCGGCCTGCTGAAGAGCCCGCCGCCGACCACGCAGGGCATCGCCGCGTCCAAGATCGCCGACGCCAAGCCGAACGCGGAGAACCCGCCCGGCTACTACGGCCCGGCCGGCGCGCCGCGCTCGCTCAACCTCATCACGCCCAAGACGATCCTGAAGCCCGTGGGAAGCCTGCCCGCGAGCGCGGAGCGGCGCGTCTACGAGGGCGATGCCGCGCAGCCTCTGAAGCCGCAGCTGCTGACTGCAGCGATGGCGCTGCTGTTCGCCGACATCCTGGCCGTGCTGATCCTGCAGGCGGGCGGGCTCGCGCTCTTCATGCGGCGCACGGCGCGTGCTGCCGGCGCGCTCGCCGCCGTGGTTCTGGTGGCGGGTCTGCTGACGCTGGGCGCCGGACCTGCCGCGGCGCAGGCGCCGCTTCCTCCGGGTAGCAAGCCCGGCGATGTGCTCGCCATGCAGGCGACGTCCAAGGTGACGTTCGCCTACGTGGTCACCGGCGATGCCGCCACCGACGAGGCGAGCCGGCGCGGATTGATCGGGCTCAACAAGTTCCTCATCGCGCGCACCGCGGTGGAGCCCGGCGAGCCGTTCGCCGTCAACATCGCCACCGACGAGATCGCGTTCTTCCCGGTGCTCTACTGGCCGGTGCTGCCCAACGCGCAGCCGCTTCCCGAGGCGGTGCTGGCGAAGATCGACGCCTACATGAAACAGGGCGGCATGATCATCTTCGACACGAAGGACTACGGGCAGGGCATGCCGACCGGCTACAGCTTCCGCGGCGACGGCAGCACGCCGCTGCAGCGGCTGCTGAGCGGGCTGGACGTGCCGCGGCTCGAGCCGGTGCCCGAGCATCACGTGCTGACCAAGTCGTTCTACCTGCTGCGCTCGTTCCCGGGTCGCTACGACGGCGGCTACCTGTGGGTCGAAGCCGAGGTGCCGCGCGACAGCGACCAGGGCCGGCAGGCGCGGCGCGTCGACGGGGTGAGCTCGATCCTCATCACGTCGAACGACTTCGCCGCCGCCTGGGCGACTGATGACCGTGGCCAGCCGCTCTATCCCATGGTGCCCGGCGGCACGCGGCAGCGTGAGATGGCCTACCGTGTCGGCGTCAACATCATCATGTACGTGCTGACCGGCAACTACAAAGCCGACCAGGTGCATGTGCCGGCACTGCTGGAGCGGTTGGGGCAGTGATGATGGTTTTCGGACGAAGCCTGCGAAGGAGCGTCCCCTCCCCCCTTGTGGGGGAGGGACAGGGTGGGGGGGAACCACGACGGTTCTGCAATCCCCCCACCCCTAACCCCTCCCCACAAGGGGGAGGGGAACTGGTCGCGATCGGAGTGGATGCGTGAGCAACTGGTCGCTCGATTTTGCGTTGATGGTGCCGCCGGCCGTGTTCTGGGGCGGGGTGGTGCTGGCCGTTGTGCTGGTGGTGATGCTGCTGCTGCGCCGCTCGCGCGGCGCGCTGCTGAGGGCGCTGGCCCTGGCCGCGCTGCTGCTCGCGCTCGCCAATCCGACGCTGCGGCAGGAGGAGCGCGAGAGCCTCGCCAACATCGCGATCGTGGTGGCCGACGAGAGCCTCAGCCAGACGCTGGCGAACCGGCCCGAGCAGACGGCGGCAGTGAAGCGCGAGCTGGAGACCAAGCTCGGCGCCATCAACAACCTGCAGGTGCGCTGGGTGTTCTCCTCCAAGCCCTCCGGCGAGCAGGCGGCAGGCACCAACCTGTTCGCCGACCTCAACAGCGCGCTCGCCAACACGCCGCCGGACCGGCTGGCCGGCGTCATCATGATCACCGACGGGCAGGTGCACGACGTGCCGAAGTCCGCGCAGGTGCTGGGCTTCGATGCGCCCGTGCATGCGCTGCTGACGGGCAGCCCCGACGAGTTCGACCGGCGCATCGAGGTTCTCAAGGCGCCGCGCTACGGCATCGTCGGCACGACGCGGGAGATCGAGCTGCGCGTGGTGGAAACCGGCCGCAAGGGCCGCGGGGGCGAGCGCGCCGCGCTCAAGATCCGCCGCGAAGGGCGGCCGGACGAAACGCGCCTGGCCCAGATCGGCCGGTCGCTCAACGTGCCGATCTCCTTCCCGCACGCAGGCCAGAACATCGTCGAGATCGAGCTGGAGGCGGCGCCGGGCGAGCTGACTGCTGCCAACAACCGCGTGGTGGTGGTGGCCGAGGGCGTGCGCGAGAACCTGCGCGTGCTGCTCGTCTCCGGCGAGCCGCACGCGGGCGAGCGCGTGTGGCGCAACCTGCTGAAGTCCGACGCCTCGGTCGACCTCGTGCACTTCACCATCCTGCGTCCGCCGCAGAAGCAGGACGGCACGCCGATCAACCAGCTTTCGCTGATCGCGTTCCCGACGCGGGAGCTGTTCTCGGAGAAGATCCGGGACTTCGACCTCATCATCTTCGACCGCTACCAGCACCGCGACATCCTGCAGATCGATCTACTACGAGAACATCGCGGAGTACGTGGAGCAGGGCGGCGCGCTGCTGGTCGCCTCGGGCGACGACTACTCGGGCAAGATGAGCCTCGCCTACACCGCGCTGAGCTCGGTGCTGCCGGCGATGCCGACCGGCGCGCTGATCGAGCGGCCCTTCAAGGCCAAGCTCTCGGGCGACGGCCAGAAGCATCCCGTCACGCGCGCGCTTCCCGGGCTCCGCCGGCGCCGAGCCGACGTGGGGCCGCTGGTTCCGGCAGGTCGAGGTCTCGCCCGGGCGCGGGCGCACGCTGATGAGCGGCATCGACCAGAAGCCCCTGCTCGTGCTCGACCGCAAGGGCAAGGGCCGCGTCGCGCTGATGCTCTCCGACCACGCGTGGCTGTGGGCGCGCGGCTATGAAGGCGGCGGACCGCACTCCGACCTGCTGCGCCGCCTCTCGCACTGGCTGATGAAGGAGCCGGACCTGGAGGAAGAGCGGCTGCTCGCCTCCGCCAAGGGATTGAAGCTGACGATCGAGCGCCGCTCCATGGAGGAGAAGGTGGCCCCCGTGCAGGTGTCGGCGCCGGGCGGGGAGGCGTTCGAGGCGGAGCTGGAGAAGTCGGGGCCGGGGCTGTGGCGGTCGACCCTCGATGTCAAGTCGCCCGGCCTCTACAAGCTGCAGACCCTATCGACGCTGGGCCAGCTGACGGCGGTGGCGCACGCCGGCATCGAGGACGCGCGCGAGATGAGCGAGGTGACGGCAACCGACGCCAGGCTCAAGCCGCTGGTGGAGGCGACGGGCGGCGGCGTGTTCTGGACCCGCGGCGGCGGGCTGCTGTCGGCGGTGTCGTCGGGCGTGGACGTGCCGCGCATCTCCATGCTGACGAACGCGCGCGTGCTGGCGGGCTCCGGCTGGCTCGGCCTGAAGGACCGCGAGGCGTTCGTGACGCGCGGCGTGCGGCTGATCCCGATGTTCACGGGCTTCATGGCGCTGGCGGCGCTGCTCGCGCTGATCTCGGTCGCCTGGTGGCGCGAGGGGCGTTAGCGAGGGCGAAAGCTCTATCTTGGGAAGGGTCGCGGCACCGCGGTCGCCGTGGCAACCGCCAGCATTGTTCCGCCAGCATCGCGCAGGGTGCCCTGCATGAAGACGGCTGACGAGCCGAAACGCAGGACCTCGCCGCGGGCGATGACGCGGGCCATTGGCGTCGGGCGCAGGTAGTTCACCGAGATCTGCAGCGTCGGCACGATCATCGTGAAGCGCTGGGAGATGCTGGCGGCGACCGACATCGCGTCGTCCAGCATCGCGCAGACGAACCCGCCCTGCACGGCGCCGGTGGGGTTGGCGAATTCGGGCCGCGGGTGGAAGGCCACTTCGGCCCAACCGTCGTCGACCGAAAGGTCAATCAGCTCGAACCCCAGATGGCGCGCACTCGGCGGGTGCCGGGCGGGATCGCGCATGAGCGTGCGAATCTGATCGTCGGTCAGGGACATGGGCCGGCTCCTGCGCTTTTTCGGCCGCATCGATAGCATGGGGTGATCCGTCAGCGAAAAGGCTGGGGATAGGGCGTTCTCCTGGCTGCGCGACTCGGCCTACCGTTGCTCGTTTTCTCAAGCCGATTCTCTGGCAGCCATCGGAAAGCGCCCATGAACCTGCTTTTCCGCGTCGTCTATGCGGCCCACGCCAACGGCACGCATCACAAGCTCGCCCTGGATGCGTTGCGGCACTTGCGGGGCATGGATGCGGATTTGTGGCAGCGCATGTTCCTGGCGAACGCGTCGCTCTATCTGGAAGGCTCCAAGGCGCCGGACAACGACTTCAAGGATTTCAGGAACCACGTGCTGCACACGCGCGACGGGTTCTGGGGCGGCGCGCCGGCGAAGGTGCAGAGCTGGTACGGCCACCTGGTGGAGGCGCTGGCACTGAACGACTGGCCGACGTCGGCCTACTGCGCGGGCGTGCTGAGCCACTACTACACGGACCCGCTGCAGCCCTTCCATACGGCGCAGTCGGAGGCGGAGAACAACATCCATCGCGCGGCGGAGTGGAGCATCTCGCGGTCCTACGACGAGCTGCGCGATCTCGGCGAGCGCGATTTCGCCAACCTCGACGTGGCGCTCGGCACGGGGCCGAACTGGCTGGTGGAGGCGTTGTGCAAGGGCGCCGAGATCGCCAACGGCTACTACGAGAAGCTGATCGCGCATTACGACATCCAGCGCGGCGTCGTTGATCCGCCGTCGGGTCTCGACCAGGTGGCCAAGCGCGTGGTCGCGGAGATGATCCGCTACGCGTATCTCACCTACGGCATGGTGCTGGACCGGGCGATCCAGGAGTCCGGCACGCACGCGCCCGACATCGGGCTGACGCTGCCGACGCTGCTCGCGACCATCAAGATCCCGGCCAAGGTGCTGACCCGGCGCATCGCCAACGCGGAAGAGCGGCGCACGGTGGAGCGCATCTACGACGAGTTGCTTGCAACGGGAACGGTGGAGCGGAACCTGCCCGAGGACGACCGCACCGTGCGCGAGTTGCACGCCAAGGAGGTTCTCGCCCGCCTCGCACCGCAGCCGGAAGCCTCCAAGGTGTTTCCGTTCAAGCCGCGTGAGCGCGTGCAGACCCGCATCGAGACCGAGCGCGCCGCGCGCGGGCCGATCCGTACGCCGGCGGAGGTCATTCCGTTGCGGGTGGCAGCGCCGGTGGCTCCCGTCGCGGCGCCGGTTCCGGTCCCTGCGGTTGCTGCGCCTGCGCCGGCAGCGATTGTGCCTGCTGCCATCGTTGCTGAGGGTGCGCCGGCGCTGGCAGAAATCATACCGCTTCGCGTGGCGGCGCTGCCTCCCGCGGCCGCCGTGTCAGCACCAATCCCTGCGCCCGCAGTTGCCGAGCGCGCGCCGGCACCTGCCGTGATTGTGCCTGCCGCTGCGATTGCTGCTCCCGCAGTCGTGGCAGAATTGATCCATGCGGAGGAGCCGGAGCGGGAAGAGGTGGCTGTGGCCACGCGCGGCGGGAGGCGTTTCTATCTCACGCTCGATCACGACGTCGTCGACGGGCCCTCCATCGGCGCCAAGACGGCGGAGCGGCTGAAGCCGCACGGCATCAACAAGGTGCGCGACCTGCTGAGGGCCGATCCCGTTGCGCTCGCGGTGCTGGTGGATGCGCGCCACATCACGCCGGAGGCCATCTCGGCCTGGCAGGACCAGGCGGAACTGGTGTGCGCGGTGCCGGGGCTGCGCGGCACGCACGCGCAGCTGCTGGTCGGCGCCGGCTATCGTTCCGCCGATGCCATCGCGGAAGCCGAAGCCGACAAGCTGTGCGCGGACGTGCTGGCGTACGCGGTGTCGGCGTCCGGCCAGCGCCTGCTGCGCCATGGCGATCCGCCTGACATCGAGAAGATCAGGAACTGGCTGGAAGCCGCGCGCAGCGTGCGGGCGGCATGATCTGTCATCCCGGCACTCGTTGCCGGGATCCAGTCATCCTCAAACGCCGGAGCAAGCTGAAAGATGGATCCCGGGGACAAGCCCCGGGATGACAGCCCTAGAACATGCCCTCGAACTTCTTCTTGAAGCGCGAGAGGCGGCCGCCGCGGTCCATGAGCTGCTGGTTGCCGCCCGTCCAGGCCGGGTGGGTCTTGGGGTCGACGTCGAGGGTGAGCTTGTCGCCCTCCTTGCCGTAGGTCGAGTAGGTCTCGAACTCGGTGCCGTCGGTCATCACCACCTTGATGAGGTGGTAGTGGGGGTGGAACTCTTCGGTCTTCTTCATGGGAAACCTCGGCCTTGGGCGGAGCGGGGCCCCGTGTCGGGGCGCATCCAGGGAAATCGATGGCCTCTTTACTCAAAACGCGGCCCCGGGACAAGCCGCGAGGGCGTTCCTGGGGCCGATCTCAGGGCTCAGGGCCGCGTCAGGCGGTCGCGAGGGGCCGGCGCAGGCCCACATATTGCAGCTCGCCCAGCAGTGCGACGACGGCGGCCTGGGCCAGGACAAAGGCGACGCCGAGTGCATTGGGGGCCACCCAGCCCGAGAGCAGGACTGCCACGCTGGCAAGCGCCCACAGCGCGTTGGCGACGATGATCAGCGTAGACGGCCGCCGCTGGCGATTTCGGATCGGGTCGCCGTGTAGATCACGAACAGCACGTAGGGCACCAGCACCAGTCCTGCCCCTAGCAGCAACTCGGCCGGCAGGTCGAGGAGCCAGGAGAGGAAGCCCGACGCTACGATGGCGAGCAGGCCGGTGGCGCCGCTGGCGAAGGCGTCGAGGACGAGGACGCGGCGGAGGAAGACGGGGGGCTGGTTCAGGAGATTGGCGATGGTGCTCATAACGGGAACTCCCTTGTTGTGGCAGGCGGCCGCATCGGCCGCGTGCGTCGGATGCCCGTATATGTCTCCGAGTCCTGTCGCCGGGTCGATTACGTGGCAGGTAATGCAAGGCATGGTGAGCGTGCGTCACCCCCACCAGGAATACCATCGGACTTAGCCTGCGCGTTGCGCTCGCAGATACCGCAGAGATCGGCAGGCTAAGCCCGTGGCATTCCGTCCTCCCCCCTCGAGGGGGAGGGGGAGCTTATGAAGCGCGTGCATCGGTTGGAGCGAGATAAGAACACCATGGCAGAGGCATCTGCATCGTCGGCACATTCCTTCGACAGGGCGATTGCGCTCGTCGCCGAAGGGTGAGGGCACGTACGAGGGACACACGAGCGAGGACTACTGGAACTTCACGGGTCCGTTCGGGGGCGTGACGGCGGCGACGCTGCTGAATGCGGTGATGAAGCACGAGAAGCGCATCGGCACGCCCCTGGCGATGACGGTGAACTACTGCGCGCCGGTTGCGAAGGGGTCGTTCACGATTTCGGTGCGCGAGGTGCGCACCAACCGGTCGACGCAGCATTGGTACATTGAGCTCTCGCAAGGCGAGGTGGGCGTCACGGCGACCGCGACGGCCGTGTTCGCGGTGCGGCGCGAGACGTGGGCGCACGGCGCCGCGAAGATGCCGGAGGCGGCGGCGCCGGAAGGGCTGATGTCGCTGCCGACGCGCGGCTTGATGCAGTGGATGCAGGCGTACGACTTCCGCTTCGCCAAGGGCATGCCCTCGCCGCCTAAGCCGGCACCCAGTGATGACGATCTCGGCCCGACGCTGTCGCACCTGTGGATTGCGGACCGGCCGGCGCGGCCGCTGGATTTTCTGTCGCTGATGTCGATCAGCGATTGCTTCTTCGGGCGCATCTTCCATGTGCGCAAGGCGATGATCCCCATCGGTACGGTGTCGATGACGACGTATTTCCACGTGGACGCGGCTGAGATCGCCGAGGTCGGCAGCGACTATCTGCTCGGGGTCGTGGATGCCAGCGTGTTCAACAAGGGCTACTCGGACCAGGTGGGCGAGCTGTGGTCGCGCACGGGGCGACTGGTCGCGACGAGCCAGCAGATTGTTTATTTCCGGAGTTAGGTGTCATCCCGGCATGGCCCTTCTCCCCTTGGGGAGAAGGTGCCCCAGGCGGATAGGGGACGGCCTCGCGGACAGCGGCGCCAGTGGTGAGCCCGTCGATCCCACGGATCGGTATCTACCCCTTCGCGACAGCTCAGGAAAGGTTGCGCCCGCGGCTTGCCGATCCCACCAAACGGGGAGCCGTCACGCTTCTGCACAAGGTTGGGAGCCGAGAAGAGCGGTGAGGCGGTCGGCAGCACATCCGGCAGTGAAGGCTGTAGTGATCGGGCGTCGCGCCGAGCCCTTCGCCAGGACTGGCTGAGAAAGTGCGCGTACACGGTCGATTTGTCCGCTCGTTCCCGGAGCGTGGCTGGCGGGCAGTACACTTTCCGGACTGGTGGATCGATCAGCATAGGGCATTCGTCTCGCCACTTCCGTTCAACAAGGAGGAAACGAGATGTCTGAGCCCAGTTCACGAGCCTGCGCAGCCTGCAGGCGGCGCTTCCCGATCTTGCTGCCGAGGCCAAGGCGCGCGCGCTCGAGTTCGAGGAGAAGCGCAAGCTGGCGCCTGACTTCGCCGACAAGCTGAAGCGTGCCGGTGCGTTCAAGGTGCTGGTGCCGGAGACGCGGGCGGCCGGCGCATCGCTGCCGGAGTGGCTGGAGATCGCGATGGCGCTCGCGGAGGCGGATGCGTCAACCGGCTGGGTCATGTCGCACGCCAACATCTGCGCCGGCATCATCTATGCCTCGGCCGACCCGCGGCTGCGCGATGAGTTCTTCGCGGACCCGAACGCGTGCGCTGCCTGGAGCAGCCTGCCGCGCGTAGAGGCGAAGGAGGAGGCCGATCGCCGCATCCAGCTGGGCCGAGAGCGGCTGCACGGCGGCGACCTTCGTCGGCGGCATGGTGGCGGCGCGCTGACGGCACGTCGCCACGGTGCCGCTGCCGCGCTGGTGAGCGAGGCTGGCGACCGGTGAGCCGGGCGTGCGCCTCGCCGGTACGGGGACCCGGTGCGCCTCGGGGACGTGACGCTGCCCTGGCATCGCACGTTCGACTGGCCTGCGGGCAAGGCGCGATCGAGCTTGCCGACGGCAGCCTTCGTGCCCGGCGCCTGGTTCATCGGGCATGGGCTGCGCGGCCCAACACATCTGGGGTTGGCGCGGCGCGCGCTCGACGAGGCGCGCAACGAGACTGCGCGGCAAGTCCGACCGCTACACCGGGCAGCCGCTGCTGGAGAACCCGGCGACGCAGCGTGCGCTCGAAGCGGCGGAGGGCCTCTGGTTCGCTGCCGCGCGGCTGCGCGAGGCGCTCACGGCGATCTGGGCGGATGCGCTGGCCGGCAACGCGCCGACGGCGGAGACGGCGGTCAATGCGCGTGTCGCCACGGTGACGGCGACCCAGAAGGGCGCGGAGATCGTGCGCGCCGCCTACGATGCCGCCGGCGCCAGCGCCATCCGCCGCGGCGGGGTGCCAAGCCGCGCGATGCAAGCTGCCTCACGCACCACGTCTCGGCGAACCTCGCCTCCCTGGAGCTGACGGGGCGGGTGCGGAGGCGGATCAACGGGGTGAGCTTCAGGATTTGAACGCGATCCGTTTCCGGAAAGCGGCGGGGAACCAGCACGTTGGCGGGGCTCGGCTATTTTAAGCCGAGCCCCTGCCGTTCACGTTGTCCGGCGTCTTGAGCATGGACGCGTGAAACCGCGCGCCACATCGGTGCCGGGGGCCCGACTTGTTCTAGGGGGCGAATACGGATTTGCAGAAAGCGGATGTTGAGCCCGCATTGGGTCAGGCCTACGATCCCGCAAACTGGTAACGGGTAGCGGCTGATCACTTCGAGTGTCGGGGCTCGCCATGCATTTCATCATTCCTTTGCTGATTGCTGCCTTCACGTTGTTGCTCGCCGAACCTGCTGCCGCTCAGTGTCCGCCCGGCTGGGGCGTCGACAAGAGGGATGGCTCGTGCATTGTGCCGGGCTACAGGTCCTGCGGCGTGGGGCAAGAGTTGCGCCCCCGGCTCCAAGTGCCAGCGCGGGCAGTGCGTCGGCGGCGCCGCCGCCGTGAGATGCGGCAACTACACCTGCGGCCGAGGCGAAGGGTGTGGGCCAACGGGCGGCTGCTACAATCTCAGGCATCAGTTCATTTGCGGCAGTTACACTTGCATGGTCGGCTACAACTATGCGCCGGGCGACTCGTGTGCGCCTTGCATGGGCGCGGCTCGGTCGTCGGGGCAGGATGACATGACCGTCTGCAAGAGTGCGAGCACGGCGGAGACGGCCGATCGGAACATCGCGGCCTGCACGCGTGTCATCAACGATCCGCGAACGAGCCGAGGGACGCTGGCTTCCATCTATCAGGCGCGATGCGTCGAATGGAGCACGAAAAGGGATTTCAACCGCGCGATTGCGGACTGCAATCAGGCGCTTTCTCTCTCACCCGATTATCATGCCGCCTACAACGCGCGCGGCTCGGCCTATGAGGGCCTGGGAGATATCAATCAAGCCATCGCCGATTACAGAAGGGCTGCTTCGTTCGGGCTGGAGGAGGCTCGGCGGAACCTGGTCAGGCTGCGTGCCAACTAGCGCTCCCGGCAAGTGCGAATGCGATTACCCCTGAGGTAATTGCGCGGGCGACCTCATGGGTTAAGGTCGCCCGCATGACGATGACAGCGACACAACCGGTCGGCGATCTGCTGCGCGAATGGCGGCAGCGGCGGCGCCTCAGCCAGCTCGACCTCGCCTGCGAGGCGGATATCTCGACGAAGCACCTGAGCTTCGTCGGAGTTGGGCCGCTCACGGCCAGCCGGGACATGGTTATGCGTCTCGCCGAGCGCCTGGAGGTGCCACTGCGCGAGCGCAATGTGCTGCTGGTGGCGGCCGGCTTCGCGCCGCAGTTCCAGGAACGCAAGCTCTCCGACCCTGCCTTGGGTGCGCAGCGGGCGGCCGTCGAACTGGTCCTCAAGGGGCACGAACCCTATCCCGCGCTGGCCATCGACCGGCACTGGAACATGGTCTCTGCCAATGCCGCGGCGGTGCGCCTGATGGGCAATGCCGATGCATCGCTGCTCGCAGCCGCCGGTCAACGTGTTGCGTCTCAGTCTCCATCCCGCCGGGCTGGCCCCGCGGATCACCAACCTTGCCGAGTGGCGTGACCATCTGCTGGAGCGGCTGCGCAGGCAGGTGGACGTGAGTGCGGACCCTGTGCTGGGCCGTCTGCTGTCCGAGTCTGCGTGCGTTGCCTGCGCCGCGTGGTGCGCCGCCGGCACGTGCGAAGGGACACGCGGTGGGCAGTGTCGTGGTGCCGTTGCAGCTGGCGATGCCGTCAGGATTGCTGTCGCTTCTTCTCCACCACGACGGTGTTCGGCACGCCCATCGACATCACGCTGTCGGAGCTGGCGGTGGAGGCGTTCTATCCGGCCGATGAGGCGACGGCGGAGGCGCTGCGGGTGCTGGCGCGGACGTGAGCCGCATCCGCGATTAATCTTAACGCTGAACGACGTGAATGTTTCACGTGAAACATTCCGTTGTTCAGTTCCGCCCTCCGCCCATCAGGCGCGCGGCACGAGGCAGTAGAACACGTGGTCCCATCCGGGTTGCGGGACGATCGTGCAGTCGCTGATCGTGAAGTCGTTCTCCAGCAGCGGCTCGATCCAGGCGCGATCGAAATGGAAGAGGTGATATTGATCGATCGCCACCGGGTTGGCGGGATCGAACGGCTTGGCTCCGGGAATCGACGCGAGCCAGACGAGGAAGCGCCCGCGCGGGACGAGCACGCGGCGGATCTCCTCGAGCGATCGCTCCAGCGAAATGACGTGGTCGAGCGAGGTGCCTGACACCACCGTGTGGAAGGCGCCGTCCGGCCAGGGCAGGAACTCGTTGAAGCCGACCGCGCATTCGAACGGCGCGGGCTTCGTCAGCGGCAGCGGCTCGAGACCGGAGATGAGCTCGAGCGGATAGCCGGCGAGATACGCCGGCAGGCCGTGCTGGCCGCATCCGACGTCGAGCAGGCGGCCGTAGGCGTGAATGCTGACGAAGGCGCCGAAGAGCTGCGCGTAGTGGTGTCCCCAATGGCTGCAGCTCGCCTCGCGTTGCTCGACGTAGCTCCTCGCTCCGTTCTGAAAGAGGGCGTGCCAGATGGGGAAGACCGAAGGTGCCAAGTCCTTCATCTGCTGCAGGGAGGCTTCGAGCGATTGCTGTCGCGCCGGCGCGTAGTTCGACGGCGGCGCCGCCGGCTCGGCCGCGTTGCGCAGGTGCCGCGCCTGCAGGCCCGCGGAGAGGAGCGCCGACGCCTGCATCTCGGCGCGGATGGTCTCGGCGATCCGGGCCGGGTGCTTGGAGATCGCGTCCTCGATGCGCGCGAGGGCCCGCTCAAGGCTCTCAGCCGATGGCGCGCAGGGACTTTCGCGCCCTGTATGGCTTGCGGAGCTTCGGCATGCGCTCCTCCGGTAAGGCGCCTTCGGTCAGCGTCGCGACATCGGCGCGAAGCCCAGATGCATGCCCGCGTCGATCATCAGCGTCTCGCCGGTGACGTGGCGCGCCGCGTCCGAGATGAAGAACAGTGCGGACATCGGCGATGTCCTCGGCCTGCGAGGCCGCCTGCAGCGGCGTCGTCTTGATGATGTGCTCGCGAATCTTCTGCGCGCGCTCCGGGCTGAAATCGCTGAACCAGCGCGTGTCGATGAAGCCCGGGCAGATGGCGTTGACGCGGATCTTCGGCGCCAGCGCGCGCGCGAGCGACAGCGTCATCGTGTTGAGCGCGCCCTTGGAGGCCGCGTAGGCGATCGACGAGCCGATGCCGGTGACGGCGGCGATCGACGAGGTCATCAGCACGCTCGACGGCGCGCCCGCCTCCAGCAGCGCACGGCAGGCGCGCACCATCTGGAAGGGCCCGATGGCGTTCACCGCGAAGAGCTTCTGGAAGTCCTCCGCCGAGAGCCCGTCCATGATCGCCGTGCGCGACATGCTTGGTGATGCCGGCGTTGTTGACGAGCGCGTCGATCCGGCCGAAGCGCTCCGCCGCCGCGGCGATTCGTGCGGCAATCCGTATCGCTGGCGACATCGCCGCGCACGATCTCGGCTTCGGCGCCGGCCGCACGCACCTCGTCGCGCGGTGGCTTCGGCCTCCTTCGCGCTCTTCGTGTAGTTGAGGACGACCGCCTTGGCGCCGCGCTTGGCTGCACCGAGCGCGATCGCCGCGCCCAGCCCCGTTGCCGAGCCGGTGACCACGATGACCTTGCCGTCGAAATCCGCCATGTCCGCCTCTATCTGTTCTTGCGCAAGGTGCGTTCGGCGTCTGCCACGATCTTGGCGTGGTCGAACGCAAGCTCGACTTTCTTCCAGTCCTCGACCCAATCGGCTGCTGCGGCGTCGTCGCCGGCCTGGGCCCTAGCGCGGCCAACCCGCGTCGCGAACACGACGGCGCAGGTGTGCCCGCGCGGATCACGCTTGGGATCGGAGTAGACGCCGACCAGCCGCAGCCGGCCGGCCTTCACCCCGGTCTCCTCCATGAGTTCGCGGCGGCAGGCATCCTCCGCCGGTCTCGCCGATTTCGATGAATCCGCCCGGCAGCGCGTAGCTGCCCCTTGAAGGGAGGAAACTTGCGCCGCACGAGCAGCAGGCGACCCTTGGCGTCGAACACGACGCAGTCCGTAGCGAGAGCCGGCGTTCGCGGCAGCGGCATGTCGAGTTCCCGGTTGGCTGCTCGCGGGGCTCAGATGCCCAGCGCCTTCTTCATTTGCCCCAGCGCTTCCTGGTGCTGGGAGAACATGCGCCCGCCGATCATGCCGCCGTCCACCACGATGTCGATGCCGTTGACGAAGCTCGACCGGTCGGAGGCGAGCCAGATGGCGGCTTGCGCGATGTCGTCGGTGATGCCTGCGCGCGGGATCGGCTGCACCTTGGCGAAGCCGGCCTTCATGTGCTCAGCGATCCCGTCCGCCTTGCCGGCCTCCATGCCGAGCGCCTTGGCGATGATGCCGGTCGCGATGGCGCCCGGCGAAATGGAGTTCACCCGCACGTTGTGCTCGCCGAGTTCCATGGCGGCGCATTTCGTCAAATGGTTCACGGCTGCCTTGGCCGCCCCGTAGATCATCGAACTCGAGTAGCCGGCGAGGTAGGCGGCGACCGAACCGTTGTTGATGATGCTGCCGCCCTTCTGCTTCATCATGACAGGCGCCGCGTGCTTGATGCCCAGCATCACCGACCGCACCAGCAGCGCCATGGCCGCATCGAAGCCCTCCACCGATACGGACGTAATGCTACCTGTGGGAGCCGGCCCGCCCGCGTTGTTGAAGAGCGCATCGACCCGCCCGAAGGCGTCGGCCGTCTCGGCGACCACCCGCTTCCAGTCTTCCTCCAGCGTCGCGTCGGCCTTGATGAAACGGCCGTTGACGCCGAGTGCGGCCACAAGGCTCTCGCCTTCGGCCTGCCGGCGACCCGTGCAGACGACCTTGGCGCCCTCGGCGACGAACAGCTCAGCCGTCCGCCGCCCGATACCGCTTGTCGCCCCGGTGATGATCGCAACCTTGCCGTCCAGCATGCCCATGGGTGCGCCCTTTGCTTTGGTGCCGCCCGGCTTCTCGGACAGCGCGACGGTGCGAAACTAGCAAACGCGACGCGCGCGGCGTGACTCGGAAAATCGCGGAGGTCGTCGGCGGCCTGAACCGGCGAAAGCGGAGCCGCTGCGGCTGCACGCCGAGGAGCCGAGCATGTGTACGCCGTTGACCGGCGATGCTATGCTGGCCGTCTTTCCCCGACCGCCGGGTTGCCGGGCGCCGGTCGGGCAAGTGTATTTTTTTGCTTGAAGATATTCGGGGGACAGCATGGATCGGCAATCCGAGCCGCCGCAGGCCCAAAACGTCGCTGTCATCATCGCCCACGGCGTCGGGGAGGCCGATCCCGGCTACGCGGCGACCACCCTCTCCCGGACGCTCGGAAAGTGCGCCGACTTCCAGCCCGATGAAGAACTCAAGGTGCGCTACCTGCCCGACCCGCAGGCGCCCGCCGAGCCAGCCGGATCGCACGTTTCCGGTCTTTTTCAGCAGCGGCGAGCTTGCCGGCGGCCGCCGTGTAACCTTCGCCGAGCTCTACTGGGCGGACTTGAGCAGGATCGCGCCGAGCCGTCTGGCCGCGGTGCTGGGCTTCTTCCGCATCATTTTTGAATCCCATCACTTCGTCTACGGCATGCTCGATCGGCGGCAGAGCCTGCGGCTGCCGCATTCTGCGGCGCCTGCTCCTGATCGCCAGCTGGATGCTGCGCGGTCCAATCATCGGCATGGTGTTGGCGATATCGGCACTGCTCTGGGGCGCGCTCTACGTGTCGCCTTGGGTGCTGGAAAACGTGTTCTCAGAGACTGTGCTTTTCGCCGGGGTCTCAGCGCTCCTGTTCATCGCCAGTGCTGTTGCGTTGGTCTTTGTGGTCAGGTGGCGCGACACGACCTGGTATGATCCGATTGTGTGGACCATGGTGGCCTCGGGCCTGCTTGCGGCAGCTCTTTGCTCTTGCTTCCGTCGGGGTGCTGGAGATTCCAATCGATGGGCCGCTGTCCTCAATGGCCCAACCTCGCGCCCGACTGCCGCCAGAACTTTATCGATCTCGTCTACATCGTGCTCACCTCCTTTGGCAGGGTCTGGGGGGCGATCATCCTCGCTCGCCTTCGCCCTGGCAATCGGCGTCGCCATCTACTGGTACCGCAAGGACCCCGACAATGCGCCGCCGGTGCTCACCGCGCTCGGCGTCGTACTCCTGCAGTTCGTGCTCTGGACCGCACTGGTCGGCACCGCAGCCATGCCGATGATCTATAGGGCGGAAGAGGTCAAGGGCATCTACGCCCTGCAACAGGATGCGAAGCAAAAACAGGTGGGATACCTTCCGTCCGCCATCGCCGGCCAGGTGTCCGCGCAGAAGCTGTTCAAGGTGGTGCCCTGGGACCCCAAGGAGTCCCCTTGGATCGACCGGCTCGCGTTCGGTTACGGCTTCAACGGGGTGATGATCGCTTCTGTCCTGTTGATCGGTATGGCGACCCACCTGCGAAGGTATCTGCTCGCGAGGAGGCCTGAGACCAGTATCGGTCCGGAAAGAATGCCGCGAATGGTGATCGGGCGCGCGATCCTGATCGTCCTGATGTTCGTGACGTTCTGGCAGGCGCTGTATCTGCGTGACGCAGATCAGACCCGGAAGACGTCCTGTCGCTTTTTGGGGTCTGTTTTCACTCGATCTCGAGCGCAGCCATCGTAGATACGTCGACGGCCTACAAACGCACGATCATGACCATAGGCTGGGTTTCCACGCTTGCCCTGCCCGTGCTCGCGAGCCTCCACATCGGCAATTTCGTCCATATCGCCCGGGATCTGATCGATCACCAGTACTCGCACAAGCGCGCCAGCATGCTGACGCAGGTGCGCAGGTCGCGCGATCCCGAGCTCTGGCCGAGGCGCGCGCGCATCCAGGCGCGGCTGGAGACGCTGCTCACGGAGTTGGTCCAGGACGGCAAGTACGATCGTTTCATTTTCGCCGTTCACAGCCAGGGATCGGTCATCACCTACGATTTCCTGAAGGACGCAGGAGCTGCCATCGGGCAGCTCGGCGCCTCCAAGCCCGATATCGTGACGTTCGGAAGCCCGCTCGCTCACCTGTATCAATACTACTTCGCGGAATACCGCGATCTTGAGAAGGACATCATGTCGCTGCGCGGCGGTATCGGCCGCTGGGTCAACGTCTACCGCATCGACGACTACATCGGCACCGACATCGACCGAGACGACAAGACTTTCGTCGACAACAGGCGGATCGACAGCCTTGGCGGCCACGTGGACTATTGGAAGGAAGAAGAGTCTGGCGCAAATCGTTTGCGAACTCGCCACCCAGCCCGTGCCGGCCGATGCTGGTGCACGCCGAAGCACCCGCTACGACCTAGCGGCACGGCGCCGCGTGCCGGTCGCGTCGTGTTATCGCTTCGGTTTCTCTGTGATACACCTGATTGTCCCGCGCCGCCGCCTCTTGGACGCGCGCGACTTTGCCCGTCGATAGAGGGAAACCGCAACAGATGGACGTGAACTTCGCGCTCGCTGCCGATCCCGCCGCCTGGGCCGCCCTCCTGACCCTCATCGCCATGGAGGTTGTGCTCGGCATCGACAACCTCATCTTCATCTCCATCCTCACCAACAAGCTGCCCGAGCATCAGCGCGCCAACGCACGCCGCATCGGCATCGGCCTGGCGCTCATCTTTCGCCTCGCCCTGCTCGGCACCATCGCGATCATCGTCAGCCTGACGGCGCCGCTCTTCTCCCTGCTCGGCCATGGCTTCTCCTGGCGCGACCTGATCCTTATCGCCGGCGGCCTGTTCCTCGTCTGGAAAGCCACCAAGGAGATCCACCACCGCGTCGATCCCGATCCGACGCCCAACGTCTTCGATCGCCGTAGCGCGAGCCTGGGGTTCGCCGCCGCGCTCGGCCAGATCGTCATGCTGGACCTGGTCTTCTCCATCGACAGCATCATCACCGCCGTCGGCATGACCCCGCACATCGAGATCATGGTGATCGCCGTCATCGTGGCCGTGATCGCGATGCTGGTGGCGGCGACCCCGCTTTCCGAGTTCATCGGCCGCAACCCCACCATTGTCATGCTGGCGCTCGGCTTCCTCCTGATGATCGGCATGGTGCTGATCGCGGAAGGCTTCGGCGCTCACGTGCCGAAAGGCTACATCTACGCCGCGATGGCCTTCTCCGCGCTCGTCGAGTGGCTCAATACGCTCGCGCGGCGGGCGCGCAAGAGACGCGAGGGGCAGTAGGCAAGATCCGGCGCACCGCCTGACTGTCGTCCCGGAATTGCGCGCCAGCGCAATATCCGGTCTTGCCGTGCCACAATGCCCCTTGCCGCCTGCCTCATCGCTGGGCACTCTCCCTCCACGTTCATCCGCAGCCAAGGGCGCACCGCTTGTCTTCCCTTCCAGCGAACGGCGATGCCGCAGCGATTTCGCGCCAGCAGCTGCGGCCGCTCTCTGCGCTGTTGCCCCACATCCTGCGCCATCGCGGCATGCTGGCGCTCGCCGTCGTCGCCCTCATTGCCTCGGCGGGGGCCATGCTCACGGTGCCGGTCGCGCTGCGGCGCATGATCGACCTCGGCTTCACGGGTGCGGACGGCGCGTTCGTCGACAAATACTTTGCCATGCTCGTCATGATCGGCCTCGTGCTGGCGGTGGCGAGCGCGACGCGCATGTATGCGGTCAACTGGCTGGGCGAGCGCGTGGTCGCCGATCTGCGCGCGCGCGTGTTCGCGCACGTCACCTCGCTCGGCCCCGCCTTCTTCGACAAGTCCCACTCCGGCGAGGTGATGAGCCGCCTCACCGCCGACACCACGCAGATCAAGGGCGCCGCCGGCTCCGCGCTCAGCCAGGCGCTGCGCAACACCATCATGCTCGTTGGCGCGCTCACCATGATGGTGGTGACGAGCCCGACGCTGGCCGGTCTCGCGCTGCTCGCCATTCCGGCCATCGTCTTCCCGCTGCTCGCCTACGGCCGCGCCGTGCGCCGGTTGTCGCGCGCGGCCCAGGATCGCCTCGCCGATGCCTCCGCCTATGCCGCCGACAACCTGGCCTCCGCGCGCGCCATGGCCGCCTTCGGCCAGGAGGCGACCGTCTCCGGCCGGTTTGCCGCTGCCGTGGAGCGCGCGTTCGTGGCGGCGCGCTCGCGTCTCGTCGCGCGCGCAGGCTTGACGGCCATCGCCATATTCCTGGTGATCGCCAGCATCGTCGGCGTGCTGTGGTTTGGCTCGCGTCTCGTCATCGCGGGGGAGATGACCGGCGGCCGGCTCGGCCAGTTCATCCTCTATGCCGTGTTCGCCGCCGGAGCCATGGCCGAGCTTGCCGAAGTCTGGGGCGAACTTGCGCAGGCCTCCGGTGCGACCGAGCGGATGATGGAGCTGCTCTCAACGCGCCCCGCCGTTCGCCTGCCGGCCGTCGCCAAGCCCTTGCCGGTGCCGCCGCGCGGCACCATCGCCTTTCGCGATGTCTCCTTCGCGTATCCGACGCGTCCGGGAGCATCAGCGCTCGACGGCATCTCCTTCTCCGTCGAACGCGGCGAGACGGTTGCCCTCGTCGGTCCCTCGGGCAGCGGCAAGAGCACCATCCTCAACCTGATCCTGCGCTTCTACGATCCCGACGGCGGCAGCGTGTCGGTCGACGGCGTGCCCGTGAACGAAGCCGACCTCAGCGAACTCAGGTCCCGCATCGCCCTCGTCCCCCAGGACGTCCTCCTGTTCGACGACACCATCCTGGAGAACATCCGCTACGGCCGGCCCGGCGCCTCCGAGGCCGAGGTGCGCGAGGCTGCCGCTGCCGCGCACGCCGATGCCTTCATTGCCGCCCTGCCCGCCGGCTACGGCACGCGCCTTGGCGAGCGGGGCATCTCCCTCTCCGGCGGCCAGCGCCAACGCGTCGCGCTCGCCCGCGCCGTGCTGCGGGACGCCCCAATTCTCCTCCTCGACGAGGCCACCAGCGCGCTCGATGCCGAAAGCGAGGCCGCCGTGCAGCAGGCCATGGCCCGGATCAGCGAGGGCCGGACCACCCTCGTCATCGCCCACCGGCTGGCCACCGTGCAGCGCGCGAGCCGCATCCTGGTTCTCGACAAGGGCGTGATCGTCGAGGAGGGCAGCCACGCCGAGCTGCTGCGCCGGGGCGGCCTTTATGCGCGCCTTGCGGAGCTGCAGTTTGCCCTCGATGCGGCACAGTAGCACCCATAAGTTGCATCCCTGCATCACTTCCACAGCAGGGGGCCTGGGCACGAGGAATTGGCTTCTCTTGGGCGGCCCTCTGCCCCAAATTCGATTCGATATTTGAGGGCAAATCTTCCGACACAGGGCTCTACAATGTGGGGACGGGGAATTATTGCGTTTGCTGCTGTGCTCGCGGCGAGCACACCGGCGACCGCGCAATACTCTGATCAGGCTTGGATAAACAGTGCCTACGCGCACGCCTCGCCGGTCACCAATCGCGAGTTCGTCCGGGATTGGGAGGCAAGCCCGCCCAAAGGCCATCCTACGCTCAGTGCCAGCAACATCGGCCCGCTGAAGGCTGCCATCAAGCGCTACCAGGAGATCGTGGACAAAGGCGGCTGGCAGCCGATCCCCGATTTCAAAGGCAAGCTGGCGCAGGGCTCCAGCGATTCGGCCGTACCGTTGATCCGCGAGCGCCTCGTCATGTCCGGCGAGCTCAAGGAGGCCGGCAAGTCCGCCTCCTTCGACTATGATCTCGACCAGGCTGTGAGGCGCTACCAGTCGTCCAACGGACTGCCGCCCAACGGCATCGTCGACAAGATGACGGCGGCAGCCATGAACGTCCCCGCCGCCTCGCGGCTCAAGCAGCTGCGCGCTAACCTCACGCGTCTTGGCGAATACGCCAAGATGCCGAAGAAGTACGTCGTGGTGAACATACCGTCCGCGCAGATCGAGGCGGTCGAGGATGATGAGGTCATCTCGCGCCACGCCGGTGTCGTCGGCAAGATCGACCGCCAGACGCCGATCCTGAAATCGAGCATCCAGGAGCTCAACTTCAATCCCGTCTGGCATCTGCCGCCGACGGTGATCGAGAAGGATCTGGTCCCCAAGGGCCAGGAGATGGCGCGGAAAGGCGAGAGTGTGCTCGTGAAGTTCGGCATCGACGCCTACGGCGGCGAAGGCGGACGCAAGCTCGACCCCATGAAGGTCAAGTGGGACGGCAACGCAAAGAGCCTCACCTACAAGCAGCAGCCCGGGCCTGAGAACCCGCTCGGGTTCGTGAAGATCAACTTCCCCAACGCGCACTCCGTCTACATGCACGACACGCCTGGCCAATCCCTGTTTGGCCGCAGCTTCCGTTCTGCGAGTTCCGGTTGCGTGCGCATCGGCGGTATCGAGAATCTCGCCGCCTGGCTGGTGGCCGAGAAAGGCTGGCGGCTCGAGCACGTCAAGCAGATGAAGGAGACGGGCGAACGGCACGATGTCCGCCTGAAGACGCCTGTTCCGCTCTACTTCGCCTACATAACCGCGTGGGCGACGGAGGAAGATGGCGTCCAGTTCCGTCGCGACATCTACCTGAAGGACGGCGTTGGCCCTCAGGCCGCAGCCTACTGACACCACCTCCGTTGTATTACCGGAAGCCGAGGCCTGCGGCCGACGCTCCGGGACCTTGCCCCGCTCGCGTTTGGGCCCCCCGCGTGCGACAAACGGGGGGCTTACGCCGCCCCTTTCCTCCTCTAGAATAAGTCTAAGCAACGCCTGGGCGGTGAACCGCGGGCGCTGTGCTGCCGTTCAGGGGGCTCGTCAGGGTGGCGTCATGAATTACGAGGCGGTCTTTTCGCAGGCCCTCGCGCGGCTGAAGGAAGAAGGCCGATATCGGGTCTTCGCCGACATCAGGCGGGACCGCGGGCGGTTTCCGTCGGCTCGCCATTTTGACGGCAGCTCTGCCAAGCCGATAACCGTCTGGTGCTCCAACGACTACTTGGGGATGGGCCAGAATCCCGCCGTCCTGGCGGCCATGCACGAGGCGATCGACACGGCCGGCGCAGGCTCCGGCGGCACGCGCAACATTTCGGGCACGACCCACTACCACGTCGAGCTGGAGGTCGAACTCGCCGATCTGCACGCCAAGGAAGCGGCCCTCCTTTTCACCTCCGCCTACGTCGCCAACGACACGACGCTCGCCACGCTTGCCAGGCTGCTTCCCGGCCTCGTCATCTTCTCCGATACCAAGAACCACGCCTCCATGATCGCCGGCATCCGCCATGGGGCCTGCGAGAAGCAGATCTGGCGTCACAACGATCTCGCCGATCTCGAAGCCCGCCTGCGCGCGGCCGATCCTGCCGCTCCCAAGGTCATCGCCTTCGAGTCCGTCTATTCGATGGACGGCTCGATGGCCCCGATCGGCGCGATCTGCGATCTCGCCCGCAAGTATGGCGCGCTCACGTATCTCGACGAGGTGCACGCCGTCGGCCTCTACGGTCCGCGCGGCGGCGGCCTCGCGGAGCGCGATGGGGTCATGCACCGCATCGACATCATCAATGGCACGCTGGCCAAGGGCTTCGGCATCATGGGCGGCTACATCGCCGGCAGCCGCGACCTGTGCGATGCGATCCGCTCATACGCGCCCGGGTTCATCTTCACGACGTCGCTGGCGCCGGCCATCGCCGCCGGCGCGATCGTGAGCATCCGGCACCTGAAGACCAGCGGCGCCGAGCGCGAACGCCACCAGGAGCGCGCACGCTCCCTCAAGGCGAGGCTCGCCGCGGCCGGGTTGCCCGTGATGGAGAACGCCAGCCACATCGTGCCGCTGCTGGTCGGTGATCCGGTGCTCACCAAGAAGATTACCGACGCCCTTCTCTCGCGCTTCGATATCTACGTACAGCCGATCAATTACCCGACGGTGCCGCGCGGCAGCGAGCGGCTGCGCATCACCCCGCAGCCGCAGCATTCCGACCGCGAGATGGATCGTCTCGTCGAAGCGCTTCTCGCGCTCTGGAACGAACTCGGTCTTCCCCTGGAGCTCCAGGTGCAGGCCGCGGAATAATCGCGGCTCCCCTTACACATCACCCGCACGTGTTTTCGCTGGCCTTGCGGCAGCGGCTGCGTCAATCTGGCCTCTCATCGGCAACGGCTCCGGCAAACGGCGCCGACCCTGGGAGGAGGAAATCATGCAAACGCGGCAAGGGCTGCTCGGCATCATGACGCTGGCGGCTGGGCTGGCCTGGACAACCGGCGCCACGGCTCAAACCGTCGAGTTGCGCTACGCGACGAGTGCGCCGCCCAAGACGGTTTGGGAAATGCAGGTGCAGCGCTTCCAGAAGCAGGTCGATGATGGAAGCAAGGGTTCTCTCAAGATCAACGCCTTCCTCAACTCCCAGCTCGGCAGCGAGCAGGACACCATTGCGCAAGTTGCCCGCGGGCGCATCGACATGGGCGGCTATTCCGTGACCGCGGGCTCGCTCCTGGTCCCGGAGATTTCGCTTCTCAACATTCCCTTCCTCTTCAAGGATCAGCGCGAGCAGGACTGCGTCACCGACAAGCATCTGACGAAGATCACGTCCGACCTCTTTGAGAAGAAAGGCACCGTCTTCATCAGCTGGAGCGAGGTGGGTGTCGCCGACATCATCGGCAAGAAGCCGTTCATCTCGCCCGACGACCTCAAGGGTTTGCGTGCGCGATCCGCGCCCAGCAAGGTCGCGAGCTTCATGTGGTCAGAGTTCGGGGCCAATCCCAACCCGCTGCCCGTCACCGAGTGGAACTCTGCGTTCCAGACCGGTCTGATCGACGTCGCTGATTCCGCGCCGACCTTCTACTTCTTCTCCGGACTGGCGAAACTTGCCCCCGTCGTCACGATGACGCAGCACCAGGATCAGGGAGGCGTCGTCATCATCAACAAGGCCGCCTACGACAAGCTGTCCGACGAGCACAAGAAGGCGCTCACCCAGTCTGGAACGACCACGCCCGCTTCGCAGCTGCGCGCCGAGGTGCGTGGTTTCGAGGCCAAGATCCGCGAGATGCACAAGGCCGCGGGCGGAACGATTGTCCAGCTCACGCCCGAGCAGCGTGCGGTTTGGCGCAAGGGCATCGAAAAAGCCTGGCCCAAGATGGTTGCCGCCGTTGGTGGCGAAGCCAATGCCTACTGGAAGGCTATCCAGGACGGCATCAAAACCTGCTCAGGCTGATCGCAGCTGCTAGCCGGGGCGCGTGCCGTGCGTGACGCGGTGCGCGCCGAGATGGGACTTGCGGCGTGAGCGAGCTTTCGCCTCGGATTGTTCAGCCCGGCCTGGCCGTGCCGCCGGAGAACGTGCGCCGCCTGCTCGAGGGCTGGCACCGCGCCGAGTGCTGGGTGGCCGTAGGCGCCTTCGGCTTCATCGCCGGCATGCTGATACTCGATGTGCTCGGGCGCGAGTTTCTCGGCCCCGTCCTGCGCCTGCTCGGCTTCGAGCCGGGGGCGACGGGTATCTTCTTCTCGCAGAAGCTGTCGATCTTCGCGCTGGTGATCGGCAGTTTCGCGGGTATCGGCATCGCTACGTGCGACCGGCGCACACATCGTGCCCGGCTTCGCCTCCGCTTGGGTGCCGCAGCGGATGGCAACTTGCTTTCGATCGTTCTGCCGATCTGCTGACCGGCGTATGCCTGCTGGTCGTGGTCTGGTTCGGCTACAAGTTCGTCGCCTCGTCCATGGCCACGGACTTGCGCGCGCCCGTTCTCGATTGGCCGGTCTGGCCCGTGCAACTTCGCCATTCCGCTTGGTTTCCTCTCCGCCGCGGGCCGCTATTTCTTCTACGCCGCGTGGCCACTGCTCAGGCCGATACCGCCGGAGTTCCAGGAGTGAAGGCGCTCGGCCTCGTCGCGGTTGTCGGCGGCTCCCTGGCGCTGCGCCAGCCCCTGCTTGTCATCCTGCTCGCGGCTGCAGCCGCTGTGCATCTCCTCTGGGGCCGCGGCAACCTGGAGGACATCATCGAGGATATGTGGGTCGGGCTCGACAAGGAGGTCATCCTGTCGATCCCGCTCTTCATCCTCTGCGGCGGTGTCATGACGCGCGGATCGATCGCGCAGCGGCTCATCCGCATCCTCGCCGCGCTCACCAAGCCGCTGCCCGGCGGCCTGGCGGTTGCGACCATCCTGTCGTGCGCGGTGTTCGCGGCGATCTCCGGTTCGTCCATCGTGACGATGCTGGCGATCGGCACCGTCATGTATCCGGCCATGCGCCAGGCCGGCTACGACAACAAGTTCTCCCTCGGCGCCATCATGTCGGGCGGCACGCTCGGCATCGTCATCCCGCCTTCGATCCCGATGATCATCTACGGGCTCGTCACCGAGACGTCCGTCACCGACCTGTTCGTGGCCGGCT
The DNA here is from genome assembly GCA_963782855.1 of uncultured Alphaproteobacteria bacterium. Taxonomy (GTDB): domain Bacteria; phylum Pseudomonadota; class Alphaproteobacteria; order Rhizobiales; family Hyphomicrobiaceae; genus AWTP1-13. The sequence goes on along the minus strand of CAWALW010000011.1, from coordinate 25,717 downwards.
TCGGACCCGGCCTCCTCCTCACGCTTGCCCTGTCCGCCTACTCGGTCTGGTTCAACTGGGGCATGCCGACGATGGCGTTCAAGTTCGCCGAGTTCTGGGTTGCCTTCAAGGAAGGCATCTGGGCGGCGATGATGCCGATCATCCTGCTCGGCGGCATCTACTCGGGATATTTCACCGCGACCGAGGCTGCCGCCGTCGCGCTCGCCTACGCCCTGATCATCGAAATCTTCGTGCACAAGGAGATGAAGCTCGGCGACTTCTACACGGTGGTCCTCGACACCTCCAAGCTCGGCGGCTCGCTATTCCCGCTCATTGCGGTGGCGCTGAGCCTCAACATCATTCTGACCGAGCACCGCGCGCCGCAATCGCTTGTCGAGCTAATGCAGGGCTACGTAACGAGCCCGGTCACCTTCATGCTCTTGTCAACATCCTGCTGCTCATCGTGGGTTGCCTGATGACCACGGGAGAGGCCATCCTCGTGCTAGCGACCCCTGCTTGCGCCGCTGGCGGAGTCCTACGGCTACAACAAGGTGCTGTTCGGCATCATCATGATCCTCAACCTGGAGATCGGCTATCTCACGCCGCCCGTGGGGTTGAACCTCATCGTCGCCATGGGCGCCTTCAAGCAAAGCTTCGGGCTGCTCTGCCGTGCCGCGATACCGTTCATCGTCATCATGCTGATCTGCCTCATCATCGTGGTGTGGCAGCCGTGGATCGCGATGTACCCCGTGACCGGGCACTTCTAGAGACCCTGCGGCGCTAGATCTCCACGCGCTTGCCCCGGATGATGTCCCACGCCGTGTTGATCTGCTTGATCCGCAACTCACGCAGCTGCCGGTCTGCTTCGTCTTCGGCGAGATCGGGGTGCCAGCTCAGGCGCAGACCGTCGACGATCTTCTTCATCGCCGCTTCGCTCGCGCCGGGCATTACGCCCATGCCGAGCACCTCGATGGCTTCGCCGCGCGTACGCGGCATCTCCCTTCGCAAGGCGGGGGGCGGCATCGGCGGTGCGGCGCGTAACGGAGCGCTGGGCTGGCGAGGCGGAGGAACGGAAACGGCCGCTTGAGGCGGCGGACCGCGCAACGCAACCGGTCGCGCCGGGACGCCGGCCTTGCGGCGCCGCTTGTCGAGTGAGGCCGCGGCCACCTCGCGAGGTCTTCCGGCGGCCTGTACCTGCTCGCGACGCCGCGCGACGGCGAACAGGCCGACCAGGGCCAGGGTGAGCACCATGAATGCGGCAAACGCACCCGCCGCGGGACTGTAGGCGGCGAACGTCAGCAGGCTCATCCGGCCGGCCTCGTCATCCGCCGGCTTGGCGGCTTCCGGTGCGGCAACGGTCTTTTCAGGCGCCGGCTGCTCTTTGGCAGCGGTGCGCTCAGGAGCAGGCTGCGGTGTCTTGGCAATCGGCGTCTCGAGCGCGGCAGTTGCTTGCGGCTCCGCCGGCGTGTCGGTCCGATTGATGATCTTGGGAACCACAGGGGCGCCTGACGGTGCCGGCGTCGTCACCTTCTGAGCTGGCGGGGCCGCAGGTTTCGGGGCCGGTGCCGGCTGGGGCGCTTTCGCTTGGGGCGCGGGCACCGGCTCCTTGGGAGGCGTCACCGCTTGCGGTGCCTTCAGTGCGGGCGAAGCCTCGATGGGAGGCCCGGCCTGCGGCGTACCGTGGCGAGGCTGGGGCGGCTCGGCGCTCGCGACCTTGGGCGGCGGTGGGACCGGATTGGCCGCGACAGGTGGCTGAGCAGGTGCGGCTTCTGCAACCGGCGGCGAGGCGCTGATGCCCGGCGTTGCTCTTACGAAGAACGCATCGATTCCCAGCATCGGCGCAAACCCGGCCGGCATGTCCACGATCGGGGGCGGTCCCAACTCGCGGCGATCATTGCAGTAGCGCCGCATGCGGCCGAAGCCGAAGCCATCTCCGAAGCGGGAGCGGCGCGCACAGGGATCGTCGGGATCGAAACTCCAGGACGGCGGCATGCGAACCCGCAGCCTTCCGTCCTCGATCCACGCGCGCCGCGACCTACCTTCGGATGGCGCCGCGGCGACGACCGAGATCCAAGGCACACGATCTCCATCGCAATCGAGCGCAAAGCGGTGCACCGTCCACGTGCGGCACTGGTCGGGATTCGCCGGCGAGCAGGCCGTGAACGTCCGCTGCTCACGCGGGCCGACGATCTGATGGCCCTGTTCCCGCGATGGCGTGAGCAAGGGGCGCCCGCCCAACATCGTGCAGGAATACGGCATGACCAACAGTTCGGAGGCGACAGCGGAGCCGGCCGGACCTGTCAACAGCAGTGCAAGGGCGAGCAGGCGGGCGCCCGGTCTCCAAACGCGCATGCGAATCCCCGCAACGGGAAGCGGCGAAATCCTTGAGCCGATCCACGGTGATAGGCGCGCGATAGGGCTGCACCGTGACAGCTTTGTGGCCGGCTCGCGTTCTCGGGAGCCGGCGCTGGCTTTAGCGCGGCTTGCTCATTAACTGCCTCAGCTTGCGCTGCTCCCACTCGGCAACGAACCGTGGTGCGCGCCCGTAGACGGCCAGGGCATGCGCAACAATCCCAATGCCCCAGCCGAGCAGAACCCAGTGCACCCACCACCGGCCGCCCGCTCCCACGTTGATGACAAGGAGGAGCAGCATCACCACCGCATAGGTTGCGAAGTGGATGTAGAAGCCCTTGATCGCCGCCACCTGCCGCCTGGCCTCTGCGAGGCTCGTCTCAGCCGGTGAAGGCGGAGAGATCTGATCGGTCATTTCGTTTCCTTCGATCGCAATCAGGCAACGGCGGGGCGCGGCGCAGGTTCCGCCTGGCCCTTGCCCCACAGGCGCCGATGCATCCTGTCGAGCAGAAGATAGATCACCGGTGTCGTATACAAGGTCAGCACCTGCGACACGATGAGCCCGCCGATGATGGCGACCCCCAGCGGGCGGCGCAGCTCCGACCCTGGACCCACCGCAATCGCCAGCGGCAGCGCGCCGAGGAGCGCCGCGAAGGTCGTCATCATGATGGGCCGGAAGCGCGCGATGCACGCTTCGTGGATCGCGTGCGCCGCGCTCAATCCCCGCTCGCGCTCCGCCTCCAGCGCGAAGTCGACCATCATGATGCCGTTCTTCTTCACGATGCCGATCAGCAGGATGATGCCGATGAAGGCGATCACCGTCAGTTCCATGCCGGCAAGACGCAGGGCCACGAGCGCCCCGAGCCCGGCGGAGGGCAACGTGGAAATGATCGTCAGCGGGTGAGCGAGGCTCTCGTAAAGCACGCCGAGCACGATGTAGACCGCCACCAGCGCCGCCACGATCAGCAGCGCCTGCATCCCTGCCTGCTGCTGGTAGGCCTTGGCATCGCCGGCGGGCTCGGCGCGAATGGAGTCCGGCATCCTGAGTTCGGCGATCGCCTGCTGAATGGCGGCCTGTGCCTCGTCGAGCGTCATGTCGCCGGACAGGCCATAGTTGACCGTGACAGCGGGAAACGGCCCCTGGTGGTTCACCACCAGCGGCGCCAGCGTCTCGCGCACCTCGATCAGGCTCGCCAGCGGCACCTGTGTGCCGTTCGCGCCCGGCACGAAGATGCGCGCGATGTCTGCCGGGCTCCTCTGGTAGCTGGGATCGATCTCCAGGACGACGCGGTACTGGTTGCGCTCGGTGTAGATGCTCGAGATCTGGCGCTGTGAGAACGCGTTGTTGAGTGCGCTGTTGATGTCCTGGATCTTCACACCCAGGCGCGCGGCCGCCTGCCGGTTGACCGCAATGGTCGCTTGCAGCCCCCCGCGCTCGCGGTCGGTCGACACGTCGGTGAGGCCCGGCACGTCACTCAGCTTGTCGACGACCTTCGGCACCCATTCATACAAGCGCCTGGAAGTCGGGGCTCCAGAACGTGAACTGGTACTGCGCGCGGCCTTGCCGGGCACCCGCACGAATGTCGCGCGCGACAAAGAAGGAAACGTTGAGCCCCTCCAGGCCCGCGAGCGCGCGACGCAGCCGGTCCGTGACAACCTGGGTCGTGACGCCGCCCCGCTCGGAGAGCGCCTTCAGGCTGATGAACATGCGGCCCTGGTTGACGGAGGCGTTCCATCCGGAGGCTCCGATCGATGAACCGACACCCGACACAGCGGGATCGGCGAGAACGATCTCCAGCGCGCGTTGCTGAAGCTTGGCCATCGCCTCGAAGGAGATGTCGCCGGCCGCGCGGGTGGAGCCGAACACGAGGCCGGTGTCGTCTTCCGGGAAGTAGCCCTTGGGCGTCTTGACGTACAGGTTGACGGTGGCGACCACCGTGGCGAGCATGATGATCATCGTCAGGAAGCGATGTCTGAGCGCAACATCCAGCGTCCACGCGTAAACGCGCAGTGCCCACCCCATGGTGGCTTCCACGATACGATCCAGCCGCGTCGCGTCGGGGCTCGGCCCCGCCTTTACGAAGTGCGCGCATATCATCGGCGTCACGGTCAGCGAAACCACGGTGGATACGACTATCGCAAACACCAGCGTGACCGAGAACTCGCGCAGCAGGCGGCCGACGATGCCTTCCATGAACAGCAGGGGAATGAAGGCCGCAACCAGCGAAACACCGATCGAGATCACCGTGAAGCCGATCTGGCGGGCCCCGTCCAGGGCGGCGCGGAAGGGTGAGGCGCCGCGCTCCAGGTTGCGGAACATGTTCTCGATCATGACGATGGCATCGTCCACGACGAAGCCCACGGACACCGCCAGCGCCATCAGCGTGAGATTGTTGATGGAGAACCCCGCCGCCCACATGGCGGCGCATGTTCCGGCCAGAGAAAGCGGAATGGTGATCCCTGCCGCCACCGTCGGCGTCCCGCGCCGCAGGAACAGGAATACCACCAGCATGACGAGCACGATCGAGAGCGCCAGCGTGATCTGCATATCGTGCACGCTGGCCCGCAGCGTCGTGGTGCGGTCGGAGAGAATGGAAATCTCTATGCCCGCGGGTATCCAGCGCCTGATCTCGGGCAGCAGGGCCTTGAGACGGTCCACGGTCTCGATCACGTTGGCGTCCGCGCTCTTCGTGATGGTCAGCAGGATCGCCGGCTGGTTGTTGAAGCTGGCCGCGGCGCGGGAATTGCGCGTTCCCTGCCTGACATCGGCCACCGCAGAGAGCCGGACCACGTCGCCCTTGGAGGTCTTGACGATGATGTTCTTGTAGTCGTCCACCGTGCGCAGCTGCGCGTTGGCCTCCAGCGCAATCGCCTGCTTCGCGCCCTCGATAATGCCGAGCGGGGACAGGGCATTGGCACGCAGGATCGTGTTGCGCACGTCGTCGATGCTGAGGCCCATGGTGGACAGCAGCATCGGGTTGACGCGCACCCGGATGGCGGGTTGCTCGGCACCGGCCGCCGTTACCTCGGCCACGCCCTCCACCTGTGATAGTCGCTGCACGATCACGGTGTCGGCAGCATCGTACATGTCGCTTGCCGGGATGGTCTTGGACGTGAGCGCTAGGATCAGGACCGGGGATGCCGCCGGGTTCGACTTCTTGAACGACGGAAGCGCGGGCATGTCGGCCGGGAGCTCCGCCATCGCGGCGTTGATCGCGGCCTGCACGTCCTGCGCCGCGCCGACGATGTCGCGCGACAGGTCGAACTGCACGGAGATGCGGGTCGACCCGAGCGAACTGACCGAGGTCATCTCGGTGATGCCGGGAATCTCCCCCAGCCGGCGCTCGAGCGGAGCTGCGACGCGGGCGGCCATCGTTTCGGGGTCCGCTCCCGGCAGGACCGCGGTGACGCGGATGGTCGGAAACTCGATCGAGGGAAGGCTCGCCACCGGCAGGTTGAGGTAGGCGACGAGGCCGAGCAGGAACAGCCCGACCGCTAGAAGCGTGGTGCCGATCGGCCGCTCGATGAAAGGTTGCGAGAAGCTCATGGGGCTACTCTGCCGGCCGGGTGGCGGGCTCCAGCGTTCGCGGCGTCGCGGCAAGCTCATCCTCGCGCGGGGCCGGCGCGAGCCTGGCCCTTACGCGTTCCATCGCCAGATAGATGACCGGCGTCGTGTAAAGCGTGAGCAGCTGACTCAGCAGCAGCCCACCGATGATGGTGACGCCGAGCGGGTTCCGGATCTCCGAGCCCGTCCCCGATTCCAGCGCCAGCGGCAGCGCGCCGAACAGCGCGGCAAGCGTGGTCATCATGATCGGGCGGAAACGCAGCAGGCAGGCCTGCACGATCGCCTCGCGCGGCGGCATGCCCCGCGTCCGCTCGGCCTCGAGCGCGAAATCGATCATCATGATGGCGTTCTTCTTGACGATCCCCATCAGCAGCACGATGCCGATGAGTGCGATGAACGAGAAATCCATGCCCACGTACATGAGCGCCAGCAACGCGCCGATGCCGGCTGACGGCAGCGTCGTCAGGATCGTGAACGGGTGGACGAAGCTCTCGTACAGCACACCCAGCACGATGTAGATCGTGATCACCGCCGCCAGGATCAGCCAGGGCTGTCCCGCCAGAGACCGCGTGAATTCGTCCGCGTCGCCGCTGAAGCGGCCCGTGACGGAGGTCGGCATGTCGATCTCGCGCTGTGCCACAGTGATGGCATCGACGGCATCGCTGAGAGATGCGCCGGGCGCGAGGTTGAAGCTGATGGTGACGGACGGGAACTGGTCCTGGTTCTGCAGCACCAGCGGCGCAGTCCGGCGCTCGATGCTGGCAACGGAGCTGAGCGGCACCTGCGCGCCGCTTCCCGAGGGCACATACACGCGCGAAAGCGCGCTGGGATCGCTCTGGTACTGCGCCATCGCCTCCAGCACCACGCGGTACTGGTTCGACTGCCCGTAGATCGTCGAGATCTGGCGCTGTCCGAAGGCATCATTCAGGGCATCGTTGACCGACTGCATGGACACGCCGAGTCGGCCAGCGGTGTCCCGGTCGACCTTCACGAAAGCCCGCAGGCCACCGTCCTGCGCTTCGGATACGACCTCGCGCAGCACGGGCGCTAGCGCGCAGCTTCTCCACCAGCCGCGCCGACCACTGCGACACCTCGCTCGAACTGCTGCTGACCAGCGTGTACTGATACTGAGCGCGACTGGCTCGCGTGCTGATCTGGATCTCCTGCACCGGCTGGAAGTAGACCGTCACGCCGGGGATCGGCTCAACCGCTTCCTGGAACCGAGTGATGGCCTGAGTGACATGCGTATGGCGCGCCTCACGCCCCTTCAGCGTGACCTTGAAGTGCGCGACGTTGGGCGTCGGATTGATGGAACTCACCCCGACCACCGAGACCACGCCTGCAACGTCTGCATCTTTGCGGATGGCATCTGCGACCCGCTTCTGCAGCCGCTCCATCTCCGCGAACGAGACCTCGGGACTCGCCTCCATCACGGCCGTGACCAGGCCAGTGTCCTGTACGGGCAGGAAACCCTTGGGCACGATCACGTAGAGCGCGATCGTCAGGACGAGCGTGCCCGCTGTCGTGATCAGGGTGGCCTTCTCGTGGCGCAGCACGAACTCCAGCGTACGCCGGTAGACCTCGATGACCCGGTCCAGCAGACGGTTGAAGAAGCCCAGCACCCGGTTCTCCCCGGCGCCGGTGTCGTGACGCAGCAAGCGCGAGCACATCATCGGCGTGAGCGTCAGCGACACGACCGCGGAAATCACCACGGCGATCGTCAGCGTCAGGGCGAATTCGCGGAACATGCGGCCCACGAGGCCGCTCATGAACAGCAGCGGAATGAACACGGCGATCAGCGACAGCGTCAGCGAGATCACGGTGAAGCCGATCTCGCGTGCGCCGTTCAGCGCTGCCTCCATGGGCCGCTCGCCCCGCTCCATGTGACGCACGATGTTCTCGATCATGACGATGGCATCGTCGATGACGAAGCCCGTGCCGATCGTCAGTGCCATCAGCGACAGGTTGTCGAGCGAGAAGCCGCAGAACCACATCACGCCGAACGTGGCGATCAGCGATACGGGCAAGGCAACTCCGGCGATGATCGTGGCGCGTAGGGAGCGCAGGAACAGGAAAACCACCAGCACGACGAGCGCGACGCTGAGGCACAGCGTGAACTGCACATCGCGAACGGAGGCCTGGATCGTGCCCGTGCGGTCGTGCACGATCGTCAGTCTCGCGTCCGTCGGAATGGATCGCTCGATGCGCGGCAGCTCGGCCTTGATGCGGCGCACCGTTTCGATGACGTTGGCGCCGGGCTGCCGGTAGACATCGATGATCACCGCCGGATGATCCCGGTACCACGCGCCGACCTTGGTGTTCTCCAGGCTGTCGACGACCTGGGCGACATCCTTGAGGAGCACCGGCGCGCTGTTGCGGTAGGCGATGATCACATCGTTATAGGCCGCCGCATCCGTGATCTGGTCGTTGGAGGAGATCGAATACGATTGGTAGGGCCCGTCCAGAGACCCCTTGGGGCCGGAGACGTTCGCGGCAGCAATCGCGGTCCTCAGGTCCGCCATGCTGAGGCCGTACGCGGCCAGCCGAGACAGGTCAGCCTGGATGCGCACGGCCGGCTTGATCCCGCCCTCGATCGACACGTGCCCGACGCCCGAGACCGACGCCAGCCGCTGCGTCATCAGCGTATCGGCGAGGTCCGAGAGCGACCGGAGCGGTATGGTCTCCGACGTGAGGGCCAGCGTTATGATCGGCGTGTCGGCCGGGTTGAGCTTTGCGTACGTTGGCGGGTAGGGCAGGTTGCGCGGCAGCGTCGAACCCGCCGCGTTGATCGCCGCCTGTACATCCTGTGACGCCGCGTCGATATCGCGCGTCAGCGTGAACTGCAGCGTGATCTGGCTGATGCCGCTGGATGAGGACGACGTCATCGAGGTCAGCGCCGCGATCTGCCCGAGCTGGCGTTCGAGCGGCGCCGTCACCAGGTTCGCCATCGTCTCCGGGTTGGCGCCCGGCAACTGAGTGGTCACCTGGATGGTGGGAAAGTCGACCTGCGGCAGCGATGAGACGGGCAGCCAGAGATAGCCGAGCAGCCCGGCAAGCGTGACCGCAATGCCGAGCAGCGTCGTTGCGATTGGGCGCCTGATATAGGGGCCGGAGACGCTCATTCCGTCGCGTTGCCTTCCTTGCGCGCGCCGCGGTCGCGCCGCCGGTCCGCGGCTTCGGCGATGGCGGAGCGGCAGCTTTCTGACAACTGCGCGGCATTGGTCTGCAAACAGGACCGCATGGCGTCCCTGCTTTGCTCCACGTTCGCGCAGAACTTCTTGAAGTCCTCCGCGCAGGCCGTGCGGGTCCGCCCGCCTCGCTCAGCTTTCGCGCTGGCCGCAGGCGGCTCTTGCTGGTCGTCCTCGGGAGCCGCGATGGCGACGCGGGCACCATCCTTCAGCCGCGCGAACCCGGTGGTCACCACGCGCTCGGAGTTCGCGATGCCGCTCTCGATGACGGCATCAGTGCCCGTCTGGTGCGAGACCTTGATCGGACGCAGCGCTACGAGGTCGTCGGCCTGGACGACATAGGCGAACGTGCCGTTGGGTCCGCGCTGCACGGCCGGCGTCGGTATCACCACCACCTGCTTCAGCGTGTCGATATGCACGCGCACGTTCACGAACTGGCCCGGCCAGAGCTGCTGGTCGGCATTCGGAAAATCGGCCTTCATGCGCACGGTGCCGGTGGCCTGATCGACCTGGTTGTCGACGACCTGCAGCGTGCCGCGCGTCGAGCGTGGTCTTGCCGTTGGCGTCGAACGCTTCGACCTTGAGCGAGCCGCTCGCCGCCAATGCCTTGTTGATTTGCGCGAGCTGTTGCTGGGGCAGCGTGAACAGCACGCTGATCGGACGCAGCTCGGTGATGATCACGATACCGGCGTCGGAGGCGCGGACGAGGTTGCCCTCGTCCACCATGCGGATGCCGGTGCGCCCGTTCAAGGGCGAGACGATCGTCGTATAGTTGAGGAAGGCCTTCGCGTTGGCGATGGCCGCCTCGTCGACCTTGATTTGCGCAACGAGCTGATCAACCATCGCGCGCTGGGTATCGATCGTCTTCTGCGCGATGATGTTGCCGCCAAGCTTGGCGTAGCGCTCCAGGTCACGCTCCGCATTGGCGAGCTGGGACTCGTCGAGCGCTTTCTTGGCGACTGCCTGGTCCAGCTGGGCCTGGTAGGTGGCCGGGTCGATCTTGGCCAGCAGGTCACCCTGCTTGACCTCCTGGCCCTCCTTGAAATTGATGCTCAGGATGCGCCCATCGACTTGCGGCCGTACCGTCACCGTGTTGCGCGCCTTGGCGGTACCCACCCCATCCAGGTAGACCGGCACATCGGTCACGCGCGCCTGCGCAGCCAGCACGGGAACCGCGCCGTTGCCCATCTTCGCGCGCTTGCCGCCGCCCTGCTTCTGCATGGAGGGGAGCGCCGAGACATAGATGATCGCGGCGGCAACACCGAGCGTGACCGCTAACGCGAAGAGACGTTTCAAGAGCCTACCCACGTGTCATCCTTTCAGGGCGAACCCTCGGCTGCCCCTGGGCATGGGCTGGGACCAGAACGCTGCAAGGTGACCCGAACCGTCGCATTGTAGCGGCTTCCGGCGGGCAGAATCGTGCCCGGAAGGAGATAGGCCCAGGAAAAAGACCCGTGGCGGGCAGAGCTAGGCAGGATGGTGAAAATTCATTGTTCAGAAGGACATGCCTCCCGCCGGCGCCACCTTGGCAGCCAGCGGGATGGCACTGCTGAGAGATAAATCAGCTCTTTTCCTTGGCCCGGGCAGCCGCACGCTCGGTGCGTGCCGCGTTGCAGCCGGTCGTGAGGTCCTTTTGGTTAGCGTCCAGGCAGGCTCGCATGGCCCCTTTTGCGCGCTCGATGTTGGCGCAGAACCTCTGAATGTCGGGCTGGCAAGCGGTGCGTACCTTCGCGCGAGCCTCCGCCCTTTCGGACGCGGCGGGCTGCTGTGTCTCTTGTGATTGGGCTGCAAGAGGGAGCGCGACGAGAAGCAAGGCGGCTGCGACTGTTAGACGACCCATTTCGCTTTATCTCCGTCATCTCGATGGTTTGGCGCGGCTTGGCATCGATGCCGCACGGGACCCCAGCCGCCTAAGAACGGCTGCTGACGAATGACCCGTCGCTCCAATTCACAGACAAAAAGAGCCGCCCGTGAGCGGCTCTTATCTGCAACTCCAAAATCGCGCCCGCGGCAGTTTAGTCCAAGCCCTCGGCGCAGACGGTTGCGAGACCGCGGAAGCTTGGCCGCGATCGATAGGTCAAGTCGATTTGCCGGATCGCGCGATCGCGGCCTCGTAGGTCGAGGGCACGCGTCATCGTGCCCGCGCGGATTTGCGACCTGACCTGAATGTCATCGGGCGCGCCGTTGGCGTAGATCACCTTGAGATCGAGTACCTCGACATCGTTGGTGCGTGCCGAGAGCCTGATCGCCTTGAAGCGGCCTTCGCGCCTGCCCACGCGGATCGTGTCGCGATCCTTGCCGATGAAGGAGACCTGCTGGCAGCCGAGCTGCTCCCATCTGCCGGGCCTCTGCGCCTGCGCATCGGTTGCGACCAGCGTGATGCATGTCAGCGCAGCGAGAACTGTGCCGATCCTTCTCACCATCTTCACCTCCGTTTGCCGTTGCATCCGGGGCGAACGTTCAGGAGAGCAGAAATCCGTTGCGGATCATGATCCAAGCTTGGCCTGAGCAAAAGAGAGGGCCGCCTCACAGCGGCCCCCCGATCGTCACGAGAAGGCTTTCGCCTATTGCAGGCCTTCCACGCACACAGTGGCGAGACCTTTGAAGTTCGGGATCGTGCGATACACCATGTCGATGCGGCTGATCGAGCGCTCGAAGCCCCTTAGATCGAGAGGCGCAGTGCGATCACCCTGCCGGATGACGCGGCGAACGGGAATGTCGTCCGGCGCGCCGTTGGCGTAGATCACGCGCAGGTCGAGCATCTCCACATCCGCACCGCGCACGAGCACGCGAATAGACTTGAAGCGTCCTTCGCGGCGTCCCACGCCGATGCTGTCGCGATCGCGACCGAACAGGGAGACCTGCTTGCAACCAAGCTCGGTCCACTCGCGTTCGCCGCCGCCACCACCTCCACCGCCGCCAATCATGACGCCCGGGCCGCCCCCGCGCCGCGAGGGTTCGCCGTAGATCTTCATTGTCGCCTGGCCGGCGAAGCTCGGTCGCGAGCGATAGACGAACTCGATTTCGCGCAAGAAGCTGCGGTCGCCGCGCAGATCGATCGGCAGATCGTCGCCCTGCCTGATCTCGCGATCGACGCGGAAATCCTCGCCGAAGCCGTTGAGATAGACGAGCCGCACGTTGATCAGGAAGATGTCGTTGTCCTCGGCTACGAGGTGGATGCGGCGGAAGGCGCGCGTCCTGAACCACTCCTCGGGCTGATTGATCCTGACGATGTCGCGGTCGACCCTGAAGCCTACCCGCTTCTCGCCGAGAAACTGCCACTCTCCCCGGTAAGCGCGCCGGTCATCGCGGTCGCGGCGCTGGGCCACGGCATCTGCCGCAAAGGCGCCGGCGAGCAACAGCACTAAGGCAAGCGTCCAGAAACGCCTCCCACGCATAGAAACCTCCATGGTCGAAAAAAATCGTGTCGTGATCCGACAACGGAAAGGAAATCGCGCTTCATTAGAGGCGCCAAGATGGCCGCGCGATTTACGTTTCGTCAGAAATCATGAAGACACAGCTTACGCATCCGCCGCGGCGAAGCTGCCATTCGCGCAACAATTCCGTGCCCGATCAGCGGTCTAGTATTTGACGGAGCACCCGTACGGACGGGTCGACGCTAGCGCGACCGGCCGGCCTGCTGCGACCGCATCGAGTGCCTCGCGCACGTAGTTGCGGGCGCGTTTCACACTCGCTTGGCTTGAGGACGGCTGGTCGTCGATCCCGCCCATGTAGACCAGCACGCCATTGCCGTTGATGACGTACATATGCGGTGTTGTCGCCGCGCCATAGAGCCGCCCGAGGTCGCCCTTGGGATCGAGGATCACGGCCGTTGGCTTAGCCTGCCTGTCGTCGGTCAGCTTGTCGGCCTCGATGCCCTCCACATGGCCCTGTGAGCCCGGCCGGGAAGAGACGACCGTCAGCCATATCGAGCCCGCGTCGGTTGCAGACCGTTGAAGCGCCTGCATGTTTCCGGTCACGTAGTGCTTCACCGTGTACGGGCACTCGTGATTGGTCCACTCGAGCACGATGGTCTTGCCGCGATAGTCGGAAAGCTTGTGCGGTTTGCCCTGGGAGTCCATCGCTGTGAATTCCGGCGCGGGCACGCCCGTCCGCGGGCTAGCTAGGGCACGGGAGGTCAGAAAACCTGGAAGTCCTGCAATCGCGAGCGTTGCGGCAAAGCCGCCCAAGGCTTCCCGGCGCGTAACGAGGATCGACATGCGGGACCTCCATTGCGATTCTCGTCTTACCGGGTATGACTTCGCTCAAGCCAGCCTGCCTATCTTGATATGAACCCACCTCGGTTCATTCCGCAAGTGCGGCACACGGCGGTGGATCGGCAATCGTGGCCGCTTCCAGCATGGGCATTTCGTGCTGACCTCCGAAACGTTTGCGCCGCGTTAACGGGCATTCAATGGGTTGGCGATAGCTTGACATGTTGTTGGGCAGGCGCGGATCGCAGCAGTGTTTTCTTACGGCTCCTTGGGTGTCTATCGCCGCGCGCTGCCGCGTCTCGCGGCGCACCCGGCTGCGTGGTGTGCCCTGGGTGTCGCCTATGTTCTCCTTGCCAACCTGGGGCTGGGCGCCGGCACGCTCGTCGAGCATCTCGGCGACAGCGATGATGCGACGCGCCTCGTCAGCGTGCGCGAACTGCTCGCGGGCGCTCCTTGGTTCGACATGACGCTGCCCCGCATCGGCGCGCCAGAGCCGCTGCTGCTGCACTGGTCGCGCCTGATCGATCTCGCGCTGGCAACTGGGTTCGTCGGCCTGCGCCCGTTCTTTGGTGTGGAGGGCGCCGAGCTGGCGACACGCATCATCTGGCCCACGATCCTGCTGTTCGCCTTGACGCTGGTCGTGACGCGAGACGTCCAGTTGCGGGCGGGCACCGTCGCCGCTGCGTTTGCCGTGTTGCTCGTCGTGACGTGCGAGACGGCGCTCGTGCAGTTCCGGCCGGGTCGGATCGATCATCACAACGTGCAAATACTTTGTGCCGTCGCGGGCGTGCTGCTGCTTGCACGGGGGCTTGAGGAATGGCGGCTGGGAGTGCTCGCTGGCCTTTCCTTTGGTCTCGGTTTGGCCTGTGGGTTGGAGGCGCTTGCGCTTGTTGTCCCCGCTCTCGCGCTCGCCGCTTTTCTCGCGCTTAGTGATCGGCGCTTTGCGCCGGGTGTGCTGGCCGCAGCCACCTCCGCCACCGCCGTTCTTTTCGTCACGCTACTCGCGACCACTCCGCCATCGCGATGGCTGGACATCCGCTGCGATACGCTCGCGCTCAACCTTCCACTTCTGGCTCTCTTCTGCACCGGCGGGCTTTGGGCGGCGTTGCGAACGTCGCCTCGCACCCGACTTGGTCTCGCGATATGCCGTAGCGGGCGGCGCCGCCGTCGCCGGGGTGCGCCTTTATGCCTGGCTTGAACCGGCGTGTCTGGCGGGCCCGATGGGCCAGCTCAATCCCGGCCTCAACGCCTGGCTGGGCGAGGTCATGGAAACGCGCAGCGTCTTCTGGCTGACCGCGCACTACCCCGCCGCCGGCTTGTCGTTCCTTGCCTTCGTCGTTGCCGGGGCCGCTGCGCAGATCGCATTGTTCCGCCGCCGGCCCGACGCCGAAGCCGGCTATCGCACCGCCATCGTTCTGCTTGCGGTACTGCTGGGCTGCTGGCAGATACAGGCTCATGTCCTACGCGAGCTGGCTGGTCATTCCCGCGCTTGCCATCTGGTGCGCAAGCCTGCGCGGTAGCGCATCGGTCTCGCGTCCGGTTGCGACACTGAGCGCTGTTGTCCTCCTCAGTCAGATGGTGCCTCGGCCTGATCATCGGCAGCGCCGTGGCCGCGGTCCGCCATGTCACACTGCCGGCGCACGCTGCGCGGGGTGCAGATACCGACTCCTGCTATCGATCCTCCACGCTTCGGTCACTCTCCGCACTGCCCCCGGGTCTCATCGCCGCCGACATCGATCTGGGTCCCTTCATCGTGGCCACGACCGCGCACCGCGTGGTCGCTGCACCATACCATCGGCTGGACAAGGGCATTCTCGCCAACGAGGCCATTCTCTCGTACGGCCCCGACAAGGCTTTGGCGCAAATGCGCGCGCTGGGTGTCGGCTACCTCGTCCTGTGCGCGGTCCCTGGACAGGTCGCAGCGCCGGGCTCGATGCGCGGCGCGCTGCTTGCGGGCGGCAAGGTGCCGATGCTGACCGAGATCGTCCTGCCGTCCGGCAGCCCGATCCGCGCTTGGCGCCTGGAAAAGGCACGCTGACCTCAGGCGATCCTGCCGCCGCCTTTCTTGCGCACGACTACGACCGACGGTCGCGGCGGCATGTTCGGTCTTGAAATCCGGCCATCGCGTTGCGGGATCCTCGAAGGTCGATTCCCGCCCGAACACGGGCCAGTCGCGCGCGCCGTCCGTCGCCGGATGCTGCACGGCCAGGAACAGCGTCCTGTCATCAGGCGTGAAGCACGTGCCGCACATCTCCGCCCCCACCGGACAGCGGAAGAACAGCTTGGGCAGACCGCGCGTTTCCCCGTCGGTGCCAACCGCGTAGAAGCCGTCCGCCCTGTTGGTCTTCTTCGCCCACAGCGAGCCCTGGTCCGTGGAGACCCACAGCCGGCCGAGCGCGTCGAACGTGCAGTTGTCGGGACATGCAAACCAGCCGTCGCTGCTCGTTGCCGGATTCCAGCGTGCGCCGACGCTTGCGATCGCCGGGTCTCCGCATTGCACCAGCGCGTCCCAACGGAATGTATCCGCGGCATGATTGCCATCAGGTGCTGTCATCTCCACGATGTGGCCGAACTCGTTCTGCGGCCGCGGATTGGCCCCGCCTGCCTGCTCTGGCCGGCGGCGGTCGTTGTTGGTCAGCATGATGTAGACGCGGCCGTTGGTGGGATGCGGCTGCACGTCCTCCGGCCGGTCCATCGGCGTCGCCTTGAGCAGGTCCGCCGCGATGCGCGCGTCGATCATCACGTCGGCCTGCGATTGGAATCCGTTCTCGGGCGTGAGGGGACCCGTGCCGAACACGAGCGGAAGCCAGGCAAGGCTGCCATCTGCGTCGAAGCGCGCAACGGACAGCGTGCCTTCCGACAGCAGCCGCATGTTGTGCGCCTTGTTGCCGCGCCGGTAGCGGTTGCGCGAGACGAACCGGTAGACGTACTCGAAGCGTGAATCATCACCCGAGTAGACCACCACCCGTCCATCCTTGTTCACGACCATCTCCGCGCCCTCGTGCCGGCAGCGGCCGAGCGCGGTGTGCTTCACGGGCCGTGATCTCGGATCGAACGGGTCGATCTCCACGATCCAGTTGAAGCGGTTGCATTCGTTCGCTTCCTTGTCGACGTTGAAGCGGTCGTGAAAGCGGCCCCAGCCCACCCAGTTGCCCGGAATGCCATAGCGCTCGTAGCTGCGCTGCTGCGCATCCCCCAGGCCCTTGTTGAGCCGCTTGCCCTCGGCGCTCTTGCGGTCGGTCCAGAAGTAGCCGTGGCAGTTCTCCTCCCCGGTCAGATAGGTGCCCCAGGGCGTGCGGCCGCCGGCGCAGTTGTTGATCGTGCCCCACAGCTTGCGCCCGCTCGGGTCCGCTTTGGTCTTGAAGCGCGCGTGCCCTGCGGCCGGGCCATCTGCCGTCATCTCGGTGTGGGCGGTGATGCGCCGATTGTACCGGCTGTTCAGCACCGGCCGCCATTTGCCGTTGGCTTGCGCAACCTCCAGCACGCTGACGCCGTGCGCTGCCATCTCCACCGCCGTATGTGCCTCGGTGATCTTGACGAAGTCGTTGCGGTCCGGCCGTCCGCCGACGCCGGCGAACATCACCTCGGGGTTCACGTACTCGTGGTTGATGCACAGGATGCCGCGCGTATTGCGCCGGTCGAGCGGGAAGAAGGCGATGTAGTCGTTGTTGTAGCCGAAGCGGCGCGCCTGCTCCGCGCCGGTCAGTTTCGCCGGATCGAAGGGCGCCATACCCGGAAACATCGGATCGCCCCAGCGGATCAGGATGTCGGTCTCGTAACCCTCGGCGACATGGTGGGTCTCGTCCACGCCGGCCGCCAGCTCCCTGAAATTGAATGGTCGCCGGTGCATCCGCGGCCGCGGAGTCGGAGGCTGCCGTAAGCGCCGCGGTGCCGAACAGGGCTGTCGCTGCGGTGACGCCGAGCGAGCCCTGCATCATCTCCCTGCGGCTGTAGCGCCGCGCGATGATGGCGCCGATGGTATCGTCCCGGGGAGCCGACAACGGAATGTCGTCGAAGGCCTCGAAGGCCTCCGCCGTGCACGAGAAGCCGTCGTCCGCTTCCTCTGGCAGCATGGCTCGTCCCTCCCCGGGTCCAACTTTGCGACACAGCACAATCCCATGACACGCGCGTGTCAACTAAGCTCGCGAACGCCAGCTATTGTGCCAGCGCATCGCTGTCCTGCCGCGCCAAGCACGCAGCGGCTCATGCCGTCGGGAAACCGCACCACCGGGGGTTCCTCCAGACTGCATTCGGGAAGGCGTACGCCGCAGCGCGGATGATAGCGGCACCCCGGCGGCGGATGCTCCGGCGACGGTACGTCGCCCAGCGCTGCGGGACGCATGCGGCGTCTGGCCGGATCGAGCGAAGGAACGGAGGCCAGCAGCGCTTTGGTGTAGGGGTGGCGCGGCTCCGCGAAGAGCCGTTCGGTCGGACCGATCTCCACGATCTTTCCAAGGTACATCACAGCCACCCGGTCGGCGAAATAGCGCACGACGCCCAGGTCGTGCGTGATGAAGAGATAGGTGAGCTTGCGCTCCTTCTGCAGGTCGGCGAGCAGGTTGAGGATCTGCGCCTGTATCGAGACGTCGAGCGCGGAGGTCGCTTCGTCGCAGATCAGCAAGGACGGCTCGACGGCGAGCGCGCGCGCGATGCAGATGCGCTGGCGCTGTCCGCCGGAGAACTCGTGCGGGTAGCGCCACATGGTCTCCGGATCGAGGCTCACTTTGCGCATGAGTTCAGCGACCCGCGCGGTCCGGTCGTCGTGGTCCTTGCCGATATTGAAGGCTTCCATGCCTTCGGCGATAGCATCGCGCACGGTGAAGCGCGGATCGAGCGCGGACGCCGGGTCCTGCATGACGATCTGGATGTGCTGGCGGTAGCGGTGGAACTCCGCGCTCGGCAGCGCGGAGACATTCACGCCCTCGAACCACACGCTGCCATCGGTTGGCTCCGTGAGCCGCAGGATCGCCCGCCCCACCGTGGTCTTCCCGCAGCCCGAACTCGCCGACAAGCGCGAGGGTTTCGCCGGGATAGACCGACAGGTTCACGCCATCCACGGCCTTCACGTGGCCGGTAGTCCGCTTGAGGACGCCCGAGCGAACGGGGAACCACGTGCGCAGCCCGTGCAACTCCAGAAGTGGATCAGCCGGTCTCCGTCACGCCCTGCTCCGTTGCTCGACGAGGTGACAGCGGGCCGCCTGAGTGGCCGACACGACGGTGCGGGCCGGAACCTCGATGCGGCACCGATCAAAAACGTGCGGGCAGCGCGTATTGAAACGACACCCGGTAGGCCATTGTCCCGGCCGCGGCACACTGCCTTTGATCTCCTCCAGCCTCCGCCCGCGCGCATCGGCCCGCGGGATCGACTTCAGCAGGCCCTGCGCATAGGGGTGCTGCGGATTGGCCAGGATCTCCTCGCGCGTGCCCTCTTCCACGATCTCACCGGCGTACATGACGGCCACGCGATCCGCGACCTCGTTCACGACGCCGAAGTCGTGCGTGATGAGCAGCACAGCGGTGCCGGTGCTCTCCGACAGGTTGCGGATCAGGTCCAGGATCTGCGCGCGGATGGTGGCATCGAGCGCCGTGGTGGGCTCGTCGGCGATCAGCAGGCGCGGCTTCATGGCCATCGCCATGGCGATCATGACGCGCTGCTTCAGTCCGCCGGAGAGCTGGTGCGGGTAGGCGTGGATGCGCCTCACCGGATCGGGAATGCCGACCATTTCGAACAGCTCGACCACCCGTCGGCGCGCGTCCGCCGTCGATGCCCTCGTGTGGAGCTGGATCGCCTCCTGCACCTGCGCGCCGACCTGGGTGACCGGATTGAGGCTCGTCATAGGCTCCTGGAAGATCATGCCGATGCGCGCGCCGCGTATCGCCCGCATCTCCGTCACCGGCAAGGCCAGCAGGTCGCGGCCCTCGAACAGGATACGGCTGCCCGGCTCGATGCGTCCCGGCCGCGGGATCAGCCGCATCATGGCCAGCGCCGTGATCGACTTGCCGCAACCGGACTCGCCCACCACCGCGAGCGTCTCGCCGGGCGCAATCGACAGCGAGACGCCCTTCGACGACGCGCACCCGGCCGCCCTCGGCCGGGAAGGAAATGCTCAGGTTCTCGAGCGACAGCAGCGGGGCGCTCATTGCCCCTCCCGCCGCGTGCGCGGATCGGCGATGTCGCGCATGGCATCCGCCACCGCATTCACCGCCAGCACCAGGGTGAAGAGCAGGATCGAAGCACCCGCGAGGTTCCACCAGACGATCGGCGTGCGCGAGAGCTCGTTGCGCGCCTGGTCGATCATCTGGCCCCAGCTCCCGTCCACGCCGATGCCGAGGTAGGACAGGATCGTCTCGGACAGCACGAGCGCCGTGAACGTCAGCGCGAACGTGATGATGATGAGATGGGCGATGTTGGGAAGAATGTGCCGGAAGATGATGCGCGTATCCGAGACGCCGAGCGCCCGCGCCGCATCCACGAAATCCGCCTCCCGCAGCTTGAGCGTCTCACCGCGCGCGATGCGGCAGAAGTGAACCCAGCCGGTGACGCCCAGTGCGATGCAAATCTGCAGCGTCCCCTTGCCCAGCGCCATGATGAGCGCGATGAGCAGCAGCAGGCTCGGCACCGATGCCAGCACCGTCATCACGAAGAACACGCCGTCGTCGATGCGGCGCCCGAAGTAGCCCGCGCTCACGCCGAACAGCAGCGCGATCGGAATAACCAGCAGGCTGGTGAACGCGCCGATCAGCAGCGCCACGCGTACGCCTTTCAGAGCGCGGTACACCACATCGCGGCCGAGAATGTCGGTTCCGAGCAGGTGAGCGCCCGGATACTTCAATTCCTTGCCGCCGTAGAATGCCACTCTGGCCAGCGGTGCCGAGTAGCTCGCTTCCTTGAAGGTCTCCGGCTGGAAGATGCGGTCGATGATGGAGCGCGCCTGGAACGCGGTCATGTTGTCGCCGTCGCGCGCGCCACCCACCCAGGAGATGGAATCGAGCAGCGCGACGAACACGAACAGGCCGATAACGACCAGCGCAACGCGTCGCCGCCGCCAGAGCTCGCGCGCGCTTTCCCGCCAGTAGCGGCTGCGAGAGGCGGCGCGCGCCAGCCAGACCGCACCGGCGACGAGGAGGATGACGGTGATGTTGGAGATCCAGGCCATGTGCGCGCCCTAGCTCAACCGCACGCGCGGATCGGCGAGCGCGTAGCTGATGTCGGTCAGGAGCTGCCCGGCGATGAACAGCAGGGCTCCGAGATAGACCATGGTCCTCAGCGTGGCGAAGTCGTTGCCCTGGATCGCCTCCACCGTCAGGGAGCCAAGCCCCGGAATGCCGAAGAATGATTCCAGCAGCAGCGCGCCGGTGAACAGGAAGGGGATCGCCACGACGACATTCGTAAGGATGGGGATGAGCGCGTTGCGCAGCACGTGACCGATCATCACGCGCGCATCGCCGCAGCCCTTGGCCCGCGCGGTGCGCACGTAGTCGCGATTCATCTCCTCGATAAACACCGTGCGGTAGAGCCTCACGTCGGCGCCGAAACCCGACACCAGGCCGACCAGGACCGGGAGGGCGAGGAACCGCGCCACCACCGAAGCCTCAGGGTCGAATCCGGAGATCGGGAACCATCGCAGCAGCATGCCAGCGAGATATTGCCCGCCAATAATATAAAGCAATCCCGCAACGCTCATCGCCAGCATGCAGACCACCAGCATGGATCGATCGATGTAGGTCTCGCGGAAGAAAGCGACGAACAGCGCTATCGTCACCCCGATCATCAGCCCGAGCACGAACAGCGGCACCGTCAGGCTGAGACTCGGGCCTGCTCCCTCCCGCAGCCGCTTGGCAATCGGCGTGTCGTCGGCATCGCTGCGCCCGAAGTCGAAGGTGAGCATGCGGCGGAAGTGCTCGAACAGCAGCGTATCCGTGTAGCGCGCGGCGCTGGCTGCGCCATGCTCGCGATTGAGGAACAGCGGCCGGTCATAGCCGTGGTTCTTCTTCCATTGCACATAGACCTCCGGCTTGGCGCGCTCGCCGATCGCCTTGCGCGCGATGTCATCCGGGTCGGTGACGGTGAAGAACAGCACGAACAGCAGCAGCAGCACGCCCACCACCGTGAGCACGCCGTAGGCGAGGCGGCGGACGAGATAGCCGCAGCATCTACGATCGCTCCCGCTGGTAGGTCCGGACGGCAGGCCAGGTGGCTGCGGCAATCAGGAGTGCGAGCAGATAGAGCGGCCAGCGCACGGGCGTATTCCAGTCCGCGCGCATCTCAGTGCGGAGTTTCGGCTTGACGTCCTTGTACTTGTAGGCGGGATAGGAAATTCCCATCGGCTTGGCGTTCACCAGCCAGGCATGGTTCAGCGTGTAGCTCTCGTTGTGGAACAGCTCGATCCACGGCCGCTCCCGCTCGAGGATAGCCACCATGCGCCGGATGATCTGGTAGCGCTGGTCGGTGTTCGGCAGGTTCTTCATCTCGCGGTAGAGCGTGTCGAACTCCGGATCGCAGAAGTTCGCCGTATTCGCCCCCTGACTCTTGGTGCGCGAGTTCTCGCAAACCAGGATGAACAGGAAATTCTCCGGGTCGGGGAAATCGGCGATCCAGCCCCATTGGAAAATCTGGTAGGCGCCCTGGCGCACCTTCTGCTGGAATTGATTGTAGGTCGTCGCGTTCACACGGACATCCAGCCCGAGCTGACGCCAGGCCCCGACCATGAACTCGTACTGCAGCAGGGCCTGGGCTGTCGTGTTCCCCGTATCGAAGCTCAGCTTGAGTGGTTGCTGCGTCGCCGGGTCGATGCCGTTCTTGTAGCCCGCTTCCTCAAGCAGTGCTCTCCCCCGCGCGATGTCCGGCTGCCGGAACGGGTTTTTGTAGTCCTTGTCGTAACCGAAGATCTCCGGCGGCAGCGGCGATTGCGCCGGCTGGCCGCGACCGTTGAGGAATAGGCGCAAATACTCGGGTGCATCGACCGCAATACTCATGGCCTGACGCAGCTTGCGGCCCTTCTCGCCGGCTGAGTGCCCGAGCACGGGGTCGTCCATGTTGAAGCCAACGTAGAAGATGGTCGGCTCCACCTCCTTGTCGAGACGCATGCCGCGCGCCACCATCTCGGGCGAGAGCTGGTCATCCTTGATGATGGCGTCAAAGCTCTCCTTGATGATGCCGCCGTCGTCGTAATAGCCCTGCAGCATCTTGTTGAAGCGCGGGATGCCCTCTCGTTCGCGCGTGAACACGATGCGTTCCAGGAACGGCATAGGCCGCCCGGCATAGGCCGGATCGATCACGCCCGCTTTGACGTCCGCGGGGCTGATGTCGGCAGGAAACACAGCGCCGGGTGCTGGCGCTGATCCCGGCCGATGGCCGTACCAGTCCGCGAAGCGCTCCAGCGTAAACCGGTGCTGTTTGGCATAGGTGGCGAGACGGAACGGTCCGGTGCCGACCGCCTGATCGCCGAGGTTGGCCCGCCCTTCCTTGCCGTCGTAGTAGGCCACTGCCTCCCACGGCATTGGCGTCGTAAAAGGCATCGTAAACCAGTAGAGGATTTGCGGGTTGGGCTTGGCCAGGATGATCTCGAGATCCAACTCGCCATCGACGGCGATGCCCGCCACGCGTCCCGCGCGTTCATACTGCACGTGGGGTGGCAGGGCCGCGAATTGCGGGTCGTCCTTGCGCATCTCGGAAAGACGCTTGGTGAACTCGCTCACACCGAGAACGTCGGCGAAGGTGCTCGCGGCCGGGCTGTTCACAGCCGGATCGACAAGACGCATGAGCTGAAAAGCAACGTCGGCGGCGACAGCCTTCCGCGCCCGCTGCCCCTGCCCGCTCAACGCGAAGCAGGGATCGGGGTGATACATGACGCCGTCGCGGAGCTTGAACCGGTAGCTCTGGCTGCCGTCGGCCTTGGTCACCGCTTCGGGAATTGCGGTTGCCAGGCCTGGAATGAGTTCGAAGGGGCGCCGCAGGTAGTGGTACTCGAGCAGCGTGTCGAAGACATTGGCCGTCACGACGTGCTCGGCGGTGGTGTAGGCGACAGCCGGGTCGAGCGTGCGCGGCGCTTCCACGAAGGAGGAATAGAGCACCTTGCGGTCGTCATCCGCGTCCGGATAGGGATTGTTCGTGCAGCCTGCCAGGGCCAGCAACCCGCATATTGCTGCAACGATTGCGCGCCGCACGATTATGCCCTCAACTGGTGCGCCAGCTTACATGCCGCCCATTGGCGATCAATAGACGGCACTTTTGAGCCTGCGTATGTGCAAGCCACCAAGGTAAGGTATCCTTGGGTCGCCCGGCGTGGAGGTGAAGATGGGTGAGACAGCCGCAGCGTTCAGTCCCAATCTCGTGCGTTATGAGCAACTGATGGAGACCGTTCGCGGGCGTTTGACCTCGCGTCTGTTCGATCCTCGGGTTGCCATCCCGCGCGAGCATTTCGAATTGGTGCTGGAGGCGGCCCGCCATGGGCCTTCGGGAGCAAACGCCCAGCCGTGGCACTTCATCGTGGTGACGGATGACGGCGCGAAGAAGAAGATCGCGGATTACTTCGTCGAGGAGCAGCGGCGTCGCGCCAAGCTCAAGATGAAATTCCCGACGCCCAACTATAGGGGCCTCGAAACCGCGCCCGGCTTCATCGTCGTCGTTGCCGACTTCCGGTTCATGCGAGCCTTTCCGGTGCTCCTCGACGGGTCCGATCTCGACAAGCAATACCAGGAAAACGCCGAGCGCATTCTGCTGCAGAGCGTTGCAGCATCGACAATGTCCGCGCACCTCGCGGCTGCCGCACTCGGCTACCAGGTTTGGTGGGTTACCGCGATCGGACAGCAGGCGGCGCAGGAATCCTTGAAGCCGCTCCTGGGGATTCCCAACGATCTTGCGGTCATCGACATCATGCTGTTCGGCGTACCGGCGAAGCCTCCTTACAAGCGCTGGAAGAAGACGTTGCCGCAGATCATGAACTGGGATCGCTTCGACATGGCGAACTACATGACTGTCGAGCAGATCGATGCGTGGGTTCGCGAGGAGCGCCACAAAGTCATGTATCGGGACGAGAGCAAGATCGACTGAGGCTTCTGCAAGACAACAACCATCGTCAGGCGAGGAAACGCGATATGCGCATTGATGCTTTCAACCATTTCTATCCGGCCGGCTACTATAAGCGGATGGAGGAGGTCGGCAGCGACCTGAAGGACATGTTCCGCCGCGCGCGTGCGGTGAAGTCGATCCACGATCTCGATACGCGCCTGAAGATCGTCGAGCAGTTTCCTGACTACGCACAGATACTCTCTCTGCCGGCTCCTACGCTCGACACGGTGAGCAAAGGCGTTCCCGAAGTCGCCCTCGAGCTTGCCAAGATCGGTAACGATGGCTTGGCCGACCTGGTCGCGAAGCATCCCCGTCACTTCCCCGCCTTCATAGCGCAGGCACCGCTGGCGGCAGGCGAGCGCGGTTTGGCGGAGGTCGAGCGCGCCATTACGCAGCTGGGTGCAGTCGGCGCACAGGTCTACACCAACGTCGGCGGCAAGCCGCTCGACCGGCCGGAGTTCGAAGGCGTTCTTTGCTGCGATGCAGCGGCTCGACAAGCCGATCTGGATTCATCCCGAGCGCGGCGCCAATCACCCCGACTACCTCGACGAGCAGAAGTCGCTCTACGAGATCTGGTGGACCTTCGGCTGGCCCTACGAGACCAGCGTCGCCATGGCGCGCCTCGTGTTCTCCAGGATCTTGGACAAATACCCCGGTCTCAAGATTATCGTGCACCACATGGGAGCGATGGTGCCCTACCACGAGGGCCGCGTCGGGCCGGGCTGGGACCAGCTTGGGAAGCGTACCACCGACGAGGACTATTTCGCATTGCTGAAGAGCCTCAAGAAGCGGCCGCTCGACTACTTCAAGCAGGATTTCATCGCCGACACCGCCGTGTTCGGATCGCGCGCCGCCACGCTGTGCGGGCTCGAGTTCTATGGGGTCGACAAGGTCATCTTCGCCTCCGATTGCCCCTTCGATCCCGAGCAGGGCACGCAATACATCCGCGAGACCATCAAGATTGTCGATGGGCTGGATATTTCGAAGGCCGACCGTGACCGCATCTACCACGGGAATATCGAACGGCTGACCGGGCGGAAGTTCGTTACATAGCGTGGCGCGGCAGGCGCGCTCCGCCCAAGGGCAAATTGACCTGGGGGGAGCCGCGCACTACGGTCACGCCCAATCAAGCCGTCTTTGAAAGTCTGGGAGGAACGAATGCAAAAGCTCATCTTCGGGCTGGCGGGCGCTGCTGTTGCGGCGATCGCAGCCACTACCGCCGCGCAGGCGCAAAGTACCGTCAAGGTCGGCGTGATCAGCGCCTATTCCGGCCAGTTCGCCGACACTGCCGCGCAGATCGACAACGGCATCAAGCTCTACATGAAGCAGCATGGCGACACCGTCGCCG